>JAJFFY010000056.1 GCA_021776415.1 Hyphococcus sp.
GGCGTTGGGTTTTCAAAACTTTGCCCTTCAAGAGGCGCGTGACCCTCAAACAAATATGCCCAAAGGAGGAAAGATATTTGAAGATTTGCCAATGCAAGAGAACTTGCGAGACATTTTTTCTGAATACACAATTCGCCGCGCTGTTTAGCCAGTTGCGCTCATATATCAATGCCTCTTCCTAGTGTTTTCTGAGATTGTGTTCGTGGCGCGTTTGGTCCGAACTACCCCAGAAACCGACATTTGGGTTAAGGCCACGAACGGCAAAGATTGGCGATGACGTGCTACCCAAATCTTGAACCATATAAAGCTGGAATTTTCCAATTATAATCTGCCTCTACCAAAAACTAGATTTTCGTGAATTCTTTAGTTTCAGTATCTGATCCCGGTTCGCTGATACCGAATTTGGGTTCCCTGATCCGCCGAAACTATTCCCTGATAATTTGCTTAGGGAAATCGTGTCTAAGGCACTGAATTTGCGGATGCCTTCGGCCTAAAAATTCAGAATTTTGTCCAGAAACGTATTTTTTCCCTGTAGATTCCCATTTATCAGGGAAATAGCGCAGAGACCAGTTCGACCATAGTCGCATCCACCGCCAGTAAATTCCATCGAACTCACTGGTCAGTTTTCCGATTTCAAATAGTCGGGGAAGGTCAATGACTTGCGCGTGATCTGTTGGCAATTTCGCGAATGAGAGACGGCTGCGGTCGGCCAGCATTCGGGTTAAATGACCCGAAGTCTCTGGCAGCATTTGGGTTGTCCCTACCGAAAACTAGATTCTCACGTATTCATGATGCAGTCCGCCAAGATGCGAAATCGCTTTGATACGTCCGCAAGCCTGAATTGATCTGGAAAACGGGGTGTATTTATTCAATCCGATATGCGTGCGCGTGCAATTGTAATATCGAGCATAAGCTTTCAGAACGCGGCGCAAGTGAGCTTCGTTGCGAATGATCATGTGATCAAGACACTCGCGTTTTATTGAACCGATCATGCGTTCCACAAAGCCATTTTGCCAGGGACTCCTGAGTGCAGTTGGGCCATCACGAATAGTCAAGGCTACAAGCTGCTTCTTAAATGCAGCCCCGTAAATAGAGTCATTGTCACGGATGAGAGCTTTAGGCGCGCTATCCCAAGGAAAAGTTTCCGTTATTTGCCGCGCAGCCGATTCCGCTGTGGGATTCGCGGTTATTCCGATATGAAGCAACTTGCGCCGGCCATGGCCAAGGATGACAAACGCATAAAGCAGCTTAAAGCCAATCGTTGGAATAATGAGAAAGTCGCAAGAGGCAATTCCATCCGCGTGATTGCGCAGGAAAGTATTCCATCCTTGTGAAGGCGGGCCGCGACGCGCGTCCATATATTTGGCGACCGATGACTGGGCAATATCGATCCCCAGCATTTTGAGTTCGCCATAGATGCGCGGCGCGCCCCACAATGGATTGGCGAGGCTCATTTCACGAATGAGGTCACGGATTTCCTTTGAGACTTTCGGCCTGCCGCAACGCGACCGAGACTTCCAGCGCCACAAAGCCCTAAAGCCCATTCGATGCCAGCGGACGACGGTTTCAGGCTCGACGATATGAATTGCGCCCAGCAACTCAGGAAAAATGCGATAAAGAAAGGTGAGAGCGATGCGATCAATATGAGTTAGTCGGATCCGAGCAGATGATCCTCCGCGTATCGTCGTCAACTGATGCCGCAAAAGCGTGACTTCAGCTTCGAGCCAACTCAACTTCGAAACAGATCGCGGAAGAATAGTAAGCCTAGTTTGAAAATGTTTAGCACTTGGACAGGCGATCATGAGTCGCAATCCTTAGCGAATCTCTCTCGAATGGGGTTTACGGTAGGGACACGCATCGCTCAAACCTGCGGATCGACACGCTGATGCTACGTCACTGCCTGATGCCAAACTTAGTTCTATTTGCCGCAACAAATTCAATATGCCTTCGTCGCTGAAACGTTTCCTTGCCATCCAAATACCTCACCATTCTCGTAGAGAAATACGATTTATGTGGCACGGTTATAAGCGGGCAAGACAAGTGTGAAATTAGGCGTGTCATCGGGGTTTTTTGAGTGAATGGCAGCGCAATTGCGTGAAGAACAGATCGAGTGTCTTATTGAAATCGAAAGTCTGCGGTATAGTTTAAGAATTAATGTGAGTATTACGGTTGTTGATCGACCGGCACAGGTTCGGGTAGCGGGATTGGAGCAGCACTTTGCATCCGCAGATAAGCGATGACATCAGCCCGGTCTCTTGCACGCCTCAATCCTGAAAATGCCATTTTGTTGCCGGGAATTTCATTGTTAGGATTGAGCAAATAGGCGTCAATTTTTTCAAGCGTCCAGCTTCCGAGTTCAATGGAGAGCGCATTGGAATAATTATAGGAGTCAGTCGTTGCAATTTCGCGCCCTAATACGTCCCAGAGATTCGGCCCCACACCGTTTCTCCCACCATCATTGAACGTGTGGCACGCCGCACAAATACGCGCACGTCGCTCTCCGTTTGTAGCGTCAGCACTCGCGAGGAGCGTCGCTAGATCTGGAACCGGCTCCGACGCTCTGGTCGTCACGCTTGTTAGAGGTTTTGCGACTTCCAAGTTTTCGATATCGCCCATATGGGTGCGCAACTGTGCGCGCGCGCTAAGATCGTCTAGGCCGTTTGGCCAGCTACGTTGGACTGTAGCCCGATTGACCAGCGGCCCGTCAAAACCCGGAACGTCAATGGCGAGCTTATCTGGATATTCATCTCGAAAAATGTAATTCGACACCATGCTTACGGCAAACATCAGTGTCAAAGCGGCGATAAGCGCCAAGCAGATTTTCATCATAAGCACCGCCCTTTGTATCTAAGTCCAGTCTCTCATCCAGCACATATTGAAAACCGCACCGTCAATGCTCTACTGGTTGCACTTCTGTAGCGGCCTCGAAGAAAATAACTCGCGTCCAGTGCGTGTAATCAGATTCAAGAGACATAAGCCCCACAAGCACAATCAAACAGAGCGGTGGAAGTAAGATCGCATACATTAGCGCCAAGCGTTCCCACATCATGTGCATGAAGACAGAAACAATCAAACCCGCCTTCATAAACATAAAAGTGAGGATTAAAGACCACCTAAGCAGACCCTGAAACCCCAAATAATCGACGAGATAGGACATTAGGCTAAGGAAAAATAGAAGCCCCCAAATTTTGAAGTAGATGCCGAGAGGGTGTTGCTGTCCTGCATCGTCGCGGGCATTTGCAGCTTGCGGCGCCGGAGCTTGGCTAATGTTAGTCGCGTGATCCATGACAGTCCTCACCAAAGATAAAAGAAAGCGAAGATAAACACCCATACGAGGTCAACAAAGTGCCAATAGAGACCTGCGATCTCCACAACTTCATATTTTCCATTTCGATCATAGACGCCATTCAACACGCGCGTCGCGATGATCGTAAGATAAATAACGCCAATCGTGACGTGAAGGCCATGGAATCCCGTTATCATAAAGAATGTAGCGCCAAACTGCGGCGCCCCCCAAGGGTTTGCCCACGGCCTGGCGCCTTCAGAAATAAGCTTTGTCCACTCAAAAGCCTGCATACTGACGAACATTAGGCCGAGCAACGCCGTCGCGTACATTAATGCCGCCGTCATTTTTCTGTTGCGGCGATAGCCAAAGTTCACCGCCATGGCCATTGTCCCGCTCGAGCTAATCAGCACGAACGTCATAATCGCTATCAATATGAGCGGAACATTCTGGCCGAACAGCGTAAGTGCGAAAACTTCGCTTGGATTGGGCCATGGCACGGTTGTAGACGCACGAACGGTCATATACGACGTCAAGAAGCATGAAAAGATGAATGTGTCGCTGAGCAAGAAAATCCACATCATGGCCTTGCCCCATTGGACCTTCTTGAAGACCTCTTGATCCGTTGACCAATCGGAAACCAGCCCCTCCAGGCTATTGGGAGCTGTGACTAGGTGATCTTGCTGTGTCAGAGTTGTTTGCGACATGTCGATTGCCTAACGAACGGTTTTGGAAAAGGAGTGGTAAGAATGGTCATGTGATGAGCAGCAAAACAAACATCACGATCCAAATTATTAGCAAATAATGCCAGTAGATCGCACACAAATTGACGTCCGTTTTGACATCGCCAGCTTTGGCGCCTTGCATCACTTTGGTGGTTGTCAGCCCCCAAAAAATCAGTCCGCCGAGCAAATGCAAGCCATGCATCGCTGTGATGAGATAAAAGAACGCGTAAGCCGGGCTCGCAGCAGCAAATTGTCCGCCGTCGACCAGTTGGCGCCATACCATCAACTGCCCAGCAAGAAATAGAAAAGCGAGGACACCACCAGCGATCAGTGTGAAGGGTAATTTGTCCATGCGTCCGTGACGCACATCACTTCGCGCCATTTGCCACGCAATGCTGCTGACAATCAAAATGCCTGTGTTCATCCATAACAGCGCCGGTTCGGCCATGGGCTGCCAATCGTCGGCCGGCGGAATTCCGCAAAGCGCCGCCAGTGTCCACCATGGCCGCGACGATGTGGCAGCCGCAACACTCGCCGGGTCAGCCCCATAATTGCCCAACCGCAACACATAAGCCGCCACGATAAGGGAAAACATGACCGTGGCGACACCGATATAAAACCACAGGCCGGTGGCTGCGATACTTGGTCTGTGATGCGCGACGCCACCCAGATCTGTACCGACGGCGAGACCGCGTGTCAGCCATGGTTTTTTTGCCAGTTCACGTAGGAATTTCACATTACTCCTCCACAACCGCCGGACCTCGTGTTTCATGGTCTTGAGCCATGTCTTCCGGCGGTACGTTTTGAGGAATAAAGTCCTGCGCCGCGCCCGGCACACTGTAGTCATAAGCCCATCGGTAAACGGTCGGGAGCGTAGGACCCCAATTGCCGTGCACAGGCGGGGTTTGAGGTGTTTGCCATTCCAGCGATGTTGCGCCCCAAGGGTTTGGGTCGGCTTTTGGACCTTTAAAATAGCTATGGATCAAATTGTAGAAGAAAATGAGCTGTGCGACGCCCACGGTAAGCGCCGCCACCGTAATGGCTTCATTGGCCCATTGCGCTGAAGCCGGTACGAAGTCTGTATCGCCCATCTCGTAATATCGGCGTGGCACACCTAATAAGCCAAGATAATGCATCGGCAGATAAATTAAGTAGACGCCAATGAACGTTATCCAAAAATGCAACTGGCCAAGCATCTTGTTCCACATACGACCCGTAATTTTCGGGTACCAGTGATAAATTGCGCCGAAGACAACCAGGATCGGTGAAACGCCCATCACCATATGAAAATGTCCAACAACGAAATAAGTATCGGATAACGGCACATCGACGCTGACATTGCCGAGAAACAATCCCGTAAGTCCGCCGTGGATGAATGTAAAGATGAACCCAATCGCGAATAACATCGGCACACGCAAGTGGATGTCGCCCCGCCACAATGTCAGTATCCAGTTATACACTTTGATGGCTGTTGGAACCGCAATTATTAGTGTGGACGTTGCGAAGAAGAACCCGAAATAGGGATTCATTCCGCTCACATACATATGGTGCGCCCAAACAACGAAGCTCAAGCCTCCGATGATGATGATCGCCCAAACCATCATACGATATCCGAATATATTTTTACGGGCATGTGTACTGATAAGATCGGAAACGATGCCGAAGGCGGGCAGCGCAACGATATAGACTTCAGGGTGGCCAAAAAACCAGAAAAGATGCTGAAACAGGATTGGGCTGCCGCCCGAATGGGCCAGCGGCTCTCCCATGGAGATGATAGACGGCATAAAAAAGCTTGTGCCGATTAGCCGGTCCAACATCATCATGACGGCGGCAACTAATAACGCGGGAAAAGCTAAGAGGCCAAGAATGGTGGCGACGAATATACCCCAAACCGTGCAGGGCATGCGCATGAGAGTCATGCCACGTGTGCGCGCCTGAAGCACGGTTGTCACATAATTTAATCCGCCCATCGTGAATGCAACAATAAATATCGCCAAAGAGGCAAGCATCAGAATGATACCCCAGGTGGCGCCTGGTGTGCCTGCGGTAATTGCTTGCGGCGGATAAAGCGTCCAACCGGCGCCTGTCGGTCCTCCTGGAACAAAAAAGCTCGCCATTAACACGATGACGGAAAGTAAATACACCCAAAAACTAAGCATATTGACATAGGGAAACACCATGTCGCGCGCACCGATCATCAATGGAATCATGTAGTTTCCAAATCCACCAAGAAGAAGCGCCGTAAGCAGATAAATCACCATAATCATACCGTGCATGGTGACAAATTGATAATACGCCTCGGGTGTTATGAATTGGATCATACCAGGGAAGCCAAGCTGTAGGCGCATCAATCCCGATAACACTAGCGCAACCAGACCGACTGACACGGCAGTAATGGTATATTGGAGCGCAATGACTTTGTGGTCTTGACTCCAGACATATTTGCCCACCCAAGTTTTAGGGTGGTGAAGAGGCCTAGTGTCTTCAGCAATAGTAGAGTAACTCATATCGCACTCGCCTTTGCATTTGTCCTCAGTCTAAATTACGCGCTCCCTGAACAAATAATTTCAAGGCGCGCCGATTTCAATTGCTGCGTCCGCTATCGTCTGGCCGTAAGTCGGGTAATCGCTCAACCAGGATTCATACTCGTCAACTTCATCAACAACTACGTAGCCACGCATTACATAGTGTCCAACACCGCAATACTCCGCACATAATATTTCAAAGGTTCCGGTTCGCGTAGGTATCAGCCAAATGTATGTGATGGTGCCGGGAACAAGGTCCATCTTAGCTCGAAATTGCGGCACATAAAAATTGTGCAATACATCATTTGAGCGCAGAACAATTTTGACCGGTTGATCGATTGGAAGGTGAAGTTCACCGCCATCAACAAGAATATCGTCAATACCCCAAGGGTCATCTGGGTTTATGCCAAAGGGATTGTCTGCACTAATATTCTCGGTGGCTACTGCCCCCAACACACCATCATCCCCAGGAAAACGAAAACTCCATTGCCATTGTTGACCCACCGCCTCAACAATCGATGCATCATCAGGGACTGTAATATACTTATTCCAGGCTAATAATCCGGGCGCTAACATCACGACGATACCAACAGCAGTCCAAACGGTTAGCTGTTTTTCCAACGCCATATTTTCAGGCTCGTATGTCGCCTTGAGACCTTTGCGATGGCGAAATTTGTACACGCAATAGGCAAGAAATAGGTTTAGCGCGACGAACACAATGCCACAAACCCAAAAAGTGATTGTTAGAGCATTGTCTATTTCGCCCCAATTTGAAGCGATTGGCGTTTGTCGCCAGGGGCTAACAAAGTGAAAAATTAGAGACCCAATGACGAGCAGCACGATCACGATGGCAAATCTCATAGGCGCCCTCGGATGGTGAAGCGCTGCCACAACATGATTTTCACAAGCGAAGAATTGCTCATACTACCGTCCTTATTGAACGGTTGAATGAACGACGGCGTATAATATTCCTGTCTTTTCATTGTCGTCTCTCAGGCCTGCATCTAGCACGCAACTAAAGAGTTTACCGACCCACACCTAGGCACATGACTATTTGTATTTATGCCTAGAAAAACATTGAACGGTGTTAGGTTAAGCGATTTCAAATTAAAGAGAAACCCCATACGAACTAACCCGGCGGTATAATCGTAGTAGATTGGTTGTTTTTGCGAGTCAGGGTTGCCAAATCGTCGCACTAGGCATAAGCTTTTAGTGCGCGTTATGGTTTAATGGCCGTTATGTTTTAATGGCCATATTGCATCGGCATAAACTGCGTTGTTGTATTGTCATTATTAAATTTATACGTGCGTAACAAAGTGATGCTGCGACGTATACTTCCGTCGAATCAGCGGCTTTATCCTTGTACGGTATGCATACATTCGTTGGGTTTAGTGTGCTGTGAAGCAGATATATGCTGACTTATGAATGAAAAATCGAGGTGAATGTCTGCGGGAAGAATTTGTGTATCTCTATTACTTGTTGAGCGGTGTGCATGATGAGCTGGTTCTCGAAAGTCGCTAAAGCAGCGCCCCATTGGCTTGGGCATGCGCCGTTTAACTTAACCTGGCTTGGATTTGTCACTGCATTTAGTATTTCTGCTTTGTCGACCGGCAGCTGGGTTGTGCTAATTCTGCAATCGCTCTGAATGCGGACACTTTATGTGGTCGCATAAAGTATTGCTACTGTGATGTGCTAAAGATAGACATCTCCGACTTGTTAGGGTAAATTCGAGTACCGTTGTAAATCAGCGAGAAATGGGCCGTGGTTAATCCACAAGTTGGCGTCCATCACTCGGACACAGTTCTAAATATCAGTGTGCGAACGATAGACGCATCGGACATATTTGAAGCTATCAAACTTGGCATTGCAGACTTCAACGCAAAGCCAAGTCATTTATTTTTGCTTGGGCTAATATACCCAATTGCCGGTTTTCTTGGGGCTACTGCAGCTTTCGGAAATGATATGCTTCCTTTAATATTACCGTTAGTTGGGGGCTACGCACTAATGGGGCCTTTTGCGGCAGTAATTCTCTATAGAGTCAGTCGGCGGAGAGAGCACGGGCGCGAGTTCCCATGGAGAGAAGCTTTTTCAGGATTAACTGGGCGGCGATCGAGAAAGATCGGAATACTTGGTCTTACTCTATTCTTTGTATTTATTAGCTGGCTGCTGATTGCACTCGCAATTTACGAGATGTTCATAGGTGATTTCGGTTACGCATCACCTGCGGAGCTTATGGAACATATATTTCTGACCCGGGAGGGGTGGGCGTTAATTATCATTGGTAACGGCGTTGGCTTTTTCTTTGCATCGGTTGTGTTGGCAACCTTTGTTGTTTCCTTTCCTTTAGCCTTGGATCGCGACGTAGATGCTTTTGACGCCATTAAAATATCAACACGTGTTTCGTTCGCCAGCCCTTATGCGATTGCGTTGTGGGGAGCGATAATTGTTGGGTCAATGATAATTGGAGTGTTGACATTATTGGTGGGGCTTGCCGTCGTACTGCCGGTTCTTGGTCATGCAAGCTGGCATGTCTACAGAATGACAGTTGAATAACGGAAAATCCTTAGGGTCTATTCAAATCTGGCGAATTCATAGCCGCATTGCTCGATCGTTTAGTTGTCCCTACCAATTACTCGATTCTATCGTGCTCATAGTGCAAACCGCCCAAGTGCGGTCGTGCTCGAACGCCGCCGGATGACTTAACGGGCCTGTCCCTACCAGAAACTAGATTCTAGCGTATTCATCGTGCAATCTGCCCAGTCTATCATCGTCTTCTCCCCGGAATCTTGTCCAGAATGAGTGCAGGCTTTGTCGGGATCGAGTTCTCGGTAGGACAGGGCTCTAGCTTTTTTTGTAGCGTCTGCTTAAGGTCACGTTCGAAGACGTTGATCCGTCAACCGCGTGTAACACTGGGGAGAGTGTACGTGGGCAAAAAGCCGGAAGAGAAGAATCTCGCTGTTATTTGCGAAGAGGTGCGTATTACGCGCCGCACCGTAACAGGGATGCTTGTTACAGCGCTCGGCTTGATATCGCAGGCGCAAGCGGCGCAAATTCGCAGGCAACCCCTTAACAAGGCTAAAAAAGCGCCGGTTGCGGCTGACCGCCTTAAAGCGACGGTTTTACCGCAAACCTACGAAGTGCGTCGACCGGACGATTTCCTCTATTTCGACTATCGGCTGAATAATTTGCGCGTGATGGGGTCTGTTCCCAATCAGGTAATCGCGCGCATCAATACGCAAAAGCCTGCATGGATCGTTGTCGAGCATCAGGCGCAATCCATCGATGAGCAGGCCTATTGGGACAAGATTGACGGCGTACCGGTTCCTCCAGGCGCCGCATTGTCGCGTCTGTCTGGCAAGAGCCGCACCGTCTTTCAGATGCCTACTGGCGTCAGTCAGAGCCAATGGGGGCTGGACGGATTATTGGAGGCGTGCAGAACTTGGCCGATGCGCCTAGATGCACTCGCCAAGCCGCCTCCGCCTGCGTTTGAGTTGTTCATTGTGCCGCCGCGGGTGTTTCAACTCTCCCAGCAACGGCTAGACAGCGCGGCGCAGATATTACTGGCGAGCTTGCCGGCTGATCAGCGAGCGGTCATCGGCGACATTATTCCGAGCGCCTCACAACGGATTGCAGACAAAATCAACGCCGCCGCAAAACGCGGCGAAGAGATTTCAGATACGGATATTGACGCTCTTGTTGGCGCGGAGTTGCAGGCGGGGCTTACCAATTCGCTAGCGGTGCAAACCTTAGAACATGCGTTTTTATCCAAGCGCGCCCTTGAGGCGGCGGCGGCAAGCGCTAGTCTTTCCGTGCTGGCGCAAGCCGCGCCGGCGCGCCGGCTGCAACGCAGGGCTCCCATCCAACCCAACCGCATTATCAAAACACCCAATATCACCAAGCTGCCGCTTCAGCTAAAGCCGCGCAAACCGGCGGACTCGGTGACTGCGATTGAACTACCCTACAGGCTGGTGCAAACCCCGCTCGCCACCGCCGGATGGTCGCACGCCCTCGGCCCGATCACCCATGGTAAGCGCACGGAGCTTTGGCACACCCGCCTGGGGACCCGCAAAGGAGATGGCGTAGCGGATTTGTCGCCTGAGCCCTTGCGGGCGATCTGGTCGCCAGATTACCCAAACTCAAAAAGCACAATTGGCGGCGTGCCGCGCTTTGCGCTTTATGGCAATGAGCGCCGAGATATTGTCCGGTTGACTGCAGGATTTAATGAAAAGAAACCTGGCGGCGGCGGATATATTCCGCAACCGACGACCGCCGAAAAACTGATGCTAACCGCGCTTGGCGGTTGGCTTGATTTGGACGGCGACTGGCGCATCCGACCTGACGGTTCTAGCGGACTGCCCGTCGTCAATATTGAAAGCTGGACCCATAAATCTGCAATGGCGCGGGATTATTTTGTCCGCATCGTCAAGGCCGGCCGATTATTCCCGTTTGGTCACGCTGCATCGCTTGTTAGAATTACGGAGCGCAAGTTTGAAACACGCGGCGATGGCGGCCGTGTCGCTGCTCTTCGCCAGAAAGCCTTTATCATCGTGCGCGAGCCAGTGCGGAAATATAAAGGCGGCAGTCAGGCCCATTCCGGACGGGACTTTCCGTTCCGCCGGGTTGAAATTCTGACAAAAATAACCCCGAATCTGGAACCTCCCGGCGACAAGAGTTGTGACCGCGTATTCTCAGGTCCGCAGGACGGAGCCGATGAAGGATTTGTTCCTGTGCTGCTCAGTAATGGCGCTGACGTTCAGTTCCGTATGGTCGGAATAGATGGCGCGGGACGACGCATCCCGTTCTCAGCGCCCCTGGTGCTAGTTCTCGATAGCAAAAATAATACGAGCGGCATCAGCGCGGTAAGTAGTTTCTATTCGAACAGCAAGCCATCTTGCAGCAGTGCGAAGAAAAATCGGGCGGTCGTTCCTATGAGCGGCGCCGTCGTTCAGTATGCGCCACAGTCAACCGGCGGCGATTTGGACGGCGACACGAACATCCCTACCGAATCCATCAAATTTAAAGCCGCGCCGCCAACCGGCGGTGTCAGCGTGGGGGCGCCACAATATTTTCCCGCGATTGAAGAAGCGAAAGTTATTCTGCCGGCCGTAAAAAGCCTTTTGGGAGCCGATAAATCGCCCATCGTTACGTTCAACGACAAGTACCTTGCCAATGGATTTTCTGGGGCCAATACCAAGGGGCAGCTATTCCTGAACGTCAACCTTCCTGGCGCGATTACAGTCGACGCCTCAGAACCAAGCGATAAATTTGGCGGCATGATTACCCCTGACCTTTCGCCGAGCGCATTGTCGCGTAATTTCGGCGTTGTCGCGGGCGCCAGCGACGCCCAGAATTTTTCCCAGGGGAGTTTCAAGCCGGAAGATTTTCTACCTAATGCAAAATTGCTCGGGGCGATCGAGTTAAAAGATATTCTTCAGGCGGTGGTCAATATTGTTTCGGAAAAAGCCAAAACGCCGAAATTTACTAGCATTGAATTGCCTGACCGTATTGAAGCGACCTACTCGCTAGAGCAATCACCGTTGCGAAGCGTTTCGCCAATCTTTGAAGCAATGCCGGGCAGCCGCCTGAAAATCGATACGAAAATCGTCGTCCGTCGTGACAAACTCAATGTACCTCCTCCGGAGGCGTCGGTTGAGGGGCGTGTTGAAAATTTCCAGATCAACTTGTTCAGCTGTCTGATCTTGACCTTCGACCAGCTTTCATTCGTTACAGTCCCGGGCCAAAAACCGAAAGTGGATGTCGATCTCGACCCTGAACTCGGTGTGATGTTCGGCGGGCCGCTGGAATTCATCAATGAGCTCAAAGACATTATTCCTTCCAACGGGTTTTCCGACCCATCGCCGATTTCACTGACGCCGACAGGCATCACTGCTGGTTATACGCTTGGCTTGCCGACCATTCAGGTGGGAATTTGTTCGATATCGAACATTTCTATCGGTGCAGCGTTCAGCATCCCGTTCACGGGCGGACCGCCAAGCGCGCGGTTTAATTTCGCCGAACGCCAATCGCCGTTCAATATCACTGTCTCAATGTTTGGCGGTGGCGGCTTTGTCGCGGTTACGGTTGATACGGGCGGCATGCGCGAGATTGAAGCGTCGTTGGAATTCGGCGCTAAAATTGAAATCGACCTCGGCGTTGCCTCTGGCGGCGTTTACATCAAAGGCGGGTTTTATTTCCACCTGCAAGACGACGCTGGCGCGCAGTCGATATATTTTGAAGGCTTTATCGAGATGGGCGGGCACTTGTCGATCATCGGATTGATCTCCGTGTCTCTCGTTTTCCACCTTGCGCTTGCTTATGAAAAAGACGGCGCCACAAAAACCTCCCGCCTGTTCGGGCAGGCGTCGCTGACGGTCGAAGTCGAAATTCTATTTTTTAGCACCTCCGTGGAAGTCAAAGTTCAGCGGCAGTTCGCTGGTTCTGAAGCTGATCCGTTGTTTGTCGATTTTGTCCCGACAAAAAATGTCTGGGACGAATATTGTGAGGCGTTTGCCTAGGAGCTTGGACGATGATTACACAACGCGTCGTCTGGACGCTTCTTCCAAACGGCATCAACAAAAAGTCAAAGCGCGCCAGAGCATCCGTATTGGTGTCGCCGCGCTTGATGTTGCCAAACACAACACAGCCCGCCGAACTTAGTCACTTTGACTACTGGCAGGACTGGCCGGCGATTATTCAAGCGGCTTCGTTCAAAATTAGCATCAATAGCGGCGCGCAAGTTGTTGATGCAGAATTGACCTCGAAGTCAGACAGCGCAACCTGGAAAGCAATTTTTCCAGTTACGACTTTCGTCAAACCATGGCAATTCGATAAGGCAGGACTTCGCAACAAAGTCATATTGAGCTATCCGGTCGCAGCGGTTTCTAACCTCATAGAAGACCTATACGGACAAATCGGTATTGCCGCGCAAGCGGGGTTGCCGGATCGGCGCAATCTAACCGCTGTTATCGCCGGACTTCAAACGGACAATAGTTTTGTTGGCGGCGCCGGTAGCGGCGGGGTCAGACCGAAACCCCTTGCGCCGGAAGAAGTCCTTGACCGGTTGCGGCGCGAGAGCAAGCGGCAGGACTTTAGCAGGCCTGCGATCAACAATCCAAAAGCTGGCGCCAATCAGGGATTGATGGGCGACCCGGCGCAGGCGCTTGACCTTCTGCAAGCCTATCACACGCCGCTTGAGGCTGTGAAAACCGGCCAATATGCCGCCAATCAGATGCCGGATAATTATGGCGCGAAATTTCCGACCAAACCCAACCCATTCCGCCATGCAAAATGGAAAACACGGGACAAATCACCGCTGCCGGCTGCGCAGGATTATAAAGACCTTATCGATTTTCATCAGATTTCGGCGTCACTTTGTCAGTACCCAGAAATTAACCGCCTATGCGGCCTGGTGCTTGATCTCGAATTTGATCTCCCCAATACTATGGGCGCGACAGCTACGCTGGAGCTAAAAGTGGATTGGCAGACGCTGGCGCAACCGGGCGCCGCTGTAACCGAGCCGGATATCAATCCGATAATCGTCGTTAATAGCTCCAAGTCGGTTTTTTATGCCGCCAAAAAGAACACTATCAGTCCAATTGTCGAGCGCTATTTGAGCCTCGCCAATGAGGACTTCTCACTCGTACAAATGGATGTCGATGGCGCGGGAATGAAGCTTAAGAACTTGCGCGAAAGCCTTAAACGCGATGTTCCGATTGTGTATGATGACGACACTTTCGAAGAGGAGACAAAACCGGAAGCAGGCTTGCCGTCGCTTCGCACAAGCGGCGTTATGCTTGCGGAAAAACGCCGGGATTTGTCCGTAACAGCGCTCCTGCAGCGCGCCGGAGCCATGCAATCGGCCCTCGCCGGCTCCAATCAGGCGCCGACGCTCTATGCGGAAGATATCATCCGGGGCTTCCGCGTCGATGTTCAAGACGATAAGTCCAACAAATGGCGCTCGATATTTTACCGCCAGACGAATTTTAAATTCACCAATACCGGCGGCAGTCACACAACACCGAAAGAAGAGGGCATGGCGCGGATCGCCGCCGGCGGGTCAACCGATAACACCAACACCGATATTGTTAAAATTCACGAAGCACTTGTCAGCTGGACGGGATGGAGCCTCGCAGCGCCGGAGCCTGGACGGCTTGTCAAGAAAGATGATTCCGTTGGAGAAGACAGAGAACAGACGCCGCCTGGCCTGCCCCTGGAAACCAAATATTCTGTTGTGCCGGACACACTACCGCGATTGCGTTTCGGTAATACTTATCGCATGCGCGTGCGCCTCGTCGACCTTGCCGGCGCGTCGGAAGACCATTCAGAAGCGAATGTTCACCCCAAAGGCGCAGCAAGCATGCCGATGATGCTCCGGCGTCATGAACCGATAGAGCCGCCGGCTCTGGCGCTGGTAAGCGCTGGCGGGACAATCGATCCGTTGGGGGACGGAGAATCGATGCAACACATCGCGATCCGCACCTGGAATGATACGCCGGACAAGAACGTCATCGCAGCGACCCAAATTTCGCGCCGGCATGTAACGCCTACGCGCGTCGGTCATCGTTTCGCGGAGCTACATGGGGCGATGGACACCGGCCCCGGCAACGCAATCGATAAATCCATTTATATGATGCTCGTCGCCCAGGACAAATCGCTACCGGAGATTTCGATTGACCGAGGAAAGAATGCAGCCACACTCACACCCGAGCGTTACACATTCGCCGACGAACAATTCAAACTCCCCTATCTACCTGATCCCCTGGCGATCAGCGTTGCCATCCGGGTTATCGGCGCCGACGGCGTCAATCCCGATATTATTCACAAAGTACCGCTTTATTGCAGCGGCGCCTCGCCGGAGTGCAACTGGCCAAACGCGCTTCCATTCAAAATCATCGTCGCAGAGACCGGAATTGCGGATGCAACATTCAACGCTGCAACCCGCGAATTTTATATTCCGATGCGCAAGGCGGAGCGCGCGCGCATTTATCTCAGTTGCCTGATGCCAAAAGACGCCATGGCGATGATGGCGGTCCGACAAATGATCCTGAAGCGCAACCCTGATGCAACAACCCGTCAGGAAATCGAAAAGCGAATTGCCAACGGGCAGCACTGGATGTTTACGCCGTGGCGGATAGTTGAAATTGTTCACGCCGTGCAAAAGCCGTTGATCACGCCCGTCATCACCAATTTGAATATCAGCCGCAAGCTGGGAGATACGGCCGCTACGCCGGGCATCGAATCCCTGCCGCTTCACTCAAAGAGCACAGCGCGCGTTGATATGGAGGGCGAATGGCGCGAACCGGTGGACGATCCCGCCGATCTGCAAGCCGCTGAAGGCCCGTACACTGTGGCGTTAAAAGCGCACGCCTTTTCAAAAAAAATCGCCCGCAATGACGCTCCAAACGGTGTCTACAATTACTTTACTGGAAAACACAACTTTGCGAACACACATTACCGGCGCGTCCAGTACAAACTGGATGCCGTGACGCGGTATAAGGAATTTTTCGAAGAACCAATCCGCACTGACGAACAAAAGCAAAAAGTAACCTCGCCAGTGCGGACGGGCTGGACGCCAAATTCGGCGCCGCCGCCGCCGCCAAGCGTTCTTTATGTCGTGCCTACATTCGGGTGGGTACGGACTAATAAAGGCGGACGCACATCATCCTTGCGGGCCGGCGGCGGTTTGCGCGTTTATCTTGACCGCCCATGGATGACCACCGGCTTTACTGAAATGCTCGGCGTCGTTCTGGCCCACAAGTCGAACACCAAACCTGTCAGCAATGCAAAAATCGATGCAGACTATACTGGTTCGGTGACCATGTGGGGCGCCGACCCGATCTGGACCAATCCGGCTAAGATCGCAGACGCTTCGCCGCCACTATCCGCTTTTCCGCTGGCGAGACTGCAAGGCCCGATCACTTTTGAAGGTTCCGGCCTGCCAGAGGAAGAGGGAACGGATTTACCGCCGGGCGGATTTTTCCATACGCGGTTGCCGCATCCAGAAATCATGGACGATACTGCGCCGACTGCCGATCAGATCCGTCTCGATGTGGCGCCGCATGTCACCGGTTACGACCCAGAGCGTAAGCTGTGGTACTGCGATATCGTCATCCGGCCGCCGACAGGGACATACTACCCCTTCGTGCGGCTTGCTTTGGCGCGCTACAATCCGATCTCAATCTGGCGCGCGCATCTGTCTGCGATGGTGATGACTGAGTTTCAACAATTGACGCCGGACCGCCTTGTGATCGCCGCCAAGGATGGCGCCGCGCGCAAAATCCATGTGGCCGTTTACGGCGTGGCTGGAAAGCCGTCGCTCTCGCAACTTGACGCTGGCCGTTACGAGGCGGTCACCCAAGTGCTCTCCGCGGGCGCAGACCCGGAACTTGGCTGGCGAACGGTTGAGGCCACTGCGCCAGCTAGCCCGCAACTGTCAGCGCGGCAGGCGCGAAGAGGTATGGTAAGAGCGGCGCCGCAATCTACACAACTGAAGCGGCAGGCCGAGCAAGCGCTTCAGGCGGAAAATCTGAACGCCCTTATTGCAAAACCGGAATTGATTCTGGCCTTGCGGCCGCCCTTGCTTTGGGAAACGGATATATGGCTTCCAGACGCGACGGCAGGTGGAAAGCGGCGCATTCTCGTTACCGAAAAAGAGTATTACCGGATAGAACCTGACGACCTTTGGACGCAACCCGGCGCCGCTATCTCATCACAGACCCTGCCGAAGGGAAGCCGCGTCGTTTATATGGAAGTATTGGACGTTTAGACTGCGCCAACCAAAAAACTTTACCCATTGGGTTGGCAAAGAATGACGGCTAAAATCCCCGACCAAGACAATCCGAACAAGCCCAAATCTGAAAATCAGAGGCTAGTAAGTCATTGAAATAATGGCGCGTGTTGTCCCTACCAAAAACTAGATTCTAGTGAATTCTTTGGTGTGGAGTGATCGATCTCGTTTCGCTGATACCGAATCTTGATTCCCTGATCCGTCGAAAATATTCCCTGATAATTTGTGTAGGGAAGCTGTGTTTAAGATGCTGAATTCACGGATGTCTTCGGCGTGAAAATTTCAAAATTGGCCTAAAAATGCAAATTTTCCCTGTAGATTCCCATTTATCAGGGAATATGGCCGGAGACCGGTTCGAACTCGGTCGCATCCACCGCCATGAAACTCATAAGAAATTGATAGTTATAGATTTTTACGAACAGTGATATTCACACCTCACATTTTATACCACATGGCATGAGTCTACAGTTGGTCCATCATTTGAATAGGGAGTGTCCGGCGTAGCCACTCATGGAACAGATTGAGGGGTTTGTCTCGCCGCTGAGCTGCTTCCCAGAGTTTCCTCACCGGAGATTAGATTTTTCCGGCTTCGTCACGTTGGCGGGCTGGTTGCGTCAACGTGATTGGTGAGCGTTATCGGCGGCATGTTGCCGATAACGCTATGCGGTCTTACCTCGTAATAGTCTCTGCGCCGATGCTCATGTTTTTCTCTTGCATCGGCAAGTCAGATGCGAAATGCGGCACATGTCAATGACTGTGAAAAATTGTTCCGGTCTAGCGCTGTTTCTTTCGTCCTCGGGCAAAACTAAAAAAGCCCAATCCGGATGCAAATAACAGCCACGTCGCAGGTATCGGAATTTCGCTGTCTGGCACGCCGCCCGCCATTATCGTCATTAGGTCAAACCGGATCCCGCCATTTGCTAACTCAGAAAACATTAGATCGAACTCAAAGCCGCTCAGCACATTCACAAACGCGAATTCCAGCGTTTCAAGACCGCTTATCTCGCCTGTGACGGTCAGAAACTCAAACGAGTCGCCAGCTTCTGGCAGAAAATTGTCAAGGAACACAAACTCAATCAGGCCGCCAGCAACAAACATGTCGCCATCGACAATCAGGCGGTCAAACAAACCCTCCTCAAGCCCGGCGATTTCGATTTCCAATATGCCGCCAAAAGTAAAGTCGCCTTCCAGCGTTAACAAGCCCGGAGAGTTGCCGGGCGTGATTTTGCCGCCATCCAGCAGGCGAATATCGCCAACCAGACCATCCGGATTATCAACATCAGGAACCACCGACACACGGCCGTTGCCGGAAAGAACACCAAACGTGGAAATAAGAATTTCCTGCGCATTGATTGTTGCATCGTCGAGGTTGAGTTCGCCTGCGAATATGGTCGTTTGGAAAACGTCAAGCGTATTGATGAGTTGAACACTGTTCTCGATTTCAACGTCAAAGAATTCGAAGTTGACGATTTTATCACTATCTACAACGCCCTCTCCAAAACCGAGAACATCGGCGGGCACGCCGCTGTCACTTGTCGCACCGAAAAAACCACCATCGACAACTCGAAAAACGTCCGCGCCATCGCCGCCGTCGATGATCCCGTTAAATTTATCGAGGCTACTGCCAGCGAAGGGTTCGCCTTGCGTCCCCCCGAGGAGGTTAAACTCGTCTTCGCCTTCGCCAAGATCGATAGCGCCGTCAAACGCGCCGGCCGCAATGATGATGTCTTTTCCTGCGCCGCCCAGAACTGAAAACCTCTCCCCGGAGACAAGGCCAAAATTACTGAGTGTGTTTTTCTCGCCTGAAAGCTGGACGCCCACCGATCCGGCGCCGGTTGCAATGATTGAGCCGACCTGTGGTGGATCGACGTCGGATAAGCCAAGCGAGATCCCGACGAAGTTATTAGCGCCGGCCACATTCACGCCGACGGCATTTTCGCCGATGGCGTTAATGACGCCAAGCGGTATATCCGGTTCAAGAACATCATCGACGGCTCTTTCTACAAAATTCGAAATTACCGTGAACGTATTAACGTTGATGGGGATGACGACGGCGTCATTTCCCTGAACGAGAATATTGTTGTCGCCTTTGATCAAGACACCGGTGGCGTTGGCGCCGCGTGCGCGCGCCTCGCCGACATTAAGGATGAAATTATTGTTTGCACCGGCGCCGTTGGCGCCATTGTCAAGGTTGATCGCCGTCGCACCAACGCCTGTAAGGTCGGTTTTGCCGACGTCGATCTTGCCGATATTGTCAATCGTCGAATCATTCAGCCCCTCCGCCAACAGGCCGACAGCGTTATCGCCGCGCACCGTCAGATCGCCGCAATTGACAAGGCCGGCGCCTTTTGCGGAGCCGCCACATTCCGATTGGCCGGAAGCGGCGGAAAACCCAAGCGCGCCGCCGGTCGCATTTCTGAGCGCCATGCCGACGGCGTTGGCGCCGTCGACGACCATCTTGCCGACATTCTCGATCAGGAAAGCGCCACTATCCGTTGCCGTTGCATCAACGCCGATCGCATTGTCACCGAACACTTCTACGCCAACAGTCTCCACGCCGGCTTCCGTTTCGGTCACGCGGTTGCTGACGAACGCTCCGGCCCCGGAAGTTCTGACGCCTATGGCGTTCTCGCCCTCAACCGTGATTAGCGCCTCAACAAAGGCGTCGTTCTGCTGGTTGAATTCAACATTCTGGACGCTGACGGCATCACCCTCAATATCCACCCCACGGGCGTTCTTGCCAAATGCTATAATGGTTCCGTCATTTTTTAGCGAGGAATCGTTTGCGTCGCGCCCACGCACGCCCGCGGAATTTTCTCCGAAAGCCATAATCTGGCCGTCTGCGGTATTTTCGACCGATGTTTCCTTATTGAAGTCGATCCCCACTCTCCCCGTCGGCGGATCACCAACATCAGGCGCGGCGATCTCGGCTTGCGCGATTTCCAGCGTGCCTGCTTCAATGGTCCCTTCGTTTTTGATCACGACCATGTCGCCGAATGTGGAAACGCCGCGCGAGTCCTTACCGGTGACTTTTATATCGCCTTTGTTCTCAATAGTACTGTCGTCGATGAAAGCGAGAACGCCATGTGATTTTTCGCCCTCGGTTTCGATCGTGGTTAAATTCGTAATATCGGCTTGCGACGGGACGGCAAATTGAGGGTTGGTCTCAGAGCCGCTTTCCGGCGCAACCAGAATACCGTGCGATCCCTCGCCTTTAGTCGTGATCATCGCCATGTCGCCGACTTCATCTTCTTCGGCACCGTTGGTGATGGTCAGGTTTTGGCCGCGCGCGCGAATGCCCGGCGCCATGTCGCCTTCAGTCATGATTTCATCGAGATTTGTAATCGACACATCATCGCCGAACTGATTGACGCCAGACGCGCGATCGCCTGTTGTTTTGATTTCATTATGGTTTTCAATAACGCCATTATTGGCGAAAGAGTGAATGCCGTCCGCTTCATCGCCGGAGGTTGTGATCTTACCGAAATTCTTCACATCACCACTGCTGCGCGGCTTTTCTCCCTCCGTAGACTGACGGCCAAGCGCAATGCCATGCGCCATTTCTCCTGCAGTTTCGATAGTCACCGCGTCGTTTATTTCACCGTCATCACCATTCAATATGGTCGCGTCGGCGCCCTCAACAAAAACTCCCGCCGATTTATCGGCCATGGTTGTAATCTTTTTCGTGTTGATGACCTTTGCCCGATCCCCTTCAATGCTGATTGCATCGCTGTTGGCATTGCGGGTTTCGGTCTCGCCCGCCTGATTAACAATTATATCATCGCCAATGCCTTTGATGGCGCTGGAATTTCGGCCCAGTGTTGTGATGGCGCCAGTATCGTTATTATTTATCACTGTATTGTCAGCGAAAACATGAATTCCATCGGCGCCGGCAGGTTCATCTTCACCCGGCCCCGGAACAGTAGCGACGCCAAATGTGGTGATGCTGCCGTCATTGGTGATTTCGCCTTGCGCTTTTTGAGCGACGCCGGGCGGTATGGCGGCGCCCGCAGCAAGCTCTTCAGCATTTTCAAGCCCGAGGAAAATTCCGTGGGAGCCGCCGCCATTGGTGTTGATTTCGGCGTTCTCTTTATTCTCAAGCATCGTCTCGAGCCCGAACACGCCCATGCCAAAAGCGTTCTCACCGTCGGATTCTATTTTTCCGGTATTCGTTACTGTTGCGCGGGCGCCCAGCGCACCCATACCGACAGCAACGTCGCCGTCAATATCGATATCGGCATTGTTGGTCAGCTTGGCGTCGTCGCCTTCGATTGCAGCGCCAGCAGCAAGGTTGCCCTCAACTGTGAGCATGCCGGAATTTTCGATCTCACCGTGATCGCCCTCGATAAACATACCGGCGGTTTCTTCGCCCATGGCGTTTATCATGCTGTTGTTTTGAATGAATCCGTGGTCGCCCTCAATGAACGCAGCGGAAGATTCGGTTCCCTCCACATCAAGCATCCCGTCATTGATGATTTCCGCTCTTTTTTCTTCCGTGCCGTCGCCCTCAATACCCGCCGCGACCGCTTCCAGCCCTTTGCCGCTGATTGTCCCTTCATTGGTAATTTTGCCGCGAGCACCTACTATGACCGCGGCAAGCGCCTCATCATCAGCGGTAATAGTACCCGATCCGCGATTGGTGATGGTCGCGTCGTCGCCCATAAGGAGGACGCCGATGGTGGTGCCGCTATCGACGATCGAGCCGTCATTAAAAACATTCGTTCTATCGCCAGTAATCTCAAAACCATTACTGATCACCGCGCCGACCTCATTTATGACTGTCGTGTCATTACCTTCAATAAGCCCGGATAAATCGGCCTTGTTGGTTATTTCCGCGCCGCTGCCCTCAATGCGCACATCGGCGCCGCCATTATTTATGACGTGCCCGCCGTTTCCCGTAATCTCCACACCGAATTGCTCGGCGTTATTTATGACGCGATGACCGTCGCCGGTGAGGTTGACGGCAAAGTCGTCTAGGATATTTGTGAATGTGATGTTGGAACCATCCCCGGTAATCACACTAAACGGAAAACTTAAAAACACCGGCTTTGAAAAGCATGTTGCTGTGCCGCCGCTGGGAATAAAAACGCTAAGTAGCCCTTTCGGATTATCAGACGTACCCTCGATAAGCTCAATTGCACCGGGGCACGCCGGACTCGGCCGGGTAAAGTCCGCTGAGGCCGGCGCAGCTCCGACAAAAAACATCGGAACCATGGAAGCAAGGGTGGCTGAAACAACGTTGCTTGGTTTTCCAATTCGCATACTCATGACCCCATGCTCGTCTCGCCGAAACTGCACGCATAAATCGAACCCACGCACAGAATCGCATTTTCAGTAGTCGATCATCGCCGCTAGTCCTGAAAGCCCTCTCATCATTTCGGGCTTGATCCAGTAGGAACTAGGCGACGTTCTCTCGACACGACCTTGCCTCTGGCCAGTCCCGGCGGACTACCGCATGAAACGAGGCGTCTCTCTCCCAAACGGGCCCGGCTCGTCCAATGCGCATGGTGACAATATTTGCGCAAGCGCGGTAAAGTCTTGAACAAATTCATAATTTTTCTTTAGAAAACCTTAAGATTACTTCAAAATGCGTTGACAGGTGATTTCCTCGAAGTTTTCATCGCAGATTTCACGTTCGCAATCTTGAATCAGCTAGACTCATTGCCCTGAAATGTTTGCAGCGCAACAAATGTACGGGCAAGTTCGTTTCCGGAAAGAGCCATGTCTAATGTTCGTTTATAGTGTCCCTACCAGAATCTAGTTTCTGGTAGGGACAGCGATAAATCGAGTAAAATTACGATGAATTGAACAATATGCGATTTGATTTGACACTACAAAATGTGGTATGAGTTGAGCACTCAGTACAGATAAACAAAAACAGCCAGTGCCCAGTCATCTGGGTCAAGACTATTGTGTTTAGCTGGGAGGTATAAACATCATGTCAGGAAAGCTTTTTGTTGAGTGGCTCATACGCACTACTATTCTTTCGGGGGCGGCTTTGGCAACCGGACTGCCGGCTTTTGCTCAGTACAGTGATGTCAATGATGTAATTATCGTCACTGGCACACGCATTCAGCGTGAAGACCTCTATGCGCCAAGCCCTGTTGTCACTGTCAATTCTGAACAGCTCACGCTGACCAACACAGTCAACACGGAGCAATTTCTCAACACGTTGCCACAGTTCGTTCCATCCTTTGACCGAACCTCGAACAATCCGGGCGACGCCACTGCGCAGGTTGATCTGCGCGGACTTGGCGAAAACCGGACACTGGTTCTTGTTGACGGCGCTCGCTTTGTTGGTCTCGGCCCGAACTTTGTCGTTGACCTCAACAACATTCCCTCAGCGCTGCTTGAACGAATTGAGGTTGTCACCGGCGGCGCGTCAGCGGTTTATGGATCGGATGCAGTGGCTGGCGTTGTCAACTTTATTTTAAAGAAAGACTTCGAAGGCGTTCAGATTGATGTATCGCATGAGCTTTCTGCAGCAGGTTGGGACGCGAATACGACCAATGTGGCGCTAACGACTGGTGGCAACTTCGCCGAGGGTCGTGGGAATGTGGTTGTGTTTGCATCCTATGCCAATCGTGAAGCGCTATTGCAGGGCGCCCGTGAATTCTCGCAGCTGACATTCTTTGATCCGGGGCCAGGCGGCACGGCCTTCATCGAAGGAGGTTCGCCGAACATCCCGCAGGTTCGTTTTGTAGGTGCTACATCGACGAACTTCAACATTGCTGATCCATCAACCGTTGACCCGCTCTGCGGTGTCGGCAATGCGAACTTATGCTTCGGCTTCTGGAACAATGGCGGTTCCGGCGCGGCTGGCGATATTCGTGGCCTTCGTTTCGGCGGCGCTAGCGGGGTCACGGACCTTTATAACTTCGCACCTGACAACTATCTGCAATTACCGCTAGAGCGCTATAATATCACTGCGGTGTCTTCATATGAGGTCAATGATCACATCGAAGCCTATATGCGCGGGGTGTTCTCGCGCACGGTCGTCGACAGACAGCTGGCGCCGACGGCGACGGGCGCCATTCCGGTGGTCATCAACCTCGACAACCCCGCCATTCCAGCTACGTTGTTGGCAATTATCGCTGGCGACCCAGGCTCCAACAATGGCGATGGGACAGCCAATATTGGCTTCCACAAACGCTTAGAAGAGCTTGGCACACGAAATTCCTCACGCACTACTAATGGCTTCCAGATCCTCGCTGGTCTACGTGGCGATCTGAATGATCAATGGTCTTATGACACGTTCTTCAACTTCTCGCGATCGACGGTCTCGCTAATCCAGTCTGGCAACGCGTCGAGATCAGCTATTCAAGCGGCAGTGCTTTGCGATACCGGCCCGACGGCTGCGGTGAGTGGATGTACAGCCCCTTACCTCGACATCTTCGGTGGCCAGGGTGGCGTCTCACCGACGGCGGCGGCGTTTATTATGCGCACAGGCACACGAAACGATGAGATCGAACAGACCCAGTGGGTCGGTACGCTTTCTGGCTATCTCGACAACATCCACTCCCCATGGGCGGATACGGGCATAGCTCTGGTTGTTGGCTTGGAATATCGCGAACTGTTCGCCAATTCGATGCCAGACTCGGTGCTGGGGCCCGGTGTGCTCGGCTTTGACCCAAGCCTGCCGATCGGGGGCCGCTATGACATCTATGAAGCTTTTAGCGAAGTGCAGATTCCTGTCATTACAGGCATGACATTCATTGATAGCTTTGCCATCAACGGTGCTTATCGATATTCCAGTTATTCGCTTTCAAATGTTGGCGGCGTGCACTCTTTTGCTGCTGGCGGCGACTGGTCGCCAATTCCGGAAGTGCGTTTTCGAGCGCAATTTCAACGTGCGGTTCGGGCGCCGAATATCGGCGAGCTGTTTACAGCGGTCATCGAAGACGGCGCCTTCGCGAAGGATCCGTGCTCGACGGGCTTAGGCAGTTTTACGCCAGCTACGATCATCTCAACCTGCACGGCGACGGGCGTTCCCATCACCGATATAGGCACAAGCTTCCAGTCGAATAACATTATCAGGGGTACTAGTGGCGGCAACCCGAACCTTGTTCAGGAAACTGCGAACACGCTGACCATCGGCATGGTCTGGCGGCCTGAAGCGATTGATGGCCTATCACTGCAAGTCGATTATTATGACATCTCGATCCTGGGTGGAATCATCTTTGTTCCATTGCAGATTTCTCTTAATGAATGTCACTTAAGTAATATAGCTAGTCAGTGTGCGATTATCAGCACTATTCGCAATCCGGTTACCGGTGATCTGGGCGACGCGGCGGCGAGTCTTCCTGCGTTTAGTTCGGTCAATGCGGCCAGCATTGATGAGCGCGGTATAGACCTCAACGCGACCTATCAGTTCGACATCATGACCGGTTCGATCACAGCGCAGTACTATGGCGCATATTTGTTCAAGAGCGACATAAAGCTTACAGCGGGTTCAGCAGCAGTGAGCTGTGCTGGCAATTACGGCTTTATATGCGGTGAACCAACGCCTGAATACAAGCACACTATGCAGGTCAGCTACGTTCAAAGCCCACTTACCACCAGCTTACGCTGGCGCGCCATTGGCGGGTCCACTGCTGGCGCCTTTACCAGCAGCTTTGTTGGCGATCTCTCTGATAATATCCCCTTCACCAACTATATCGATGTGACTACGCAATATGCTATCAACGAAAACCTCGACGTGACTGTCGGCGTTAAAAACATCACCGGTAAAGACGTGCCGATACTCGGCGTGAGCGAGCAGGCCAACACTTTTCCGTCAACCTATACGCCATTCGGACGGCAAGTATTCTTCGCCGCGTCCGCCCATTTTTAAGTGATGGTGATACGGACGTGTTCGAGAGGAAATATGCTACATTAATTGAAAATGTAAGGCGTAGAAAACCACGATTGTGCCGGAAATAGGCGCGTCCTCAACGGTTATTTGCAGCAAGCTGTACGGCGTGCAGATCTATGGTAAGAAACGAGGAGCGAAGAATTCGGGTCCGCCATGGCTGACGTCTTCATCTCATATGCGAGACCAGACCGCCAGCAGATTGCGGCGCTTGCCGCTGCGCTTGAGGCTGTCGGTTTTTCCTTATGGTGGGACCGGAGTCTTACCGGGGGCGTCGAATTCTCAAAGAAGATTGAGCGGGAGTTATCGGCCACCAAAGCCGTCATTGTCGCGTGGTCAGCGTCGGGAAACGACTCGCCCTGGGTGAGGGATGAAGCATCTCTTGCCCGCGACCAAAATAAACTCGTCGCCATCACGCTCGACGGCAATAAACCGCCCATGGGTTTTCGCCAGTTCAATTCGCTGGATTTTTCAAGCTCGAATGAGGCCATTTGTACAGAGGCGTTCGATAAGCTCGTTTTGTCCCTCAAGCTGCGTGTCAACCCTGACGAACAATCTGGTCCGCAAAGCACTGAGTCTGAATTCGGCGGGGTGCACCCACCACCGGCGCGCGCTGTCGCCATCGCGTTGCGTCGACTGTCGCGGCAAAACATTCATTGGCGAACTATAGCTACTATCGTTGCCTTGCTAGTTATCGTTGTTGGGGTTGTCTTTTGGCGACAAACGCCCATTGCGCCATCCCCTATTGCGGTTGAGGCTACTGATATCTTGCCACAATCAGTGGCGGTGCTGCCGTTCAAAAACTTGTCCTCTGATCCGGAGCAAGTATATTTTTCCGACGGCGTCGCGGGCGAGATTTTGAACGCCCTTGCGCAAGTTCGCGATCTTCATGTTACGGCGCAATCGTCGTCCTTCCAGTTCCGCGAAGAGGATCGCGATACTCAAGATGTCGCCCGGCGACTGGGGGTGGCGGCCATCGTCGACGGAAGCGTGCAAAAGCTTGGCGATCGCATCCGCGTCACCGCTCAGCTTGTCGATGCGCGATCAAACCGGGTGGTCTGGTCGCAAAAGTTCGAGGGTGAGCCTATTAATCTCTTCGCCATTCAAGACGCTGTTGCCGCGGAAATCGTCGGTATCATGACGGAAAATTTCGACCTTTCCGAAGCAAGCATCGCGCCAACAAAACGGATCGATGTCCCATACGAAGCCTATGATATGTATTTACAGGCGCAAGCGCTTTTAGACGATCTGTTCGCGGCGGGCTCCCCCGGACCGCGATGGCAAGTCCTGCCCCCGGCTTATGAATTATTAACCCAGGCGATCGACATTGCGCCCGACTTCGCTCTGGCTTATGCCAGCCGGGCAGAAGCGATGGCTTGGATCGGCTGGGTTCACAACTCCGGTAGTGCATCCACTATGCCGGATTTCAAATTCCCACTTCCGGCCGAAGTCACGGAAGAGCGCGTTGACGCCGAGATTGAAAAGGCGCTGGCGCTTGGACCCGATCTCGCGGAAACCCTTGTGAGCTATCGGTTTCACTCATCACGCTACTCGAGCTATCAGTCATTTATGCAAGATCTTTTGACGCATGTGGATGAGGCCCTGCGCATTAATCCCAACCATGCCAAAGCCCGCGACCTCAGGTCAAAAGGGTTGATTGATAAGAGGAAATTTCGTGAGGGTTTTGAAGAAGCAGAGCGTGCCTATCGGCTGGACCCGCTCAACACGGATATTGCGGATTGGATATTTTCCCTCTACTTTTATTTCGGGGATTTCGAAAATCTCGATCGCTTCATGAATGGGTCAGTACCTTTGGCGAACGCTGGCCACGCTTTAACGGTATTGTCATTGGCTTATGCGGAATATGGCAAGTTTGAAAACCTAGTCGAATTCGAACGGAGCGGCGCTAAAATTCCGCCAAACCCAGTAACCAATTGGAATGTCTTTGACCAAGGGTTTGGCATGATGTGGGGTCTTGGCGCGTCTTATGCGACGCTTGGCATCCCTGAAATGGCGCATCTGCGCCTGCGCGATCAATATGAAGACATATTTCTGATCCGGGAAGGACGCTATAACGAAGCCATCGATTATTTAGAGGCGGAATGGGCGATACGATCTGACCCAGAAAAATTTAAAGAGTTGCGCCAGCCGGAATGGCGCTATCGCTTGTTTGATATCCATCGGGGTCTGGCTTTTGCCTATCTTTTCACTGCCGATTACAAAAAGATCATCGCGCTGTCTCAACAAACAACACAATTTGACCTTGAACCCGAACCGCCAGACTTACCGTCCGGGGCGGCAGGCAGCGGCCCCTGGATCGAAACATCCTATGCCTATGCGCTTTATCAGACGGGCGCTGACAACGCAGATACCTGGATGACAGAATATGTGCGGCTGCTTGAGGACATGTTGGCGCAAGGCATCGCCCTCCCAAATTATGAATATGAATATGCCCGCGCGCTGACAATCATGGGGCGCAAAGAAGAAGCCTTCGCGTCGCTCGAACGCGCCATCGATAAAGGCTGGCGGCGCTGGTATTTCGAGGTCGATCCGATCACGGCGCCCTTACGCGAAATGCCGGAATTCGAAGGCCTCAAGGCTCGCTATGATGCTGATATCGCACGTATGCGGAAGATCGTTGTCAAGGGCCTGCGAGAGCAGGGGTTTGACATTGCTGACTAGAAATTAGTTTGTCAGGCTCAGGAAAAAGCTCGCCCTGTGCTATAATTATTACCCTCGTCGAAAAATTGGAATTTTCTTAGCCCAAATAATCCGTGCTGGAGATTGATTGGTTTCTCCTAAGAGTTAAATCGATAACGATCCCAATCGTGACGTCACGCTAGACGGTTTTGCGGCAGTTCAATTGCTTAGAGCTATAGTACGTATTGCGCTGCAACTGCCATTAGATCGGTTTGAAACGTCCCTATCATTTATTAGATTCTAGCGTACTCATGATGTTGTCCCTATCATAAACTCGATTCATGCGGTTCTTGTGAAATAATCACAGTCGCGCAATGCTGATCGCATGCTCGATTAGCTTCAATCATTGCGCATCTTATTTATGGATTTGCTCAGCCACACGCAGCGCTCATGGCTGAGAACACTGCCCTGCGTCAGCAGCTAATCGTCTTGCGCAGTCGAGCACCAAATCACCTGGTTTTGACCCGCACCGATCGATTGTTGTTGGCAGCGCTCTATCGAGTTTTCCCCGTGATTTTGAACGTTATCCATATTCTACGACCTGAGACGATCATCCGCTGGCATCGTATTCAAAGCTTCAGGATAGAATTTGTAAAGTAAGGTGAAGATAAGGCGGTCAAAACGAGTAAGCCGAACGCGACCAGGCGATTTGCGCTGCAATACGCCAAGCTGATGGCGGAGTAAGATGTTTACAGCCTCCAATGCCTTACGCGATCGAAAACGGTCGCGTAGGAAAAAACCTAAAGCCGCAAGATATCGCCCATGGCCTATAGCGAATATGAGTCGCTCTACGCTGCGAATCCATCCGGATAGAATTTTCGGTAACCACAACCGGATTGAAGTTGATTTTCAATTGCCGCGCTACAACGCAACATGGTAACGATCCGTTTTTTGGGAAGGTGACCCGCTCCTATTGACCCAACCGCGCACTATGACATTACTCTGGAAGGGGCTGCGCCTTCTAACACGCGCCGAAGATTAGCAGTTGCCCGCATGGGCAATGAAAGTTCTTGCCTGGAAAAACCTACTCTTTCGGACGCGCCATCATTTCATCCAATTCTGGAAACGCATTACGTACATCTTCCACTGGATATCGGCCGCTGACGATGCGTCCGTTCTCATCGACGTTGATAAAGCCCTTGTGCAGCAGGCTCGCAACTGTAATTTCGTGCGGGTCAGTTGTATTTATTTCGCGGCCGACCCTGTTTGACCATTCCTTGGCCATAATATCGGTCCACTGCCCAGGCTGCCGGCCTTGCCTAAATTCATCAACAAAGCCAATTCGGTCCGTATCTAGAATCGCAGCCTGCACGCCCCCCTTGTCCGTTGTCTGATAGAAGAAATTTCCCTCATGGCCGTCTTCCCAACCGATATTCGCATCGGCCATGTTTCTGCGCATATCGAGATACCCTTTTCGGTAGGGCTTAAGCTTGCTGTCGCGCCAATTCGTTGCGCCAAGTCGCTTCTTTATTTCACCGGGCGCCGTTTCTGCGACAATTCCTTCCGGCAAATTATACCCAAGGCGCCGCTGGATAATAATTGGAGCATCGCCAGCATAATTTACACCGATTATTTCCAACTGAGGGATGCCGGCTTTCTCCAGAGCGCCAGCGCCATATTCGAGGTCGTCCACCATTTCAATATGCTGCGCATAGTCCGGGCTCAGGCTCGGTCCGCGCGCCCGTAAAACATCATCTCTCCACGGATCCCGATGAATCGCACCAGTTTCTATTTCAAACCGTTCATCCCACTGCGGATGATTTTCATCAAACCGCAGCCAGGGGTCACGCTCGCCATATTTTTTACCGACATAAGGCGCAAGCTCGCCGCTCTCGTCCACCATATCGTACACATCAGCAAAATTTCCGCCGCCCGATCCCGGTTTTTCTCCAACCGGATTAAGTTGATCTCCAAGAGAATATCGATTGCCGTCGATTAGCCAATTATCGCCATCCTCGGTCAATCGCGTGACGTCATTGGCGTAGCCTGGAGCCATGTGTTGTTCGCCCCGAATGCCTGAATGCCAAAGACCCGCATTTCGGGAAATTTGCTCCTGGAATCGAGCTGCAATGTCTTCAGGCGATCCCGTGACAATCGTTCCTGGCGGCCCAATCGCCGGCGGAAGAATCACGTCTCCCGAGGGCGGCAGCTCTAATGACTCAAGCGGCGTGCTGCCCTGATAAAATTCAGGCGGCGGCAACAAGCTCGTCGCGGGTTCGTCGCCGGGCGGGATAAAGCTCGGCAGCACGCTGGTTGTTGGCTCATCACCTGGTGGTATAAATTTCGGCAGGGGGTGTGTTCCCGGCTGCACAACGTCGCTACCGACATGTGGTGCTGACGCCGCGTCATCAAAGTACTTCCTGAATGCTCCGTAAGCGGCGCGATCTGGCTCACTTAGGGCGTCGATACCGTCTTTCGCCGTTTTCTCCAGATCCAGATAATAAGCGGCCATCTGTGTGCGCTGTGTTTCGTCCAAACTGGTCAAGTCATCAAGAATGCCAGCACCTTCAGCCTTAAATAGCGCCTTGCCTTTATTGATATTCCTGAAGTGGCGGAATTCTTTAACACCGAGGCCAGCGCCGACGCCCGGCGCAATCAATCCGAGCAGCGCCATCTCTACGCTTTCGCGCTGCGCCTCCGCTTCGATGAGAATTTCGTCTCCAAGCACAAGTGAAGCGCCATGGGCGAAGTCATAAAAATCCTGGGACTCGATCGCACGATCCAAACCTTTGGCGCCAAAATACGCCATATCAGCGACATCCCCGCCAATCAGAAGCCCAGCGCCAATCGCTGCGCCTCCGGACAGCCCGGCTGTCGCCGCAAATGCTGCGCCGGCGGTCGCAACAGCGATCGCCATTGCCTTATAACCATCGTCGATAGCGCCATATTGATCGAGGGCGCGCACCGCGGCGCCGGCGAGATGCACCCGTTCAACATAAAACCGCGCTATTTTGTCGGGCTGCCAATATTCCGTAGGGGGAGAGCCTGGATAACTTACTTTTTCCACCAGCCGCGGTACGATGCGACTTACGACCGGGCCCGCTTCCTGGCCCGCGACCACCAGCAATTCCTCGACATCGCAAACTTTCACCTGATCTGCCCGACCGATGGCTTTGTTCAGATCGGTGAGCTGTCGTTTTGCCGCAGATTGCGTGGCCTTGATCGCCCATGCTTCCGCTTCCGCATAGGGAACATCAAATCGCGCCATCAACCCGTTAATGTTAAGAGAATCAATGAGCGTAACGACAGAGCGTGGACCATTGTCCATGGTCGTAGTAGCGCCCCCCGACGTGAACAATGCTTTCATCGCCTTGGAGAATGTCGGTTGCCGCCAAAACGGTTTGCGGAGCCAGATCGCAGAGCCGTGAAAAATCAGCGGTTCGGTTTCCGGCCCGTTCACGATCGCCCGCTCGCGCAAGGCCTGAATTTCGCCGTTTTTGTTATCCGCAAGGGCCGTAATTGGGAGAAGAATTTCCCGGGACGCCATCATCTTGACCAGCTCGTCGCGAATTAGCAGCGTCGCCGCGTGATCGCCCTTATAAACATCAACCGATGGATTGAAATCGACCGGCGATTCCTGGGCGTCCATTGCTTTGGAATAAATCAAGGCCAACGGGGAGACGTATTTCACCAGTTCGCCAATAGAGAATTCTGAAAACCGCGTTGACTTCTCAAAGGCGTAGAGCGGATCTCCACCAAATGTATCGCCATCGCATTTGGCAACGCTTTGGAGCGCGCTTTTCCATAACTCGCCGAGCTCATTTGGTTCGAGATAGATTTCAGCGATGACGACCGGCGGCTGTGGTTTCAGTTTTGACGGATCGAGAAGCCGCGCACCGATCTTATCGCCTTTGAGCACATTGAGGATAAACGCATCATCATTTGCTGGAGGGCGGCGCAGCTGATTTTCAAAGCCTCTGAAGTGAACGGGTTCGGTGCGAAATATCAGCTCATCGGTTGCGCCCGAATCTTTCAACCGTTTAGCCAGCAGGACGGCCACCTCTTTGGCGTCTTCTTCCTCAGCCGTAATCGATCTGTGAAGCAGTTGGACGCCAATGCTGTCGAAAGGAATATCCGCTTTCAAGACGACATCGACCGCGCCGATGTCGCCTGGATAGAAAACCGGCGCCGATTCTGTGCGTACTTGATCATTATAACGCGAAAATTGCAGTGTCGCATCCTGATTGGCGAACAGGAGCGGCCATGAACCGCGCGCATCGTCAATAGTAATGCGCTTGAACCCCGGCATTACGTCCGGTTTCAGCGTGGCGTAAAGCACAAGAAGGTTTTCAGGCGAGAGCAATCCCTCGCGCCTTGCCTCAAGCTTGGCAATTAGACGAGGATTGGGCTGCTTCATTGACTTTGCATAGGCTAGCGCTCCATCCGTCATGGCGCGCGCCAGCATGAGCTCAGGATCAAATTGCGAAAGGCTCTGCGCACCCATCGCGTACTCAACTTTGTTCGTTTCGGATCGGATGGCGGCCCCGAATTTCGTCAGATCACGAAGATTTTCACCGATAACGATCAATCGGCGCGTTTTAGAACCGCCATTATTTGCATCCGAATGATCAATCTTGAATGGATAGTTTTGAACCGCCTGGTTATCGACAACGACAATATCATCGATACGCGCAACAGCGCGCCTCCATATGGTTTGGCCGGCGCTTTCAATATCTTCAGTTTCATCGTTATCCCACACGCCTTCACGACGAAACACATTTTCAGCGGCGCCGAAGCGAATGCGCAGGCGGTCCGTCTTGTCGTCAAGCCAGTTGATCGGCAGGCGCAAATCAGCGTCGCGGTCCGCGGCAGCGGCGCCCTGTAGCTTGAACTCAATTTCAGGAGGATTTTGCGGGATTTCAATAAACTCAGCCGGCCCAATGAACGCCTCGGCTTGGTTTTCATTCTCCCTTACGGAAGCGCGTATAAAATGTAACGTGAATTGCTTTTTCAGCGCCGCGTCTATGGCAGGTAGCGCAGGCGCGCCCTGATTGGCGTTTTCGACGGGCTGCATCTCAATTTCAATGGATTGAAAACGTTGCTCACCCTCCGGTCCGTCAAGCGTTAGCGTAACGCCGCCAGCCTCGTTAACGTCGGCAAACCCGGACCGGTGCGCTTCATCAAGCCCGCGTGACGGCATAAAGACGCCCCAGCGACCGGCGAATTCGACGCCGAACGCCGCAGCGGGTTCTTGCGCTGCTTTCAATTCCGCTGGCGGTTGAGGTGTATCCGGCGGATCATCCACCTGCGCCAGCGCAAGGGGAGACAGCAAAATCATCACGAACGCGATCACAAACATAACTGGCATCGCAACGCGCCGAAAAACTACAGCATTGTAAATCGCTTGATGCATTTTGTCCCCATCGCGTTACTCGTCGGCGGCCTCCGCCGACTGAATTGCCAATTGTCCGCTGCGGAAGGTTTTGCCGTCCTCCATCCGCCGAAGCGTGACGGACCTGATTTGAGGCTGACCGCCCCAATCGGCTTTTGGATCCCGGGCGTTCGCTACCGCCGCACGCATCTTCAGCGGGAGGTCGACATTGACCCAAGGGTCGGGGTGCTGGCCTTCAAACACTGCTTCGAGAATAAATGGATCACCTTCAGTAAAAGACGGTAGTTTGTTATTTTCAACATCATAGGCTTGCAGGGTCACCAGTTCAGGCTTTTCCGTTTTTTCTTGCGGATAGCCATGAAGCGTCACACTGATCTGGATGGGCTGGCCGGCGACCCACAGAGTGATGGGTCCCGGCTTCATACCGTCCCTTAGTTTCAACCTGATCTTAATGCCAGCTACAGTGGAGCCGGGGTTGGAGCCGACGCCGCACTGGTCCCAACGGCTTTCACCGACCGTCTCGCCGTTTTTGCACAGCCAGGTGGCTTCCCAGAGCTCCACACGCGTTGCCGGGTCGATCCAAAGATTGTGGTTTCCCGCAAAATTTTCGCCAAGGATAGTAACCCAAACTCCGTCACAGCAGGTAACGGGATGATCTCGCTCAAGTCGTCCCGCGCGTGATCTGTACCCAAATTGATCAGAACTCCACTCGCCTTGTTCAGTTCTGAAGGCCTTATCGATCGCCAAGTTGCGAATGACGGCCTTTGTTAATCGCTTCCGCCATACAGAAACACCTTGCTCATCATCATATCGCCATTCGCCGATCATCATTTTGGGGTCCGATGTCTGCCTGACCCGCCATTTGAGCTGCCCGCAATTACAATAATCAAATTGTCCAAGACGCGACGCAACAACACCGTCCTCTCCAACTGTAATGGGAACCGAGAATGTGGTTGACGCAAATTGCGCGGCGTCCTTCAGCCGCCAAACGCCGCGCGCGGGAGAGGGCTGGTTAGGATCGCCCCGATGCAAAAGTCCATATTGATTGTTGATATAAATAATCAGATCATCAATCTTCGGATTGCCCGGCGAATCTACCTCCCAGACGCCATCAAGTAGATTGGCTGCAGCTGGTGGACGACCGGTTCCACAGACTTCAAACCACCCTTGATTTGCCGCAATCTCAGCCAAGTCTTCCGGACACTTAGAATTGCGTGCAGCGATTTCGGCAAGGGCGTCCTCACCTGACACTCCGTCTGCGTTCTTCGAATCCGCATCGACTTTCGCGAAGGCTGCATCAGCGAGTATCGCCTTTTCATCGGGCAGAGGTTTTTTGATTGACGTATATAATACGCCGCCGCCGACAGCCGCGACCGCAAGCGCGCCCGCGCCGATGAGCAAATTACTCGTTGTGAATAACCCGGAACTCATATCTCCTCCCTTAAAAATCGGTGGAGTTGAACGCCCTCAATTCATTACCAAACCTAACTGATAGCAATAGGGTCTGGCTAGCCCCCGCAAACCGGTAATCCATGCTAGCGGTTCAATTCAGCCATGGATTTGACGCGCCGGAATTCAACTAACTGGCCCGCGTCCTGACCAGCGCTCGCACGTCAACAAGAATGCGCTTCAATATTCACAGAATATCACGAATTTTGTGGCTCAGTTATATGGGGGCAAGACAATACGGCGCCAGCGGATGACCGTGTTTCAGCCTGCACAGTCTGGATACCGCTCAGCACATTTGGAGCGAGTCTATAGAGTAACATGAAGATAACCCGGTCGCTCTGCATGAGACGAAACCGATTAGACGATGTGCGTTGCAATACGCTATGTTGATGGCGAAGCAATGTGATTTCTGCTTCCAAGGAGTTACGTGATCGAAATATATCACGCAGGAATAGAACAAAAAAGATGAAAGAAATTCCACACACAGTATTGCGAACACAAGTCGCTTTGCGATGCGAATCCTAGTGGATTGAATTTTTGGTAGCGACAGCCATCATAACGGACAATACCTCAAAAATGAGAGCGCTTCGAACCATCTGGTTTTCTACTCTCTTCCACGCAATTCCTGATACAATTCCCAAGCGGCACGTTCCAACCAGCAGCGCGCTAATCTTCCATCCCGCACAGCCCAGATGGCCCGGTGAAGGAAATCATCTCATTGTGCCCGGGCTGGCCCAACATCCCGTTGTTCTTACCTGAACATACCCAGCGAGAGACCACTCGATCACCGGCGGCGTTGGAGAAGATTTCCAGGCTTTCCGTTCTTGCCTCCAACAAATGAGTTTGGAAGTCTTTGACCCAGGCTTTGAAGGCTTTACGACCGGTAATGCCCTCGCCGCCCGACGTGATCACATAATCTTCGGTCAATAACTCGTCAATGGCATCAAGTCATTAGGCGGTGTCCAAACCCGGCTAAAAAATTCTAACGCCAACCGTTCTGAGGCACTGAGATGTAAATCAGCCATTTCCATTTTCCATCTGTGTGTTTTCAACTAAGCGCATTACAATTTAAAGATGCTACGCTGTGGCAGCTATTGCCATGCAGTGGCATCCTTCTTCACAAGAATTGTGCGATTAAATGCAGCATATAAACACAGTTTCCGTGTAAGGATGAAGAAGGCTTATCATTGATGGTTCGGCAGGGGTCGGCTACAAAACCAAAAATTACTTCAATGAAGATGAAACAGTTTTTCTTGAAAATTCGGATCACTGCATTCTCCTAAATAGTCGTTTATGCGGCACGCATCCGCCAAGAGCCTTGACTCAGCTTGGAATTGCGATCGCAATGAGATCATGCTGCTGACTTGGCGAACGGATAGTCCGTGTAACCCACTGGGCCCGCTGTATAGAATGTGTCTGGATCGGGCGCGGCCAATGGCAGGCGGTTTCTGAACCGGTTCACCAGATCCGGGTTGGCAATAAACGCGGTTCCAAACGCGATGGCGTCGGCCTCGCCAGCGGCGAGTGCCTCGCTGCCGCTCTCCTGATCGTAGCCGCCATTATTAATGAGGGTCCCATTATAGGCGTCGCGGATGAGCGGCGCGACCGGCGCTATGCCGTTTTCCGGTTTGGATTCGAGAATATGGAGATAGGCGAGATCAAAACGATTGAGCAACGCCGCTACGTCAGGGAAAGTCACATGCGGCTCGGAATCGCTGATCCCGAAATAGCTGTTGGTGGGCGACAGGCGCACGCCGACCCGATCGGCCCCAATCGTGCGGGCAACGGCATCGACGACTTCGATCAGGAACCGTGCGCGGTTCTCAATCGGTCCGCCATAATCATCATTGCGCCGATTGGTCCCATCACGCAGAAATGAATCCACGAGAAAATTATTGGCGCCGTGGATCTCAACACCATCCATGCCCGCCTCGACGGCGCGTTCCGCAGCTTTCGCAAAGCCGGCAACGGTCGCTTTGATTTCCGGGATGGTAATAGTGCGGGGCATGACGAACGGGCGCCGGTTGCCGTCTTGGTCAAGCATGCCGCCTTCGGCCTTAACCTCGGACGGCGCGATCGGGCGTTCGCCATTTGCATATTCCGGCAGGACAGTGCGGCCCATATGCCAGATCTGCATGAACATGCGTCCGCCTTGGGCGTGGACGGCCTCGGCGACATCCCGCCACCCAGCGACCTGAGTGTCATTATAAATGCCTGGCGCGTTGCGCCAGCCGCGGCCCTGCGCATTGATGGCGGTGGCCTCTGAAATAAGCAGCCCCGCACCTGCGCGTTGGGCGTAATATTTCGCAACGAGCGGTCCGGGAACACCCGCGGCGCCTGTGCGGCCGCGCGTTAGCGGGGCCATGAATATTCGGTTTGGTAGGTCGAGGCGGCCTATACGGATAGGGTCGAACAGACGGGTCATGGTCTGATCCTTTCGGTTTTTGTCGAATTAGACTGAATGCGGCGTTATGAATGCAGATGGAATACCTTGTTCATGATCTTCCATTCACCGTCGACCTTGAGCAGCGTGAATAAGTCTGTGTACCGAGCGCCGTTCCAGTTATCGAGTTCAAGCCGTACGGTCGCGACGGTTTCAATGAGGTCGATGCTGGCGATCCGCGCTTGCAAATGCGTTGCCGCGCCGTTGTTGTCATTCCAGTCAAAGAGTCCCTGAATGGGCCCGGGGAACGCGAATTCGTCACCGGCATAACCGAAGATCGTCGCGGCCGCGTGGAAAGCGGGCTTCATGTCGTCGCCTTTGCCGGAAATAGCACCGTCGATGTAATAATGTACGGCGCGCGCAATGGCGTCGTATTCTCGTAAATCTGTAGATGAATCGCTCATTTTATTGCTCCTTGCGGGGACTACCCGTTGATTAAAAGCCTCGCCGAATGGGTCAGCCCTTTACGAGCCCGAGGCTTTGCCTGATGTCTTCGCGGCCAATATGCGGATGAATTATAATTTTGATAATACGTAAAAATTAGAATATATTATTCGAAAAATCGGAATAATAGAAAATGGACAAACTCGCCGCGATGCAGGTCTTCGTGAAGGTTGTTGAAACCGGCGCGCTTTCGGCCGCCGGTCGCGCGTTGGGGCTGGCGCCGCCCTCCATTTCACGCCGCATCAGCGAATTGGAAGACTTTCTCGGCGTAAGGCTTCTGCAGAGAACCACGCGAAGTTTGAGTCTGACGGAGGCTGGCGAGGCCTATTATGAGCGATCTCGCCAGATCGTTCAGGCGGTTGAAGAAGCCAATCTGTCGGTCACGGAAATACGGGCAGACCCAAGCGGAACGTTGCGGATTACGGTCTCGGCAAGCGTCGCGCGCTTGCATATTGCGCCTGCCATAGCGGCATTCCAAATGCGGTATCCGAAAGTACGCGCTGTTGTTCAGGTTTCAGACCGCCTTGTGGATATGATTGAAGACGGTCTCGACGTGGCCATTCGTATAGGGCGGCTTGAAGATTCGAGTTTAATCGCGCGAAAGCTTGGGGCAGCCAGACGGCTGGTTTGCGCCAGTCCCGCTTATCTTGATCGCGCCTCGAAACCAAGAAATCCGACCGATCTAAAAAACCATGCATGTCTTTCTTATCGCACTCATGCAGGGAGCAGCCTGTGGCGATTTCGGAAAGGAAAAAACGACTTTAATGTTCAAGTATCCGGTCCTTATTATGCAAATGACGGCGAAACACTCGTTGCAGGCGCCTGCGCCGGGCTCGGCGTCGTCCTGACGCCGGAGTGGTTGGTGGGCGAAGCGATCGCCGACGGCCGGCTCGTAGAAGTTTTGAAAGGCTTCACACCAAAACCGGAAGATACGCCGCTTTACGCCATGTATGCGCCCGGCCCCTATACATCGCCAAAGATCCGCGCCTTTGTCGATTTTTTGGTGGCGCGATTTTCTAAGGGCTACAATTGGCGGGCGTGATATTTATTGGACGCCCGGCATTCAATAAACACTTAGCGCGTAAAATTGCGAATGACCGCTCGTGATGTGCGCTGACTTGGAGGTTTCAGCTAATTATTCGATAGTATAAAATCACGGGGAAAACTCGATAGAGCGCTGCCAACAACAATCGATCGGTGCGGGTCAAAGCCAGGTGATTTGGTGCTCGCCTGCGCAAGACGATTAGCTGCTGACGCAGGGCAGTGTTCTCAGCCATGAGCGCTGCGTGTGGCTGAGCAAATCCATAAATAAGGTGCGCAATGATTGAAGCCAATCGAGCAAGCGATCAGCATTGCTCGATTGTGATTATTTCACAAGAACCGCATGAATCGAGTTTATGATAGGGACAACAGCCAGCGTACTATTGAAAACAAATATCCGATGATTTGCGCGCCTTACATGTTTGCGTAAGCGCAGTATCCAGCTGACCCGCCATCGATTTTGCTTGCTCGATCGTTTTGGCTTCAAGCTCCAACTCACTGGCAAAACCGCTAACGCGCTCCGCTCCGACATTGCTGACAATACCCTTCAACCCATGGGCGGATTTTTTGGCGGCACTTAAATCATTGTCGTCAATCGCGGAGTGGATACTTCTGAGCAAGGAGACCGCTTCATCGAGACTGTCTTCCAAAATCTGCTGCAATGTTTCTTCACCAATCAAGGAGCCCAAACTTGATAACCGATCTTCATCAAACAGAGGAAGGGATGCGACGTTATCAACCGGAGATGAGTTGTTTACGATGCTGGTAGTGGTCGTATTCGCGATTCGCGCCAATACATTATGCAATTTCTTAGGGTCTATCGGCTTTCTGACATACTCATTCATTCCGGCCGCAAGATATTTTTCACGATCGCCCACCAAGGCGTTCGCCGTGAGGGCGACAATCGGAATGTCTGCATTCGCTAACCCGCTCTGCCTGATATGGCGCGTCGCCGTCACGCCATCCATCTCCGGCATTTGAACATCCATCAGGATAACATCGAACGGTCGCTTCTTCCATGCACTAATAGCTTCTTTTCCGTTCGATGCCGTCTCAAAAGCGTGGCCGAATTTGTCCAGCAGGTTAGAGACAAAATACTGATTAATGTGATTGTCATCAACAATTAAAACCCGCAATGATTTTTCGGTAACGATATGTTCGCTCTTGATGTCTAATTCAGACGGCGATTCGGAAAGGCAGCACCGTATACGAACCGTAAATATGCTGCCAAATCCTGGCTGGCTTTCGACCTCTATGCCGCCACCCATCGCTATTGCAAGGTGTTGTGATATCGCAAGCCCCAGCCCGGTGCCGCCGAATTTACGTGCGATGGAGTTGTCGGCCTGCGAAAAACGTTCAAAGAGTTTGCTTTGCACATTATCTTTAATGCCAATGCCCGTGTCGGAAACGGAGATTAACAAATCGACTTCTTCACTCGAAATCACCCGATGTGATGCGGTAATTTCAATCTGGCCTTCATCGGTGAATTTGATAGCATTACCAACAAGATTATACAGGATTTGACGCAAACGGCCAGCATCAGCACTAAACCATGCTGGCATAGATTTGTCGATTTTTGCATGGATGTTGAGGCCCTTCTCATGGCAGCCGGTTGACATCAACGATACAATCTCATCAACCATCTGATGGACGCTGAAGCTCGTCTGCTCCAACTCCATTTTGCCTTCTTCGAGTTTGGAAAAATCGAGAATATCATTGATGATAGTCAGCAGACTAGTCGCAGAATTGTATGCCATTCTGATTTGTTTAGCTTGTTCATCGTCTAAGCTGGTATTCTGCAACAACCCTAACATACCGAGCACGCCGTTTAAGGGCGTACGAATTTCATGACTCATTGTCGCCAGAAAATCGGACTTTGCAGAATTTGCCGCATCAAGATCGATATTTAATTTCGTCAGTTTATGTTGCTGGCGGTACAATAACCGCACGATAGCCGCCCAAAGCGAAATAACTACAAAAAGAGAAAATAACCCCATTCCGAGAGATATACTCACGCGACGAGCGGCCGCGTTATTGGTTGCGGTGATTTCGTCATTCAGTTTATTGATAAAGACCTGCATGCCTTCAGCGTAAAGCATTTTTTGCATTTTATAGGATGGAGTTACCAACAAATCAGACGCGTCTTTATGACGCCCATCGCGGACCAATAAAATGGCTTTATTCTCCGTCGCCACCAATATCTCATTGGCGTCACGAGTTTGCGCAATTGCATTTGCCGCATGGAAGTGTTGCGCCATCGAAAACGCACGCTCAATAGCGGCATCAAGGTGATCGGCATGTTCATTGTAGCGTCGCACCCAATGCAAATCGCCCGTGCTCGCCGCGAGTCGCGTCGAATTCGTCAAAACCTCATCAAGATAAGTGATTTCACCGGCAACACGTTCAAAGGCTGCGGCACGAGCAACAATATCGCTGGTGATGTTAATAGAGCTCCAACTGGCCCAAACGGTCCACAAAATGACCGCCCCCGTTAACACTCCTGTGGCGAGAAGCAGGGGTATCAATCTGTTGTGATCGCTTTTTGTATTTATCATAGACATTTTCTTGTTTCCAAACGCTTTTTTGCCTCCTATTGATGGCGGCGCGATTCCAAAAAAATTGTTCCATGTATCTATGCAAATTTAAGTAGCTATATGGTTAAGAATGTTAATTTCATGAATGTTCTACAACATTCAATGCAGTTGTTTTGTGGAATCTATTGGCGCCATCGTCCCTACCAGAAACTAGATTCTTACGTTGTCCCTTGTCCCTACCAAAAACCCTATCCGGCAGGATTCGCAACGATCTGCGACTCATGTTCGCTATAGGCCATGGGCGATATCTTGCCGCTTTTGGGTCTTTTCCTGCGTGGCCGTTTTCGTTTGCGTAAGGCATTGGAAGCTGAAAATACCTTACTCCGCCATCAGCTTGGCGTGTTGCAGCGCAAATCGTCTAATCGCGTTCGGCTTACGCGGGGTGCCCAGCCCCAACATTAGGCACCATTTTTTTGTAGCAGGTCACCCTCAGCATCGCGCAATATCATGCGCTGATTCCCTCATGACACACGCGGATAGAGTTTTTCGTAGGGACAGCTATCCACTAATTTCTGCAATCATGATGTCGGCTTCCAAGACGTCAGTTTTGGAATAGAGAAACTTGACTTGATTAGTGGTTTCAAAAACATTCAAACTCATATGATGAAAAGGCGCCGCGCCCTCGATCACTGCAATGTCGGAAAGTACAGAATTGCTGTACGCCATAAATTTTATGAGCGCGTCACCATTCGCTTGCCGATCAATGTAGTAAAGCCCCGCCTCTCCGAGAGACCAGGCAAGCGGATCGAATGGGTTGAGATCGTCAATGGCCAATGATGATGAGTTGCTTTCTGGGTTATACGACCAGATGCCGTGCGAATTAGATTTGACAAAATAAATGTGTGCCCCACCGCCATAATGCGCGTGAATCCCGCCGTTGGGATGCAACGCCGTTGACGTCAGAGTAGAGATTTTTATCTGCTTGGTTGTGAGCCCTTCGGCGCTATCGACGAAATATAAAAGCGCTTCATTGTCTCCTCGCCAATCGGTCACTATTTCGTTTGCTGGCGTATTGCTCATACGTTTGCGGGTAGTATCGAGCGAAATACGCCAGACATCAAATTGATTATCATCGGAAACCGATGTGGCGATAGCTTGCTGGTCTGGCGACCATACCGGGTTGGTCACGTCTGATGAAAAATACGTCAACTGCCTTAGATTAGAACCGGCAGAATCCGCCACCCATATCTCAGGCTGGCCCGTGCGCGATGATACGAAGGCGATTTCTTTTCCGTCCGGTGAAAATGATGCAAAAATATCCAGTTTCGTAGAATCAATCAGCTTGCTGTGCGTAAAATCGCTCTGGTTTATGGATGTTGCAATCCATACATCCATGTCAAACTGCGCATCAGAATAAGCAATAAATTTTCCTTTCCGTGAGGCTACTGGGAAGACTGGATTGCTGCTTGGAAGCATTAGTTTTTCGGCATGCACATCACCTAATCGATATTTCCAAATCGCCGCGCGATATTGCGTAGCGACTGAAGCAACGAGGTGTTTGTCACCAAGCCAATCTATCCCGTTGATACGTTCGGCCGCCAATGGAATGGTTTGAGGCGCTGATACTGATGGAAATATACCCTCTACTGCATAAGGGTTCTCTGAACTTTCAATTTTAAATTGCAACGCCGCATGCATGACCTGGTCGCCGCCAAGCTGATTGTGGACAAAGGCAATTTTACTACCGTCTGGAGAAAACCGAAAGTAGATGAAGTTTGACCCCGTTGCATTTTCGGTTTGGATCGGTTGTACAGATCGGGCGCCGGTTTGCACGTCAACGAAAGTCAGGTTCTGCAAACCCGTTATCGATGATCGCTCCGCCAGTGCAAGCCACCTCCCTGATGGGTGCCAAGCAAGCGCAGGAAACGTATCGTGCGTGCAATCAGTTATGGACCGTAATTTTGTACTGGCGAGCGTTCTCACAAAAACTGTGCAACTTTTTTCACCGTATCGGATGAAGGCAATTTCATCACCGTCTGGAGACCAGACCGGCGCAGCATCATGCTGATCAGAATTTGTCAGTTGTTTCGGTTTAGACGCCCTGACTGGCGATGTATAAATATGGCCAGTATGCGCAAACGCTATCTGGCGGTCATCGGGAGAAATTTGCGCGTCTCGCTCAACACCCGGCAAAGAGGTGAGCGGCTGACTGGTAAAGTTATACGTGTCGAATGTGGGACCGCGAGCGGTAAAAATTATGATCGAAACGGCGAGGATACTTGCGGCAGAAAGCCCGGCGGCCAGCCATAATGCAGGTCGCGCTGTTGCGCGCCCGTCACTTTCGCCTGTGGCGCCATTGGAGTCTGTCGCCCTGACAGAAGCAGCCAGTCGATAGCCGCGTTTTGGAATTGTCTCGATATATAACGGGTTTTTTCGATCATCGCCAAAGGTCGCGCGTAACGATGATATCGCATTGTTGAGTGAATCATCACCCGCGCCGCTCGTATGCCAAACCTGCTCAAGTATATCATCGCGGGAAACGACTATTCCGTGCCGTGACGCCAGCAGGCAAAGCACATCTATGGTCTTTGGAGCCAGGCGGATTTCCTCACCATCGGGGCCCGTAAGTATATGGCGACTGGGCTCGACCCGCCAATCACCCACACGAAATGACTTAGAAATATCCATTGGGTTTTAGATACTCTGAACTGGCGGCGCACCCAAATGTAAGTTTCCCGCAATTCGAATTTTTATCTGAATAAGATCAGGCCTCTATCAAGGACGATGCTCAGGCAAAATATACCCGCCCAAGCTATTCCACCCTACATCTTGGATTCAGCGATTGATCTTCCCAGTGAAGGGCTCAGGTCATCACACAAATAGCTCATGTCATCTTGTTTCAGGAAAAAATGAGAAAAAAATGAGCGGTCTACAAGGACTTTCCCTGGGATTCTGATCCACATCGCCTGGCGGCAGCGCCTGTCTTGAGGGCGTCAGGCCGCTCAGAATTAAAGGTGTCGCATCAGAATTAGAGGCGTCGCAGGGGTTAATCACATGCGCCGCGAGATGGAGAAAACAAAATGAATGGATCTTGGAATATGGCGAATATAGCACTCAACACTCATAAGGTGCGCAGATTAGTTGCCCTCTCTACTGCCGTTGTATGGGCGACAATATCACCAGTTTTTGCTGCACCCAACTATGACAGCGCCAAAACTAAGGCAGTTGTGGAAGAATGGGTTGAAGCTCATGGCGGCGCTGATGCATGGATGGATGCGCCATCAATGTCATTCACCCTGTCTATGTATCTTGCCAGCCTTCCGGTCGGTGGTGAGACTAACCGTACTTACTTCGATAATTGGCGCTACTATACAGTAACCATAGACCCCTCAACCTCGCGTGGTTATGTTGACGTGCCGATGGAAACTATTGATGGGCCGGAAGCCGGTTTCGACGGATCCTCTGCCTGGGCGCAAAATTACACCTTTGAATCTAATCCAAATTTTCGAGATGGCCCCCTTCAAATGCTTTGGTGTCATTATGGAATGATCAGCTTGCCCTTTATCAGCCAGCTTGATGGAGTCACGCTCACTATGCTTGAGCCTGAGAGGCTGGAGCAATACGATAAAGAATTCATTGTCGTTCGCATGACATATGAAAATGTCGACAAGCCCGGCAAGTACGACGTTTTTATTGATCCTGATACGCACCTTACACGCGCTTGGCGTCACACTGCGTCTTTTCCCTTGTTGCCAGGTGACATACAGGTGAATGCAATGTTTGGGGGCGATTCATTTCCCGGAATTCTACGATTGGTCGATGAATATTTAACCGTAGATGGCCTGACCATTCCGCGTAGTTACACCTCTATTGGGCCCGACGGGAAAACTGTCACCGGCGCCCATCTCGTTGTCGATGCATCTTTCTCAAAGAAATTTGATCCGTCCCTAACCGCCATCCCAGAGGGCGTTACTCGCGTCAGAAACATGCGTGAGCAATAACAGACCGTCAGCGTAGCAAGACGAAACAATAACCCCGTAATTCAAGAAAGTAGAAAACACATGATTATACGATTAATTTGTAGCGCCGTGCTCGGGTGCACTGCATTAAGTGTATCCGGGTATGCTCAGGAACCTGCCCGTAAAGAAGCAATCGGTCCGATCTCGGTGCTCGCCTTCGACGTGAAGTCAGTTGGAATGTTCGGCTACGCAAAAAACTCTGACGACCTTGATACAGCGAAATCAACTGCAATTGAAAATTGCATATCTAATGGTGGTAAGCAGTGTATTGGCGCTTTAGCTTATCAAAAATATGGCGCCGTTGCTGAGCTTATGATTGGCCGAGAGCGTGGCAATGCCCTCGGATGGGCCTCTGACGACACCCTTGAGGGTGCATTGAAAGAAGCCCTTAAACGGTGCGACAGCTTCGCCCGCAACATTGGCATTACAACATCATACAAAGATGAGCCTGAAACACTTGCCAAAGTCGATGATGCTAGATGCGCAATCATCTACTTCGACTCTAGTGAGTGGGATGAAGCAGTAATGCAGGTGCGCGGACAGAAAATCACGGGTATCGGCGACTATGATCGCCCCCTTGCCAGCGACATAAAATAGAACTTACTCAAAATGAAAATCATAAAATATGTATTGAAAACCATCCCGTCGATCGTTGCATCGACTATGTTGGTTGGATGCAGTCAGGCTCAAGATGTTTCCGGTTTAGAAGCCGTCAAATCGGGGATGTATGAAATAGGTAAAGAGCATTCTTACATTCTGTTCTCATACAACCATCTCAGCTTTACACATCCGCAGCTTCAGTTTCGGAAATTCACTGGCGAGCTATATTTGGATGTGGAGCACCCAAAATTCAGCACCCTTAAAGTCACAATTGATCCCTCAAGCATCGATAGCAATGTGGAAGCCTTTGATACCCACTTAAAGAGCAGCGACTTTTTTGATGTTCAACAATATCCCGCTATTACATTTTCTTCCACAAGCGTTGAAAAAATATCAGAAGAACAGGGATGGATAATTGGGGATTTATCTATCGCCGGCATCTCCCGTCCAGTAACTTTAGATGTTCGCCTAAACAACGCCGCAAAACATCCAAGAACTCGCAAAGATACGCTCGGCTTTTCGGCTAGCGGGAAGCTAAAACGCTCAGAATGGGGGCTGACATTAGCGCTGCCGTCAGTCGGTGATGACATCGAGTTAGTCATAGAGGCAGAGTTCGTGCGTGGTGGATCATAAAATCCAGCACGCACGTATTTTTTTAAAGGCGTATCATGAGTATGAAATTCGCTATCTCACTGACTTTGAGCAGCGCAGCTTGCTCAACCCTCATCAGCTGTGCAACAGCCCAAGAACGCGAAGCGAATGTGAGCACCGCACCCTATACGGCTATGTCCTATGCGCCGGGGCGTCCAGATATAATGGGATTTACGCAGTTTGTAGAGAGCAAGGACGCCGCTGTGGCGGAAGCACTGCGCCAATGCAAAGAATATGGCGGCGAGAATTGCTACCCAGGATTAGTCTATAACCAATGCGGCTCCGTAGCAGAGCTTCAGATAGGTAATCCGACTGGCAATCCAAAAGGATGGGCTGCGGCGGAAACGCTTCGTGAAGCGCTCGATACATCTTTGCAAAGATGCAATTCCTACGCGAGACGTATCGCAACCAATCGGTATGATAGAGACGAGACCTACGCCCCGCGTGTGAAGACCGCGATATGTGCGGTTGTTTACTATCATTGTACTACTTGGGGAGAGATCGACGTCGATCAGAGCTTTGGCGCTCCCGATGATCCATTTCAAGAGCCTCCTGACGTATCCCGGCAGTAGGGACACGCAGGTTTTTTTCTTCATAGCAACACAGAAAAATGAAATGACAAAACCCGGATGGACACGAAGACAGTTTGTGTTGGCCAGCTCCACGATTGTTCCCGTTGCAAGCAACGCGAGAGCGAAAGATGGGTGCGGTGTTTATGTTGAAGCAGATTCTGGACCCTTTTATCCTGTGGGCGGGGTTCCTTTTGTTGCAGATTTAACGACCGGGCCCGGCGGAGGTCGAGCAAATGGACAAATCCTTTATCTATTCGGACATGTGACTGATGGCGCTTGTTCTCCTGTTGCTGGAGCGGAAATTCTCATCTGGCAAGCTGATATGAATGGACAGTATGATCATCCGAATGCCGAAAATAGAACCGCTCTGGATCCGAATTTCAGCTACTATGCGCGAGTACAAACGAATGAAGTCGGATTCTACTTATTCAAAACAATTGTTCCTAAGTGGTACAATTTTCAAGGGTTACGCCGTGCGGCGCATATCCATTTCGGAATGAAGCACCGCGATGGTGGGGAAGCGCTTTCTGAAATGTATTTCGCCGGTAAAGAACACGACAACCGCCGGAATACTGATATAGTATGGAGAAGTCGAAATTCGAAAACGCGCCGCCATATGATCGCTAGCATGCTTTCACCGGAAGAATTTAGAGCGTTAGACATCAAATTCGAACTAGGATCACTTTGCTGTAAGTATGATCTTCAAATCATATAAGTCGTTGGTGTCTCGCTACCCAAATCTTAGACCATTTAAAGCTTGAATCTTCCAACTGTTAAAGCTCTACCCGTTCCTGAGCCGCCAGGCTGGGTGGTGTCTGGGTTCCGCGCAAGCAAATTGACGGTAGCGTACTTCAACAAATTCATTTGCAACAATTCGCCACATGCCGCTTTGAGAACATGGATCGCTCAGGGTTGCGAACCCTAATGGATAGACTTTTTTAGGAACTACCGGCGCTTTATTTTATTCCTAAAATAATTTAAATTGACATTGTCGATAAATACTTTAATACTAAAGTATCTGCTTGTTTGGGAGAAATCATGACCAAACCTGCCAAGCGTGCATTGATCACCGGCGGCGGATCAGGCATCGGACTGGCCATCGCGCAAAAGTTTGTGGAAAACGGTATCGACGTCACCATCGCGGGACGCAACACGGCGCGCCTCAAAGAAACCGGCCTGGCCTTTCTTGAAATCGACGTGACAAACGAGATTTCTGTTTCCAAAGCCGTCAAGCAGTGCGGACCAATCGATATCTTCGTTGCAAACGCTGGTGCGGCGTCGACGGCGCCAGCCTTAAAAACCTCGCATCAACTCTGGGACGAAATGATCGCAGTGAACTTGACCAGCGTTTACCTTTGCGCGCGCGCAGCCCTACCGCAAATGGTTGATCGCGGCTGGGGCCGGTTCATCGCCATCGCATCCACCGCATCGCTCAAAGCCTACGCCTATACCGGCGCCTACACAGCCGCCAAGCACGGCGTAATTGGCTGGGTGCGCACATTAGCGATTGAGCTGGCTAAAACCGGCGTTACATCAAATGCGATTTGCCCTGGCTTTACCGACACTGCGATAGTGCAAAACTCGATTGAAACCATCGCGCAAAAAACTAGCCGCACAAAAGACCAAGCGCTCCAAGCACTGATCAAGGACAACCCTATGGGCCGATTGATCAAACCAGCTGAAGTGGCGAAGGCCGCGCTGTGGCTCGCAAGTGAAGACTCGGCGGCTATCAACGGACAGGCCATCGCAGTAGATGCTGGCGAGACTGTGTCGTGAGAGAGCCCCGGGAGGCCATTCGCGCATGGCTTGACCTTCTTGGCGCATCAAACGCCATCAAAAAATCTGTTGATACGCAATTGCGTTCAGAATTCGGGGTTTCTATTTCGCGTTTTGATATTCTCTCGGCGCTTGAGCGTGCGGGCCCTGACGGTCTTCGCGCCGGCGTACTATCACAACAATTGATGGTCACCGAAGGCAATACGACGCAAGTAACGGCGCCGCTTATTCGCGATGGCCTGGTGAAGCGAAGCACTGGCCGGAAAGACGCCCGGATTGTTATATTTACCCTTACAAAAAAAGGCGAGAAACTATTTTCAATAATGGCCGCAGGTCATAAAAATTGGGTCGGAAGTGTATTTTCAGATTTATCAAAATCAGAAATTGCGACCTTCCGAAAGATTTTGCGAAAACTCAACATACCGGGCAGCACTACGCAGCCGGGAAAGGATGCAGCATGATTCCAGAGACATTCAAGCCGAAACATTTCTCGTGGCAGTTTGATGGCGGCGTCGCGCGGATCTCGCTCAACCGGCCGGAACGCAAAAACCCACTGACCTTCGAATCCTATGCGGAATTGCGCAATTTATTTCGTGATCTTGTCTACGCTAAAAACGTTCATGCAGTGGTTATGGGCAGCAATGGCGGCAATTTCTGTTCCGGCGGCGATGTCCATGATATTATTGGCCCGCTGACAAAAATGAACATGTCAGAGTTGCTCGACTTCACCCGCATGACAGGTGATCTGGTCAAAGCAATGCGCAACTGTCCGCAACCGATCATCGCAGCCGTAGAGGGAATTAGCGTCGGCGCTGGCGCTATCATTTCCATGGCGTCGGATACTCGCTATGCAAGCCCGGATGCAAAAACTGCATTTTTGTTTAATCGCGTCGGTCTTGCTGGCTGCGATATGGGCGCCTGTGCGATGTTGCCGCGCATAATCGGACAAGGCCGGGCCAGCGAGCTACTACTATTCGGGCGCAGCTTTGGTGCCGAGGAAGGATTGCAATGGGGGTTTTTCAACCAGATCATTCCCGCCGCTGAGCTTGATGCAATAGCCATGAAGATGGCGCGTAAAATTGCGAGCGGCCCAACCTTTGCCAATGGCATTACAAAAAATCAACTCAACATAGAGTGGGATATGAGCCTTGATACGGCAATAGAAGCCGAAGCACAGGCCCAGGCGATCTGTATGCAAACAGAAGATTTCAAACGCGCCTATCATGCTTTTGTCGCAAAAGAAAAACCTGTATTTGAGGGCGATTAGATGGCGGATCAATCTTTTCTCGACTGGCCGTTTTTTGAACCGCATCACAAACGCCTTGCGCTTGATCTGAATATCTGGGCGGCGGATGTCCTGCCCACGATTGTCGATCATGAAGCCGTCCATAAAAATGTCGATGCAACCTGCAAGACGCTAGCCAAAGCGCTCGGCTCCGGCGGGTGGCTTCGCTACTGCATCCCTGCCGCCTATGGCGGCGCACATGATGATCTGGATGTGCGCTCGTTGTGCCTCATTCGCGAAACTCTGGCGCGCCATTCCGGGCTTGCCGATTTTGCCTTCGCGATGCAGGGGCTAGGCTCCGGCGCCATCAGCACATACGGCTCGGAGGCGCAAAAGCATACCTACCTGCCCGCTGTAGCTTCGGGTGAAAAAATTGCAGCCTTCGCTTTATCAGAAGCGGGCGCTGGTTCCGATGTCACCGCGATGTCGACGTCTCTTGTAAAGCAGTACGCGGATTACATCGCCAATGGCGAGAAAACCTGGATATCAAATGGCGGCATTGCCGATTTTTATACACTGTTTGGCCGCACTGGCGCCGGTAAAAAAGGCGTATCAGCGATCATTATTGATGCGGATACAAAGGGCCTTTCGGTCACAGAACGTATTGAGGTTATCGCCCCCCACCCATTGGCCCGGCTGAACTTCGACGACTGCAAAATTCCGGCTGGCAATCTCATCGGAGACGAAGGAGACGGCCTCAAAATCGCACTTGGCACACTGGATATTTTCCGCACGACCGTCGGCGCGGCGGCGCTAGGCTTCGCGCGACGCGCGCTTGATGAGGCGACAGCGCACGCAACACAGCGGAAAATGTTTGGCGCGACACTGTCGGAACTCCCCATAGCACAAGAACGCCTTGCCGAGATGGCGCTCGATATCGATGCTTCGGCGCTTCTAATCTATCGCTCGGCCTGGACCAAAGATGTCAAGAAAACCCGCGTCACCCGCGAGGCGGCCATGGCTAAGCTTTTTGCCACCGACCAAGCACAATTTGTCATCGATAAAGCGGTGCAGATGTTCGGTGCGCTTGGCATCAAAAAAGGCGTCAAGGTTGAAGAGCTTTACCGCGAGATTCGTGCATTGCGGATTTACGAAGGCGCTTCGGAAGTGCAAAAAACCGTCATAGCGCGCCAGCATCTGCAAAATTTTCGAAAACCGGAGGCGGGCAAATGAACCACAAAATCCTGCAGCCAGAAGGCTGGCCCCGCCCCAAGGGGTATTCAAATGGCGTCGCCGCAATAGGCAGGCAAATATTTACGGCCGGCGTCGTGGGCTGGAATGTGAATGAAGAGTTTGTCTCTGACAGTATCGTGGATCAGTTTCGGCAAACCCTGATCAATACGGTTGCAATCTTGAACGAAGGCGGCGCGGCGCCATCCGATATCGTTCGCATGACCTGTTACGTGACGAACAAACGCGACTATCTCGACCATGCGCGCGAGATCGGCACCGTCTGGCGCGAGGTATTGGGCATTGTGTTTCCCTGTATGGCCGTCGTTCAGGTAGTCGCCCTCATGGAAGACGCGGCCAAGGTGGAAATTGAAACCACAGCGGTGATCGCACAATAGAGGGTACGGTAAGCAATGAAAATTTCTGTTATCGGCGGTGGACCCGGCGGGCTCTATTTCGCTCTGCTCACAAAAAAACGTAATCCCGACTACGAGATAGATGTTTATGAGCAAAACCAGGCCGATGACACGTTTGGTTTTGGCGTCGTGTTTTCTGATGAAACGCTGGATGAGTTTTTAAGCGCCGATCCTGAATCTTACGAATTGATCCGGAGTAATTTCGCCTATTGGACAGATATCGTCATTGAAAACCAGAGCGTCCGTACGGTTATCGGCGGCAATGGTTTTGCCGGATGTTCGCGCATGACGCTGTTGCAGATGCTGCACAAGCGCTGCGGTGCGGTCGGCGTCAACATTCACTTTTCTACCGCCATAGATGTGGACAAGTTGGAGGAGACCTTCACGGACAGCGATATCATCATCGCCGCGGACGGGGTGAACAGCGCGGTCCGGGAAAAATACAAGGACGCCTTCGGCGCCAAGACCGAGCTGATGCGCAACAAATTCACCTGGCTCGGTTCAACCCGGCCGCTTGACGCTTTCACTTTCTTTTTTAAAAAAACCGATCATGGCCATTTCTGCGCTCATGCATATCAGTATGAGAAGGGTCATTCGACCTGGGTAGTGGAGACAACGCCGGAATGCTGGGCGACCTCTGGCTTTGAGGCGATGAGTGAGGAAGACACCACGCACGCTCTGGAGGAGGTTTTCAAAGACGAGTTAGACGGCCATTCTTTCATCACCAACCGGTCGATCTGGCGCAATTTCCCGAAAATCACCTGCAAAAAATGGAACCATGGCAAGATTGTCCTGCTCGGCGACAATAAAGCTACCGCGCATTGGTCAATCGGATCGGGCACCAAGCTGGCGATGGAATGCGCCATCGCCCTTTCCGATGCCGTTGTAAAACATGGGCGCGATTTACCGCGCGCTTTTGCTGATTACGAAAACGAGCGCCGCACGCCAGTCGAGATCACCCAGCACAATGCGCAAGTCTCCCTCACTTGGTTTGAGAATATGCCGCTGCATTGGTCGAAACCGACATACGCTTTTGCATTCTCTGTGATGTCGCGGGGAAAATCCGTCACCTGGGATAATTTGAAACTGCGCGATGCGGCGTTTCTTGAAAAGGCGGAGCAGGAATTCTACGGGCGATACGAGCAAGAGACTGGCCGCGACATCGCCGCCGATCGCCCGACGCCAATGTTCACACCATTTGACTTACGCGACCTCACAACCCCCAACCGGGTGGTGATGGCGCCGATGGCGCAATATTGCGCCGTGGAAGGCGACCTCACCGACTGGCATTTCAGCCATTATATCGCGCGGGCAATCGGCGGCGCGGGTCTGATCATCGCCGAGATGACCTGCCCTACGCCCGATGCGCGCATCACTACCGGTTGTACTGGCTTGTGGAGCGACGACCAGGAAGCGCAATGGAAGCGCATCACCGCTTTCATTCATGCCGAAACGCAAAGCAAAATCGCACTTCAGCTTGGCCATGCCGGACGCAAGGGCTCAACCTTTACGCCCGACATAGGCGCTGGCATGGATATGCCAATGGACGATGGCAACTGGCCGATCTATTCCGCCTCACCCATCCCTTACAATGACGCCTCGCAAACCCCGATTGAGATGACGCGCGCGCAGATGGACGCGGTGCGCGACAGCTTTGTCGCCTCGGCAAAGCGCGCCGACCGCGCCGGGTTTGACATGCTGGAGTTGCACTGCGCCCATGGCTATTTGCTGGCGAGTTTTTTGTCGCCTCTTACCAATCAGCGAGCGGATGAATATGGCGGCGCCGTCGCCAACCGCGTTAAATACCCGGTCGAGATTTTCAAAGCAATACGAGCCGTTTGGCCGAGCGACAAACCCATGTCAGTACGTCTGTCGTCAAGCGACTGGGCCGATGGCGGACTGACGCTGGACGATTTGAGGAAAATCTCCAGGGCGTTCAAAGACGCAGGCGTTGATATCATTCACGCCTCATCCGGTCAGACCGTACCATGGCAAAAACCTACCTATGGGCGGATGTGGCAAACACCCTTCGCCGAGTTTATCAAACATGCCGTGGACATTCCAACCATCGCAGTCGGCGACATCACCCTGCCAGAACAGATCAACACCATCATTGCCGATGACCGCGCGGATTTATGCGCACTGGCGCGTCCGCATCTAAACACGCCGTTCTTCACCCGCCAGGCTGCCGGGCATTACAACGTGAAACAAGTCGGCAGCAAACCCATGGGCTGGCCAATCCAACTGCAAACTGGCGAATACCAGCTCTACCGGGAAGCAGAAAAGAGTAATGAGAAAGCTCTAGACCTTGCGATTAAAGCTAGGCCAAACCGGCGGCATTATCAGAAGGCGGAGGAATGAGGACGTGAGATTTTCACGCCAACATCATTGTGCCGCCCGGGCAGCCAGCACAGCGCCTTGCCCTATCTGAGACACAAGACTAGCCGAGTCGAAGTAAATACGCTCATTGACGATCTTGTCTCCCTCAAAGAAGAATAACGCTACGATCGGCACCCGGAAGGGTTTTCCGGTGGGCGCGCACCCATAGAACTCACCTTTGTTGGTGCCAAGGAGATCAAACTCGGCAATGACGCAAGCCTCCGCAAAGTGGAGGCGTACATTATCGTGGCGCTGGTCTGGAAACGCCGTTCGTGTGGCCGTGTAGTAAGCCATCACGGCTTCCGCGCCATCAAACACATCTGTTGTCGCCATGATCTCATAGTGAGGCTTGTCGAAGGTCGCGAGCGTGCGCTCGAAATCTTGTGCGGCTTCTGATTCGAAATGCTCTTTGACAACCTCTTCACGGCGACGGCGCAGGGCTTCATCCATCGATTTTCTCCCACTCTTTGTTGTTTACCCCTAATAACTTACTCACCCGACCAGCGCCAGCACGCGCAAGGGACTGCCAGATCCATCCTTAATCTTTAGAGGCGCAGCGATGATCAGGGCGCCTTTGGGCGGCAGTTGGTCGAGGTTGCGGAGACATTGCAGGCCAAATTTGCCGGCGCCATGGAGGATGGTGTGCGCGGGGTAAGCGGGGTCAAATCCGCCCGCCTGCCCGGCGTCGGTGCCGATGGTCTCAACGCCGAACCCGGCAACGTCGCGCTCCTCAACCAGATAACGCACTGCTCCGGCGTCCGGTCCCGGCGAGTGGGGGCCGTCATCGCGCATGTTCAAATATTCAGCGTAGTTGCGCTTTGACCAATCAGTTCGAAACAGCGCCCAGCGCCCGGCGGGAATGGCGCCGTGCTGGTCTTCCCAGGCTTTGATATGATCCGCTGTCAGAATAAAGTCTTCGTCCGCAGCAACGTCGTTCGAGAAGTCCAAGACACAGGCCGGCCGCACGAATTTTTCCGCCGCGATTGTATCAACCGATCCGTTTGGTAAATCCTTACCGCTCACCCAATGCACCGGTGCATCAAAATGCGTGCCCGTATGTTCGTTGCAACTGAATTTTCGCCAGTACCATGCCGGGCCGCGCTCGTCATAGCGCGAGACTTCCTCGATCTCAAACCCGGCGCATTGACCAAACTCCGGCGGCAGGATCAATGTCGGAAATTCCGGTTCTAGCGTGTGGGTGAGATCAATTGTTTTGATGGCGCCCGACATCAGCGCCTCGGAAAACTCCGCCAGCTTAGTCATGTCATCATTCCTTTATTTTTGCTCTGTCGTATGGCGAGCGATTAAGGTTCTCACGGATGCGTTTTAGCACATCCGTCAACTGAGTAATCTTCCGAGTTTCAATTCCTTCAAAGGCGCGCTCATACACACTTTTTCCAATCGACTGAACCATCTCCAAGGTTTTACGCGCTTTCGCGGTCAATCGTATTTGAATGATGCGGCGATCGCCATCAAGCGCGCGCCGCGCCACAAGGCCCTGCGCTTCCATGCGCGTCAACATCCGCGTGACCGTCGGCATTTTTGTCACTGATCGACGCGCGAGGTCGCCAACCGAGCTGGGGCTTTTGTCATCCAGCAGCATCAATATACGCCATTGCATCGTATCAAGATCATAGGCTTTGAGCGCCTCAGACATCTCTTCATTATAGGTGGCCGCCGCCCTATTCAAATTGTAGAGCGCATAATCGTCGAGCATGAACGCCTTATCACCCGGCCCTGGGCTTAACCTTTGTACGGGCGCCGCCATCAGGCGGCTCTCTTGCCGGGTTGCAGGCTGCGGATCGCCGCGCTGAGCGCGACGCCCTCCTCATCAGAGAGCGCCGCGGTTTTTAGCAAGGCCAGCGTTTGCGCCGGCGCCGGTGTTTGTTTGACCTCATCAAGCAGCGCCCAGAGCCGCGCATAATTGGCAAGCCCGCGCTCATGGGTTTCCCCATAGCCCTTGATCAGACGTTGCAACCCGGCGACCTCACAGGCGAGGGCGTAATCGCCGCGCGCTGTAATCTCTATGTTCGTAATCCAATCATCGATGCGCATCTCTTCGGTCTTGAATCGGTAACTGGCCCGGCGCAAAAATTTCAGCGATGCCATGAAACTAAGCAATAAAAATCCACGCAGCTTGGTTACCGGAATACGGCGCCCCTTTTTGAAGAATATGCCAAGCCCGTTTCGCAATGCCGGAGTTGAAAGTATTTTCGCGCCGAGCCAGGCTGGCGCCAGATCGCAAATTTCCTTAAGGCGCGGGTGCATATATTCAAAGACGTGAACGATCTGGCCGTCTTCTGCACGCACATCCTTGCGGAATCTAGCAAACCGGCTGGCCCGGGTTTTGAGGTCCGCGACGCGGATGGTGTCCTCAAACGCCATCCACAAGGCAAGATGCTGTGCCGTCTCGCGCGTCAGCCGCCAGTCTTGTTGCGCGCCGCCAAGTTCCTCATCCAACGCGTAAATGCGAGCTATGCGATCAAGGTATAAATCCGCATAACGCATGTCTTGGTAATCAACGAGTTTTTTCAAGCCCTCATTCAACGTGAAATGCGCGGGCTCGGGAAACTCGCCAGTCATGCGTGTCAAAAGACTGCTGACAGCGCTGGAGGCAAACACTTGTTTGGCGGCGGCAGGCGATTGAGGCGGCGCGTTAGTGGTGCTGTCGCTATGGGCGTTGGCGTAACCCATCTCAAAACCGGCAAGATTGCTGTCTACCGCCCGGCCCGACTGGCGGATGGTTTCCTCAAAGGCGCCGCGGGCGAAAGGCAACGCACCCGACCCGGCAAGGGCGCCAAACGTCACCGCGCTAATAACAGCGCCGGCAGACGCCGCCGCCGCTTCCATATCATCAATGATAAACCGGTGTGCGGCTGTTTGCGCCACTGTAATAATCTCGTCAGCGCCTAGGCGGCCATCGCCAAGGTGGATCTTTTCCGCAATTGCATAGACGCGATGGCTTGACGCAAGCAGTGTTGTCTTGTCGGTGACCAGCCCACGGCTGATCGCCCGGCCGGCTTCCATTATCTCCAGCGCCAAAACGATATCCACATCACCCGGAACCGGCATGAGGGCCAGAACCGGCGCGCAGGGTTTTCCCGTCAGCAATTCTTCCGGAAATAGCTCAATATAATATACCGTCGCGCCGGTGCGCTGAGCGACGCCGGGCACCGAGGTTGACTGCGCGATATAGCCAGAGCGCTCTGCAAGACTGACAATCCAGCCGGTGAGTACGCCGCCGCCCTGCCCGCCAAGTGCGTTTATGGAAATCTTGATCGGGCACGCATCGGTCATGATGACGCCTCGAACGAGTATTTAGCGCGAGCGCGATCGCCACGCTTTTGGATATAGGATATTACTGCGTCGCGTGTGGCGGAAAGAATCTTGTCGGCGAGGGAAGGATTATGGATGAGCTCCGCGCGATAAAATGACGGGCACAAAATGGCCGCATGGGCGTTCTCACCGCAGACGCCGCAACCAACACAGTCATTATTGACATAGGCGACAGGATCCTCGCGCAGTGGATCAGGATTATCTTTCAGCGTCAGCGACGGGCACCCCGAGAGCCGTATACAAGCGTGATCGCCAGTACAGGTATCTGGATCAACGCCATAACGCACGCGCACAACGCGCTTGCCGTCATGGATCGCCTTAATGCGGATTGGCGCTTCGCGGCGCTGCCGGTTGAGCATGCATTCCGACTGCGCGATAATGACCTTCGGCCCTTTTTTAGGCGTCATCATCGCGTCCTTCAGGGTCCTTTTCATGGCGCCAATATCGTAAGTGTTGACCTCTTTCAGCCACTCAACGCCGATCCCGCGCACTGCCTTTGCAATTGAGTTATTGGTGTGTTTGGTTTTATGATCAGCGCGCGACGACAAAATCTCCTGGCCGCCCGTCGCGGCGGCGTATCCATTGTCGATTATCACCAGCACATTGTCATTACGATTGAAAACCGCGCTGCCGACGCCGCTTGTCAGACCATTATGCCAAAAGCCGCCATCACCCATGATGGAGATGGTGCGCTTTGAGGCGCTGGTATTGAACGCCGAGGCGCCGGACCAGCCAAGACCATACCCCATGGTCGTGTTGCCAATATCGAAAGGCGGCAGAATTGAAAACAGATGGCAACCTATATCGCAGCTGACATGGAATTTTCCGATATCTTTTTGCAACAATTTCATGGCGGAAAAAACCGGGCGCTCAGGACAGCCTGTACAAAATCCCGCGGGGCGTTGCGGCACGATTTCCGCAATCGTTTTTTGCTCGTCAGCCGGCAAGGGTGAAATGGCGGCGATAGCGCTTGCCGTGACCAGCGACGGCGCATAGGCGTCAAAGAATTTCCGCAAGCCCGCCAGTATGACCTGGCCGGTATATTCGCCAGCCCGCGGCAAAATTTTCTTACCGACGACTTTTGCCTGAATGTCCGCATTGCGCAGGATCGTGTTCAGCGCTTGCTCGATATAGTCCGGTTGTCCCTCTTCGATGATCAGAACGGCTTTTTTATCGAGACAAAAGCCTTTTACTTCGTCCTCAATCAGCGGGTAAGTGACATTGAGACAATAAATAGGAATCCTGGTTTCGCCAAAGCAATCGGACAATCCGGCAAGTTCCAGCGCGCGGATTAGCGTATTGTAAAGCCCGCCCTGAACGATGAGGCCAATGTCACCCGCGGCGCCGCCAAGAAATTCGTTGAGGTGATGGCTTTTGATATATTCAACAGCGGCTGGCCAGCGATGCTCCACTTTTTCGATTTCATGGACAAAGTTCGACGGCGGCAACACCACACGGCCATAATCGCGGACCGGGTTTTCCATTGCATCACGCAATGTGAATGTCGGCGCGAGATTATCCTTGGCTGTAAATGATCCGTAGACGTGACAGGCGCGAACGCGCAATTCCAGCATGACCGGCGTGTTCGACGCCTCCGACAGTTGAAAGCCCTTTTCGACCATATCAACGATCGACGTCAGGTTGGGCCGTGGATCGAGGAGCCACATTTGCGACTTCATCGCGAAGGCGTGCGTTCGCTCCTGCATGATAGAGGAGCCTTCACCATAATCTTCGCCGACAATGACCAGAGCTCCGCCAATGACACCGCTCGAGGCTACGCTCGCCAGCGCATCAGAAGCGACATTGGTGCCGACCGTGGATTTCCAGGTCACAGCGCCGCGCAACGGATAGTTGACGGAAGCGGCAAGCATAGCAGCAGCGGCGGCTTCGCTGGCGCTGGCTTCAAAATGTACGTTCAGCTCACTGAGAATATCTTGCGCATCCGCAAGCACGTCCATCAGATGGGAAATTGGTGCTCCCTGATATCCACCGACATAAGAAACGCCTGACTGTAACAACGCTTTGGTGACCGCGAGAATTCCCTCGCCCCGAAAAATCTCTCCGTTCCCAATGCGGAGATGCTCGACTTCCTTCGCGAAAGATCGCTCAGCCATGTCGCCTCATTCCCACCCCCAACAAAGAGGCTCCCAAAGGATGTCGATGAGGTTGCCCTATTTTACTTTACTTTTCAATTGATAATAATAATTTTGTTGCTTTGACGATGCTTACGGCGTTTGTAAGCTCCCTATTTCCACAAAGCGATCAGAGCAATCGCGGCGGGAACGATCAGCCGCAGACCCCATAGCCAGAATTTTTCCAAGCCCGCCGGCATCCCCAACTTTCCTTTCAGGCTACGGCCAACAACCCAACCCGTGAATAGTGCGATCATCAACCCGTTAAAAGGCAATAAAATGCTGGCAATCGTGAAATCCATAATATCAAAAATGTTCTTGCCCCCATAGCCAGGGACAAAATTCAGCGGAGTAAGTTCACTCCAGATATTGAAAGACAACAACGCCGCAATACCTACCAGCCATGCGGCGCAACCCGCGACCAGCGTTGCGCGGATGCGAGTAAAATTGCGCCGTTCTTCGAGCCAGGCAACGACCGGTTCCAGCGTCCCTACACCGGTTGTGAAAGCAGCAAAAAACAACAGAACAAAAAAACCGGCGCCAATAACACCACCGCCCGCCATCTGCCCGAAAGCCGTAGGCAAGGTGACGAACAACAATCCTGGCCCGCCCGCAGGATCGAGCCCATGCACAAATACAAAAGGAAATATAATGAATCCCGCCAGCAATGCGACAGCCGTATCGACGAAGCAAATCATCGCCACAGCGCGTGTGAGCGAGACATCCTCAGAGACATAGGCGCCATAGGTAATCATCACGCCGACGCCTATCGCCAGAGAGAAAAATGCCTGGCCCATTGCCAGAACCACGGTCTTACCGGTCACAGCGGAAAAATCAGGTTGCAAGAGAAAAGCCGCGGCGCTTTTCATATCGGCCGTCAATGCTGCATAGACCATCAAGCCGATCAGCAATATGAAAAGCGCAGGCATTAAGATCTTTGACAGCCGTTCAATACCGCCCTGCACGCCCCGCATCAGGACGCCCATGACGCCGATCATGAACAGGCTGTGTGTCGCCAGAAGGCGCGCAGGATTACCTAACATAGTGTCGAATTGAGCTTGCGCTGCCGCGCCGTCGGCTTGGCCAGCCTGCCCCATCAGGCCGGTAGCAGCAAAATCAACAACCCAGCCACCAACAACCGAATAATAGGCGATGCCGACAAACGGAATAAAAATGCTCATGATACCGATTATCATCCAGAACCGGTTGGCGCTATTTCGTGCAACCAGAGATCTGATAGTATGAACTGCACTGCCGCCGCCCTCACGGCCCAGCGCCAATTCAGCCAACATGATTGGCAAACCGATGATGAGAACACAGACAATATAGATCAAAACAAAAGCGCCGCCGCCATTTTCTCCGGCCAGGAATGGAAACCGCCAAAGGTTGCCCAACCCGACAGCGGCGCCGGCCGTGGCCAGAACAAAGCCCAAACCTGAAGACCAGGTCTTTGTGCGCGCATTCGCCATGCGATCCCTTCATCTGCTAAACAGCATTAATAATTTATCGCCGGGCTTCCCGCAGGGTAGAAAACACCCATCAACCGCATCCCCTCGCTTAACGTGCATTCAAGAGAATGTCCCTGACGCGGCGGTAAATAAATCACATCGCCGGGCTTGACCGGCGCGCGGCAATTTTCAGTCCACATCATGCCCTCGCCGGACAGTACCACAATGGCCTCTTCATACAGATGGCGATGGAAAGCCGCCCGCGATAATGGCACCTCGCCAATGAACTGGGTCACTTGTGTTGATCCAACCCGATTATCCACAAGCACCTGGTAAAAACGATCCGCCATTACATTAGTTTTTGTGCGATCGACGCTAACCCGACGTTCGGGGAATTGTTGATCAAATGAGCCCGTAGGCTGATCTGGCCATAGCACGGCTTCAGCATGCGGGCAGATCGCCGCCATGATCTGCATGTCTTGAGCAGCTTCAATACGAAACGCTTCCTCCATACGGATAAAAATACCGGTTTCCGGCATCGCTTCAAAAGCCTCATCTTCGATGCGCACGACGCCCTTTCCGGAAATCACGAAGAGCACTGTGTCAGCGCACTTGTGCTGGCGCCAGGGTGAGCAACCCGGCGTAACGGTAAAAAGATATAAGCTCAGATCTTCAGCGCCATCCACGCGCGTTATCAATGACAACGACGACAGCACGCCTTTGTGCGTAGCTGCGGCAAGATCCGGCGTCAGAACATAAGCGCCGCCATCTAGCAACGCCTTGCCTGTTGCGCCTCCATTGCGCGCGACAAGTTTTGCAGCCTTCATGGCGGTGATTTCCGCTTCCGACGCCTCCTCATAAGTATCCTGCAAATTATTATGGGCGCCGTCGCAATAGGGACCGCTGCATGTCCGTTTGCAGCCGCAGAGTAAAATATCTTCAGTTTTTTCAGCCGTAAATATAACTGGCTTAAACGCAGTATTGAGGTGCGATCCATCGCAAAAAGGCTGCGCTGTGCTTCGCCCGCAAGCGCACCACGCATAGCGATTTCCCTGTTTCACAGAGACCAGATAAGGCTTCGGCTTAGCAATTACGGGCTCGTCATTGCTCATGTCTTTCTTCCGTCGCTATGATCGCGTTTACAATCTAGATTTATATATGGCCGTATATCTCGACTGCGTGACAGGCCTGTCTCTGTGGAAAACTCTATTGAGATCACATCTGTTGTCAAACTATCCTGCCTTTGTGATTTTCACGGCGCCATCTGATGTGCAAGAATGAAGCGCCTATCTACAATAGGTTTTGTGGAGCGTGCGTATAATGGCCGCTGCGGCTTTGTCGGCAATAGAATAGTAGATCGTTTGCGCATCGCGGCGCGTCGCAACTAGCCCTTCCTGTCGAAGGCGCGCGAGATGTTGCGATACAGTCGCCTGACGCAATTCAAGCTGGTCAGTCAATTCGCCAACCGATTTTTCACCATCGGCCATGTGACAAAGCAACATCAAGCGGTTACGTGACGCCATTGCCTTTAGAAGCTGCGCCGCTTCGTCCAGATTTTCTTCCATTTTTGCGTAGTCTGCCATAAATTTAACTCTTTACATTCGTATATATGAATGTATATATACTATGCATCTTCGTGGCGCGCGTCTAGCTAAAAATTAATAGCGAGAATAATCCCGTGAGAAAGGATATCCAGAAATGAATATCGATCGAAGCATCTTTGCGTTTGCTGGTTTATTGATCCTGATCAGTCTCGGGCTCGGCCTTTTGGTGCATCCTTATTGGCATGGTCTGACCGCTTTAGTCGGGCTCAATATGTTCCAGGCGGCATTCACGAAAGTGTGTCCCATTGCGATCCTGTTAAAACGTATTGGCGTTAAGTCAGGGCCTGCGTTTCAATAATTTTTACGGCAGAATAAGCCGTGAAACAGCGAAAGAGCTATGGCATGAACTCGATTACATTAAGCGCTGTATCGAGACCCGCTCTATATATGTGGGCGGCAGCGGTTTTCAGTTTCTTCATGATCGCCCTGGTTGCTGCGCCGAGTTTGGCCCCAAATGCGTTCCCTTTCCTTCAGCCTCTCAAAATAGACACTGATCCGGAGAACATGCTCGCCGCAGATGAGCCGGTGCGCATATTCCATAATAAGATGAAAGCGGAATTCACGCTTCATGATCTCATCGTGGTCGGCGTCATAAATGAAGCTCATGAGGAAGGCGTTTTTAACACGGATACGCTGGCGGATATTTACGCTCTAGCTGAATTTGCAGAGACAATCCGATGGCAAGCAGAAAGCGCCGATAGCGAACCCGAGCAACGTGGCGTTATCGCTTTCGACATCATCGCCCCATCGACAGTCGATTCGATCGAGCAGGCAGGCCTCGGATCAGTACGTTTTGACTGGCTTCTCCCAGCCCCGCCTGAATCGGATGCAGAAGCGCTCGCTGTGCGGGCACGCGCCCAGAGAATACCAACCCTCAACGATACGCTTGTTTCTGGGGACGGTACGGCGATTGCGCTTTATATCCCGATCACCTCCAAAGATGTGAGCTTCCGCGTCGCTAAAGCCTTGCGCGGCAAGATTGCTGAATTTGACGGCGACGCTGTTTTTCATATCACCGGTTTGCCGGTTGCGCAGGATCAATTCGGTGTTGAGATGTTCAAACAAATGGCGATCTCGGCGCCGGCGGCGATGGCGCTGATTTTTGCTTTGATGTGGCTGTTTTTCCGTCGTCTTAATCTCATCATTTCACCGATGGTCGTGGCCATGGTTTCGGTGATAGGGACCATGGGGCTTCTCGTCGCCACAGGTCATACAGTCCACATCATGAGCTCGATGATCCCGATTTTTATCATGCCGATCGCTGTCCTCGATGCAGTCCACATACTTTCTGATTTTTATGATCGGTATCCGGCCATTAAAGACAGGCGGAAAACACTTGATCATGTCATGAAAGAGTTGTGGCAACCGATGTTTTATACGACGCTGACGACATGTACGGGATTTGCTTCTCTCGCCTTTACTCCGATCCCGCCAGTGCAGGTCTTCGGGGTTTTTGTCGCCATCGGCGTCTTCTTCGCCTGGATATTCACCGTCACGCTGGTCCCTGCCTATATTATGCTGATGCCCGAGCGTGCGTTCTCCGGCTTTGGCATGGGCGCAAAAGGTGGCGGCGATCATGAAACAACGCCGCTCGCTCGCTTTCTCCACAGCGTCGGAAACCTGGCCGTCACCCGCTCCAAGCTTGTCGTTTCGATCTTTCTGATCGCACTCGCTATCGCCGGCTATGGCGTCACACAAATTCGGATCAACGACAATCCGGTGAAATGGTTTAATGCAGATCATGAAATCCGTGTCGCCGACCGCGCACTCAATGAGCGTTTCGGCGGAACTTATATGGCCTATCTGACGCTCAGCGCTGCAGAAGATGACAGTGTCGGGGCGATGGCCGATGAAATTGACCAGCGACTTGGTGAACTGGAAACATCTGCTTCGCAAAGCCTTGCGAACGAGGCCAGGGAGCGTCGCATAAGCGCCAGTTCAGCGGATGACCTCCTCGCCACCTTGCGCGCCAGCGCTGAAAGCGCGCAAGATAAAGCAATTACAGACGACGATTGGTATGCATGGGACGACGCCTTGCTCGCGCTTGATGCCGCCGCCCAATCCCGTGATATCTTCAAGCGCCCTGATGTTCTACGCTACATTGAGAACTTTCAACAGTACCTTGACGAAACTGGGCTCGTCGGAAAATCAAACGCCGTCACGGACATCGTCAAAACCGTTCACCGGGATTTGTTTCTCGGCGAAGAAGAAGCCTTTCGTATTCCCGACACGCCGGAAGCGGTTGCTCAGACATTTATCACATTCCAGAACAGCCCCCGGCCGCAAGATCTCTTTAAGCTTGTTACACCCGACTACCGCAAAGCCGTCATCTGGCTGCAGCTAACGAGCGGCGATAATATCGATATGAGTGCGCTGATCGAAGCGGTAGACGCCTACATCGCTGAAAACCCTCCGCCGCAAGCTTTAAGCCATGACTGGTTCGGTCTCACCTATATCAACGTCGTGTGGCAGCAAAGAATGGTGGCCGGTATGGCGCGCGCGTTTCTCGGCAGCTTCGTCATTGTCCTGATCTTGATGACGCTGTTGTTCCGGTCATTCGCCTGGGGTCTTCTTTCCATGGCGCCGCTTACCGTAACGATTGGCGTCATTTACGGCGCGATCGGGTTGATCGGCAAAGACTACGACATGCCGGTCGCGGTTCTCTCATCCCTCAGCCTCGGATTGGCGATCGATTATGCGATTCATTTCAGCGCACGCAGCCGTCAGCTTTATCGTGAAATCGGCGATTGGACCAAAACTGCAATAGCCGCTTTTGGCGAGCCGGCACGGGCGATCTTCCGTAATGTGATCGTCATCGGCGTTGGCTTTATGCCACTTCTTTTTGCACCGCTGGTCCCTTATCAAACAGTGGGGGTCTTTATCTCGGCAATCCTCATTCTTGCAGGCGCCGCCACTCTCTTGGGCCTGCCGGCGTTGATTACGATTTTCCAAAAATTCCTGTTCCCCAAACGGAGTACATCATGATCAAAAAAACTTTCATCGCCATTAGTGCGCTAATAATTTCCGCGTTGGCGCCGGCATACGCACAAGAAACTTCAGAAGCTGCGCAAAATGTTCAAAGCATTGTCGAGCGCGCGAGTGCTGCCGCCTATTATCAGGGCGAAACTGGCCGGGCGAATATTCACATGTCGATTCTCGACGCTCAAGGGCGCGAGCGCACACGCAATTTCGTTATTCTGAGGACCGATATCGACAATGTCGATAATGGCGAACAACGCTTCTATGTCCTGTTCAGCCGGCCCGCCGACATAAACAAGACGGCTTTCCTTGTTTGGAAGCATGCCGATACCAATGATGACCGCTGGCTCTATTTGCCGGCGCTGGATTTGCTCAAGCGGATCGCGCCTTCCGACGAACGCACGAGTTTTGTTGGGTCTCATTTTTTCTATGAAGATGTCTCAGGTCGCGGCCCCAATGAAGATGACCACATATTGGAGGAAGAGACCGACACCTATTACGTTGTCAACTCAACACCAAAGGATCCTAATGGCGTTGAATTCGCAAGCTACAAAAACTGGATTCACAAGGCGACCTTCATTCCGGTGAAGACGGAGTATTATGATGCGTCGGGCGAAATTTATCGCACCTATACAGCAACTGCCGTTGAAACCATTGATGGCCATCCAACAGTTATTGAATCGAAGATGGCAGATATTCGCATCGGTGGCGAGACCAAGATGAGCTATAGTGATGTCGTCTACGACCTTGATCTGCCAGAAGACATTTTCACCGAGCGCTATCTGCGAAATCCGCCGCGCCGGTATCTTCGGAAATAGAAAGGCGGCGGGTAATGTCATATCGGCGAGCTTATGTCAGCCTTATCGCCGCCAGCCTGGCGGCAATATCGCTCGTATTCGCGCAAGACCCACCGCTGCCTCCAGGGTTATCGCCAACATCCGATCAAAAGGTGGAAGAAAAGGATATCTCTGCACCAGCGCTTCCCGCAGGGCTTGGCGAACCAAGCGAACCAGAATTGCCCCCCGGGCTTGGCCAAACTCTTACCGGCGAGCCCAGCAAGATCGCCCCTGACCGCGCCATGGACTTCACTATGCCTTTCGGCTTCACAGGTTTCGTTGAAGCCCGCATCGGCGCCCGTATCGTCGACGACCCTACCCAGAAAACTTTATCCATCGCCGAGGTAAGAGCGCAACTCGAACGTGATGTTGAAACAGATCATGCGACCTTTCGATTTGTCGGAGATTTTCTCTATGACGGCGTAGTCGACGATCTCAGCATCGACCTTGAAAGGGGCCGCGGTTTTTTTGATCTGCGCGAAGCCAATGTTATTGTCCGCCCCCTCAACTTTCTAGACATCAAAGCCGGCCGGCAAATTCTTACATGGGGAGTCGGTGATTTATATTTCATCAACGATCTATTCGCGAAGGACTTTCAGTCTTTTTTTATTGGTCGCGATGATGAATATCTGAAAGCGCCTTCTGACGCGGTTCGCATATCAACATTCAATAGTTTTGCGAATATAGAATTTGTCTACATGCCGCGCTTCGACCCTGACCGCTCGATCACTGGCGAACGCCTGTCCTATTTCAACCCGGCCCTCGGCCGTATCGCCGGGCGCGATGCTCTTATCGATGCAGATATTCCCGATAGGTGGTTCTCCGATGATGAATTCGCCGGGCGCGCTTATCGTCAAATTGGCGCATTTGAAACTGCGATCTACGGATATGCCGGTTTTTGGAAAACCCCGGAAGGCCAAACAACAACCGGGCGCCCTTTTCATCCTCGGCTTGCCGTCTTCGGCGCCAGTCTGCGCGGGCCGCTTCATGGGGGGCTCATCACTGCAGAAGTTGGTCATTATTTAAGCCGCGATGATCTTAGCGGCGCCAACCCCCTCATTCGCAATAGCGAAACGCGTTTGTTAGTAGGGTATGAACATGAGGTTGCAAAAGAACTCACCGCCTCTGCGCAATATATCGTCGAAGCGATTTCTGATTTTGATGCGCTGACAGGCGCAGCGCCAATAGGATCGCCGGCGCCGGATCGTGTCCGTCATGTCATCACGGTGAGACTCACAAAAATGATGCTCAACCAGAATTTCATACTTTCGGGGTTTAATTTCTGGAGCCCGAGTGAGAACGACGGCTATTTCCGATTTCGTGCATCTTACAAGCTCAGCGACGCCTGGCTCGCTGAGGGCGGCGGCAATATCTTTTACGGCGCTGGAGACGACACTTTTTTTGGCCAGTTTGAAAACAACACCAACATATTTTTTGGCCTACGGCGTAGCTTTTAATCCATCTGTGGGCCGCTGACTGCGCCCCTGCCATTTACTCGATAGCTGTCCGCACCCCAACCTCAAGTGGCCGCTCCAACGAATTCCAATCAATCTCAGCGTCCGACGCGACATTTTCGTAGTGAAGAACACCAAGCGCCTCAAATTTCGGGCGGACTGACTCCGTCAACAGGCCAACGCGTTTCAAATTTGGGATCATGCGTTGGAATGGAAATCACGGAAAGCCTGTACGCTCTGTGAGTCGATAGCGATTCGACGCGCATCTTCCGCATCAAAACCAAATTCTTCCTCGACAACCGTTGAGAACAGTCGCTCGCGCATTATGGCGCATGCTTCATAGGCAAACTGGGCGCGTTTTTCTATTTCATTATCTGGTAGTGCTTTGATCCAGTCTTCCAGGTAGTTGACTCCAAACGCGACGTGACGGCCTTCATCGCGCATCACCAACGTCACAATCTGCCGCAGTAATGGGTCGCGTGTCGTCGCTGCAATTGTCTGGAATGCTGCCAGCGCAAGTCCTTCGATTAACACCTGCATGTCGATGAATTTCAGATCCCAGCGCTCATCGGCGAAGATCTTATCGAGCAGGAGCTTCAGGCTGGGGTTTATGGGGTATTCGATTTTGCACCGGTGGCGCAGGTATTTGTTAAACACCTCTACATGGCGCGCTTCATCAAATGTCTGCGATGCTGCATAGAGTTTGGCGTCATAGGTCGGCGCGCAGCTAACCAGTTGAGAGGCGACCATTAGCGCGCCCTGTTCGCCATGTAGAAATTGTGACAGGACTTGGGCAAGCGAGCGCCAGGCGAATTTGTTTTTTTGTTCATAGCTTAGCGCGAGATAGACCGGATGATTGATAAATGGGTTTATGCCGCTCTGCGAAGGACCTTCAACGGGGTCGAAAAAGACGTCCCAGTCGACATCCATCTCAGCGTCCCAGTTGAACTTCTTGCCCAGCTCATAAAGCCGCCTGATCTTCACATTGGTGCTCCCGTAGTCCCAGTTGTATGAGCCAGTCAGCGGCGTGTTGAATATTTCACGAATAATTTCTACGTCTTCCGATGATAGCCTATCGGAAAGCTGCCCAGGGTCGTCGAATGTTCTCGGCGAGCTTGGCGGTGTTTCTACTAGTCTGACTTTCATGACCTAAGCTCCTTCGCTAACTCCGCACAATGAGTACACTATACAGTTTACCTGCGATCCGAATAGGAAATAATCACCCATGCGGCATTGTTTCAAATTTGGGCTAATGGAGTCCTTCAGGACGGCGTGATTTTTCAATTCATGCAGAGCAAGGCGTAAACCACCTTAATCCGTCAGCGTTCATGAGACATTCTAAAGGGTTTGCTAAATGAGTCGTCTAGCTCAACGTATCCGTTGAATGGAAAATAATGGGACAAAATCAGGACCTGATATTGGACATCACTCCATAGTCCTTCGTCTATCCTACTTGATTATGAGCCGTATACAGATGAAATGGAATTATACTTTCTCGCGCGTAATCACTGATTGCATGGTCGGAAAAAGCATATCACATTTTCCACCTTGACAGCACGGCGATGGACCACTGTTAGGTGACGATTTGTCCCATATGTAGCCCGCGGATTTGGAATAAAGTCGAAGCCGTAGGACGACATCTATTTCGCCTAAAATCAGCTGCGGGCAACGCTCGCAGAAGAAATTGATGTGCGTTGTCATGAACGTAATACGACATGGGTGGACGCATGAGCGTGCGGCAGGTTTTGCCTGGTCGCCATATGAATGTAGCTGACTGTGGGCGCGATTATTGAGGTTATTATGAGCATCACCATGCCAAGCAAGCAGAGCGATGATTCATTTCCCATTGCTGAAGCGCGGGCGATCGCCAAGCGTTTTTCAAGACCAAAGCCAATAATTTATTGGGTCGATTTTATTGTCAGCATCACCATCGCCTGGACCGCGTTTTTCTTTGCCGTAACGGCTCCTGCCTTTTCGCCGATTCAGTTTGGCGCAATCATTATATCTGCGCTTGCACATTATCGCGCAGTTATTTTTACGCATGAACTGGCGCATCTGAAACGAGGAACATTTACTACTTTTCGCACTGTTTGGAATATTTTCAGCGGCATACCCATGATGGTTCCCTCATTTTCCTATACCGGCGTTCATATCGATCACCATCGTACCGGCGTCTACGGTTTTAAAGAAGACGGTGAGTATGTGCCTTTTGCAACCGGCAAGCCGTTGCGGATTATCGGCTATATGCTGTTAATTTTTATGCTGCCGCTTCTAATGGCGGCGCGTTTTGTTGTGCTCACGCCGCTATCTTATGTGATCCGGCCTTTGCGGCGCGTTTTATGGAGGCGCCTTTCATCGCTGGCGATAGATCTGGGGTATAAAAGACCGCCGCCTGCAAAGCAGGATGACGATAGTTGGCGGCTGCAGGAATTCGGCGCATTTTTCTTTGGCGCCGGCGCCGTCACGCTGATTGTGTTAAGCGTTTTACCCGTTGCCGTACTCCTCGTGTGGTATGCAGTGGCCGTTATAATTTTTCTCCTAAACAGCCTGCGCACGCTCGCCGCGCACGCTTATAGAAATCCAGGAGACCAACTTATGTCTCGCAGTGACGAATTCCTTGATTCCGTCAACGTGCCGGGCATTCCCTTTATATCAGCGTTATGGGCGCCGGTTGGCTTACGCTTTCACGCCACACACCATCTTTTTCCGAGTATGCCATATCATGAACTGACAAAAGCCCATAAAGCGCTTGTCACTGAGCTATCCGACAACAGCACATATTTGTCCGCATCTAGAAAAAGCCTTTTTGACGCGCTTGGCCGCCTTTGGAATGAGGCGCGCAAAGCCGAGAGTGCCCAGTGAATTACACAACAAAACAGGCTTTGTATTAAATAACTCTTGAATGGCGGGCCTTACCTGTCTTGAGGTAATTGTCGAAAACCGCGCAGACGGAACGCACATAAGCTCGGAATTCGGTGCGACTGGCGCCGGTTGATTGCGCTTTGGACATGTTCCACAAATTCTTGCACGCCAAGGCTAGCTCGAGTAACGCCGGCGCAGGCGAGAAGTTCCGCTTTGCTTTCGGTCATCGAGCTTGGGTCGATCTCCACCGCGATTTGTGCGTCAGATGCTAAATCGAAAGACCCCCGCAGTTTATTCATGGCCTCGAGAAAGTCGCCGCCCGTCAGTATTGTCGGCGTTCCCCCGCCCCAATGCACTGTTTTGATAATCGGCCTTTCCACCATCGCATCTTTGACAAACGCGAACTCTTTAATGAGAGTTTCCAAATACTGTGCGACCGGACGATAGGATTGCGTTGCACGCGCATTACAGCCGCAATACCAACAAAGCTGATGACAAAATGGGTCATGTAAATATAACGATGCCGGCCCATCGGCGCAAAGACCAGCAAGCCATGTCCGGTAAACGCCTTCATTTACGCTTGCGCTAAAATGTGGCGCCATCGGAAAACTGGTATATCGGGGCGCGTTGCCGCCGTATTTTTTCATTAATTACGATCAAGTGTATGAAGTGCATATAGACGCGCATGCGCCAGTTGATTGCTGCACGATATTTTTTCCAGGGATCAATCGCTAATGCATATAGCGCGCTCAAATCACCAGAATTGGATTTATGGTTAAATCCAGCGCCACCGAATTACCTCCCACTATTCATGGAGCGCCTTTACAAACGTGGCGACAGGGTTGGAACAACCATACTGGCCCTCAAGAATACAATATTATTGGAACCTGACCCCGATCCTCTTTGGCTTGAGTCCGAGCTAAATGAACTACTAGCTAAAGTGTATCACCCCACACTAACATGCTTGACGAATGTCAGATGATTCCCACGGCGCACAATTCAACTAAGGTCGAGCTTTATCGGAGCCTACATCGTGGACGTAATTTTATTCACTCCAATCTTTGCGATGAGATATCTATAGCATCCATTGAGAAAAGCGCATGCCTTTCACCGTTTCACTTTCATCGTAGTTTCAAATCATTATTCTGGTTGAGCGTTCATGAATATGTGAGAAATTTGCGAATGGAGCGATCCCTGACTATGCTTAAAGCCGGCGCCGAAACGATTGACTGTGTCGCACATAGCGTCGGATATGCGTACCATTCCTCATTTACACGCGCTTTCAAACGCCACTTTGGACACGCGCCAGCGCAGTTGGTTTGAGATGTCTAACTGCCATCATCTGGCACTCAAGCAATATAGCAAACCCGGCTAAGCTGACTATCAACCGTTACTCGATGAACTTTGGAAACCTGTCCGTTGCGTGTTGAGCATGGCAAGCGCTGCACGCTTGGATCATTCGCTCAAATTGCTGCTGTTGCAACGGCCTGTTTCCTGCTCTCGCTGCTTGAGCAAGCTCAGCAGAAATTTCGTGAAATCTCTTGTCCATCTCTACAAAGCCTTTCGGCGCGACAGCCATAAGGTCCGCTTTGTCTTCAGCGGTCATCGATTGTTTCAAGATGAAGCTGTCATGGATCTGTTGCGCTAAAATCGCCACTTGCTCATCATCTCCGGCAATAAGCGCCTTGAATATTTCCTGACTGGCTTCATTGATGGAGACCATCTCTTCGCGCAGGAGTTCACGAATTTTGGGCGTCAGTTTTGGCGTCACAGGTTCTGCGCTCTGTTTCAATGAGCAACTTCCAAACGCAAGAGCAATCAGTGGTAAAAACAACAATTTCCGTAAGTATCTTCTGATCATAATTGTTCCATTCTTTGGAATAGGGTCTGATTTCATTTAATCCAGAATTATTACGGATAGACGCCACATGGACATGAAGTTTTGGCCGCGGGTTTTCCTCAGCTCATAGGGAGCCTAGTAAGCGAATGTTCTCGCGAATGAGCGCGGTCGCAAGAGCTATGTCGGCCAGATCAAGCCGGTCAGTACCAAGAGTACGCAAAGTCAGGGCCCGTGCTGTTCGAAATACAAGCGCCTGACCAACAAGCGTAAGCGCCCGCAATCGCGCGCGCTTCGAGTCTGGTTCATCGCCCGTTGCTACTGCGGTAAGATGTGTAACCGCACGAATAAATCGGCCAGCACCATGCTCGTACAATATGTCGAACGCTTCTGATGGCGATGCCTGTTCACGCAAAACAAACTGCGCCCATTTATCGCTCTGTTCGCTCGTAAGCATTGTGAGGAATGGCGTAATGATCTCTTGAAGCAAGGCGATGGCGTGAGAACGACTGAGAGCGTCATCATAGATCTCGTGTTCGAAAGTCTCCATTACAGGGCCGACTGTATGTGCAATCATGTTAGCGATGTGCTGTGCTGCTGCAAGATGCAGCGCTCGCTTCGTTGTGAAATGGTAGGGAATTGCGCTGAGATTGGCGCCAGCCGCCTCGGCCAACGCACGTGTTGAAGTCGCGTCATACCCAAATTTACCGAAGAGATCGATCGCGGCGTCAACAAGCCGCTGCCGCGTCGCGATGCTGCGCGCATCGGACCTCTCATTTTCACTATCCATTGGGTGTTTTTTGGGGCTTGTCATAGTTGAATTACCTGCATGGTGTGACTAGGAGACTTCTCATCGATTAAGCCATGACTAATACCCGTTGCAACTTCTGAATGCCTCGGCTTAGTGAGCGCCTTTGTTTCTGCTTTTGCAGTTTTAACCGCCTCGACAGACGGCGCTCCACCGATGGCCTTCATCAACGAAACGGCATGAGTACGCAACAATTTCTCTGCTTCGGCCAACTCGATGTTGATCTCCGCTAGATTGCTCTCAGAATCAAGTACGGCGGAATACCCGTCCTCACCGGCTTCATATCGAAGCGTGGAAACCCTTAGCTCTTCTACCGCATGCGTTTGCGCCGAGCCAAACCGATTGACGACTTCGTGCGCGCGGTCATAACGCGCGAGTGCACTTTCCGCCTCTTCCAGCGCACGCAACACTGTTTGTTGATAGACAGCCAACGCAGTTTCAGCCTCGGCGCGTTCGGCGTCCACTTGCGCCTTGAGCTTACTGCGTCCAAAAATCGGCAATGAAAGTCTTGGCCCGACGCTGGCGGCGAGGCTAGCGGCATTGAACAAGTCCGAAAAGTCGATGGATTCAACCCCCGCTGTCGCCGCCAGGGTCAGCCGTGGTAAAAGATCGGCTACGGCCACGCCGATATCAGCGGTTTCGGCGGCGAGGAGCCGTTCTGCCTGACGCACGTCCGGCCGGGCGCGGAGCATGCCGCTTGGCGAGCCGATATTGATGGTCTTGGCGCCCGGTAGGGCGGACGTCAAATTAGCGAGATCGATCTTTCCTGACAATTGATCCGGGCGGACACCCGTCAGAACCGCCAGTCGATAAATTGCGGCCTGAATTTCAGCCTCCAGCGCCGGAAGAGTGGCTTGCGTGCGAAAGAAGCGGGCCGCTGCGCGATCAACATCAGATGACGTTGCGCTACCGACAGCAAGATGGGACTCGACAAGTCGCATCGACCGTTCTTGCACATTGACAATAACAGTGCGCGCGGCGTGCTGGCGCTCGAAGCCGATGAGTTCGATGTATGTGCGTGCGATTTCGGCTGCGGTCGACAGTTGGGCCGCATCAAGACTTGCCGTAGACGCGGCAAGGCGCGCATCGGCGGCCTCAATGGCGCGATGTGTTCCGCCGAACAAATCAATTTCCCAGATGGCGTCAAAACCAGCGTCGTAGAGATCCGTATCGGCTTCAATTCCGATCACGTCGCCCGCCGGAATGAGACCGTTTTCCGAACGTGATAAAAGTTGCGCGCTCGTGCTGGCGCTCACACTGGGTTGAAGTTGTCCGGCCGCTTTTCTCCGCAACGCGCGCGCCTTTCGCAAGTTTGCGCGCAACGCCGCAAGATCGTAGTTCTGGGCGAATGCGTCCGCGACCAGACTGTCGAGTACTGGATCGGCAAAGATCCGCCACCAGTCCGAGTTCGGATTCATCTGCGATACACGGTTGGAAGTTTCGGTCCATCCGTCTGGCGCCACCACCTCGGGGTGCGCGTAATCCGGGCCTGCCTGGCCAAGGCTCGCGCAGCCGCCCGCAGCCAATGAAAGGGCGAGAAAGCTGCTTGCTGCAATGGTCCTCATTGGAATCACCGAATACTCCTCTTGTTTATTGTGACCATCATGTTGATTTTTTCCGGAACAGCCATGCCGCCGCCGGAAGGGTCACGGCTGCAATAAGAATCAGCGGCGCCGTATTACGCGCGACTTCGAGGGCCGGGAGACCTTTGAGATAGATACCTTGCGCGATCACGAGAAAATGACGCAACGGATTTATCAATGTCAGCGTCTGCATCCAGTTTGGCATGTTTTCGACCGGAGACATGAAGCCGGATAGAAGAATCGCAGGCGATGCGAAGACGAAAGCGCCAAGGATGGCCTGCTGCTGCGTGGCCGAAATCGCGGAGATAAACAGGCCAATTCCAATGACCGCCAACAGATAGAAAAACATGCTTGCATATAACAGCAGCAGAGACCCCGAAAAGGGGATTTTGAATATGACCGCCGCCATAAAAATGAAGAACGATCCATGTATATACCCAAAAATCATACCGGGAGCGGCTTTGCCGACAACAATTTCGAGCGGCCTCATTGGGGAGACAAGCAATTGATCAAATGTACCAAGCTCGCGTTCGCGGGCGACTGAAAGAGCGGTCACGATGATTGTGGTGAGCAATGTAATCGTTGCGATGAGGCCGGGAACCGTAAACCAGTTATATTCGAGGTTTGGGTTGAACCAATTTCGCACGCGCAACGGCTCTACTATCGGACCGCCATAGGCTTGCGTGGAAACCCGGGCGATGGTGTTGGTAAGATATCCGTTTACAATTTGGGCGCTGTTCGACTTACGGCCGTCCAGGATGATTTGAATGTTGGCAGGCTCTCCTGCGCCTATCTGCCGGGAAAAATCCTGACCAATATGAACGACAGCAATGGCGCGTTGAGCATCAATCGTCTCACGGATTTGTCCGACGCTCTCCAGACGATAGACATCATCAAAAGGCGCGGCCGCAGTAATTTGCGCCTCAATCTCACTGCCCCAATATCCATTATCGAGATTGACGACCGCGATATCCGCGTTCTTCACTTCCATGGTCATTGCGAATGCAAAGATAACGAGTTGTAGAATTGGCGGAATGATCAGCGTCATCCGGCCTTTGGGATCGCGCCAGATCGCTAGAAGCTCCTTGATGATGAGGGAATAGATTCTCCGCCACATATTAATCAATCCGTTTTGGCGTGGCGAAATAAGTTAAAGTCAAAAACAGGACACCAACCGCGACCATGTTTCGGATAGCCGGCAACAACAAAATCCATGTGTCTCCAGCAAGAAAGAGGGTCTGCAAGCTTGTGACGAAATAGCGTGCTGGAATGAACATGGTAATGACTCTGATGAGTTCCGGCATTGAGCTGATTTCAAAAACAAACCCGGAAAGTAATGTTGCCGGAAGGAAGCCGGTAAATAGTGCAAGCTGTGAGGCGACAAACTGGTTTTTTGTGACCGCCGAAATCAACAGCCCCTGTCCGAGCGCCGGAAGCAGGAATGCGGCGGCAACCACGCCAAGCGCGAAAACAGATCCGCGAAAGGGGACGCCAAAAATGAAAACGGCCGCAACGGCGCAAAGGATCAGCGAACCCATTCCTAATGCGAAATACGGCGCGATCTTTGACAGCAGCAATTCGATGCGGCTGATCGGCGTTGCCAGCACTGCCTCCATTGTGCCGCGCTCCCACTCGCGCGCGATCACCAGTGCTGTGAGCAGTGTTCCAATGATCGTCATGACGACCGCTGTAGAGCCCGGAACAAGATTATAACGGCTCGTCAATTCGGCATTGAACCAAAAGCGGGGTTGGCTTTCGATACTTGGGGGGGGATTGCGTCCCTCGTCTCGAAGATATTTGTCCTGCCAGACTGCGTAAACACCGCGGGCGTAATTGGCGACGAATTGGGCGGTGTTTGGCTGCGAGCCGTCGGTAATGATCTGTACTGCGGAAGGGTTCTGACGGCGCAACCGCTCAGTGAAATCAGAGGGAATAACGACGATGCCCCGAAGGCGTCCTGCGACCAGTTCTTCCTCTACCGCGCGGCGATCGAAGGCCAGTGTTACATCAAAATAGCGCGACGCCTGAAAAGATTGCGCCAGGCTGCGGGCGTCAGGTCTTGCATCTTCAACGACGACGCCAATACGAACAGTGTTTGCGTCAAGCGAGATGCCGAAGCCAAACATGAACAACAAAAGAAGCGGCAAGACAAAGGCGATCAGGATGCTGGAAGGGTCGCGCACAATCTGAAGCGTTTCCTTGCGGGCCATGGTAATGATCCGCCAGACTGAACGGAGAGACTCTTGCCTGGTCATCACGCCGCTTCCTGCGTGTCAGATCGTCGAACCAGCTCAATGAAGGCGTCCTCCATCGTTGGGGCTTCGACTTCAGGCCTGCGGATGGCGTTTCTGAGTTCATCCGGCGTTCCTTCGGCAATCGTCTGGCCACGGTATATCAGGTTAATGCGATCGCAATACTCCGCTTCCTCCATGAAATGCGTTGTCACGAGCACGGCGACATTTTGCGCTGTGAGCGCGTTAATGTGGCTCCAAAATTCACGGCGGGTAATGGGATCAACGCCAGATGTGGGTTCGTCGAGAAACAAGACATCTGGCTCATGCAGGAGGGCAGCCGCCAATGCGAGGCGCTGTTTGAATCCGAGCGGCAGGGTTTTTGCCGAGACTTTCCGGTACTGCGTGAGCTCAAACACATCAAGCATCGTCTCGATACGATGCTGGGCGCGTTTCTTGCCCAACCCGTATACGCCAGCAAAGAACGCCAGATTCTGGGCAACCGATAACTCGCCGTAAAGCGCGAATTTTTGCGCCATGTACCCGAGCCGGCCGCGTGCGTCCGCCGTTGCAGTTCGAAGATCAAACCCGGCGACCCGGCCCTCCCCTTCGGAAGGCGTCAACAGGCCGCATAACATCTTGAACGTTGTTGATTTGCCGGCGCCATTCGGACCAAGCAGGCCGAAAATTTCTCCGCGCTTGATTGAAAATGAAATGTCGCTCGCTGCCGTGAAGTCGCCATATCGCTTGGTCAAACCCCGCGCTTCGACGGCGGGCTTGCCATCGTCGGCATGTATAGTCATGGCGTCCGCGAGTAATGAACGTCCCTGCGGGCCGCCGCCAAGCACATCCACGAATGCGTCCTCGAACCGGGAGGGGACCGGTTCGAGGACGCCAGTAACTTCCACGATTGCGGGGGGCGGGGTAACGCCAACCATGGAAGTCTCGTCCTTAGTTAATATTCGAATGGCGTCGCCATGAATGATGGCGTCGCGGGCAAGATTTTCGGAGAGGAGACGCGATAATATTGCACGCCTCTTTGAGGCAGGGGGCTTGGCGAGGAAGACTCGGCCATCAACGCGGCGCGTGAGGTCTGCGGGCGGACCTGCGAACAACAATCTACCTTCACTCAACAATAGAACATGGTCACAATGTTCGGCTTCATCGAGATAAGCTGTCGACCAAACAACGGCCATGGTTTCATCGACAAGCGCTTGCACCATGCGCCACAATTCACGCCGGGAGATCGGGTCGACGCCAACCGATGGCTCGTCAAGAAGAAGCAGGCGCGGCCGTTTGAGAAGAGCGCAGGCAAGGCCAAGTTTCTGTTTCATGCCGCCCGACAAGGCGCCAGCGAGCCGACCGGTGAATTGGGCAAGATCCGTGAATTCGAGAAGTTCGTCGAAAGCCGCCTGACGATCCGCTGCGGGTAAGCCCTTTAGGTTGGCGTAAATACCGAGATTTTCCTGAACCGTCAGATCTTCATAGAGGCCAAATTTTTGCGGCATGTAGCCGATCATCCGGTGGAGGTCTTTGTGGGATCGTGTTGCGTCTTTACCATTTATAAGTACGCGCCCTTCGTCTGGGCGGCTGAGGCCGGTCATCAGGCGGATGAGCGTTGTCTTTCCGGCGCCGTCAGGTCCGACCAGGCCGGTAATGTGGCCCGTGGCGATCTCGCCGTTAATCGCATCGAGTGCTGGCGGCGCATCCGGCTCAAAACGTTTTGTAACATTGTCTATACAGATGAAAGGATCATTCTGCATGCTGCTCACTCATCACCTGCTTTTTTCGACAGCGCCAATCGAATGGTCACGGGCATGCCCTGGCGCAATCCATCATCAGGCTCCTCGATGATAATCCGCAGCTGATAGACGAGATCACTCCTAAGATCGGGAGTTTCGACGGTTCGTGGCGTAAACTCAGCGACCGGTGAAACAAATCCGACCTGGCCTTGATAAGGGTGGTCCGGATCGACGTCGGTGATGATTTCCGCAAGCGTGCCTGGCGCAACATGCCCGAGCGCAGGTTCTTCAACATAAGCGCGGATCCAAACCGGGTGTGTGAGCGCCATGATCAGAACAGGCTCGCCCGCTTGCAGGATTGATCCACGTTCATTGACGCGGGAGAGTATCGTTCCGTCGGATGGCGCAATGAGACTTGCGTCATTGACTTTTGTCTGCGCGGAAGCGGCGGCTGCTTCCGCGGCCTGCAGTCCGGCATGGGCGGCGGCGATTTCCTCGCTCCGAAATCCTTCAACCGCGATTGCGAGATCTTCACGCGCTGCCGCCAGGCGCTCATTGGCGACGCGGAGCGCAGCGTCGCTTTCATCAAATATCTGTTTTGAGACCGCGCCGGATTTAACGAGAACCGCCCGGCGGTCATAATTTTGCTGCGCCATTCTGGCGCCCGCTTCAAATTCAGCGACCCGCGCACGTGCGCGATCTATTTCAGCGGGACGAAGACCAGCTTCAAGACGGCTCAGCTCAGCTGTTCGTATCGCGACCTCGGCTTGTGCAACTTTCAGTGCGTCTGAATATGGTGTTGCATCGAGTTGGGCGACGTGGTCGCCAGCGGCCACTGCGTCCCCCTCTTCAAACTTGACCTCTTCGAGTCTCCCGGAGACGCGAAACGCCAGCTCAACCTGACGAATTTCGACATTGCCATAGAGAACCAGCGTTCCGCCGTCGCCAGTGTTGAAGCGGCCCATCTGAGAGATCAGGAAAAAACCGCCAACGGCAATAATGGCGACGACAACTGCACGAGCTAGAATTTTCCTAGGCATGAGCAGCTTCTCCCTTGAGGGACGCGCAAGCGGTCAACGCAATGGCGGAAGACCGCTTGGCATTTGTGCGAGCGCCTTTCGCATCCGTGGGCCATTGTTTTTGAATATTCATTGGCATCGTCTTGTTTCAAATCAAATTCACTGGGTCAGCTTGCAGGTATAATGCCGTCACCCTTATTTGCGATAAATATAGTACAAACGTATTAATAAATCAAGAATTAAGATGAAAATACCCAATTAAAGACCGTGATGCGTCAAAGCGCCGCTCGTGGTGGGTGTATTACTACTGGAATTATGCCTATTTAATAAGCTCTGTTGATAATGCGGGCGTGGTTCTCTGAGCCTGCGGCGAAATGGACCAGCGGCGCGCTTGAAAAAAGTACAATCGTATTATAAATGATCTTTAGCGAGGTGACCTGTGGTCTCGTGCAAAGCCAAAAGGAGAGTGATTGGTGTCAAACCCTGCAAAACGTGAGGCCGAAACTCCGGGCGCAAACCGTGATCGTACGGTTAAGCGCGCCAATGACAGCAGCGAAACTGAGGCCCTGTCGTCGATAAGTGAAGCGAATGATCGTGACCGGACGGATTTCGCCACAACCATTGATCGCTCTGTACGCGCTGCAATGGCCAAGCGAACTTCTGGCCTTTCGCCGGCGACGCTTTTTTCGGTGTGGTCTGATTGGGCGTTTCATATGAGCGCCTCGCCCGGCAAGCAATTACAGCTATGGGAAGATGCATTTCAGAAGTCGACGCAATTTTGGCAATACGCAACGAGATCAGTTCTATCCGGCGACGCAACCGCCCCGTTCATTGAGCCATTGTCCCAAGACCGCAGATTTACTGACGACGCGTGGAAAAAGCCGCCGTTCAATTTGTTGTATCAAGGGTTTTTGCTGCATCAACAATGGTGGCACAAGGCTGTGACGGGGGTCCGTGGCGTGTCGCCCCAACATGAACGCGCTGCTCAATTTGCCGTGCGCCAGCTCCTCGACGTCTCTTCACCATCAAATTCACCACTTACAAATCCGGAAGTGATCGAAAAGACTCTCAATGAAGCGGGACGGAATTTTTTCCGAGGCGCGCAGTATTTTTATGAGGATTGGCGCCGGCAAGCACTCGGGAATGTGCCAAACGCTCCCGAAGAATACGCTGTAGGCCGCAATCTTGCGATGACGCCCGGCAAAGTCGTGCTGCGAAACGATCTTATCGAGCTCATTCAATATGAGCCGAGTACTGATAAAGTTCGGCCCGAACCGATATTAATTACACCGGCCTGGATTATGAAGTATTATATCCTTGACCTGAGCCCCGAGAATTCACTGGTCAAATATTTGACCGAACAGGGCTTCACCGTGTTCATGATTTCCTGGAAAAATCCCGGCCGCGGTGACCGCGATCGCGGCATGGACGATTATCGTCAGCTAGGCCCGATGGCGGCGCTGGACGCGGTTCAGGCAATTACGGGCGGGGAAAAAATTCATGCTGTGGGTTACTGCCTGGGCGGAACGCTACTTTCAATCGCAGCGGCGGCAATGGCGCGCGATGGCGATGACCGGCTGGCGTCTGTGAGCCTCCTCGCGGCGCAGACAGATTTCATCGAGGCTGGCGAGCTGACCCTATTTATCAACGAAAGTGAAGTCGCCTATCTTGAAGATATGATGTGGGAGCAAGGCTGTCTCGACACCAAGCAGATGGCGGGGGCGTTCCAAATTCTTCGCTCCAACGATCTCATATGGTCGCGTATCGTGCGGGAATATCTCATGGGCGAGCGAGGATCATTGATTGACCTCATGGCGTGGAACGCTGACGCAACGCGCATGCCCTATCGGATGCATTCTGAATATCTGAGGAAGCTCTTCCTCAATAATGAGTTGGCGATTGGAAAGTTTGCTGTTGACGGCCGGCCCATCGCACTTTCCGACATTCGCGCTCCAGTCTTTGCTCTCGGTACTGAGACAGATCACGTCGCCCCATGGCAATCAGTGTTTAAAATTAATCTGCTGACGGACACGGATGTGACTTTTGCGCTGACGAGCGGCGGCCATAATGCAGGCATCGTGTCAGAACCAGGCCATGCTCGCCGACAGTATCGCATTCAGACGCGACGTCACGACGAACGCCACATAGACCCGGACAGCTGGATCAAAAAGACACAAGAACAAGAGGGCTCTTGGTGGCCTGAATGGTCGCGCTGGCTCAACGATCGGTCTGGCGAGTTCATCGCTCCACCAAAAGTCGGGTCGTCCAGCAAAGGCTATGCGCCAATGTGTGATGCGCCGGGCGCCTATGTCCTCGGGGAATAGGATCTATTAAGCTGTTGGATTTGTGCGGAAAGTCTCGTTGCCGACGGCCATACTACAGGAGGCGGCAATGAATGACGCCAGCATTTTAAAGACCATGATGTTGGTGACGACTTTCGCCTTGCTTTCCGGATGCGTGACGCCGCTGCGTACCGGTCCGCCTCCGTCTCCGGCCGCCGCACGATTGGATCATTTTCCTCCTGCAGTGCGTTTGAACGCTGCTCATCCCGACATTTCCAATATGGTCGCTGAATTACTGGAGCGCGCCAGCGCATCAGCCGATAATTCTTTTGACATTTTATCACTCTCAGGTGGCGGCGCGCGCGGCGCATTCGGAGCCGGCTCTCTTGTTGGGTTGACGCGCGCCGGAAAGCGCCCGCAATACGAAGTTGTCACAGGCGTCAGCGCCGGCGCACTGATCGCCCCTTTCGCATTTCTCGGGCCCGCTTGGGATCCGTCGATGACGACGGCCTTTACGGCCACGCAATCAAGTACGCTGATGAGTCCGCGCGGACTTGGTGCACTATTTAGCCCCGGCATATTTTCCGCAAGACCGCTAAGGGAGCGCATCGATCAGTTTGTCACGATGGAGTTAGTGGATGCGATAGCCCATGAGTCGCGACAGGGGCATTTATTGTTCGTTCAAACGACCGACTTGGATGCGCAGGCGGCGGTTTTGTGGAATATGGGCGAGATCGCTAAGGTGGGAGGAGATGCTGCGCGCGCTCTGTTTCGCGACGCACTTCTCGCATCCGCCAGCGTGCCCGGCGTGTTTCCACCTGTGATGTTCAACGTGGAAGTAGACGGTCGGCGATTTCAGGAAATGCATGTTGACGGCGGCGTCGCATCGCCATTTGTTCTGACGCCGCTGATCGCTGCGTTGTTGTACGAAGAACCAGACCCGCAAATATTTCTGGGCAATCTATTCCTAATCTTGAATGGTTCGCTTGCAGCAGAGCTAGAAACGACACCTCGAAATACGGTTCCGATCGTGTCTCGGAGCTTCGAAACGAGTCAGATGTACCAAGTGAGGGCGTCCCTCGCAATCGCCATGGAGTTTGCACGCCAGCGGCATCTGAAATTTCAGTTCACGTTCATCCCTTCAGAATTCAATGCTTCTGGATCACTCGATATGACGCAGGAAGAACTGACATCCCTTTTCAATCACGCGGCGCAGAACGCCGTAACCGGAGACATTTGGCTCGGAGTTGATCAGATAATCGATAACAAAGAAAGGTGAGTTTATGGCAAACACAAACAACCCCGCGAACATAGTGGTTCGGATAATCGGTGTCGCCGCAATCCTATTCGGCATGTTGACGATAAAGGAAGGTGGCTCCGTTTTATTCTGGAGCGAGACGGCGCGGTCGGCCGCTGGTCAATACGTACCATTCGTCCTCTGGTTTAATTTCTTGGCTGGTTTTTTCTATGTCATTGCTGGCGCTGGGCTTTGGATGGGGCGCCGTTGGGCGCGGGCGCTGGCGCTGATGATTGCAGGGACGACAGTGGCCGTCTTCATTGCCTTCGGCATACACATAGCCGCTGGCGGCGGGTATGAACCGCGGACGATCATTGCAATGTCACTACGAAGCGGCGTGTGGATTGCTATATCGTTATTGGCGCACCGCTTCCTCATTCGATCCCGAATTGCTGGAAACCTGAGCTAACGGATACGTATTTCATCAATCATTCGACGCTAAATCGAACGCAATTCCACCTAATCGAATTTCAGAACCTGTGCTCGAAAAAATGTCGACGGAATTTACGGCGTAACGAATATTACTTTGGCCTATTGGGGCAAGCAGGTTGTTAAGTTCAAGTGGTGATGCGAGCAAGATTTGTTTGGCCGATTCAAAATGCTCTGTCAGCATCTGATATAAGTTCGGATATCCAAGTTTGGCAATACCATACTCTGGATCGCCTCTCAATGGAGCACCGTATAAGAGATCAGCCTGTAGCTCCTTACGATGCTGGTCAAACCAAGGTGACACATGATCGATGAATACCGAAAATGGTATTGCATACTCATACGTCACCTGTTCGAAACGTTTCCACCGATGCAATTGGCCGTAATTCATCGCGGGCGGCCCAATCAGATTCGGGGAAACTGGCTTGCCGTTGACCAAAGAAACAAATGATCTTGCTTCAGTCACCTAACCACCTATGGGCGAAACTGCCGCGACGCTCTGCAAGTTACAGGTGGTTGACGGCAATACCGCATCGTATTCGCCGGGTCCTGAATAAAGCCCTGTGCTAATCAGGTCTTGTATGTGTATCATGCCAAGGTTTTACCTACGCCGAGAGCCAGACTCAAGTGGACACCGGCAAGTGTGGGTAGATCGTTGTCGGTCGTACAGAAATCAGTGCGGCGAGCTGAAGTGCTATGTATTGTTGGGCCGCCAGCTGGATAATTTGTGGGCTTCTTGAAATGCCGCTTATGTGTCTGGATATAAGCGATCAAAAATTCTTGGAAACAGAAAAAAAGCCGCGCCAGTCTTTGTCATTTTGAGTGAACGGGGTGCGGGTTAATGGCCGGGCAATTTCAAAACTTGCATAAACCGATGATGGGAATGTGAGGCGCAGCCCGGCGCCGGCGGAAGCCAGTGACATTGAGTTAAAATTAGATGCGGCGTTATCATTCCACACAATGCCGTAATCATAAAATCCATAGAACTGATAGAAATCTAGAATACTGATAGCTGGCTCGCGGCCATACCGAAGCTCAACAAGACTTGCAAGGCCGTCATCGCCGGTAAGCTCGCCATAATCATAGGCGCGGCCGTAACGAGCTCCGCCTAAAGAGAACTCTTCTGAGGCCAGTAACGGATCTAATGACGCTTGCCCTGCAAAGGATGCGTATAGCCCAAAGACCTTGCCGATATTCTGATAGCGGCTGATTTGAGTATTGAATTTAGTGAATTTTCCACTGGCGTCCGGGCGGGACAGGGAGGCGCTGCCATTCGATGCGCCCAGCATGTCCAGACCTATGTTCACCTTGCCGGAAACTGACGTCAACCCATTCCAATGCTCCTTTTGAAAGTTCGTTGAGGCGTAGAAGACGCGCAATTTGTCGTCATATTGCGGCAAGCCAAGCTCTTCTTCTTCTATGTTGCGACCTTCAATGCCGAAATCCCCCCAAAGCGACGCTTTGCGGCGGCGAATCAACGGATGGGAAATACTAAAAGCAAGGCGCCGGGTCCTGCTTTCCGCATTCATCACAGCGAGAGAAGCGCCCGCATCAAAGCGCGAGATCATGCCAGACAAAGTTGCGTAGGTTCCAGCGCGATTAATGGGCAAATGGTAATTAAGCTCTCCAAGAACCAATTCATTCGGAGCGTCAGGTATAAAAAACACACCCACACTTAACTGATCCCCCTTCTTGAGAATAGAATTTCCTGCAATACGCGCGTAAGCTTGGACTGGGCCAGCGCTATCCGTACCGCGATTATCCGTATAAAGGCTGGCCTCTACGTGATCGACATCTATTTCTACAATCAGCTTATGTAGCGCCAGCATATCCGGGTCGGGTTCGATTCGCGACGAGGTGATCGTGATGCCGCGCAAATCACCGATAAGCGCCAAGGCGCGGTCAAGTGATGCGAGACGTAAAGGCCGTTCTTTTGTGAGTTGCGACAACCGGCTCTTTATCATGGCAGGCGCATCGCCTTCGATCACAACTTCGGCAATGTACCCTTCTGCAATATCAATCCGAAGAACGCCGCTTGAGGTGCTTTGCGCCGGAGCGATCGCACGTGATAGAAAATAACCTTCCTCCCGATACATGGCGGTAATGGCGTCGACGAGCGCCGTGACTTCATTAAGCGATATGGATCGAGCGAGTAAGCCGTCATAAAGTGGCGCGAACGCTTCCGGTGGAAATGCGCTCGCGCCTTCAATTTCAACCGCAGTCAAAACAAATCTATTCGGGCCGCCCTCGCGCAAAGGCGGCGGCGGGAGCAGCTTGATTGTTTCTGGCCCAAACGCATCCTTATCTTGCTGCTCATCCGGCAATCTGCGTTCAATATCAGAAGATTGCACCACCGCCATCATGACGCCGTCACGCAATTCTGTCGCCCCGGGAAAAGAGATAGCTTGGTTGTTTTCGGCGGCGCCCATGTCGCTGGAATGTGGCAACCGGTCTTCGACATTTTCTAAATGCGGCGCAGCCCATAGCGATGCGCCACCTTGAGACATGGTGAGAGCAGCACAAAACCCGAATGATATATGAAAACGTTTACGCACGTGTTTTTTGTTAACCACCACCCAGACCAACCATGCCCGCCACTGGCAATTCACACCAAGGAGATGAGCATATTTAATGTTTATTCTGTATAAAGAAGCTTAATCCATCATTACCTAGAAACTAATAATTAACCTTGGAGGAAAAAAGCTTAATCAAATAACAATCCATTGAATGCATTTTTGCATATTAGATAGCGGGTGTATTTTATACTCAACGAAGGCGGGATAAAGACATGCATAGTTCACTAAAATTCCTGGCGGGCATCTTAAGTGTGTTGCTTCTAGTGACTGGCCCTGTTCATGCCGATAATGGCGCATGGCGTGTTGTAGAAATGACCGGAACAGTGCGTACAACCCAACCGATGGCGGGAATGCAACTTGTCTCCACCGGAGAAGCGCTCAACTCGGGCGCTGTCCTTTCAACCGGTCTTGATGGTCGAGCCGTTTTATCGCGTGGCGAGCAGACAATCGTTGTCGGCCCGAATAGCCGCATGTCGTTACCGGCGGTAGAAGAGCCGGGCATGACACGAATATTTCATGATCTAGGCACGCTCCTGTTCAAAGTCGACAAGCGGGAAAAACATCATTTTCGCGTTGAAACACCGGTCATCGCTGCTGTCGTGAAGGGTACGACCTTTACTGTAACCGTCGGCGTCAATGGCCACGCGGTTCACGTCGCCGAGGGCGCTGTTGAAGTTTCGACCCTGAATGGCCAGTCGCACCAATTGGTAACAGCGGGTCTGACCGCGCGCGTTTCGCACGATAACCCATCTCATATTCAACTGAGCAAGAGCGCCAGGGGTGAGCGACGCGAGAGTAAAAGTGGCGTTGATGGACAAGCCCTTGATCGTGATGATGCGGATGCCGACAGCACTCATGGCGCGATACAACAAGACGGTCGCCTGATTGTTCCGGCAAAGGTCGGCGCCAAACCGCTGGATTTCACAATCCTGACGGACGGACTTGTGCAGCCCGCAGGCAATGCGGCTCATACCGCTACGCAGGCCAGATTTGGTGGAGACGCGCCAACTGGTCAACAGGAGAACCGCGCGAGTCCAATTGCTGTCCTGCGCCAGAGCGCAACCCACAATAATAATGCGGCACATGCCGCTGCCGCCAGCAATGAGGGAATGTTACACCGCAATAATAGCGCCAACAACACCGGCAATGGAAACGCTAATGCCAACGAGAGTGGAATGGGCAATGTGAACGGCAACGGAAAAGCGAACGGCAAAGCGAACCGCAACGGCAACGGCAACGAGAATGCCAATGCCGGTAAGAACCGAACTAACTGATTTAGACTGCTTCGTTCGAGTGCATTAGTCTAAGTTTGGGGGCATTTTGACGACGATTGATGAGCATGGTGCAGCACACTTATCGCGGCGTTTTCTAAACGCCGCGAAACCCTTTGCGGTGCGTGTAATCCTGTTCTCGCTGTTGTGCGTGATCACCCTGCTCGGCGCGTTGGAGCCGTTAAATCTCTCTTTGATGGATATGCGTTTTCGGGTTCTGGAGCGCCCCTCCAGCGATACCCTGGTTGTTGTGGAAATCGACCCCCACAGCCTAAAGCAAGAAGAACGCTGGCCATGGCCGCGTGACCGGTATGCGGCAGTAATCACAAATCTGCAAAACGCCGGCGCATCGCTTATCGCTTTTGACGTTGACTTTTCATCCTTGTCGGATGAAGCGGGAGACGCCGCCTTTGTTGAAGCCCTCACCCGCCGACCTGGCGAAGTCATCTTGCCGGTCTTTTCCCAGTGGTCTTCACGCAACACAGATGACGGTCCTATCGTCACGACCCCGCCTCATCCCTCCTTCCTGAAGGAGGCGGTTATCGCAAGCGTCAATCTGACAACTGAAAAGAACGGGTTGGTGCGACAAGGATGGCGAGGCTTCAACGATAATGATACTTTTCGTGCGTCGATCGCAGCCGTCCTTGCCGGAACGCCTGGTGCGCGCCAAGAGACATTTTATATTGATTATAGCATTGCACCATCGAATATTGATCGGTTGTCTTTTGCTGACGTCTTAAATGGAAACTTTCCTAAAGAGGCTGTTCAAGGGAAAAAAATTCTTATTGGCGCCACAGCGCTTGAACTTGGTGACGAGTTTACCGCCCCTCATTGGGGCGTCATACCTGGCGTCATATTTCATGCACTAGGCTATGAGAGCTTAGTCCAGCATCGCGCCCTTAAGCGGCCACTTGTATATTTCCCGCTATTTTTCGCATTGATGATAATTTTCAGCTTCTGCCAGAGCGACAGACGCAAGCCTTGGCGTCATGTTGCGATAACTCATGCACTCCTGTTTGCGGGCTTGCTTGGCGCGCCGGTGGCTTTGCAGACGGTTGCCCCGATAAGCTTCGACGTAGGCGCCATGCTTGTGGCGCAGGTTTTCTGCATCGCCTATGTGGTCAGCGTCACGCTACACCGCCATGCGCAGCAAATTATTAGCCATCGCGCAGCAACTGCGCGCTATCAAGCGTTGACAAGTCTCGTAGTTCGCGACAATGCAGACGGCGTGATTGTAGCCGACGCACAGGGCGTGATAGAGCTTTGCAACGATCGTGCTAAGGAATTGTTTGGCGCCGAAAGCATTATGATTCCCGGCGCGCGAATCTCTAATTTTGCGAAAGATTTCCCGCTTTATCCATCTGCTAAAAATTCAAGTCTTTCACGCAGCGCAACTCCAGCGCAGGATCACCCGATACACAACGAATATATAGTAAGGGGCGTGGATGACTTAACGCTTGAGATTGTCGCGAGTTGTTCTTCACACAACACCCATACTGACGAGGGGGCTGATGATGAAGGCCAGGGGCGGCTTTTCGTATACACGCTGAGAGATATCTCTGTACGCAAGCGCATGGAGGCTGCGGAAAAAGCAGCAAAGGAAACTGCGATAAACGCAAATAAATTCAAGTCCGAGCTTATCTCAAACATGAGTCATGAACTGAGAACGCCGCTCAACGGCGTCATAGGTTTTGCCGACATACTGCAAAAAGAGTCTTTTGGCCCACTCGGAATGCCGGAATACAAGGAATATTCCAAAAATATTTATGCCAGTGGCCAAAGATTACTGGGCCTAGTCAACAACATGTTGAATATCGCCAAACTCGATGCAGGCAGTTTTGAAATCAGCAAAAGTATGGCCCCTCTTTCCGAAATTGTTGAAGACTGTCTCAACAACTTTGAACGCCTTACTGGTCAGGACACAACATCGGTTTTCATCGACATACAAAAAAGTCTCCCTGAGTTGGATATTGATTTTAGTGTTGTCAATGAAATGCTCACGCACCTGTTATCCAACGCAGCAAAGTATGCCAGTGATGACGCACACATCTCCATTCGAGCAATGCAGTGCAACGCTGATCTCATTATCGAAGTGGAAGATAATGGCTGCGGGGTGGACCCGACGCTCCTGCCGAGACTGACAGAAGCCTTCTACCAAGCTGATGGAACGCTTGCTCGTCAACATGAGGGGGCTGGCCTCGGGCTTTATCTTACATCGAGATTAATGGCGCTGCATAATGGAACACTAGAGCTCGAAAGCGAAGAAGGCGCGCGCTTCCTTGCTAGGCTCCGTTTCGTTGATATGGTCGGGGAAAAACACCGAAGCGCCGCATAATGTCTGTCACAATTCAATGGATGAACCGTCATGGTGTGCGCTATCATCTATGAATCGCCTCGGTGACGCCCGATGCCAAATAGCAAGCTGAACATCTTCCATCAGAAGCGACCTCTCGGCTACTATCAAAAATGGTTGTTCTGGGCTTCGTCATAGCAGAGCCAGTCTGCTGGCATATTAAACCAATGATTTTATGTTTGTAAAAACGCGCGGCTAGCGGGTGCGAGCACCTTGTTTTAGAGCCGTTGAATTAGGTTCGGTAAAGCATATCTTGAAACAGTTTCGCTATTTCGCACTACCGCTCAGGCACGACGTCACGGTATCCCGCAGGCGATGTGCTGCTTTTTTTCGTCTACAACAGCAAAAAATGCGGTAATATAAAAACTGGTTTTTGGGAATGAGGGACAGCCATGAGACGCATTTTATTTTTTATGACGGCAGTGTTGGTTATCGGCTTGGTCGGCTGGAAGGGTTTTTCCTACGCAGTCGTAACGGGCATGTTGGGCGAGGAAAGAGATGCTGGCATCATTTATGGCGACACCACGCCAGCCCCGGTTATAATTGCGCGGCGGGAAGCCGATCAGTCCTTTTCGCCTGACGATACCTCAAAACAAGTCCTGTTCGGCGATCTTCACGTCCATTCATCATACTCCACGGACGCGTTTCTCTTTGCGTTGCCGCTAAACCACGGAAAAGGCGTTCATCCTATTGCCGACGCGTGTGATTATGCGCGCTATTGCTCGGCTATTGATTTCTGGTCGATTACTGATCACGCAGAAGCTGTTACACTAGAACGATGGGTACGGACGAAACGATCTGTGCGACAATGTCAAGCCAAATCCGTTGATCAGACAAATCCTGACTTGGTCTCGATGATAGGCTTTGAATGGACACAGGTTGGGGCTGTTCCTTCAGAGCATTTCGGCCATAAAAATGTGATCTTTCTCGGGCTTGATGATGATGAAGTCGCCGCCCGTCCGATTGCCGCGCAAGGGGCCGCCACCGAAGCGCTGCGCACCAACGCAACTGGAATACCGCCCATAGTCGCAATGGCGGATTTTAAAAACAGGAATGTTTATTATGACTTCAATACGTTTTTAAAAAACATCCGTGATGTTCCTGACTGCGATCCCAATATTCCTTCAAGCCAACTGCCGCTTGAGTGCTACGAATCGGCAAAATTGCCCGGCAATCTCATAGAACGGCTGAACGATCAGGGGCTTGACCCTCTGATTATACCACATGGTTCTTCATGGGGATTTTATACGCCACCGGGTACAAGTTGGGACAAACAGCTTGCGCCTACGCACCGGCCTGAAAAGTTTCGTTTAATTGAAATATATTCTGGTCACGGCAATTCTGAAGAGTTCAGAGACTATCTTAACATCATTGAAATCGAGCCGGACATCTCTGCAGTATGCCCGCCAAAGCAGGGCGGTTTCACGCCCCCTTGCGTTCGGGCCGGTGAAATTATTGAACAGCGCTGTCTCAGTGAAGGAAAAGGCGACGACATATGCGCCGTCAAAGCGCAGGCAGCACGAGACGCCGCTGCGAGCATGGGCGTGCCCTACCATTTGGCGATTGCTAGTGAAACCCCGGAAGACTGGCTTGATACCGGTCAATGTACAGACTGTTACCTGCCGCCCTTTCATCATCGCCCGAAAACCAGCGTGCAATATGGGTTGGCTATATCGAATTTCGACGATGTGGCCGAAGACGAAAGCCCTATTCGTTTCAACTGGGGCTTCATTGCCTCTTCCGATAATCACCGGGCGCGCCCGGGCACGGGGTACAAAGAAATCGCCCGCCGTCTAAATACGGAATCGGGCGGAGTCGTAGCCCCCAAGTTTCGCAAGATATTTATCCGTGATGAACCAGAGCCAGACTCCACAGTCTATCGTAAAACACGCGAAGAACTTACGGCGCTCACTGGTTTTCAATTGACGGAGCTCGAGCGCCAATCAAGCTTCTTTCAAACCGGCGGGCTTGCCGCGGTTCATACCTCAGGTCGCTCGCGTGAAGAAATTTGGGATGCGCTGCAGCGGCGTGAAACATATGCGACCTCAGGGCCTCGCATGTTGCTATGGTTTGACCGCATTGGCGAGGACGGCAATGAAGCACCAATGGGCGCGACCGTTGACGCGTCAACTTCCGGCACATTTAAGGTAACCGCGGTTGGCTCCTATAAACAAAAGCCGGGCTGCCCGGATTTTGCGGTAGACGCACTTGGCGCAGATCGCATTCAAAGTCTTTGCGCCGGCGAATGCTACAATCCAAGTGATCTGCGTAATTTGATCGAGCGTATTGAGATCATTCGCATCCGGCCGCAAACGTCTCCAGAGGAGCAAATTGCTAACCTGATTGATGATCCGTTTCTTATCCACCAGTGCACGCCTGACGAAGCTGGTTGTTCGTTTGAGTTTGGCGACTCCGATTTTGCCTCTGGAGCGCGCGATGTGCTTTATTATGCACGCGCCATACAAGAAGCCCGTCCGACCATAAACGCCAAGCCCGTTCAATGCGAACGCGATGAAGAAGGAAACTGCATAAAGGCGACCCTCTGCTATGGGGATTGGCGTTCTGGCGATGAAGAGTGCACAAGCATGAAGGATGTGCGCGCATGGTCTTCACCGATCTATGTGAGTTATGCAAAACAGGCTGAGACTTCCGTTGAAGCGTCCGATGGGCAATAACAGAGCCGGAAACAGAACCACGCTTGCTTACGCGATTGCTGCTTTTGTGGCGCTAAGCGCTGCGCTTTATTCGGCGCTAGGGGTGTCAATAGGCGGGCGCGACACTGCCGCAGTGGCGTATGTCAATGGCGCGCCTATTCTTGATGCAGAATATGCACGCGCGCGCGACGCAATGCAGTCTGGTTTGGTGAGGGCGCTTACAGCGGAAGACAACGCGCGCGCCATGAAAATTTTGATTGATGAGGAATTGATTGTACAAGAGGCCTTGCGGCTTGAGCTTGGACGCGATGATCGTTTGGTTCGCAAAAACCTAATCCAGGCGCTGATAAGTTCTGTTACGGCCCTAAACCCGGCGATCGAGCCAGATGAAGATGGGCTCAGAGTTTTTTACGAGGCGGAAAAATCACTCTTTTCTTCTCCTCGGCTGGTGACGGTTTATGTTGCACGCGCAGACAGTGATAGTCAGTCGCAAGGTTTTATGGAAGCTTTGCAAGGAGGTGCTTCCTTTGAAGAGGCTCGTGTGACTTTCGATCTGGCGCGCGTCCCTGTTGCGCCCCGGGCGCCACTCGGGAAAGTGAGTGATTACCTTGGTGGTTCGGCGCGCGATGCTATCGCCAAGATGGAGCAGGGCGAGATTACAGGGCCTATAGCGACCGGCAGCGGCAGTCTTTTTATTTGGCTTCGTAAAGATGACGGCGGCCCGCTTTCCTTTGAGCAAGCCAGATATAGTGTTGAGACCGAATGGTCGCGCCGCCACGATGAACAAGCGCTGGAAAAATATGTTGCCCGATTGCGCCGTAATGCGCGGATCAAAATAATAATAGACCCCGAAACGGAGTATTGATGCGCCTCTTCTTAGCTATCGTTGTGCTGGTCTGCATTGTTCTATATGGCCCAGCCGAGGCGCACACTCGTAGTCAGTCTTTTTCGAGCTGGGCTATCGATGAACAAACACTCGCTTTTGTGTTTGCCGTCGATGCGAGGCGCGTGACACAGCTTTCTCAGGTTTATACGGATGAAAAGGACCTGCAGGAGCTGTTGCTTGAGCATTTGCGCGAAACCATACATGTTTCTCAAGGCCAGGCATCATGCAAACGTGCTGAAATAGATCCGCTCGGCCAAGGCAGAAGCACATTGCGTATTTCAGGCCGGTTCGCCTGCCCTAATGCAATCGCAGCTGAAAATGCTATGATTACGGTCTCTGCGTTTCAGGTTGTATCAGCGACGCATATTCATATTGCGCGCGTTGATCATGATGGTGAGATTTCGGATACAGTGTTGCGTGAAGGGCGTTCCACATTCACTCTAGGTCCTGAAGCCACACCTCGTAACGTCTGGGCATTTATCGGTGTTGGTTTTTTTCACGTTCTTTCCGGTCTCGATCACTTGGCCTTTCTCGCGGCATTACTGATCGTCGCATCAACGCCGCGGATGGCGCTGTTTTGCATTACCGGCTTTACGCTCGGGCACACAATATCACTGGCGCTGGCGACATTAGGAATTATAGCGCCAAATGCACAACTCGTTGAGGCTATGATTGGCTTCACGATTGCCGTAACGGCGCTAGAAGCTGGCGCGAGATACGGTCTTGATCGTCAATCAGCGATGACTTTGTTTGCCGCTCTTACGCTCGTTGTGATTGCCCTGCCATTTGGCGGCGGGATGTCCCTTTTAGGAATCGGGATACTGCTCGCCCCATTCGCTTTTTTCACTGCGCGCTTACCTGATGATGCCGCGACAAACTTGTTGCCGTTCGTAACCGCTGCGTTTGGGCTTGTGCACGGCGCTGGTTTTGCGGGCGGCTTGCTGGCATTTAGTTTTTTGCGGACAGAACTGTTCGCGCCATTGCTAGGATTTAATATCGGCGTTGAGCTTGCGCAACTCACAGCGCTTGTCATTCTGTTTGGCCTCATGCTGGGGCTTAGACAAATTCATTCAATCCCGGCGGGCTTCGTTGAGCGTGCTGCGAGTATATCCATTTTTACTTTGGGCTGTTTCTGGTTCGCCGAGCGGATTTGGTTATAATCAAGTCAGCAGAGACTGTTTCGATCATTTGCATATGGCCACTTTTATGGGTTCTATTTTCCTTGACTTGCTTCCCATAGTTTGGGTCATTAAACGCTAGGGTTTTCCAGCTATTGAAGCGCCTGCCCAAGTCGAAACGGCGGGAGTATCGACAAGCGTTGATCGTTGACTTCTATTCATTTTTTCCTATTTTGTAGTAGATATAGTGGGTAAGGAAAATGAGCCGGATCAAAAACCTAGGTGAATTTGAAATTCTTGTCCTTGCCGCGCTCATTCGTCTGGGGCCGGACGCTTATGGCGTAACCATCCGGAAAGAAATAGAAAAGCGCGCCTCGCGATCTGTTTCAATAGGCGCACTTTACTCTACGCTCTCACGCCTTGAAGAAAAACGCTATGTCGCCTCACGCGTTGGCGAGGCGACCTCCGAACGTGGCGGGCGCGCGAAACGCCACTATGTCATTAAGGCGGAAGGTCAAGCGCAACTTGAAAAATCAATCCGCGCACTTGGCTCGATGCTAAAGGGATTGGATCCGTGGCCAAAGACACTGAAGATGCGAGAAACCGCAGTACCAGTACGCCGTTAGGGTCGCCCAAGGTCGCCCGCGCGCTGCTCGCCTTCATCATGGATGCGGCCGATAAGGCGGTGTTGATTGGCGATCTTGAGGAAGAATTCCGCCTCCTCTCCCGTCATTCGCAGCGCAACGCACAAAGCTGGTATTGGCATCAAATCATGCGGTCAGCGCCGCATCTTATCTTAAAACGGTTGCGATCGTTGAAAATGCAGCAGCTTGGCCTTGCCCTTGCGGCCCTGCTCAGCGCCTTTTTGCTGATCTATTATTGGGACATTTGGGTCGCACGTAGCGCCGCAAGAACATTTTCTGCCATGACCAACGCGTCTTCTTATTTTTTCAGCCGCGCGGTCTACCTCTTAGTGCAGATGGTAGGCGTCGCCATTGGCGGAGGGCTTATTGCGATTTTTACGTTTCGCGCAGAAATGCCGTTTTTCAAAAACATCGCCTGCCGCCTCGCCCCCGCCGGTCTCATCGTCTTTGCACCTACTTTCCTGGCGATGATCAACCCTGCAGACAATTACCCGCTTTCCTTTCGGCTTTTATGGCTCAGCCTCGCCGTACCATCCTTAATCGGCGGCGCCCGCGGCGGCGTCTGGCTACAGTCACGGCGCAGCTAGAGTTCTAAGTCCACAGATAATCCTCCGCATAAGAGTTCAGTCTCGTCGCGGCGTCAAGCGCGCGTAAGCGTCCTCTTTAAACCATATCTCTTCGAGGTTATCTCCTGGCCCAACGCGGTCGGCCACCAGAAAATCTTGGCTCGGTTCAATGATCAGCAAAGGATGATGCCATATGTTTTTTGCATATTGAACGCCCTGATCACCGCGCGCCCAAAACGCTTTTAAATTATCCGGCGATGGTGTCTCCGCAGCACTAACGACAATAAGCCATCGGTTATTGGTCAAGGGAAAGAAAGCCTGACTTCCCAATGGGTGGCGTTCCATCATCGCAATCTTTATCGGGGACGGGCGCGCTGTCGCGCGAAAGACCGAAAGAATCCCCGCGCCTTTCTGGTCGGTGACATCGAGCTGCGATAAAGCATGAAAACGCTCCGTCGTTCCCTCATTAATGACAATGCACTCTGCGCCATTAATTTCAAGAACATCTCCGAACTCGGAAAAATTGTCCTTCGTCAGCGGCTCAGGCGACATATCCACAATTCTCATTGTTGGCGCCGTCCAAAGATGCGAAAACGGCTTACGCCACCGTCGGGATAGATGTTAAGCTTGACATGAGTGACCGGCCCGGGCGAGGAAATATCCGCGCCGCCAAATTCATGCACCGTATCCGCCTGAAGCTTGCACGGCTGCAAAATCTCACCCCATGACGTCGACCCGTCAAGCAGCCCCGTATCGTTCTCGCCAGAAAAATCGACCCCTTCGACCGAGGCGCTATCGGGATAATTGCCTTTGAAATGTGCGGTGTCGATTTCTACTGCCTCCACAACCCCGCGCGCCGCCAGCGCGATGATGATCCAGTCATTTCCGGGCTCACGTCGGCGGCGGGTTTCCCAGCCGTCCCCCATGGTCTTGCCGCGCCCCTCCGACAACAGCGCCCAAAGATCTCCATAGTGAGCATCGTTATAGGCGATGATGCGGCCGCCATTTCGTAACGCCGAAAGTTCAACCAACGCGTCGTCGCCAATATCGGTCCATGACGGCGCTACTTCACCATAAAGCCGCATCCTCGCAACGCCGCCATCGGGAAGAATGCTCAACCGCACCGCCCCCCAAATGCCACCGTCATTGATTGTGAAAAACTGGCGCTTGTCGCCCTCTAATACTGTCGCTGGCAATATTGTTTCCCAAACAGACGGGTCATCGACATCTGCATTCGGCGCACAGGCGTCAATTGAGGCGCCGGGCGGGTAGTTCCCAGTAAAAAAGCTAGTATCGATCTCCAAACCATGAATGATCCCGCGGGCGCCAAGCTCTACAATGCACCAATCGTGGCCTTCATCGCGCTTGCGGCGGCTTTCCCATCCGTCCATCCACTTACCGTGCTCATCATATTTATCCGCAATAAATACTGGCGGTGCGTCAGAAATAAGCCGTTCTTTGGCGCCAAAAAACTCATCCGATGCGCTCGCAACATGGCTGCCGAAACGTGGGGAGGCCAGATTTGGAAAGCGGCGCACAAATTCGGGTTCATCGATCTTTTTATCAGTCATTCTGTTGCCTATTCCTTCGCCAGCGTCTCCAGCCGGATGCGGGCGATTTTATGCACCTCACCTAATGCCGTTGCAAATTCCTGGTCTGGCAAATTTTTTAATCGGGCTTCAAAATTTTCTAAAATTTGCGTGCGGGTTTTACCGGAGACGGCAAGAATAAATGGAAATCCGAATTTGTCGGTATATTCCTTGTTGAGGAATTGAAATTTCTCCACCTCTTCGTGCGTGCATTGATCTAACCCAGCAGATCTTTGTTCAGCGGTCGATGCTTGGGTCAATTCCCCCTGCACCGCAAGACGACCAGCAAGATCCGGATGCGCGCGCAGCAGCGCCAGTTGGTGTTCACTCGAGGCGTCGTCAACAACTGCCGACATCGCTTGCGACAGTTGGCTGATGTCGCTGGAATCATTGCTTTTGTCGAACACCGCTTCTGCAACCCATGGGGAATGTTCATAAACACTGCCAAAACGAGCGACGAACGCATCACGCGTAAGCCGTTTGGACGCATCGTCTATCGCGTGGTTATTGTCCATCAGCGCCCCGCTCCCGCGGCTTTTCAAATGGATGGCGCGCGCGCCAGTGCCTGGCGATATCAATCCGGCGACATACCCAGACATCATCGAATGACGAAATATAATCAACGAAAGCTTCAAGCGCTTTGAACCGCGCCGGGCGCCCGATTAGCCGGCAATGAAGGCCAACCGACAACATCTTTGGCGCGTCTGCGCCCTCACGATAAAGCACATCGAAAGCATCTTTGAGATAGGTTTGAAAATCCGCGCCGGTATTAAAACCCTGCTGCGTCGCAAAGCGCATATCATTTGTATCCAAACTATAGGGTACAATCAGGTGAGGCGATTGAGTTTGCGTGCTCCAGAATGGCAGATCGTCTGAATAATCATCGGCATCATATAAAAACCCGCCATGCTGAGCTACCAGCCGCCGCGTATTTTCGCTCGTTCTGCCGGTATACCAGCCGAGCGGCGGCGCTCCGCAAATTGTCGTTAAAATTTCGATCGCCTCTTGCAAATGCGAGCGTTCCGTCTCTTCCAGCACATCCTTATAATCGATCCACCGCAGCCCATGGCTAGCGATCTCATGACCATCGGCCAACGCCCTCTCAATCACCGCCGGATTTTTTTGCGCCGCCAAGGCGACGGCGAAGACCGTGAGCGGCATACCTCGCGATTTAAATAAATCAAGCACCCGCCACACGCCTGCGCGTGAACCATACTCATAAATCGATTCCATCGACATGTGCCGAGCGCCCTCAAACGGAGCCGCGCCAATTATTTCAGACAAAAACGCTTCCGATTGGCTATCGCCGTCCAGAATGCAACGCTCGGAGCCTTCTTCGTAATTAAGGACAAACTGAACCGCGATGCGTGCCCCGCCCGGCCAATCAGCGCGTGGCGGCTTGCCTCCATAACCAATAAGACCCCGTAAATCAGACATTTCACACCGAAGAAGATTTAGTTGAACGCAGCCCAAACATGAGCATACTCAATATCACTGCACCCATCATACAGTTTTTTTGATTACACGTCGGGAAATTCTGGCCTCCCCGCACCTGCTTCGTCCTTATAATCATAAATCAATCGTTTTGCGGAGAATGACCTTGGATCTTCAAATTGTCGATTGGCTAAGCTTGAGCCTGCGCTGGGCCCACATTGTCGCCGGCATCGGTTGGATTGGCGCATCGTTTTATTTCATGGCGCTTGATTTCAGTCTGCGCCATCGCAGCGGCCTCCCGAGCGGCGTCAAAGGTGAAAGCTGGCTGGTGCATGGTGGCGGTTTTTATCATGTCCAAAAATATATGGTTGCGCCGGAGGGGATGCCGAAAGACCTGAAATGGTTTCAATGGGAATCCTATGCAACCTGGCTTACCGGTTTTGCGCTCATGTCGGTGATTTATTACTGGCAGGCCGACATCTATCTCATCGACCGGTCGGTCCTTGCGCTGTCAAAGTTACAGGCGGTGGGCATTTCCATCGCCGCGCTGGCGGCAAGTTGGCTCGGCTATGACGCTATGTGCAAGTCTCCCCTAAAGAATAACCAAGCTGCGATGTTTGCGGTTTTGTTTGTGCTCATTGTCACCGCTGCCTTTGGCTTGGGCGAGGTTTTTTCCGCCCGCGCCGTCTTTCTCCATATTGGCGCGATGATCGGCACAATCATGACCGGAAATGTTTTCTTCGTCATCATTCCCAATCAAAAAATCGTTGTCGCAGAATTAAAGGCCGGTAAAATACCCGACCCTGAATTTGGCAAAATCGCAAAATTGCGCTCAACCCATAACAACTATCTGACGCTGCCGGTTTTGTTCATGATGATTTCAAACCATTATCCAATGACCTTCGGGCATCCGATGAACTGGGTTGTGGTTGCACTGATCTTACCGATTGGCGCCATCGTCCGGCATTATTTCAATGCCCATGACAGCGGCAAGCATGGCCGCGCACTAAGCTGGCAATGGCCTGTAGCATCTGCTCTACTTCTCATATTGATGGTCTTCATCGCCTGGCGGCCGACACCCGCAACAAAGGGCGCAAACGAGGCCGCAGAGGCGGCGAATATTGAAGCCTCAGCACTAACGCAACAAGCTTTCGCCATTGTCAAAGCCCGTTGCGCGGTCTGCCATTCCGCCAACCCGACAGACTTTGTCACTGCAGCGCCCGGCGGCGTTGAATACGATACGCTCGATCTTGTCCGGCAATACGCCCCGCAAATTCGCGCGCAAACGATTTTAAGCCACGCAATGCCACCGGGGAATTTAACCGAAATGACCGACGACGAACGGACCTTGCTGGATGCGTGGATTGCCAACGAAGCGCAATAGCGCCGGGCACAGAGCTCAGGCAGAAACCTGTGCGCGCTGATGGACGATATTGCCGGCCACATAGGTCGCTTTGACCGCTCTTTCGTCCGCCATGATGATTTGCGCAAACAGAACATCGAAGAAATTTTCCGCCCGCGCTAAGCGACGCGCAATCAACGGATTTGATTTCAAATCCAGCACCATGAGATCGGCGTCCATTCCGGCGGTAAGATTTCCAAGGCGGTCATCAAGCCGCATAGCCTTGGAGCCGCCGCAAGTCGCCATCCAGAACGCCTCAGCCGGGTGTAAAACAACGCCATGAAATCGCGCGGCTTCATAGGCTGCACGCATGGTTGCAAACATCGAAAAAGAAACGCCCGCGCCGACATCGCTCGCAAGCGAAACCAAAATATCCGGCGCTGCGCGGCGTGTTGCTTCAAGATCAAATAGCCCTGAACCCATAAATGCGTTCGATGTCGGACAATGCGCAATCGCAGCACCACTCCCAGCTATGGCGAGCCGTTCATCGTCTGAAAGGTGAATGCAATGCCCAAAGATCGCCCCTGCGCCAGTCAGACCAAATGATTGGTAGATCTGATAATAGCTGTCATAGGTTGGGTGTTGTTGCAGTACGCGCGCAATCTCATCTTTGGTTTCCGAAAGATGGGTCTGCATCAGCACCGTCGGATGCTCCCTCCACAAGCTGCCAAGCGCTTCCAGCTGTGCAGGTGATGAGGTCAATGCGAAGCGGGGCGTAATTGCATAATGGTTACGGCCCACGCCATGCCAACAATCGATCAACGCTTTCGACTGGTCATAGGCCGTTTGAGCCGTGTCCGCGAGATTCGACGGCGTATTGCTGTCCATGCAGACCTTGCCGGCCGCCATACATACGTTTCTTCGTGTTGCTGCCTCAAAGAAACTCATAACCGATTGCGGATGCACCGTGCAATAAACGCTCGCCGTCGTGACGCCATTTAAAAAACACTGCTCGAGGAAGAATTCTGCAGAATTTTCTGCGATTGTTTGATCGTCAAACTGAGCCTCGCAAGGGAACGTGTGTTTTTGCAGCCAGTCAACCAGGCCCTGACTATTAGAAGCAATAATATCCAATTGTGGGTAATGCGTATGCACATCAATAAACCCGGCCATGATGAGTGCGTCACCATAGTTGACAATTGGCACACCCATATTTTGTTCTAAAATATCTGTGGCGGCGCCGACAGCGATAATGCGGCCACTTTCTACGACCACGGCGCCATCCTGGCGGTGATCAACCGCCTCTTGGGCGCCGATCTCAAATGGGTTGCCGGCAAATGCAAATGTCTGACCGCGCAAAATGAACCGGCCTTGGTCTTCCTTCATTGTCAGCTCTGCCTTCATCGGGATGCCGCCGGCAACTCAGGCGCCGTCGCCCCGTCTGTCGTCAAAATCTCTCAGCGGCTATAGCGGCTAAATCTACAACTTTCCATCGAATTAACGTGGGGGCGCCTCGCTCAGTTGCAAAATCTCCGCTGCCAGCGATATCGCGATCACGCCCGGCTCCTTGCTACTCGGGCCGCCAGCGCCAAGCGGACAGGTGAGCCGGGAAAGCGCCGCCTCGCTGACGCCCAATTCGCCAAGCCGTTTCAGAAAACGGGCGCGCTTGGTCATCGACCCGATCAACCCAAGATACCGAAACTGTCCGCGCTTAAGGACCGAATGGCAAATCTCAAGATCCAGCGCATGGGAGTAACTCATAACAACATGAAACGCATCGTCCGGAGCAAAGCCAGCCGCATCATTTGGCGACGCCGTGACCAGACGCTTCACATGTGCAGGGATGTGGTTTGGAAAGCGCGCGGCGTCAGTATCGATCCAGACGATATCAACCGCCAATCCCCCAAACACGCGCACAACCTCGCGGCCCACATGACCGGCGCCATAGAGATAGATCGGCAGTCGTTTTTTACGGACTGGCTCCAAAAACCAGGCCCCGTCTAATCGGGCGCCGTGCACCAAGCCATTCCGGCTATCTGAGTTCGCCGTGAGCATTTGGAATTTCTCACTGACAAAATCCGGTGCAACGTTGAGGTCGGACCTATCCACGGCGTGGATAGGAGCCGATCCAGAACTTATCGGCCTAACAAAATAACCTTCTTCCGCGTCGCCGAAGCTGGAAATAATCTCGATCTCATTGGCGCCATAACGTTCAAACAGCAGCCGCACCTGACCGCCGCAACACTGGCCAAGTCGCGGCCCAAGCGGATAGGTTTTCGTATCGCGCAACCATGCAGGCGAGGCGCTCGCCCCCACCAACTGTTTGGCGTAAGCGATTGCGTCATATTCGAGCGCGCCGCCGCCGACGGTTCCCGTCATCCCTTGCGCCGACACCAACATCGCAGCGCCGATATCGCGCGGCGTCGAGCCCTCAACGGCGATGACCGTGACGCGAACAATAGGCCCGTTTCGCCGGAATTCTTCGCAAGTCTCTCCGAGAAATAACTGCAACGCTAGCCCCAGCCGCCGGTTATGATCTGCAACATGCGCTCAGGCGTCGCCGGCGCATCAAGCGCCGGATAGTGCGCGCGCCCCATCGCATTTGCCGCCGCGTCAGACAGCGCCATCAAAACCGAAATACCCAGCATCAAGGGCGGCTCACCAACCGCTTTAGAGCGATAAATGGTTTCCTCACGGTTTATCCCACCCTTCCAAATCGCAATTTTCATATCCGGCGCGCGGTCGGAAGCCGTTGGAATCTTGTAGGTCGAGGGTGCGTGGGTTTTCAATCGCCCTGCCTGATCCCACACCAGTTCCTCGCTCGTCAGCCACCCGGCGCCTTGTGCAAATCCGCCCTCAATCTGCCCAAGATCAATCGCCGGGTTGAGCGACTTGCCCACGTCATGAAGAATATCTACGCACAACAGGCGGTACTCACCGGTCAGAGGGTCGATGACAACTTCCGAGACCGCCGCGCCATAAGCAAAATAGAAAAACGGCCGGCCAGTTCCTGTGGCGCGATCCCATTCGATCTTCGGCGTTGCATAAAATCCGGTGGCCGAAAGCGATACCCGCGCCAAATAGGCTTTGGCGATCAACGCATCGAACGCAATCTTATCTTCACCTATCCGAATACAGCCCGATTGAAACTCAACATTGTCCTGAGCGACCCCCCATTCGGACGACGCAAAGTCGATCAGTCGTTTCTTGATCTTCTGACACGCATCAAGCGCCGCCATACCATTTAAGTCCGTACCGGAAGACGCAGCGGTCGCCGAGGTATTGGGCGCCTTGCCAGTGTTGGTGGGCGTAATTTTTACTCGGTCGATATCGATCTGGAACGCTTCCGCGACAATCTGGGCGACTTTAATAAAAAGCCCCTGCCCCATCTCCGTGCCGCCATGATTGAGGTGCACGGAGCCGTCGGAGTAAATGTGGACAAGCGCCGCCGCCTGATTGAGATGGGTTTTTGTGAAAGATATTCCAAACTTTACCGGGGTCAAAGCGATGCCGCGCTTCAACAGCGGTTGCTTCGCGTTCCAATCGGTTATTTCCGTGCGCCGTGTTTCATAGTCTGATGAAACAACCAGCTCACCGACAATCTCATCAATGACGCAATCCTCAACCTTCATATGATAAGGCGTCACATTGCGGTCGCTCACCATGTTTTCATGAGGAGCATAAAAATTGACGCGGCGCACCTCCAACGGATCCTTGCCGAGCTTGAATGCAATCTCATCAATGATGCGCTCAATGGCGACCATCCCTTGCGGCCCACCGAAACCGCGAAATGCAGTGTTGGATACGGTATTGGTTTTGCAACGGTAGGAATTTATCTCAACATTCGCGAGATAGTAACAATTGTCAGCGTGAAACATCGCCCTGTCGCAAATCGCCAGCGACAGATCATGCGACCATCCACACCGCGCCGCTTGATCCATAATGATAGACCCAACCCGCCCATCATCATCAAAGCCGACATGGTAATCTATCCGAAACTCATGCCGCTTGCCGGTCATAATCATATCATCGTCACGGTCATAACAGACCTTCGCCGCCTGGCCGGTTCGTTTTGCAACCAGCGCAGCCGCTGCTGCGGGAAGATTTCCATTGGTCTCTTTGCCGCCGAAGCCACCGCCCATGCGGCGCACTTCTACGGTTACGGCGTTAAAAGAAACGCCGAGGACGCCAGCGACTTTGTGTTGAATTTCGGTTGGATGCTGCGACGAACAATAGACCGTCACATCAGCATCCTCACCAGGAATTGCTAACGCCGCCTGGCCCTCGAGATAGAAATGTTCCTGGCCGCCAATATTAATTCGGCCCTTTATCTTATTGGGACTGGCCTCCATTGCTGCGCTAACGTCGCCGCGAGTCATTTTATAGGGCGGTTCTAGCCAGGATTGCGCAGCCATCGCATCTTCGATAGTCAACAACGCCGGCAGGTCATCATAGTCAATAACCACCTTCGCCGCCGCCGTTCTTGCCGCCTCAAAATTCGTCGCAGCAACGGCAAAAAGCGCCTGGCCTTCACATTCTACAACCCCGCCCGCAGCCCCAACTGCGAATAATGGTTCGTCACTGACAACAGGACCAATATCATTCGCACCAGGAATATCATCTGCCGATATCACTGCAACGACACCCTCACTTTTCCACGCGACGCCAAAATCAACCGCGCCAACATTCGCATGGGCGTGCGTGCTGATGGCGATATAGACGTGAAGGCAAGCTTCCGATGTTGAAATATCGTCGACATAAACAGCCTGCCCGGATGCATGTTTGAAGGCGCTGTCATGCATAACCGGAGACGAGACGACCCCACGAACGCGGCTCGCATCTTCGCCCAACATTTGCCCAGAAAATTTTGACGCGCCGCTCACAAGAATGCATTCCCATAGCCGACAAGACGCGTTTGCTCCAACGGTGCGCTCGACTCAATAAAATATTTCAACAAAAGATTTTGCGCCGTACAAAGACGGTAGTCCGCGCTCCCACGCATATCACTCATCGGCGTATAATCTTTGACAAATGCTTGCATCGCCAATTCCACGACCGACCGGTCCCAGCGCTTTCCAATCAGCGCCACTTCAACGCTCAGCGCTCTTTTCGGGGTCGCAGCCATACCGCCAAACGCAATCCTGGCGGCAGCGACCATGCCGCCCGATACACTGATATTAAAACATCCGCACAGGGTCGAAATGTCCTGATCAAAACGTTTAGAGATTTTGTAGCACTTCAACTCATTGGCGGCGGCATTCAATGGCACGCGCACTGCCTCAACGAACTCGCCAGGCTTGCGATCCTGACGGCCATAAGCGAGGAAGAAATCCTCCAGCGGTAATGTCCGCCGGTGCGCCCCGTGACGAAGGACCAGCTTTGCGTTCAGTGCAATCAGCGCCGGCGGCATATCCCCGATTGGCGACCCGTTGGCAATATTGCCGCCGATTGTACCGGCATTGCGCACTTGAACCGCACCGATCCGCCGAACCAGCTCGCCAAGACCGGGGTAGGATTGCGCCAAAATATCAATCGCGTCTGAATAGGTAACCCCGGCGCCAATAATCAATTCATGCTCGCTACACTTGATCGATGCCAAATCACGAACACGATTTAGGAAAATCACTTTTGGCAAGCTGCGGCGCGCTTTCGTCACCCACAAACCGACGTCCGTGGCGCCGGCAATAAGCGTTGCATCGGGGTGCGCTGCGTAAATCTCCGCAAGTTGATCGCTGGTCGCCGGTAAATACGCCCGCGCCTCTCCATGTTCAATTTCAACCAGCTCTTGATGGTCCAACGAGCTTAGTTGTTCCAGTTCAACACGGTCGGCGTCACTCTGGTCAGCTGTCTTTGCGACGTGCCCAATCTTCTCCGCTGCATTTAATATCGGGCCATAGCCAGTGCAGCGGCACAAGTTTCCTGCCAGAATGTCGTTGGCAACCGCTAACGGCAACATCGTCCGGTTGCGGTAGGCGGTATAAAGCGACATTACAAAACCGGGCGTGCAAAACCCGCATTGTGAGGCGTCTTTATCCATCATCGCCCGCTGAACAGGATGCGGCGCATCACTGTCGCGCGCCAGCCCCTCAACGGTCGTAATCGAGGCTCCGTCAAGGCTCGGCATAAACCGGATGCAGGCGTTGATCGCTTCACGCTTAACGACGCCGTCCGCAGCCAGAGTACTGACATTAACAGTACATGCGCCACAATCCCCCTCTGCACACCCCTCTTTTGTGCCGCAAAGCTTTTCATCTTCACGCAAATATCTCAAAAGTGTTTGAGTCGGCGCAGCGCCACAAAGCGTTTTCAATTCGCCATTCAAATAAAATGATATCGTGTCGCGCATACTTTAACTGCCGCGATAGGTTGAATAACCATAGGGTGAAACAAGAATCGGGACATGATAATTCGCATCGCCGTCTGCAATACCAAACCTGATTACAGCAATATCGATAAATTTTGGCGTCGGTAGGCTGAGCCCAATAGCGTCAAAATATTCGCCTATGTGAAACTCCAACGCATACTGACCGGCGACAAAGTCGGCGCCGCTCAATAACGGTTCATCACATCGCCCATCGCTATTAGTTGTGAGAGAGAGCAACTTTTTAGCTGTTTGTTCCTCTTCAGACCCGCCCTTTTCGACTTTATAGAGATCGATACGCACCTGCGCCGCTGGCTTGCCTACGCTGACATCGAGAATATGTGTTGTTAGCTGTCCCAAAGATATCACCGCCCTATTCGAAAAATAGCCTTATCGAGGAATTTCACGGCGAGCTACACGCACGCTCAAAAGGTCTTTTTCCAGTTGCTTCATCTCATCGCTCAACGAATGAGAATATAATGAATCGCCATAGATTCGAAATCGACCAAAACCCTCCAACAAGCATTTGCCGGTCAACTGTCATACGCCCCCACAGCTTACGGCGCAACAGATGCGCCCCTGGCCTATTGAGTATAAATTTCAGTGAGCCGCAGGCTTGCCCGCCCAACAAATTGACGTGGCGCCGCATTCTTCCAGGTATCGGTTGGCTTTCGAAAAATGCTTGCAGCCCAAAAAACCGCGATAGGCGGACAATGGTGAGGGATGGGGAGCGGTGAGAACCATATTGTCACGCGGATTGATGATATCGATTTTTTTCTGTGCATGACTACCCCACAGCATATAGACGATGCCGCTTCGCTGCGCACTCAACTGTCTGATCGCGCCATCCGTAAACGCCTCCCATCCCTTTTTTGCGTGCGATGCGGGAAGGCCATTTTCAACTGTTAGAACCGTATTCAAGAGTAACACGCCTTGCCGCGCCCAGTCTTCAAGGGCGCCCTCCCCTCTCAATTCGCCGCCGAGATCGTTTTGAATTTCTGCAAAAATGTTTTTCAAAGATGGCGGCAGCTTCACGCCCGAGGGAACGGAAAAAGAAAGTCCCATTGCCTGTCCCAGCCCGTGATATGGGTCCTGACCGAGGATTACAACTTTAACCTTTGAAAATGGTGTCAGGTTGAACGCATTGAAGATTAAATCTTTCGGCGGATAGATGACCGCGCCTCTTTCGGCCTCGGTGCGCAAAAATGAAACCATCCGCTGATAATCAGGCCGTTCAAATTCGCCCTTTAAAGCGTCGCGCCAATCTTTATCTGAAAAGGGGATATCGAAATCAGTCACAGCAGAATTTAGCGCTCATCGTATGGCTTCACCCGAAGCCAATAAACCGTTCCCTCGCCAAAACAAATTTTCTTGCGTAATATCCAACCCTCAAAGCAGAAATGTTGAGTTTTCGGCCAAAACAGCGCCGCGCGCGCTCAAAGATTGCATATTCAGTGCATTCTGGTCTAGTTTTGCCCATTGCATTAGGGATTTTTTATGACATGAGCGATGCTTTGAGCATTTATTTCGCCGGCGATCTGTTCGATCATAAGGACCTGATCGGCAATGCATTGCTGGCCTCTTATATCGAACGGGAATCTTCCGGCCAGTACAAATGTATTCTGCCGCAGGACCTCGAACAGAGTAGCAATCGTAAAGAACATATCCGTAACCAGGATCTGAAGATGGTTATGGAAGCTGACCTCGGGCTGTTCAACTTCGACGGTCCTGATCTTGATTCCGGCACGGTGGTTGAGTTCATCGTTGCTAAGCAGCTTGATATCCCGACCGTCATCTTGAGGTCAGATTTTCGCAGCGCCGGAGACCAGGATGCCGGCGGTGATAGTTGGAACCTGATGTGCTCGTTTTATCCTCGTAACGAAGTCATTTCTCTGAACGGCATGGAATGGTATCAAACGGCGCGCGGCGACAATCGCCCAATTCTGGATACGATTGACACGCTATACACAAAGCTGGCGGCGCGGATCATCGAAGGGTTTAAAGTTGCGCGGGCAACGCGACCGGTTGCAAGCGATCCGAAGCTTATCGAAAATTTGTATCAGTGGGCGATCCGGTTTCCGGGCGCCGGGCTTGAGGAATTTATTGGCGACGAAAACTGGGTCGCTAACATTATTGGGAAAAAGAAGCGCAAAGGATTGCTTGGGTAATCCAAAGTTTCACAGTATTTCTGGGAGATAAACAAATGTTCGACGTCGTCGTTGTTGGAAGCTACGTTCAGGATCTGGCTTTTAACACTGAAATTTTTCCGGCGCCCGGCGAGACTCGCATTGGCGCTTTTCGCACCGGTCCCGGCGGCAAGGGGTTCAATCAAGCCGTTGCCTGCAACCGGCTTGGCGTTAATACGCTCTTTATCGGCGCGGTTGGCGATGATATTTTTGCTAAAGGCGTGCGTGAGTTTATAGCCTCGGAAAAACTTCACGCCGAGCTGCAGGTTTGCACCGACCATCCCACTGGAGCGGCATCAATTGTTGTCAATGCCGACGGGCAAAATCTTATCGTTGTTGCGCTGGGCGCCAACAACGATTTATCGTCAGATCATATCGGCTCTTTTGCGGCTCAAATTTCGCAGGCGAAATATCTTGTCTGCCAGGTAGAAAATAATGTTTCGGCAACCGAAGCAGCTATGAAGATTGCGCGCGAAGCGAGCGTGACAACAATCCTCAACCCTGCGCCAATTAATGACGGCTTGACAATCGAACTTGTGCAGCGCGCAGATATTCTTGTGCCGAATGAAACCGAATTTGTGTTTTTGATGAACACGGTTTTGAACCACAACATCCCAAATGATTTTTGGCTACAGGACGACGCCAGCATTCATCAGTTTTGCAGACAATCTGGCGCTGCGACTGTAGTTTTGACTCTGGGTGATAAGGGCTGCTTTGTATCGTTTGATGAAAACTCCGACAATGCCCGTAACTCCGCCGACGGCCCTTATTACCGCATCGGCGCAACCAGCGTTGATGTCGTCGACACGACGGGCGCTGGCGATGCATTCAATGGCGGGCTGGCCGCCGGGCTAGTGCGCTTCCCAGGTGAATTCCGAACCGCCATCGAATATGCAAATAAAGTCGCCGGTCTATCCACCACAAAACCTGGAACCGCGCCGGCGATGCCTACGCTAAAAGAAATCGAGGCGGCTTAACCTCCGATCGGATGCCAGGTGGTTTTGGTTTCCTGCACATCGATGATCTGATAGGGATCAGCCGCAATCGATTTTTTACGGATAATGACGCGCTTAATATTATTCGCGGCCTGTTCCTGTATCATTTTTATTTCGCTTGCATCATCGCCGTTGGCAATGATCGCATTGACATCCATGTGTGAGGCGAATTGCTCGGCAAGTTCGTTTCTGTAGCCGGAAAGAATATTGATGACTCCGGCTGGCACGTCGGAGGAATGCAATACTTCGGCAAAACTGATCGCACATAACGGATTTTGCTCAGACGCCAGAGCAATTGCCGTGTTCCCACCGGCGATAACGGGCGCGATGGCTTCAACAAACCCTAAAAGCGCGCTTTCTTGTCTCGCGAGAATGCTGACCACGCCCACAGGTTCTAAAATAGAAAAATTGAAATGCGAGGACGCAACCGGATTTACGGAGCTGAATACTTGCGGATATTTGTCCGTCCAGCCGGCATAATATACCAGGCAATCGATCGTCGCAGTCACTTCGCGTGATGCGGCACGCTTGTCCAACCCCATGAGTTTCAGCTCGGTGACAAATTGCTCGGCACGGGCTTCCAGCATTTCCGCGATCCGGTATAAAATCTGACCACGCAGATAAGCGCTGGCGCCCGCCCAACCGTTAAACGCTGATCGCGCGGCCAGCACCGCCTCGCGAAAATCCTTGCGGCTGGCGCGGCACATATTGGCAGCGATGTTTCCTTTGGTGTCCGCCAGGGTAAAGTACCGACCAGATTCGGTGCGGGGGAATTTTCCGTTGATGTAAAGTTTGTAGGTCTTTGCAACGCCAAGCCGGGTTGCGGCCGGCGGTTTTGCGCGGCCACGGCTTGCGGGCTTTGCAGCGCTCGACTTTACGCGCGCCGATGCGCTGTCGATACTACGTCCTTCGGCTTTTACTGTCTTATCCATGCTCGCTCGCCTCAATATTAGTGCAGGTCCAGATAGGCGGAAAGGCCGTGCATTCCGCCCTCCCTGCCGACTCCGCTTTCTTTGTAGCCGCCAAAGGGTGAAGTGGGGTCGAATTTATTAAAAGTGTTAGCCCAAATTACGCCAGCGCGAATTTTGGCGCCAACATTAAAGATTTTTGCGCCCTTATCTGTCCATATCCCGCCCGACAATCCGTATTGTGTGTTGTTTGCCTTAGCGACCGCCTCATCAAGGGTGCGAAAAGTTTGTATCGCCAGGACAGGGCCAAATATTTCTTCACGGACAACCCGGTGCGACTGTGCAACATTAGTGAACAGCGTTGGCTGGCACCAATAACCTTTGTCAGGGTTTTTGCCGCCGCATTGAAACATCTCCGCGCCTTCTTCCTGTCCGAGATCAAGATAGGCGTTGATGCGTTCTAATTGCGCCGCTGAGTTGATCGCGCCGATATCGGTGTTTTTGTCGAGAGGATCGCCGACAATCAATGTCTGCATACGCTCCTTCAGCTTGAAGACAACCTCGTCAGCGACGGATTCCTGAACCAGCAACCGTGAACCAGCGCAACAAACATGGCCTTGGTTGAAAAATATCGCATTGACGACGCCTTCAACAGCTTGGTCGATGGCGGCGTCGGCAAAAATGATGTTGGCGGCCTTCCCGCCCAATTCCAGCGTGTATTTCTTATCTGTCCCCGCCAGCGCATGTTGAATGATGCGGCCGACATTGGTGGAGCCAGTGAATGCGATCTTGTTGACGTCATCATGATTGACGATTGCCGCACCAGTTGAGCCGTCGCCGGTCAGGATATTTACAACACCCGGCGGCAAGTCCGCCGCCTCAATTACTTCAGCCAGCTTTAAAGCTGTCAGTGGCGTCGTTTCCGCCGGTTTCAAAACCACCGTATTGCCGCATGCCAACGCCGGTGCAATTTTCCACGCCGCCATCAATAGCGGGAAGTTCCACGGAATAATCTGACCGGCAACGCCAAGCGATTGCGGCGTTCGGCATGGAAACGCATAATTTAATTTATCCGCCCACCCCGCATAATAGAAAAAATGCGCCGCCGCGAGGGGAATGTCGACATCGCGCGCTTCGCGGATGGGCTTGCCACCATCCACGGATTCAATGACTGCAAATTCACGCGCGCGTTCCTGAATAATTCTGGCGATACGATAAATATATTTACCGCGCTCGGCGGGCTTCATCTTCGACCAAATATTGTCATAGGCGCCGCGCGCGGCATTTACGGCTCGATCAACATCAGTCGCACCAGCCTGCGCCACCCGCGCCAAAACTTTTTCATTGGCGGGATTTATGGTGTTGAAATATTTGCCCGCTTTCGGCGCCACAAATTTACCGCCAATAAATAGCTTGTACTGGTCCTTAATATGAACGTGATCGATGCTCTCCGGCGCCGGAGAGTATGCCCATCCGGTGTCGAAGTTTAATTTATGAGGGGCAATTCTCTTATTCATCGTATCTAATCCTTCGAGAAATAATCTTCGGACTGATAGACGCCCGTTCGTTGTTTTTGCAGCTGCATCAGGACATCGTTTGCCAGGCTGCTGGCGCCAAACCGGAACCAGTCCGGCGACATCCACGCCTCGCCGAGAGTCTCGCGCAGCATGACAAGATAATGGATCGCAAGCTTCGCCTTCGAAATGCCGCCAGCGGGCTTCATGCCTACCATTCGGCCGGTATCATAATAATAGTCTCGGATCGCTTGCAGCATCACCAGCGTCACCGGCATGGTCGCCGCCGGTTGAATTTTACCGGTCGATGTTTTGATGAAATCAGCGCCCGCCTGCATCGCCAATTCGCTCGCATGGCGTACGCGGTCCAGCGTACCCAATTCTCCGGTTTCCAAAATTACCTTGAGATGCGCCTCGCCGCACGCCTCTTTGCAGGCGACAATTTCATCGAACACTTCCTGGTATTTCCCCTCCAGGAATTTCCCGCGCGAGATGACCATATCGATCTCATCGGCACCCAGCTCTACGGCAAGTTGGATTTCCTCAAGCTTTACTTTGGTCGGCGCCATGCCACTCGGAAACGATGTCGCCACAGAGGCGACTTTAATGCCGCTAGAGCCAAGCGCCTTTTTCGCTTCCGCCACCATCATCGGATAAACGCACACCGCAGCCACATGCGGGATATCCGGCAAACTATCGTGGAGGCGCATCGCCTTCTGACATAGCTGGCGGACTTTGCCGGGCGTATCCTGGCCCTCAAGGGTAGTCAGATCGATCTGGCTCAGGACCAAGTTAAGCGCTTGGACCTTTGAGGATTTCTTTATACTGCGCGCGCGAAAGCGCGCCACGCGCTCGTCAACGCCGACCTGATCGACGCGCGGCGCTTGGTCTGGTTTAGGCGCTATCATTACTGCCATTTTTGCCATTTGAGCCATTTTTTTATCGGTATCATTATTCAGCTAACGCCCACAAGTCGCGGTATTGTCCGCGCCCTCAGCGGGCGCTGAATATATATGTCTGGATCGGCAATACTAGCGGCAATCGCCAGCATTGCCGCAGCGTCTTCACTCTTGACCATCTGGCTAGTTCCTCGCCCTCCTCCTCGCCCTCTCCCTTTTATGGCGGATTCTCGCTATAATTGAGGGAACCCGCGCAACCGGCGGCTGGGGCGGACCGAAATCCCTGTTAAGCGCTTGACGCCCCGTTCTTAGCGGGCTAGAGACCTGCCTCCTATAAAAACCGGACATATGAAGCCGGGGCTAAAAAGGACGTTAAGGCGCGCAATAGCGCCTGTTGAGGTCGATTATGTACGCAGTCGTGAAGACTGGCGGTAAGCAATACCGCGTTTCCAAAGATGATATTGTGCGCGTAGAGCGTCTCGCTGGCGAGGCGGGCGATACGATTACGCTGGCTGATGTGTTGATGATCGGCAAAGGCGGCGACGTTACGCTTGGCGCACCGAACATTTCCGGCGCTTCGGTCGCGGCGGAAATCCTTGAGCAAACCCGCGACCGCAAGGTCATTATCTTCAAAAAGCGCCGCCGCCAAAATTACCGGCGCAAGAAGGGGCACCGTCAGCATCTAACTGTGCTTCGGGTCACCGAAATTCTGACCGACGGCGCCAAGCCAGAACCAGTAGCGAAAAAAGCCGCAAAAGCAGCGGCGGCCAAAGCAGACGCCAAGAAGGCCGAGCCGAAAAAGGCTGTGCCCGAAAAAGCCGCGCCCAAGAAAACCGCGCCTAAAAAAGCAGCAGCCAGCGCAGACGATCTGACCAAACTTTCCGGCGTTGGTCCCGTGCTTGCACAAAAGCTCATTGATGGCGGCGTTACATCTTTTGCACAGATCGCAGCGTGGAAGAAAAAAGACGTTGAAGAATTCGACGAGAAGTTGTCATTCAAGGGCCGGATCGAACGTGAAGGTTGGGTAGATCAAGCCAAGACGCTCGCCAAGGGCGAGAAGGAGTAAGAGATGGCTCACAAAAAAGCAGGCGGCTCGTCTCGCAACGGCCGCGATTCCGCAGGCCGGCGACTGGGCGTTAAGAAATATGGCGGCGAGCTCGTTATCCCCGGCAATATCATCGTGCGTCAGCGCGGCACAAAATTTCACCCGGGCGCTAATGTCGGCATCGGCAAGGACCACACGCTGTTTGCAACCATCATCGGGCGGGTCAAATTCGCAACCAAGCGTAATGGCCGCAACTTCGTTTCTATTCTTCCGGAAACTGAATAAACGCAACGGTCTTGGCGGTCGCAAAGCGCTGAATTTCTAATACTATCATCAGGGAGGGCGCAAAGCCTTCCCTTTTCTTTTGTGTTTGGTTCGTTTGAGAAGCACGCAAAATCAAAATAAGATGAAAACTGATATGACCGTCATTAGAACCAAACGCTTCACCTTGCGCCCGATAGAAAAGGCCGACGCACCGCGCTTTGCAGTCCTGTGCAACAACCGAGAAATCGCCCGCCATACCGCGCGCATTCCTCATCCCTACACCCGCCAGGATGCTGAGCTTTTTGTCGATCAACTGATGGCGGCGAGGATCAAAGGAGACGAGCACGCTTTTGCCGTCTGCCGTGACAGTGAAATCATCGCCTGCGCCGGCGCGCTTCAGACCGGAGAGCACATCTGGGAGATAGGCTATTGGGTCGGAGCCGATTATCGCGGTGACGGCGTCGCCAGCGAAATCGCGGATGCGATTGCCCAGTTTGCAATTAGCGAGATGGCCGCGGCAAGCGTAACCGCAGGATATTTCATCGATAACCCGGTTTCTGGGCGGGTACTCGAGAAAATCGGGTTTCACAATACTGGCGAGACGGTGATGATCACATCGCTCGGTCGCGAACAACCCGTGTCATCGTACAGGCTGGAGCTTGATGTCGCGGATTTTTCCGGCTCGCGCGATGTTGTGATCGAAACTTAGGACACAAGCTCACGGCGCCAGATGCCCCCCGCGCATTGCGCGCGTCTCCGCCGCGCCGTAGCTTGACTGTGCTTCACATGGACACAACAAAGGCCACTCCCATGACCACGATTTCCGAATTTCAGGTCCGCAAAGACAAACTCGACGAGACCCGCCTCATTGAACGACCGGCGCCTGCGCTCCAGAACGGCGAAGTTCTCGCCAAGGTCGATCGTTTCGCCTTTACGGCAAATAACGTCACCTATGGCGTCGTTGGCGAACGCATTGGCTATTGGAAGTTTTTCCCTGTCGAGGATGAATGCTGGGGCGTCATCCCGGTCTGGGGGTTTGCAGACATTGTCGCGTCCAGGCATCCCGACATTGCCGTAGGCGAGCGGCTTTACGGCTACTGGCCGATGGCGAGCCATCTCGTCATGGCGCCGGGGAAAATCAAGCACGAACGCATCGCCGACGCCGCGCCGCACCGCGCCGATTTGCCGCCGGTCTATAATAACTATCAACGGGTGAACAACGAGCCGGGCTATGGCGGCAAGATGGACGACGACCGGATGGTCTTGTTTCCACTCTATGCAACGTCCTTTTGCCTCTATGATTTCTTAAAAGACAATGACTGGTTCGGCGCGAACCAGCTCATCATTCCGAGCGCGTCAAGCAAAACTGCGATCGGGACGGCCTATGCGATCAAAGGCGATGACGCGCCGCCATCGCTCGTCGGCCTCACATCCCCGCGCAACAGGCAAGCCGTCGAGGCGCTCGCGCTATATGATACCGTCCTTACCTATGACGACCTCGAACAAGTCGATGCCGACCGGCCCGCCGTAATTGTCGACATGTCCGGCAATGGCGATGTCCTGGGCCGTCTACACAAGCATCTCGGCGACAATATGAGATACACGTCCAATGTCGGCCTTACCCATTTTGACGCCAATGAGATGGGCCCCGATTTCATCCGGGAACGGAGCGCCATGTTTTTCGCCCCCGGCCACATCCAGAAGCGCACGCAAGACTGGGGCCTCGGTGAATTTGAAAAACGCGCGGCGGCGTTCTGGCATGAAGCCGCGCTGAAAAGCCGGGACTGGCTGACAATCCGCAAGGAAACAGGCTGCGACGCGGTAACACGCGCCTATGAAAATGTCCTCAACGGCAAGACGCCCGCGGATAGCGCTTGGGTGGTTGGATTTTAAGCCGTTAGAAGAAAACTACCTGATATGAAAATTCATCGGACGTTATCTAAATCAATATATTCATCCGATTTCATTATTATAGCTTCCCGCGCACCACATTTTTCAGCAAGTAGTTTTTTTGCTTCAGCGTCACTGACGCCGAGGTCGTTTTCCATCTCGCACATAGAATGAAATATCACCAGAGGCGAAAACATTTTCCGAGGCAGCTCACTTGTCAGCGTAAATAGCGCATGATTGATGATTGCGACCGCACCATCTACATCGGCTATTACGCAATCGTTCTTATAAAATGGACTCACCGTAACAATATTTTGTAACCCGTCCAATGGCTGCGAAGCCGCACCGACCGCACGTATAATCTTTTCCTCACCATCATTTTCATATGAGAGCAACGGCAAGTCATCGAAAAACTGTAACGAATTTAATTCTGTAACCTTAATACGATCCGGCCAGACTTGAACGTAAAACACGTAAGACTGTCGCTTCAAAAATTGCTGGAACATCAATTGCGCCGAAACTAAAACGGATTGAGTGTGTAACCCTTGCCCTGCAACACCGCATGCGCCGTCATTGCCGAAAGCGCCATTTTGACGCCGGGCAGAAGATCATCATTGGCAATACCATTATAAGCCGCGCTTTGGCCGCAAACGATGATCTCAACATCGGCGTCGATGAGGGCTGCGATCAGCGCCGCATTGGCGTTCTCACTACCTATAGATTCGCTGTAATAGCCTGCGTTCGTAACGTCTTTCGTGGCGCCGCCATGAACGACGACCGCGAGATTTAAATTTTCTACCGGCACGCCTGCGCGTGCATGCATGTTCATAAACCGTGCGGCCGCAACTAGCGTCCGGTTTAACTCGCCTTCCTTGGCCTTGGCGCTGACATCGTAGCTGACTTGGAAACGGGCGTCGTCGGGGATGGTAAAATCTGCCTCAACTGCAATGGCTGGACCGAAATTTTCAATCACCGGCCCCGGTTCAAAAGCTGAGCGCTCCGCCAGGACCTGCGGCGTGACGAGGGATAAGGCGGCGATAACGGCAATCAATCTCGATTTCATCGGAATTTCCTTCGTAACTTTTGCGCGCGGGCTGCAAACCGCACTTCGCCTTGCCGCCAGATACGCCTATAATGACCTCAAGGAGCATACACCGATGTCATACCAATTTATCAAGACCAAAAGCGTCAATGGCGTTACCACAATCATGCTTGACCGACCGGACGCGCTCAACGCCTTTACCCCAGCGCTGCTGAAGGAGTTGATCGCGGCGGTAGACGCAGCGAGTGAGGACAAGACCTGCAGCTGCATCGTGCTTGAGGGCGCGGGCCGCGCTTTTTCCGCTGGGGTAGACTTAAAACTCTTACAATCAGCGACTTTTGAGGCCGGCAAGGTCGATAATATTTTCGGCGACACCGCGTTTGCAGCAGCGGACGCCTTGCGTCTGTCGCCGCTCCCGGTGATCGCCAAGGTGCACGGCTTTTGTTTCACCGGCGCACTTGAGCTTGCGCTGCATTGCGATTTTATTCTGACGACAACGGATACAAAATTTGGCGACACCCATGCCGAATGGGGCCTTCGCCCAAGCTGGGGGATGAGCCAGAACCTCGCCCGCGCTGTGGGTGTGCGCCGAGCGCGCGAGCTTTCCTTCACCGCCGCCCCCTTCACCGGTGAGGATGCCGTGCGCTGGGGACTTGCCAATGCTGCATTCGCCGACAAGGAAACGCTTGACCGGGAGACGCAAGCCCGCGCCGAAGCGATTGCCTCTAACAGTCGCGGCGCCGTATGTGCGTATAAGGACCTATATCGCCTCCATGAAGAAAGTCGGCCACTTGAAGATGCGCTCGGCGAGGAAGTGGCGCGCGATTATCCGAAGATCACCGACACGCAAGATCGCTTGAAAGGATTTGGACGGTGAGCTCTACAGAAACGAAAATTCGCCCGCGCCTTCTGGTTGATATCGTGTCCGATCCGGTTTGCCCCTGGTGTTATGTCGGCCTGAAAGCGTTTCAGCGTGCGCACGACCGGATTAGTGATGACTTTCAGGTGCTGCCTCGTATTCGCGCCTATCAACTTAACCCCGACACGCCAATGGAGGGCGTTGATCGCGAGGCGTATTACGCGAAAAAATTTCCCGACAAGGCTCAGCGCGAACAAATGGTGCTGTCGCTGAAGGCCGCCGCCGCTGGCGCCGGTTTCATATTCGATCCTCTGGTTCCAAAACATCTGCCCAACACGCGAAAAGCCCACCAACTTATCCGCCTTGCGCATTTCGACGGCGCACAAGAACGCCTTGCGGAAAAACTCTACAGTGCTTTTTGGGATGACGGCGCCGATATTGGCGATGAGGAAATCCTGGTCGCCATTGCCGAGGCCGCAGGACTTGATCCGGATAATGCAAAGGCCGACTTCGCCAACCCGAAAAACGCCAATGAAGTTCTCGCTGAAGCGGCCGCCTTTCGCCAGGCAGGCGTGAGCGGTGTGCCGACCTATATTGTCAACGAACGCACTGGCTTTTCCGGCGCTATGCCCCCCGCCCGCCTGGCCGAGGCCTTAAAACAAGCCGCCGCCAAGACGCCTGGCGCCGGATGAGGCCATTAGGAAAATAAAAAACATCACGCGCTATAACCGGCCGATGATGCGAATATTAATTGTCCTTATTTTCGCGATATCCGCATGCGCGCCATCGGATTCATCGGCCAGCTCAGCCGCCGTCAATGTACAAGACATAAAACGCGCCATTGCAAACGCGCGTGACGGCGACATCGTGACGATAGCGGCGGGGCGTTATGATATCGGTGAAATAAAGATCCGCCATAATCTGACCATTATAGGTGCGGGCGACGTTGTGTTGTATTCATCAAGTCCGGTTGAAAAAGGCCTTCTTAATTCAATGCCCGGCGTTTCCCTGCGCGTTGAAAATATCACATTCAAGGACGCCCGCTCGCTAGATCGCAATGGCGCCGGCATCCGCCATGACGGAGAGCACCTGACCGTTATCGGCAGCAGCTTTGTCGATAATGAGAACGGTATCCTTTCCACCGGCGCAGCCACCGGACGGATCTCCATTCACGGCTCGAGTTTCATCAATAACGGTTATGGCGATGGTTACTCGCACGGCATATACGTCGCCAGCGGCGCATCGTTTGAGGTTTTCGCAACAAAATTTTCAGGCACCCGGATCGGCCATCACATAAAGTCGCTGGCTGAGCGAACAGATATCCGGCTTTGCATCCTTGATGATGCGAATGGGCGCTCAAGCTACGCCGTTGATGTCTCAAAAGGCGGCAATGTCACAATCCGCAATAACACGATCATACAGGCGGCCGACGGCGATAACGCGACGATTATCAACTATGACCTTAGCCGCGGCGGCAAAGCGACCGGCTTAATGGTCGTCAACAATCACATCATCAACCGCCACCCAAACGGCGTGTTGCTGCGTAATGCTACGCCAATAACGCCGGAACTGAGCGGTAATGAAATTATCAATGAGGACAGCGGCAAACTCTCAGCGCCTTGAATTCAACACGCAGCGCACACGCGTCAACAAAGGCGTGATGCTTCAATAATCATTCCGGCGCCCCTACCCAGCAGATCCAGCCCAGCGGCGCGGCCAAGCTCACGCGGGCGATCCGCCTCGCCTTCGCCCAGATACTCAATAATATCCTGGCCGTCTTCGCTGATCACCGCCGCACGTATACTCAGCCGACCTTCATTAATTTCAGCAAGCGCTGCAATCGGCGCATTGCAATGTCCGTTCAGCACCCAGAGCAATTCCCGCTCTGCCCAGGCAACGCAGCGTGCATCAGCATCGTCGATCAGGGCAAGCTGCTCGCGAGTCTTCCAGTCGTCGCAGCGGCACTCAACGGCCACAATGCCCTGCCCCACGGCGCAAAGCATTTCATCCGATGAAAACACATGCGCAATCCGGCCGGCAAAGCCAACGCGCTCCAGGCCGCATTTGGCCATCACCAACGCATCAGCCGGGCCAACTTCGCCGCCTTCCGGCAGTTTTTGCATTGCCCGCTCGTCAAGCTTTCTGATGCGAGTATCTGCTGCACCGCGATAGTGAATGATTTCCGCCTGCGGATAGAGCCGGCGGAGATAGGCCGCCCGGCGCACCGAATTGGTGCCAATTTTCATGCCCGCCGCTTTTATGCGCAGAAAACTATCACGCTTATGATCCTCACGCAGAACCAAGGCATCCTCAAATGGCTCGCGCTTGAGATAGGCGGCGATGACCAGCCCGGGCGCCTCTTCATCGCCAGGCATGTCTTTCAATGAGTGCATCGCCGCGTCGAGCGAGCCGTCGCGCATTGCTTCGCGGATTTCACCGACAAATGCCCCGCCCTTGCCGCCATGCCGTGCAAGCTTGGATACCTGATCGCGATCTCCGCGCGGCGCAAAGCGCGCAATTTCAGCCTCGAGACCTGCGCGCGCCGCACTCAACTTCGCCGCCACATCGCGCGTCTGCGCCAACGCCATAGCGCTTGATCTTGTTCCAATGCGCATAAACGATACCCACTCCAAGCCGCGTGTCGCCACAGCAAAGCCGTGATAGCCGATCCCGCCAAAAAGAAAAGCCACCCGGCAGATCGCGGCACAAGACAAGAAATGGCGGTCCCGACAGGATTCGAACCTGTGACCTCACGCTTCGGAGGCGTGCGCTCTATCCAGCTGAGCTACGGGACCGGGACTTTTGACTGCCTTTTCGCGGCGGTTATTACCTTGCCAGCCAAAATCTTCAAGCAAATTCCCCAATATTCAGAAAGGAATATCCTCCTACCTGCCTCCTGCGACATGCAGGCATTACGGTGGTGGTTCCACCCGCTGACCTCGCCGCCAGGCAGACCTTCGACATGGCCAAGCTTGGAGCTCTCAGGAAAGCTTCTTTCGTTACAACTTTGTCACCGTATGTATATATCCATCTTACGCCACAATTTCCGCCCACAGTTCCAGCTACTGCACCTGCTCCATAGCGTCTTGCAGAATTGGACAAGATTCGCCGCGATGTGATAAATATGCACCGCCATAGTGACCTCAGCTTAACTCGAACCGCCTCAAGGAAGCCCATGCTCAATCCGATACTCCGTATAAGAGCGAATATAGCCGCCATGGCTGTGTTCGCTGTCAGTCTCAGCTTTCATATTCAGCCAGCAACTGCGCAACTGGAAAACATTGCACAAAATGTTGAGTTAACCGAACAATCACCAACCCAGGCATCACCGGCAATGTGGCGCATTGCGGATGCGGATTCTGAATTCATCCTTTTAGGAACATTTCATTTCCTTCCGCCCAAGCTGCAATGGCGCGGCGCAGCGTTCAATGACGCATTTCGGCGCGCCGATTTGATATATTTCGAAGTAGAGGCCGATGCGCCGAGCGCACAGACGACGACGGTGCGTATAATGATGACCCAGGGGTTTAATCCGCCAGGCACAACGCTATCGGACATGCTTGATGCTGATGATGTTGTGAAGTTGCAAGAAATTTCCAAGTCGCTGAAGTTGCCTTTCGCAGCGATCAATCCGATGCGCCCGTGGCAAGCATTTTTAACGCTGAGCGTGCGGCTTATCGTCGAACAGGGATTTGACCCGGGATCCGGGGTCGATAGCGTTCTCCTTGCCGAGGCCCGCACGCTCGGTAAGGATGTTCGGTTTTTTGAAACACTTGAACAGCAGCTGGAACTCTTTACCGGCCTTGAGCCGGAAACCGAAAAAGCGCTTCTAGTCATGACAATCAACGATTGGGACGAAGAAGTTGCGGCCTTTGACAGACTTTTTACCGCCTGGCGCATGGGTGATGCTGATTTTATTAACGAGGTGATGAACACCTCCATGCACAAAAAAGTCCCGGAGGTGTTCCAGCGCCTGATCGTTGAGCGCAACAAAGCCTGGGCGGCTGAGATTGCCGCCGTCATGAAAGATGGAAGCGGCAATGCTTTCATCGCCGTCGGCGCGGGGCACTTAGTCGGCGATGATTATTCCGTGCCAGCACTTTTGGAGACTTACGGCTTTGAAGTCAGCCGATACGGCCTGAACGAGGCCGCGCCAGCGGCAAACGACAACGCAGCGTCGGAGGACGATGAAGTCGGCGCACTCTTAAAAGCAATGGAAGACCGTTGAGCCGTTCAAACATCGAGCGCCGCTGTTAGCGCATTTTCCTGAATAAAGGCCCTGCGCGGCTCGACAACATCGCCCATCAGCCGTGAGAAAATGTCGTCCGCATCGTCGGCTTCCTTTACCCGCACCTGCAACAGGACACGCGCATTATCATCCAGCGTTGTTTCCCAAAGCTGGTCAGGGTTCATCTCGCCAAGACCTTTATAGCGCTGAATGGCGACGCCTTTTTCGCCGGCGGCGCGCACCGCAGTGAGAAGACCTTCCGGACCGAACAGCATGACCCGCTGATCCTTCCGCGACCATTGCGCCGGCTTATCAAAAACGGCGATCAAATCTTCCATGCCACTCTGTACGCGGCGAGCGTCAGCGCTCATCAAAACATCACGGCTAAGCTTGCGCCGCTCCATCACGCCGCGCACTTCGCGCTTGAACAGATAACCGCCCTCACCATCGGCGGCGCCGGTCCATCCGCGCTCATATTCTTCCGAAATCATGTTGAGGCGATCGGCAACCTTTGACGCCACTTCGTCCGCATCATCACCAGCCTCATGCAACGCGCCCGCAAGCGCCGCCTGCATGATCACATCGCGGGAAAGGCGTGCGGGAAAATCCGCAAGTGCTTCAGAGACTTTGCGCGCCTTATCGATAAGAGCCGCAAGGTCAGCGCCTGCAATCGCCTCGCCATTATCAAGGGCCAAAACCCCATCGGCCTGCCCTTCGTTATAAAGATAGTCTTCAAGCGCTTTGTCATCGAGCAAATATTGCTCTGATTTTCCGCGCGAGACTTTATAAAGCGGAGGTTGCGCAATATAGAGATGGCCGCGTTTGATTAGCTCCGGCATCTGGCGGAAGAAGAAAGTTAGCAGCAGCGTTCTGATATGAGCGCCGTCAACGTCGGCATCCGTCATGATGACTATTTTGTGGTAGCGCAGTTTATCAGCGTTGAAGTCGTCACGCCCAATTCCCGTGCCGAGCGCAGTAATCAGCGTGCCAATTTCCTGACTTGAGAGCATTTTGTCAAAGCGCGCTCGCTCGACGTTCAAAATTTTACCGCGCAAAGGCAGGACCGCCTGGTTTTTGCGGTTGCGTGCTTGCTTCGCAGAACCTCCGGCAGAGTCCCCTTCGACGATGAAGATTTCAGACTTTGCCGGATCGCGTTCCTGGCAATCAGCAAGTTTACCAGGCAACGAGGCGACATCAAGCGCCGATTTTCGCCGGGTTAGCTCACGAGCCTTGCGTGCCGCTTCGCGCGCCGCCGCCGCTTCGGCAATTTTCTGGACGATGCGCTTGGCGTCACGGGGGTTTTCTTCAAACCACGCACCAAGCCTTTCACCAACCGCGCTTTCAACGACCGGGCGAACCTCGGACGAGACCAGCTTGTCTTTTGTTTGTGATGAAAATTTCGGATCTGGAATTTTCACCGACAGCACGCAAGTCAGCCCTTCGCGGGCGTCGTCGCCAGTCGGCGAGACTTTTTCCCGCTTCGCAATGCCAGACTTCTGCGCATAATTATTGATGATGCGCGTTAACGCAGCGCGATATCCCGCAAGGTGGGTGCCCCCGTCTCGCTGCGGGATATTGTTGGTAAAACACAAAACTTTTTCGTGATAGCCATCATTCCACCACATCGCGACGTCAATGGTGAGGCCGTCTTTTTCGGAGGTGAATGATATTGGCTCACTCAAAAGCATATTCTTCACTGAATCGAGATATTTGACGAAAGCGACTAGCCCGCCGTCGTAAAGCATCTCCTCTTCACGGGTCTCCACATGCCGATTGTCAACCAGACGAATTTTGACGCCCGAGTTCAAAAAGGCGAGCTCGCGCAAACGATGTTCCAGTGTTTCAAAATCAAATTCCGTGCCTGTAAAGATTGTATCGGAAGGCAGGAACGTGACCTCGGTCCCGGTCTTAACCGCGTCACCGACGACAGTCAGATCAGCTTCGGGCTCACCGAGATGGAACCGCATGAAATGCTCTTTGCCGTTGCGGCGGATCCTGAGGTCGAGCCGTTCCGATAGTGCATTCACAACCGAGACTCCGACGCCGTGCAGCCCGCCGGACACTTTATAGGAGTTTTGGTCAAACTTGCCGCCAGCATGCAGCTGGGTCATGATGACCTGCGCCGCCGACATGCCTTCTTCGCTGTGGATTGCCGTCGGAATACCGCGGCCATTGTCGGTCACTGTCACTGAGCCATCCTCATTGAGGAATACTTCTACAGTATCGCAATAGCCCGCGAGCGCCTCGTCGATCGCATTATCAACGACCTCATAAACCATATGATGCAGACCGGAGCCATCATCGGTGTCGCCGATATACATGCCCGGCCGCTTACGCACGGCATCAAGCCCTCGCAAAACCTTAATGGAGTCGGCGCCGTAATCTTCTTGCGGCGCGGCGTTATTCGCCATGATTTTTTCTTTCTCTATGTCAGCAGCGATTCATGAAGCGCACCGCCGCGAGTTTCAAAATACTGAGCGCGTGATCCCCATGCGGTGAACAGGCTTTTGTCCGTCCCCGTCATAAAGGTCTGAAAACCAAGTTCGCTCAGAATGGAAAAAAGCCCGGCGCGGCGGTCCGGATCAAGATGGGCGGCAATTTCGTCAAGCAGAAGAATGAGCGGCGCCCCACCCGGACGGCGGCTAAGCGCACGCGCATTAGCGAGAACAAGCCCAATCAGCAACGCTTTTTGCTCCCCCGTAGAGCAAAGCCGCGCCGGCTGACATTTCTCGCGATGAGTGACCAGAAGATCGCTGCGATGCGGCCCCACAAGCGCCCTGCCCGCATCGGCGTCAAGCCGCCGGCGCGCCCGGAGCTGTTCGGCAAACACAGCCTCTGCATCAGCAGCTTTTTCAGTTTCAAGCGCCGTTTCAAGCACGCCCTCAAGCGCGATTTCAGCGGCGGGAAAAAGTGTTTGAGTAGATGCGATGTCGGCGGCAGCCAGCAAGCTGGCGGTCTCACGCCGTGCAGCGGCAATAGCGACTCCGGCCTCCGCCATTTGCACTTCAAGCGCGGTCAACCAACGGTCATCGGCGCCACCTTCATCAAGCAGGCGCTGGCGCTGGCGCATGGCTTGCTCATAGGCGGACGACGACTTGCCGTGCTCAGGGTCGTGCGCCAGCGTCATCCGGTCGAAGAAGCGCCGCCGCTCGCTGGCGCCCTCCATGAACAAACGGTCCTGCGCCGGGGTCAGCCATAAGAACCGCAAATGCGCGGCAAAGGCGCCCGGACCGGACGCTGGCGCATCATCCATCCGGCAAACCCGGCGCTCCGGTTTTGACGCCGTCACACCAACGCCAAAGGAGCGCTCGTCCTGGCCGTCATCGACACGCGCCGACACCGCCCAGCCGCCGGCCCCGCCGATCCGCGGCAATTCATGAAGCCGCGCCTGGCGCAATCCGCGACCCGGGCCAATGAGCGAAATCGCTTCTAAAATATTTGTTTTCCCCGCGCCGTTAGCGCCGGCAATGGCGACCGGGCGCCCATCCAACGCAATCTCGCCGCACTCGTAGGAGCGAAAATCCGTCAGGCTCAAACGGGTAATACGCACCGCCCGACCGGGCGCGCATTCCATCGCCGGGTCTTGCAGTTGCATGTCGTCTTGTCTGATCGCCGTCTGGCTCAAACCAAAACCCTCAATCTAAACTCTAAGGGGCATCAAAACGTAGAGCGCGCGCGTATCTTCATCATCAACGATCACCGTCGGCGATGACGGATCGGCAAGCCGGAAGGTCGCCGTCTCACCTTCAACTTGCTGGGCGACATCGAGAAGGTAGCGAGCGTTAAATCCGATTTCGATGGCGTCACCGCCATAATCGACCGAAAGCTCCTCCAGCGCTGAGCCCGCCTCCGGATTATTGACGGTTAGGCGAAGATTATCCGCCTCCAGCGCCAGCTTAACCGAACGCGTGCGGTCTGATGATACCGTGGAAACACGGTCAACGGCCTGCGCGAAATCTTTGGTCTCCACATGGAGCACATTTTTATTATCTTTTGGAATGACCCGCTCATAATCCGGGAAAGAGCCGTCAATCAGCTTTGAGGTGAGGCGGCCTGGGCCGAAGCCGAAACGGATTTTCGCAGGCGAGACCGCAATCTCGACATTTTCATCAGCGTCTTCCAACAAACGCGATAGCTCGGCAATTGCTTTACGGGGCACAATCACGCCAGGCATCGAAGCGGCGCCGTCCGGCAAGGGCGCATCAAGGCGCGCCAGCCGGTGTCCGTCGGTCGCCGCCGCACGCAACAACGGCACATCGCCATCCGTATAGGCGTGAAAATAGACGCCATTTAAATAGTAACGCGTCTCCTCCTGAGACATGGCGAACCGGGTTTTGTGAAGTAGCCGGCCGAGATCCGCCGTTGGAATCGAAAACCTTGTGTCGAGATCGTCGGTGGTGAGGCTGGGAAAATCATCCGCCGGCAAAACCGCAAGCGCAAACTGCGAGCGCCCCGCAGAAACCTGAAGCCGGCCCTCTTCCCCGGAGAGCTCGAGGCGCACCTGCGCGCCATCCGGCAGCCGTTTAACGATCTCAAACAACGTCAACGCGGAAACCGTTGTCGCCCCGGCGTCAGCAACGTCGGCAGGCGCATCTTCCGACACTTCGATATCGAGATCCGTAGCGGTTAATGTCAGCGCCCCGCCGTCCGCCTGAAGCAGAACATTGGACAAAATTGGAATAGTGTTCCGGCGCTCGACAACACTCTGCACATGGCCGAGCGCCTTTGCCAGGGCGGACCGTTCAATCGTAACTTTCATGCAAAATGCTCTCTCGCAATCGCTGGCGAACCCCGTCCAGACCCTCGGTCAGCGCTGCTATTTTGACGCCGCCAAAGGAGGAGAATCGCCGCCTCTGAAATCAACCCTATTATAGCCGAAGGGCGCCTCAAAAAGCTAGCGCCGACGCAGATTTCCAGCGTCGACGCTCAGCTTTAACAGGCTGTTTTCAGAAGGGTTTTTTCTGCCCGCTTTTTTAGTTTTCGAGCGCCTCGCGAATCCGCCGGACACCGTCCTGAAACGCCTTGTCGCGCTCCAATAAAGCCTGCGCGCGGCGATAGCTGGACATCACCGTCGTATGGTCGCGTTTCAGCGCTTTGCCGATCCGGGGGAAGGACTCTTTGAGGATTTCCCGAGCGCACCAGACCATCGCATGGCGGGCGCGAACAATGCGCTGGGGCTGTGACCGGCAGGTCATATCTTCTAGCTTGAGGCCAAAGGCTTCCGCGCCAGCGGCAATGGCGTCGTCGAGCGTGACCACCTTGCGCCGGTCCTCAAGTCGAGACCTCAAAATGGTTTTTGCCTCATCAAGACCAATCGTTCTTTCCTCCTCGCCAAACATCAACAGCAGCTGATTGAGGGCGCCGATAGTCTCGCGGGTCGAATGAGTGAAGTTGCGGGCGATAAATTCCAGGACATCTGAGCCAATCAAACATTTAGCGGGACTGGCGCGCATCCGGTTTTTCAAAATATCAAGGCGAAGCGCATCATCGGCCGGGTAAATCGGCGCGCACAGCCCGCCCGCAAGCCTGTCGGCGAGACGCTTGTTAATACCTGCTTCAGCCAATTTTGCCGGTGGCAAATCGCCTGCGATGACAATTTGTTTACCGCTATCGAGCGCTGCATCAATCACTATTAATAACTCCTCTTGTGTTCGGTCTTTTCCTTCAAGGAAATGGATGTCGTCAAATGCGAGTAGGTCTTTGTCTAAAAACGCAGCGTGCAGGGCCTGCGTTGAATTGGACAAAACCGCGGCAACGCAATTGTTGATGAGATTGCGGTAGGTGACGTAAGCGCAATCCCCGCGCGCGTTGCCCTTACCCCACTCATGGCACACGGCGTGAAGCACGTGGGTCTTACCGGAACCGCTCTCGCCATATATATAAACAAGCTCTCGAGGCCCGCGCGCGGTCAGCGCCTGACGGGCGGCCGCGAACGCCATTTGGTTTGAATCACCGACTGCGAATGTATCAAAGGTCCGGCGCGGATCGAGCGGCGCGGCGACATTTTCGAACTTTCCGCCAGCGACTCCAAGCCTGCGCGCCGGCGCTATAATACCGCTTGTAAAGGCCGAATTTACGCTGCTTTTGATATCCGTGCGCGCATTTTCCTGTGCTGCGACTTTCGCCGCATGAGCGCTCAACGTCTTGCGCACCGTCAAACGCAAGCGTGCAACCGGGCCAACCTCTTTGCGCCAGGTATCGACAAGCACCGGAAGGAAACGATGGTCGAGCATATCGCGCTTGGTTTCGGACCCGGTCGAAAGAGTTACGCTCTCCGCTGATATTTCTGCAAGGCCAAGGTCGCCAAACCATGACCGATATTTCGCATCCCCGACGCGGCCGCGCAATGCTTCTAAATAACGGCCAAACGCCGCGTTTTCCTGACCGCTTCCATAATCTTCTGTCGTCATTTTATACCGCCCAAATTCTTCATCAGATAATTTTTGGCAAAAGAACGCCGCCTGCGCGTATTACCCAGCGCACATATAGCTATCTAAAAGTTTTGATCTATTTTGGCGCTAAAGCGCCAAGCAACGCAGAAACCAGCCCTAAGTCAGGCAGTATTCAGCATCAACGGCAATAGTCTGTATAAATAGTAATTTCGTAAAGTTGCCGTTGATCATCCTGAATAACCCCTTTTCCCCTGCCCTAGGCAAATATTTATCTCGCCGCTTGCCTGGCGTTTTGCCGGCAATCGAGTTGGAACGCTTACCATTACTGAACCTGAAAGTGCGGAATTCGTCCGCATCCGTCATATTGACATTTACAGTGTAGTTAACTTTAACGCGTATGGTCAAGAGTGATTCGCCCAACATGGCTTTTTTTTTAAAACTTTTTCAGGCAACTCTGAAAAAACAAAACCTTAAGCCACACAACGCATCCAGCAGGTAAACACGCAAACAATGCGCGATGCAAATCGTGCGTTTTCGCGTTTGCGATCCGTGAAACGCGCATCAGAAAAACTGTTGCGCCGCACGCATTTATAAATATCAAAAAAGTATAGTGCTGTATTAGGTGTTTAGGCGGAAAGCGACTTGATACGCGCCGACAGTCGCGATAGTTTTCGCGATATGGTTTGCTTGCCAAAGACGCCCTTTGTAACCGCACGATGGAGTTCAGGCTGCGCTTGTTTAAACGCTACGTCCGCCGCACCCTTATCACCGGAAGCGATCGCCTCCTCCACTTTGCGCAGAAACGTTCTGACGCGCGAGCGGCGCGCCTTGTTAACGGCTGTACGGTGCTCGATTTTGCGCACCATTTTCTTTGCGGAGGATGTATTCGCCATGCCTTAATCACTCGATTTTTTGCCGCCCGATGCGGCGCGAGCGGCGGTATATAGCGGTGCAAAATACTGCCGTCAACACGCCCACAGGCCTTATTTATTCTTATTTTCAAAGGTTTTTCAGCGCTGACAACCAGTGCAGAAAAAGCTCGACCGACCACCCTGCACTTGGCGCTGAATTGTTCCTGCGCAATGGCGGCAAATCTGGCCTTCCCGGTCATAGACATCGAAGCGATGCTGAAAATAGCCGAGCTCGCCTTGCGTATTGGCAAAGTCCTTTAACGATGAGCCGCCGGCGTCTATAGCGTCGGTCAAAACAGCCAGAATCGCTCTATGAAGCCGCTCGCTGCGGACACCAGCAACCGATGCCGCCCGGCGGCGCGGCGATATACGGGCCCGATACAGCGCCTCACAGACATAGATGTTGCCAAGGCCGGCAACCACGCACTGATCGAGCAGCGCCACCTTAATTGGCGCTTTTTTGCCTCTGAGGGCATCGCTAAGATAGGCGGCCGAAAACCGGTTGCCGAGGGGTTCAGGGCCCATCGCCTTGAAATGGCGGCACTCTTCCACCGCCGATGTCAGAACCAGATCCATAAAGCCGAAACGGCGCGGGTCGTTATAGGTGATATGTGCGCCCAGCCGGCCGGCCATTTCAAACACGATGTGGTCGTGTTTTGGGTCACAACCAGGCGCTGGATCAACGACTCGCGCCCCTTTCGAACCGTCGGCGACAATAGTAAACCGCCCAGACATACCCAGATGCATGACCAAACTCTCGCCGCTCGAAAGCGCCGCAATCATATATTTGCCGCGCCGATCGAGGCTATCAACCGCTTTACCTTCCAGGCGCTGGACAAAACGCTTTGGCAGCGCAAACCGCAGATCCGGGCGGCGCGCTTCAACCCGGCGAAACCGGGCGCCTTCCATCACCGGGGCCAGCCCGCGGCGCACAGTTTCAACTTCAGGCAGCTCCGGCATAAGTCAGTCCTCATCGGCTGCTACTTCCGCACATACTTGCTGCACCGGCGCTTCACATCAATGCATTCCTCCAGGCGATCCTACCTGCATTAGCCGCAAGAGCCCCTCCGATTGCCCCCAAGACTGGTGCCACAAAAAAACCCCCGACAATACTGCCGGGGGTTTTCATGGTTGTATCTAAGCCGAGAGTTAGTCTTCTTTCTCGCCTTTTTTCAGCGCGGCGCCAAGAATGTCGCCGAGCGATGCGCCGCTGTCGGCCGAACCAAACTCTTGGACTGCCTGTTTTTCTTCAGCCACTTCGCGCGCCTTGATCGACACGTTGACACGGCGGGTTTTCGCATCGATCGAGGTTACACGGGCGTCAACCTTGTCGCCGACCGCAAACCGGTCAGGACGTTGCTCGCTGCGCTCTTTGGATAGATCCGATTTGCGAATGAACGCTTTGGGACCATCCGCGCCCGAGATCTGCACCTCAATGCCGCCGGTCTCAATCGCCGTAACCGTGCAAGTAACATCAGCGCCACGCGCCAACTCGCCAATGGCCTCGAGCGGATCGGAGCCGACCTGCTTGACGCCGAGGGAGATGCGCTCCTTATCCGGATCGACATCGAGAACCTTGGCTTTGACCATCTGGCCTTTCTGGTAGTCCTTGATCGCCTCCTCGCCGGAACGGTTCCAGTCGAGATCAGAGAGATGGACCATGCCGTCCATTTCTTCATTCAACCCGACAAACAAACCAAACTCGGTGATGTTTTTAATCTCGCCTTCCAGAACCGACCCGATCGGGTGTTCTTCAGCAAAACGCTCCCACGGATTGTCGGCGCATTGTTTCAGCCCCAGAGAAATCCGGCGTTTGGTTTCATCAACTTCCAGCACCATGACATCGACCTGTTGAGAGGTCGAAACGATTTTGCCGGGATGGACGTTTTTCTTCACCCAGCTCATTTCCGAGACATGGACGAGGCCTTCAATGCCGTCTTCCAGCTCAACAAAAGCGCCATAATCGGTGATGTTGGTCACCTTGCCCGAGAATTTCGCGCTCAGCGGATATTTTGCGGCAACGCCTTCCCATGGGTCTGGTGAGAGCTGTTTGATGCCAAGGGAAATACGATGGGTTTCCGGGTTGATCTTGATAATCTGGACGCGGATCGTGTCATTGACATTGAGCACTTCGGTCGGGTGGTTGACCCGGCTCCAGGACATGTCGGTGACATGCAGCAGTCCATCAACGCCCGGCGCCAACTCAACGAATGCGCCGTAATCAGTGATGTTCTTGACAATACCTTCACGCTGATCGCCTTCGGCCAGTTGCTTGACGACTTCCTGGCGATGTTCGGCGCGATCCTCTTCAAGAATGGAGCGGCGCGAGACGACAATATTGCCGCGGCGTTTGTCCATTTTCAAAATCCGGAAAGGCTGCGGGATATTCATCAGCGGACCCGCATCGCGGACCGGACGAATATCAACCTGGCTGCCCGGCAAGAACGCCACCGCGCCGCCGAGATCGACAGTAAAGCCGCCTTTAACGCGATTGAAGATTTCGCCTTCGACGCGTTCGCCATCGGCGAAGACTTTCTCAAGCCGATCCCAGGCTTCTTCACGCCGCGCTTTTTCGCGGCTGATAACAGCCTCGCCCATCGCATTTTCAACGCGCTCAACATAAACCTCGACTTCATCGCCGACTTTAAGGTCGGCGGGTTTGCCGGGTAGCGAGAATTCTTTAAGGGGGACGCGGCCTTCAGTTTTGAGGCCTACGTCGATCACCGCGATATCTTTTTCGATGGCGGTAACGATGCCTTTGACGACCGTTTCTTCAAATTCCTGACGGCCAACTAAGGATGCTTCGAGCATTTCCGCGAAATCGTCGCGGGACGGGTTAAGGGTTTCAGTTGCAGACACTAGGTCACAATCTCCAGTTTAGTTCAGCTTTCTTGCCTACCGGTTGCTCCGGCGGTCTTTCCGTTGGTTCAAGGCCCCACGGACAAATGAGCCGAGTTTCAAAAATAGCGACGCTCAATCCGGATAGACGGACACAAAAACACATTTGCCGAAAGCCGCGGCCGGGCTGAAGTTCAGCCGCAACGCCGGAAAACGCCGTCAATCACGCGGCGCGCCGCCGCGAAGGCCGCGTCTATAGACAAATGAGTGGTGTCTAGCAACTCCGCATCGTCGGCCGCGGTCATGGGGGCATTGTCACGGGCCGCGTCGCGCTCGTCGCGTTCCAGCAAATCCCTGTAAACATCAGCCTCCGTGAGGTCCGGCCGGGCTGGCGTCAGCTCCAGCCAGCGCCTGTGGGCGCGCACTTTGGCGCTTGCGGTCACGAAAAATTTCACCGTCGCATCCGGGCAGACCACCGTGCCGATATCGCGCCCGTCAAGCACCGCTCCGCCAACCCTATTGGGCGGGTAGTTGGCGAAGCGACGCTGAAAATCCAGCAGCGCGGCGCGAACCTCCGCGTTGGCCGCAACCACACTGGCCGCCGCACCAACTTCCCTGGTTCGGATGTCGGCGCCGGCAATTTTCTCAATCGCATAATCACGCGCCGCTGCAGCCGCCGCGTCATGGTCGGCCGGGTCGCCGCCAGCATCCAGGACCAGCCAGGCAACGCCGCGATAGAGCGTTCCGGTATCAAGATGCGCAAAAGTATATTGGTCGGAAATCAGGCGGGCGAGCGTGCCCTTTCCCGATGCCGCGGGCCCATCAAGCGCAACAACCATAGGTGTTCGCATAGGTGAAGAATTTTCCGACTTTCCCATCGGGGATTGACTTATCCGCAGGCGCGCCGAAATAGCAAGATGCGATTACAATGTGCGATTACTGGCGCGCAATAATTTCGCCGCCAAGCCGGCTCATAATCTGAAAAAATTCCGGGAAACTTGTCGCAATCATTGACGCATCATCAATTTCCACCGGTTGGTTGCTCGCCAGCCCCATGGTTAAAAAGCTCATGGCGATACGGTGATCGTGGTGGGTTTTTACCAGCGCGCCGCCCTTCGGCGCCTGACCATGCCCGCGCACAAGCAGCCAATCCTCACCACTCGCCACATCAACACCGCAGGAGGCAAGCCCAGCTTCAACCGATGCAATCCGATCGCTTTCCTTTACCCGCAACTCTTCCAGACCACGCATCATCGTCTCGCCATGAGCATTAGCGGCGACAATAGCGAGGATCGGATATTCATCAATCATCGACGGTGCGCGGGCAGCCGGCGTTTCAATACCGTGAAGAACGCTATGGCGTACGCGAATGTCCGCCACTGGTTCGCCGTTTTCAGTGCGCTCATTTTCAAAGGTGATATCGGCGCCCATTTCGCGCACGGTTTGATAAAACCCGGCGCGCAATAGGTTGACCAGAACATTGGTAATGGTGATTTCCGAACCGGGCGTGATTAGCGCCGCCGCCGTCAGGAACGCCGCCGAGGACGGATCACCCGGTACGCTGACATCGGTGGGCGTCAATCTCTGGCCGCCGGCAATCGATATAATACGCCCGCCCTCACCGTCGTCTTTTATATCCAGCGCGACGCCAAAGGCGGCAAGCATGCGCTCCGTGTGATCACGACATAGCACTGGCTCATGGATCTGCGTCTCGCCGCTTGCGCCGAGTGCGGCGAGCAGGATTGCAGACTTCACCTGTGCTGAAGGTTTGGCGAGGACGCAATTGACGGCAGTGAGCCCTTCACCGGCCAAGATCTCAACCGGCAGCCGCCCATCCCGCGATTTGGCCTCAACACCCATCATCCGTAACGGCTCAAGCACGCGGCCCATAGGGCGCGCGCGCAACGATGCATCGCCCGCAAAGGCCGCACCGACGCCGGCGCCGGCGACCGCGCCCATCACCAGCCGCGCGCCAGTGCCGGAATTGGCAAAGTAGAGCGCCTGGTCCGGCGCCCGCCATGGCGCGCCATCGACCCGCCAGGCGCCGCCGGCGCGCTCCACCTCTGCGCCGAGGGCGCGCATGGCCGCGGCCGTGCGCAACACATCATCGCCCTCCAACAGCCCGGTGATGCGGCTGGTCCCGCGCGCCAGCGCGCCAAAGATAAGGGCGCGATGGGAAATCGACTTGTCGCCCGGGGCTGGGGCCGCGCCGCTCAGCGCGCCAGCCTTCCGCGATATCGCTCCATGGCCTTGCGCCGCCATCAGATCTCCAATTTCTTGAACTTTTATAGCATTTCTGACCGCATTCCTTTTGACAGCGGCCTCGCCCCGTGGCAACACGAGCCGCGTTTTTTCAGTAGCGCCGGGCGAAAAAGTGGAAACCGGTTTTTCGCAAAAACCGGCGCGTAACAAAGAATCTAGAACACCGGGCGATTCCTGTTAATCGCCCGTTGGTCTAGTCACAAACAGAACCGGCGAGACCTATGAGCAAACCAGAACTTGGCGTGAAGCGCGATTGCCCGGAATGCGGCGCGCGATTTTACGACCTCTGCAAAGAACCGGCGCATTGCCCGAAATGCGACCACGAGTTCGTGCCCGAATCCCTGCTGAAGCCGCGCAAGACGCGCGCTGAAGAAACCGGCGAGGCCAAACCCAAAGAAGAAGCGGCAAAGCCCAAGCAAGAAACCACGCTTGAAAACGCCGATGATGAAAAGAAAGGCGCCAAGTCAAATCGACGACCTGGGCTTGATGGCGAAGGTGATAGTGATGACGACGACGACGATGATGATGACGAATTGAGTGAAATCGAAAGCATCACCGTTGATGTTGATGATGACGATGAGGCCGACGAAAAGGGTCTTCTGGTTGCCGACGATGATGATGACGATGTCGCCGCCTCCATGGTCAAACCTACTGGCGACACAGACTAAGACAGCGCTTGTACGGTTGGAACTGGATCGCTAGCTTCCAACCTCGCCTGTGTCAGATTATTTGTTTACCGCCGGCTTCCCTTTCCGGCGCGTCAAAGTATCGGGGCTATAGCTCAGTTGGGAGAGCGCTTGCATGGCATGCAAGAGGTCGGCGGTTCGATTCCGCCTAGCTCCACCATATCTTTTCACAGCTTTATTTAACAGCACCGCTGCCCAGTGATCTGGTAGATGCGACATAAAACTGTGTTTTCGTTGGCGCGTTATTGGTGTATATTGTGAATCTCAATCACATGTGGAGGGCCATGCCATGCACAAGCCGTTTTTTATATCGGCGGCGCTGTCCAGCGCACTGCTGACGATCGGGTGCGATACGGGCGATACGGGCCGAAACATCCTCGACGCCGCCGCGATTTACGAGGCCAACCCGCAAGCCTTCGCTACCATTCGCCAAAGTTATCCGGGGCCTTACAGAGACTTCGTGCGTGTTCCGGCTCGGAACCCGGCCAATGCAACGCGCGAAGGGGCGCTGTTCATCAAACAGCTTCGCAAAGATTTCCCGGTTGAGTTCGTCGATTTCTTCCCTCTCGCCGGTGCTGGCAAAGATGAAATCGATGTCGTCATTGAGCGATATGGCGCCAATACTAGCTGGACCGTTATTAGCCTGGTCTATTCCGAGCTTCAGCTTACGCCTGCGAATGATGGGTCAAATGTGGCGTTGTTCGATAAATGCGATGAGCGCTCGCTCGAATGGTTAGAGGCGCATCACGGGACTGAGCCCATTTCGGTATCTTGCCGGATTAATGACTATTGGTACGCCTATCAAAGCGTGCAGTAGATCACCCATGAAATTCACCCACATCTCCGCCCGGCTCCCTATTATCCCGGCGCAAAACTTGCTTTAACCAACGCGCTTACGGCTTGGAGAAAATGATGCGGCTATTGGTGACCGGCGGGGCCGGTTTTATTGGATCGGCGGTAGTGCGCCAGGCGATTGCCGACGGCCACGATGTTCTCAATATCGACAAGCTCACCTATGCGGCCAACCCGGAAAATGTCGCCAGCATCGCCGGGCATGACCACTATCGGTTTGCGCAAAAAGACATATGCGATCAGCCGGCGATGGCGGCGCTGTTTGCCGAGTTCAAACCCGACACAGTGATGCATCTGGCGGCCGAGACCCATGTCGATCGCTCAATTGACGGGCCGCGCACGTTTATCGACACCAACATCATCGGCACCTACTGCCTGCTGGAAGCGGCGCGAGGCTATATTGCGGCCGGGGCCGCACCGGCGGGTTTTCGCTTTCACCATATTTCCACCGACGAGGTGTACGGATCATTGGGGCCAACCGGCGAGTTTACTGAAAGCTCGCCCTACCAGCCCAACTCGCCCTATTCAGCCGCCAAAGCATCCTCCGATATGTTGGCGCGCGCCTGGGCTGAGACTTTTAGCGTTCCCGTCATCGTCACCAACTGTTCAAACAATTACGGCTCGCACCAGTTTCCTGAAAAACTCATTCCGGTAGTCATCATCAATGCGCTGGAGGGCAAGGACATCCCGGTCTATGGCAAGGGCGATAATGTCCGCGACTGGCTACATGTGGGCGATCATGCGAACGCTTTGTTGCTTGTCGCACAACAAGGCGCGCCTGGAGAGACCTATAATATTGGCGGGCGGGCTGAACGCACAAATCTTGAGCTGGTGAAAATGATCTGCGCCATCCTTGACGACGAGCTGACCGATGCGAGCTCTCGTCCCCACGAAAATCTGATAAAATTTGTCAAGGACCGTCCGGGTCATGATCACCGCTATGCGATTAACTGCGACAAGATTGAGCGCAAGCTCGGCTGGGCGCCGTCGGTCACTGTTGAGGAAGGTATGCGCCAGACCGTGCGCTGGTATCTCGACAATAAAGACTGGTGGATGAAAATCCGCTCTGGCGGTTTTGATATGGCGGCCCGTCAGGGACTAAAACAGTAGCCCGTTGAAAGGCGGCAGCACTATGCGCATTCTTGTTTTCGGGCGTAACGGCCAGGTTGCGCGGTGCCTGCAGGAAGAAGCCGGCGACAAACTGGTTGCGCTGGACCGCAACGCGGCTGACCTGATGCATGAGGGCGCCGCGCAAAAAGCTATCATCGCGCACCAGCCCGACGTGGTGATAAACGCCGCCGCCTATACTGCCGTCGATAAGGCCGAAGAGGAACAGGACGCCGCAACGCAGGTGAACGCAACCGCGCCAGGTGAAATAGCGCGCGTTGCAAAAGCCGTCGGCGCGCAATTCATCCACCTCTCGAGTGATTATGTTTTCGACGGCAAGTCGGAAACCTCATACGCCGAAGAGGATGCTGCAAACCCGCTTAATGTTTACGGCAGAACAAAACTTGCCGGTGAGCAGGCGGTGCTTTCGACATACCCGCAGGCGATTGTGATCCGTACCTCCTGGGTGTTTTCAGAATTTGGCGTTAATTTCGTCAAGACCATGTTGCGGCTTGGCGCCGAGCGCGACAGCCTTTCTATTGTCGCTGACCAGAGCGGCGGACCGACGCCGGCGCGCGACATTGCAAAGATGCTTCTGGCGATTGCCGCCAAGAAACATCGCGGGGCGCCCGGCGAAGGGCTTTATCATTACCAGGGGGCGCCGACGGTCAGCTGGGCGGAGTTCGCCGGCAAGATATTTGACTATGCCGACCTGTCGATCGCCGTCGCCCCGATAGCCACGGCGCAATACCCAACACCGGCCGCGCGACCGCTGAAAACCCATCTCAACTGCGGCAAAATTGAGCGGGATTTTGGCGTTCCGATGCCGGATTGGCGGGTCCGGCTGCGCCAAATCATTGATACGCTGAGCAGAAATTAGGTCCCGGCGGCGATTTTCTAAAAGCCACGCAATTTGCCGCCGGAACAAACACTGACGGCAGGGGTTGCCTATCCCGCCTCGCCCGCTCTATGAGACTGAGGGGCCGAAAAACTAATATTATACAGCGCGGTATGGAGATAGTTATGAAAATCCTGGTTATCGGGGGCGACGGATTTTGCGGTTGGCCGACATCGCTGCATCTTTCCAATCTTGGCCACGCCGTCACTATTATCGATGACTTGTCGCGCCGGAAAATCGATGTCGAGCTGGAAGTGGAATCGCTGACGCCGATCAAACCAATCTCGGTGCGCCTTGGCGCCTGGAAAGAAGTTTCCGGCAAGGATATCCGGTTTGAAAATATCAATGTCGCAAAAAATTATGCGCGACTATTGCATCTCCTCGAAGAAGAAAAACCGGACGCCATCATCCATTTCGCCGAGCAGCGCGCCGCGCCCTATTCAATGAAATCCTCCTACCACAAACGATATACGGTCGATAACAACATCAACGCCACCAACAATGTGCTGGCGGCGATTGTCGAGTCTGGCATTGACGCCCATCTCGTCCATCTCGGCACCATGGGCGTTTACGGTTATGGCACCGCCGGCATGAAAATTCCTGAAGGTTATTTGCCGATAAAAATCGAGACCGATGACGGCCGCGAAATTCGCCAGGAAATTTTGTACCCCGCCAATCCCGGCTCAATCTATCACATGACCAAAACCCAAGACCAGCTTCTGTTTGCGTTCTATAATAAAAACGACGGGCTGAAAGTCACCGACCTTCACCAGGGAATTGTCTGGGGCACGCAAACCGCCGAGACCCGAAAAGACGAAAGGCTGATCAACCGTTTCGATTATGACGGCGATTACGGCACGGTTCTAAACCGCTTCTTGATGCAGTCCGCCGTTGGCCACCCTTTGACAGTGCATGGCACGGGCGGGCAGACACGGGCGTTCATACATATTCAGGATACGGTCAAATGCATCCAGCTTGCGGTTGAAAACCCACCGCAACATGGCGAGCGCGTGCAGATCCTCAATCAGATGACCGAGACCCACCGGGTGCGCGATCTTGCGAAAATGATTGCCGACAAAACCGGCGCGAAAATCACCAATGTCAACAATCCGCGCAATGAGGCGGCGGAAAATGATCTCGACGTCGAAAACCAACGCCTGTTGGGGCTTGGCCTTGACCCGATCACGCTTGAGGCAGGGCTGATGGACGAAGTTTCCGAAATCGCCCGGAAATACGCCGATCGCTGCGACAAAACAAAAATTCCATGCGTTTCTTACTGGACCGACACGCAAAAGGGCGGCGAAGCTTAAGAAATCTATTCTGGCGACAAACTATCTACCTCCTCACCGAACCGGCGAGCGCTTTGATCGATCAATATCAAGCGTAAAGATATCCGGCCGCGCGTAATGTCCGGCGACGTCGAAATCCATTTTCCCGCGCGCAATCTCCTCAGGGTTTAAATCAGCAAACAAAATCGTCTCCTCGCCAAAGGTCGGCCCGGCCAATACCTCGCCCAGCGGTGAAAAAATCACGCTACCGCCATTGATCAATATGGCGTCCGGGTCGTCGCCCTGGATCGGTTTGAAATCATCGGGCGCGTCGTCGCGTGTCATGAACTGGTTGGCGGACAGCACAAAACAGCGCCCTTCCAGCGCGACCACGCGCATTAGCGACGTCCAGGCGTCGCGGTCGTCGACCGTTGGCGCGCAGTAAATCTCAACGCCTTGCGCATATTGGCTCATGCGCGTCATCGGCATGAAGTTTTCCCAGCAGATCACCGCGCCGATCCGCCCGGCGGTTACGTCAAACGCCTCCAGCGTCGAGCCGTCGCCCATGCCCCAGATCACCCGTTCCGCCGCAGTCGGCATCAGCTTTCGTCGCTTGCCGAGCAATTCTCCGTCGGCGCTATAACACAGCGCCGTGCAATATAATGTCCCGCCGCCTTCACCAGTGGTTGCGCGCTCGACTATGCCGACGACGATATCAAGCTTGAGATCGCCGGCAATCTCGCCCATGCGTTTGACTTCCCTCCCCGGAACTTCAATCGCGCCATCAAAATATCGCCGGAAAAGATCGCGGCCCTCGGGCGAGCGCGAACCGACCGGGGCGCCAAAATGCACGCCCTTGGGGTAACCGCCGATAAAAGTTTCGGGAAAGACGCAAAGCCCCGCGCCGCCCGCCGCCGCATCGCCCGCGAGGCGCTCGAACTTCTCAAGCGTCGCTGCGGTATCGAAAAGCTTCGAGCCGGCTTGAATGACAGCGGCTTTGGTTGGTCTCATCTTTCGCCGCCTTGTCCAAAATGGGCCGCCAGGCGCGTCGCCGCCTCGGTCAAAATTTCCTCGCGCTTGCAGAAGCAAAATCGCGCATAGCCTCGCGGCGCATCAGTGATCGACGGATGGTAGAATGCCGATAACGGCACCGCGGCGACCTTTGCGTGTTCGGTTATCTCGCGGCAAAACGCGGCGTCGTCATCGCGCCCGACCGAGGTGATATCGACGGTGATAAAATAGGTCCCGGCGCAGGGCAGAACCTTAAAGCCCGCCGCGCGCAGTCCCGCCGCCAGCAGGTCTCGCTTTGTCTGCATGTCGGCGACGAACTTCTCGTAATATTCATCGCCGAGGGCGAGCCCGAACGCGACCGCCTGTTGCAATGGCGCCGGCGAGGTATAGGCGAGATGTTGATGCGCTTTCATCACCCCGGTGATGAGGTCGGCCGGGCCGGTGACGTAACCGATGCGAAAACCGGTTACCGAAAATGTCTTGCCCGCCGAGCCAATGCGGATCGTGCGCTCGAACATATCCGGCAAGCTCATCAGCGCAATGTGTTCTACGCCATCAAACACCAGATGCTCATAGACTTCGTCGCATATAACAATCAGATCATGCGCACGCGCGGCGGCGGCGATCATCTCCAGCTCGGCGCGATCCATCACCTTGCCGAGCGGGTTGTGCGGCGTGTTGATGACGATGAGTTTAGTCTTTGGCGTGATCGCTCGCTCCAGCGCCTCAGCATCGAGGCGCCATTGCGGCGGCTCAAGCGTCACAAACCGGATCGACGCACCCGCCGCCTCGATCTGCGGCGCGTAACATTCATAAAACGGCGCCAGCAACACCGCCTCGTCGCCGGGCTCAAGAAAGCCTAAAAACGCCGCCGCTAAAGCCTCAGTCGCACCCGATGTCACCAGCACCTGCGTTTGCGGATCGATATCGAGCCCGTAAAACCGCTTATTGTCCGCGGCCACCGCTTCGCGCAGCTCGGCGATGCCTTCGACCGGCGCATATTGGTTCGGCCCCGCCGCAATCGCGCGCGCGGCAAGGTCGCGAATTTCCTGCGGGCCGTCTTCGTCGGGAAAGCCCTGCCCCAAATTTATCGCATCATGCTTGCGCGCCAGCGCCGACATGGTCGGAAAGATCGACTGCGGGCGGTTGGCGAAGACGGGGTTTAAGGATCGGGTCATAGCAGCGCGCTAATTTCGTGGCTGATTTCCCAACGCATGCCGTCCGGGTCGGTGAAAAACACCGCGGTTATCTCGCCCTTGAATATTTGCGGCTCGGGAACCTCAAAACCTTTTGCGGCGAACGCATCGCGCACCGCTAACACCGCATCGGCGTCTTCAACCCGAAGGCCGATATGGTTGAGGCCGGCATTATAGCGGCCATAAGGCTCGGCGCTGTCGCTCGCCGCACGCAAATCCACCACCCAATCGTCCGGGCTCAGATAAACATGCGCGCGGGTTTTACGAAAACCCAAAACGCCCAGGAAAGCATCATACCAGGCAGTGCTGGCGGCCATATCGCTAACCAGCAGTACAACATGATCGATAAGCGCACGCGTCGTCACAATAACAATCCTTTCAACCTGACTTCTTCAACGAAGCGCATCATAGGGCGCCCCGAATCGGTGAGGATAACTTTTCACCAAATATAGGTTTTATGGAAGACTACCCTCTCTGGGTTGTATTTTTTGCACCTGCGAATTCCAATAAGTTGTGCGAATTTACGCGGTTTTTTCCTCGACCGTCACTCCCTTTATCCACCACCGCCGTCATCCCGGATGCGTTGCAATACGTAGTATTGCTGCGCTGGTCCGGGATCGCTCTCGGCTAATGCGGAACCTGACGCAACAGATCCCGGACCAGCAGTGCATCACCCCGACCGCGAAGGCGGTTGAATCATAAATTGCGCGCCTTCGCACGCGGGTGCTGCAATGCATCCGGGATGACGAGTGTGGATAGAGGGTGGAGGACCACAATCGAGGCGCCCCCGTCCCGCAGCTCTAAAACAACGCCAGCGCCCGAATGATAAGAATGACCGAGAGCAGCGCGCCCGTAAGATAGGTGCCGGCGGCGCCGATTTTTTTCAGCGTATTCGCCTCGTGCACGCTTCCGCCCGTCATAATACCAATCGCATGAATGTAGCGGGACGCCACCGCGGCAAGCATCAGCCCGGCGATCCATCCCGGCGGCAGCGGCAGGCGCAGGCCCAAAGCGAGGATCATCAGCGACAGCATCGGCACATATTCAATGCAATTGCCATGAGCGCGGATCGCCCGGCGCAAAGCACTCGTCGGATCAGCCTCCGCCTCATGCTGCGTCACGGTAACCGAACGCCGCTCGCGCGAGACGTTGGCGCCAAGGAGAAAGACGAGCAGGCCCAAAAGGCCGACGGAAAGGAGTGCGACTGCCATGGCGGGGTCCTTTTGTTGGTGGTTGGGGGGTAAGCGGGTTCGCTGGATGGGGCAAGAAGGCGTCATCCGGCAAAGAGCCCCCCCCCCTTCGACCGCTTCGCGGCCACTTCCCCCGTAAACGGGGGAAGAAGGAACGCACCGCAAGCTCGACCTAATTCCTCCCCCGTTTACGGGGGAGGTGTCACGAAGTGACGGAGGGGGCAATTCACCCGTTGAAAGTTACGGCAGTTTCGCAAAATTAATTTTTTAAATTTGTTCCTTTTAGAAAATTCACGGCATTGACCATGGGAGTCCAACGTGCGCGACTGCTTTGTCGCGTATATCTTCAAGCGCCGCTGCCGAAGCCTTTAGATCATATTCACGGCCTCTGAAGATAAATACTTTTTCGTCATAGATATAATGCTCAAAGATGTCTTTCGTATCAAACCTTATGATTCTTTCCCGTGTCGAATATCCTTGCCGCGAAATATTTCTCCTCACGCTTGTAAGCCACCATTCATCTAAACGCTCATCCATATGAGCGATATCATTTCTGAAAGATCGATCCTGGAGCAAATGATTTTCCGGGATTTTCAAGCGCCGTCGGAGATGTTCTGCCCGATGTTTTCTAAATTGAATTTGGTTCTTCTTCTTCCCTTTTTCTGACGGCCAAAGCATCAGAGCTACATTCGAGGTTAGATAAAGGTGTGAGTAAATGCATTCAAACAAATTCACCGTTCGACGGTTTTGAGTGCCATCGTCCGGATTCACCAAGTGATGTATACAGTCGATCGCAAAACATGATTTTGAAACTATTTCTGATAGGCATAAATTTTCGTATTCCGTGTCCAACGGTCGTGATAAAAGCTTATCAATCGGTTCATATCTTATCATACAGACGTCACAACCCCTCATTTGCCTTCTTCACCGCATCTGCTTCCAGATAAAGCTCTGAGCCCATTTCTTTATATTTTGCGCTCATCTGCTTCATGCCTTTTTCCGACATGTCGGCGAGGTCTTTCTTCTCATTATCGCTCAGCCCATCCGCATAGTCGCGCACGTCTTGCGTAATTTTCATCGAGCAAAATTTCGGCCCGCACATGGAGCAAAAATGCGCGACCTTGTGGGCTTCTTTGGGCAGGGTCTGGTCGTGATATTCGCGGGCGGTTTCCGGGTCCAGGCTCAAGTTAAACTGATCCTCCCAGCGGAAGTCGAAGCGCGCGCGCGAGACCGCGTCGTCGCGGATTTGCGCTGCCGGGTGCCCCTTCGCCAGGTCCGCCGCGTGGGCGGCGAGCTTATAGGTGATGACACCGACTTTGACATCGTCGCGGTCGGGCAGGCCCAAATGCTCCTTAGGCGTCACATAACACAGCATCGCCGTGCCGAACCAGCCGATCATCGCCGCGCCGATGCCGCTGGTGATGTGATCATACCCGGGGGCAATGTCGGTGGTGAGCGGGCCGAGCGTATAAAACGGCGCCTCGCCGCACTCCTCTAATTGCTTGGTCATATTGACCTTGATCTTGTGCATCGGCACATGGCCCGGCCCCTCGATCATCACCTGACAGCCATGGTCCCAGGCGATTTTGGTCAACTCACCCAGGGTTTCCAGCTCGGCAAATTGCGCGCGGTCATTGGCGTCGGCTATCGAGCCGGGGCGCAACCCGTCGCCCAAGCTAAACGAGACGTCATAGGTCCGCATGATCTCGCAGATCTTGTCAAAGTTCGTATAGAGAAAGCTTTCGCGGTGATGGGCGAGCATCCATTTCGCCATGATCGAGCCGCCGCGGGAGACAATGCCGGTGACGCGATCGGCCGTCAGGTGAATATACGGCAGCCGCACGCCGGCATGGATGGTGAAATAATCAACGCCTTGTTCCACCTGTTCGATCAGCGTGTCGCGATAAACCTCCCAGGTGAGGTCCTCGGCGACGCCGTTGACTTTTTCGAGCGCCTGATAGATCGGCACCGTGCCGATGGGGACCGGCGCATTGCGGATGATCCATTCGCGGGTGTTGTGAATATTGCGGCCGGTTGAAAGGTCCATGACATTGTCCGCGCCCCAGCGCGCCGCCCACACCATTTTGTCGACCTCCTCTTCGACTGAGGAAGCGACCGCCGAGTTGCCGATATTGGCGTTGATCTTTACCAGGAAGTTCCGGCCGATAATCATCGGTTCAGATTCCGGGTGGTTGATGTTCGCGGGGATGATCGCACGGCCTCTGGCGATTTCCTCGCGGACAAATTCCGGGGTGATGAAGGGCGGAATTTCCGCGCCAAAGCTTTCGCCTTGCGCGACGGCAGCTTGCGCGCCCGCAACCATCTCCTTGCGGCCAAGGTTCTCGCGGATCGCAATATATTCCATCTCGGCGGTGATGATCCCGGCCTTGGCGAATTCATATTGCGTCACGGGCCCGGTTCCGGTCCCGCGCAAGGGCCGGTTCTTGACGGGAAATTCTCGCGCCAGATATTTGCCTTCCGCGCCGCCATTATCTTCCGGCTTGACGTCACGGCCGTCATATTCCTCGACATTACCGCGGGCTTTGACCCAATCGGTGCGCGTACGCGCGAGACCCTTTTCAAGATCAATCGTCACGTTCGGGTCGGAGTAAGGCCCCGACGCATCATAGACCGGAATAGCCGGCTCGTTCGCAGTGGGGTGGAGATCAATTTCACGCACCGGCACTTTGAGGTCCGGGTACTGATCACCCGCAATGTAAACCTTGCGCGATGCAGGCAGCGGCCCGGTCGTGACTTCCGGGGTTTTAAATTCCGATTGCGGGGTGTGTTTGTTCATTTTTCACTGCTCCTGATAGAGAATTTATCTAGAATTATTTTTTCAACAACTTTGGCGTCTGGAAGCGCATATAATGTCACAAAATCGGCCTCCCCCCACCCATGAGAAACGGTTAGGTCGTATACAGATCCATTCTCTGTCGAGCGAATATACGAAACAGAGTTTTTCAGCACGTATTCCCACGTCTTTTTTGTGGTATTCAAGACGATTAAACGCCGATCTGTAATCGCATAAAACTCCGCTTGACGCGGCGCAATATCATCTTTGAAGTCAAAGAAAGTTAGCACCGCTGGTATCAGGCCTATGGCGATGATAACTATTACTATGCCAAGCATGACTTGAACAAACCCAGATATGTTCGGCTGGTTTCCAACTTTTGTCAGAAATATGGCTGCAATTGCAAAGCCCATCACCCACAAGAAGTGAATCAGTTTTCGACGCCAATATGGCGGGACCGATTTTGCATTAATTTGATCCGGCGTTCCGGACCACAAAATTTCCTCGCCGTCTAATAGTATAGCTTTGATTTCGTCCATGGGCTCCGTCCCTACGCCGGTCTTAACCGATCAGGTTCAAAGGGTGCCCGTGTGAAAAACACGGTCTCAGCGGGTGACGCCCGCGCCCCTCGGAATTACGCATTCGTAAATAGCAAAAGCCGCCGCCCCCAGCAAGGCGTAAGGCTACACCCTTGGGCTGCAAAAGCTTTTGTCGATGGCCAGGCTCATTCCTTCACCACCACGCCGACAATCGGCCCCATCGCGGCGCCCGGGTCATTGCGGCCGAGCGCCGGCGCGTAAAACCGGGAGATTGTACCGTCGAGATAGAGCGCGTTGGGCGTTTTTAACACGTCGCGAAAGTAGGATGCGAAGTCATAAAAATTGACCGGGCTGTCGGCGAGCACGAAAATAACCTCGCCTTGGGCAGTGACGCCGACGCCGTTGCGGCGCTTGTTCGATTGCAGCTGTGGCAGGAAACGCGGATGCACCTCGCCGTCTATCACCAGCATCGGGCCCGATTGGGTGGCGTAACGCACCGTCTCCTTGGCGACGTGCTCGAGATAGCTTTGCGTGGTTGCAACGCCCGCGCCGCGAGCGCCGTCCTTCTGCTCGACCCAGAAAACGCCATTGGGTTTTAAGTGAAAGTTGCCCATGCCGGCCTTGGTGTTGGCTGGCGTGATCTCCTCGCCATCTTCTGCATAGTGCCCGACCGGCGTGCGGTCTGCATGGTACATGCCCGCATTCATCGCGAAGCGGAGCTTTTCACCGTCATCGCCAAGTGCTTCATTGACCGCGTTGAAGTGGCCGTATGGCTCAGCTTCGGCGTTGTTGAGGAACAGGCGAATATCAGCGGCAGCGTCAAACCGGCAGACCACATAGTCCGCATCTTTGTAGGCGGCGGTTGCGCACCCGGCGGCGGCCTGTTCTGGCCGGTGGCTGGCTTCGTTGTTAGGGGTTGGGCTTTTAGGCGCAGATTTCGCCGCAACGTCCGTCACAGCAATGGCCGCAATGGCGGCGAGCAATATCAAACTGGGTAAAATCACGCCGAGCCGGACCGACCCGGACAGGCTAAAGCGCCGCATACGCATAAAGTCGTTGCGGGGCAATCGGGTTTCCAATCTGACACAACCTTGCAAAGCCGCCGGTCTCCTCACCGCTGCCAAAGCTTGGGATCGGCGATGAGGAAATCGACTTCATGTCCCGTCCCTCACGCCGGCATGACCCGGATCAGGTGCAAAGGGTTCTTCTCAGTCCCATAAGCCCAGGCTCGCTCTAACCTTGTTAGTATGTCGCACATTGTTTCCGGCGCTCGATTAGGAGGGTCGCCCAAAAGGGCGGCCGCCGAAAGATGTGCGTCACACGAGCTGTCGAACATAGTCGACAGGCGGGACGCCCCTCGGAACAAATTTAGTCTGCTCCGAAACGATGCTTTCTGCAAGTGAATTCGTTGATATGCGGAGTTGAAATTAAAGGCGTTTTACTAGACCACGTTCACAATTTACCGAATCGGAGAACGTGGTCTAGATTCTTTGGTGGTCGCGCATCCGAACCCAAAAACCGCGCGCACTTTTTGTGAATGCGCTCTAACGATCCAGTATGCCGGGCCAGTTAGCGTTGGCGCGGGCGATGTCGCGATCGATATTTGCCAGCCATTCACGCTTATACCGTCGGCTGATATTTAAAAAGAGCTTTCCTTCGTATACGTACCAGGTCTTTGGATCACCCCTGGCGAATTTATCTCGCGCCATGGCCCAAGCGCAGTAGCCGCCATATTGCGGGCGATACTGGTCAGGATTGGCTTTAAACCTGGCGAGATTTTCCGCTGAAGCAAAGCGCCATTGGACGCCTTTATAGTCCGCCACATAAGCGTCCACGCCGGCGACCGGTGCGGCGCCCTGGTCAAGCTCAAAATAAGCCACAACATCATATCCGCCGACCGCATAGTCCCAGGCGGCGCTGAAAACGCCGCCTTTGTCCATATAGATTTCCGGCGCGCGCGCCTGCGCAGTCGCAAAGGCGCAAACTACAAAGCTGAAGATTGAAAACATCGCTACGCGCATCGTCATTGGTCCCGCCTTCATGCCATCGCCCTATATGAGTTTGTAGTTTTTAAATCAGCCCGCCAAACAACCACCGCCACACAGGTCGGAGCCCCGTGGCGATTACCGAACTATCACGTATAATGACGGCTTGCCAGTCACTAAGCCGGGACGGCTGGGCGGTCAGAAATGACGAACATGTGAGACGAGACGCGCAATCGCTTAATTAGCGAGCGCGATCTCTTCGCTATCACGAGAGGCAAGCGCCACCGCCTGGGAGATGGCCGCGCGCATGGCTTGCTTGGAATGATTGATCGTCAGCATATCGATAATCTCGCCGGTATCGCTGTCAATCAACAAGGTAAATCCGGTCGCGCCTTTATAGCGCGGATAGAGATCGCCCAACCCTTCCGCTTCCGCCTGCTCATAGATTTCCTCACGCTGACCAAAAGTGAAATCAAACTCAACGAATTTCACCGGCTGATCGGCAAAATCAGGGATAATAGCGGACAGGCGCGGCTTTAAAATTTTGCAGGCCGAACACCAGGCGGAAGAAAAAGTCGCGGCGACAATTTCCGGCTCACCGGCATATTGATAGTCCGAGCCCGCCTTCGCATTACGCCCGGAAAGGGCGAAAATAGCGATGCCGGCAACGACGATCACCGGGAACATAAGATCTTTCAGCCGCTTCATTTCAACACCTCAGTTTGTACCATTTTACTGCATTCCAGCTTAGACGCCTAGCCTGGCGCCGCTCACGACCTCGCGAGCTAAGTTACGTCCTTTACCGCGGCTGCGCCAGCCGAAATGAAAAACGGCCCCTGCAGTTAAGGCAGGGGCCGTCTTCACGCTGTTTGCGCTGCGATGAGGGCCGCAGGCTACAAGCTTAGTGACACCCGTCCGTAGAAGAAACGGCCCGGAATTGGGTAAAGCGTGCCGTCAAAGCTATTCAGGTCACAACTGAAGCAGAACGGAATATCGGTATCAAAGACGTTGTTGACGCCGAATGTCAGTTTTCCGCGCTGTTCAAACCGGGTCGGGGCCCAGCTCACCTGGAAGTCGGTGAAGACCTTTTCCTCGATTTCATTTGTGGCGCCAGCAGCGTCGCTGCAAAGCTGAGGCGCAAGATCAAGCACCGCATCCGGGCAGATTTCCGTCAGACTGCCAAGATAGCGCGCCGTCACAGAAGCGCTGAAATCGCCATAAAGCCAATCGGCGATAAAGGTAGATTTGAACCTGGTGAACCCTTGTTCAGGAGAACCAAGTTCCGTGCCTTCACGCGCAATACTGGTTACACCGGTCGATGTCGGCACGATCTCATTATACTCGTTGAGATAAGTGTTGAGAGACTGGAAGCGGAATTGGCCGAAGCTGAATTCCTGGGTTGTCGCTGTAATTGTCCAGTCAAACCCGTTGGTTTCAATACCGGCAATATTGGCTAGCTGGTTTTGAAAACTATTGATGGTCCCGCTCGCGGTGCGCGAAATGTCGCCACAAATCAACGGGTCAAGCGTGTTTACACACTGGTTAAGTTTAGTTTGCGGATTGGGCGCCTGGATCGCGCCTTCAATATCGATGTCATAATAGTTGGCGTCGATAACCAAACTTTCCATGCCAGCAACGCCTTCGATCCAGGAGGCGTCATAGGTGAAGCCGACAGTGAAGTTGTCGGACGTCTCAGGCAGCAGGTTCTCATTGCCGCCGGTAGCCACAGAGATCTGCCCGCCGATCGATACAAAGCTGCCATCCACAGGAACGCCCAGCGTCGTACAATTGGCGATCGTTTGGGCGTCGGTAGGTACACCCGAGCCGTTCGGATCAAGCCCGAGCATATCCGAACACGGATCATCGATTGTTGCATCAAAGCGTGAGCCGGTGTTGAAAAGCTCGCCAATGCCCGGAGCGCGGAAACCTTGTGAGTAGTTGCCACGGATCATCAAATCATCCGTCACGCGCCAATTCGCGCCGGCTTTGAAGACTTCATCACTACCGAACAGGCTGTAATCAGAAACGCGGACCGCACCGTTGATTTCAAACTTTTCAACCAAGGGCATATCACTAAGCAGCGGTATGCTTACCTCGCCATAAAATTCATCGACGCTGAATTCGCCCGCCGTTGGCGATGAAGGCACGCCTGCCGTCTCACCAGCGACCACAACCGGGTCAGGGAAGAAACGACCTTCCTGTTTGCGGTGTTCATACCCAGCGGCAAAGCCGACAGGCCCGGCCGGGAGGTCAAACAGCGTACCGGCGACATTAACAGTAAAATCAAACAGCTCCTGTTCGCTTTCATCCTTCTGAATAAAGGTAACGAAATCGAGCATTTCCTGTGTGATAGAGCCTTCGCCATTGACGCCTTGCCCGCCGAAGAAATTGAACGGCACGCAGCCGTCAATGCTGGCGCCGGTGCCGCTGTCGGTACATTGAGCTAGCGGGCCTAAAGCGCGTTTCAATTTCGCGGCGTTGAACGCGCCGGTCTTGCGTTGATTGGCCTGCGCCTCAGCGAAGCTTGCGTTGATATCCCAATAGATATCACGGCCGCCAACTTCCTGAACGCCTTCAAGCGTCGCCCCGACAAACCAGGTATCGACATTCTGCTGGAAAAACCGCGGCCCCGCCTCAATCGGCCGACGCCCAGCGAAAATCAAATTGGTAGCGTCGAGCGCAAATCCAAACGGGTTGAACGGGTTATCAGCGGCAACGGTTACCGTGTCCATGATGTTGCCATTGCCCGCCTCAGGTCCGATGAAAAGCGGTTCCGGCGCCGCCCGGTTGGACGATTTGCGGTTGGTATAGCTACCGGTGACCTTGAACGTCACATTATCGAGCAGATCATATTCCGCTTTCGTGAATATGTTCAGCCGTTCATTCGGGGTCTGAAGGTGATTAAAGGGCTGGAAGTTAAACCGGTCTACGGTTGCAAAATCGTGGAAATCGCCAGCCGTTCCCGGATTGAGCGGATCAAAAACCGGAATATTGGCGCCGCCGTCATTCAACACGCCATTATTAAGCGTGACGCTGGAGGTCGTTCCCGTATTCGGGTCTGTGAAAACGAACCGCCCTTGAGGCGTGCCGGAACTACATGTCGCCAGGCACATGCCAATACCCGCTATCGGGAACTGTGAAATCTCACGGTCCGCCGCGGAGACTTCATTCTGGCGCGCATAGCTGACGTCAAAAAGAACGCGCGAGCGCTCCCCCGATACGCCAAACGAAATATCGTAATTTTGGGTTTCACCGTCGCCGTCGCCGAACTGACCGTAATAGGCGGTAGCGTTGAAGCCTTCATAATCATCGCGCGTGATGATGTTGATGACGCCGGCAATCGCGTCCGAGCCGTAGATCGGCGAGGCGCCGTCCTGCAGCACTTCAATGCGACTGATAATCCCAACCGGGATGGTGTTGAGATCGACTGAGCCCGGCACGCCCGATGCGGATGATCCGTTGATCCAGCGTTTGCCGTCAACCAGCACCAGCGTGCGCTTGGAGGTCAGGTTACGTAATTCAACCTGAGCGGCGCCGGCGCCGATGCCCGAGCCGTCCGGCGGAAAACCGAGATTGCCGCTGGCGTTATTAGCGGAGTTGATCGCAGAGCCGGTGATCGGCAATTTCCCCAGAATATCGCCGATCTGGGTAAGACCGGTGCGATCAATATCCTCTTCACCGAGATTCTGAACAGGGTTGTTCGCATCCAGTGGATTTTGACGGATGCGCGTGCCGGTGACGATAATCAAGTCATTGGCACTATCTTGCGCAAGCGCAGCCGTATCGGCCGCAACTACAGCCGCCAGCACGGACGAGCTGATCAATAGTTTGCTTAAAAGACGTGTTTTGAATTTCATATTTTTCCCTCTTGTTCCGGTGAGTCTTGCGTACGCAGAACAGGCGCGCACCAAAAGACACGACGCATTCAACCAATTAATTGGCATGCATAGTATTTGTATGGTTTCACAAAGTCTGACAGCGGGTAAACTCTAAATACGACGAACCGCCCTCAAGTCACGGCAATGTGAATACTACATAAGTTGTAATGGCAATTAAGGTTAAATCGATTTGAATTTAGATAAACTAATAGGCAAAAACGGTCGCTATCGTCAGTTTGGTTCGTAAACAAACTAATTGTGATTGTTCGATCAGATCTATATTGCAGGCATGGCTTGCAACCGATGCAAAAGATCGTTTGCGCGCAGTGCCGTAAAATATATTGGCATGCCCTAAGTTTGGACAGCATTATTTTGAGCAGCATTATAAGGGTGCACACTCAAAAAAGCTTGATTTGTTTTTCAACAGGCGCCGCAGCTTTAGCTGTGCCTAGAGCGCCGGGCGAAAAGTGGGGACCGGTTTTTCGCACCCCGACCGCGAAGGCGGTCGAATCATTATTAGCGCGCCTTCGCGCGCGGACCGCGAAGGCGGTCAGATCATAGTTGGCGCGCCTTCGCGCGCGGGCCGGAGCGCAACGAATAATCTAGATCATCGGACGATTCCTATAAATCGCCCGATGGTCTAGTCCTGAAACGGATCGCGCATCAAAATCACATCATCGCGTTCGGGGCTGGTGGAAACCAGAGCCACCGGGGTTTCGATCAGCTCTTCAATGCGGCGGACATATTTCACCGCCGCTGCGGGGAGATCCGCCCAGGAGCGCGCCTTTTCGCTGGTTCCGCCCCAGCCTTCCATGGTCTCAAAGACCGGCTCTGCAGCGGCCTGATTGTCAGCCCCGGCGGGCAGGTAATCATAGGCCTCGCCGTTAATGCGGTAGCCGATGCAGACTTTCAACTCGTCAAATCCATCAAGGACATCGAGCTTTGTCAGCGCGATCCCGTCAACGCCGGCGATCTTCAGGGACTGCCGCACCAGCGCAGCGTCAAACCAGCCACAGCGCCGCTGGCGGCCGGTGACGGTGCCGAACTCATGACCGCGCTCCCCAAGCCGTTGGCCGATGGCGTCCTCAAGTTCGGTCGGGAACGGCCCCTCGCCAACGCGCGTCGTATAGGCTTTGACAATACCGAGGACATAACCGATCGCCCGCGGCCCGAGACCGGCGCCGGTAGCGGCCTGTCCGGCGACGGTGTTCGATGAAGTGACATAAGGATAAGTGCCGTGATCGACATCAAGGAGGACGCCTTGGGCGCCTTCAAACAGTATACGCTTGCCGGCTTTGCGCGCCGCATCCAACTCGCGCCAGACCGGCTTTGCAAACGGCGTAATCTTCGGCGCGACAGCGCGGAGCTTTTCTAACAATGCGCCGGCATCGGCGTCGTCATGGCCAAAACCGCGGCGCAAGGCATTGTGATGCACCAGCAGGTTATCGATTTTTCCCGGCAAACTATCCAGATCCGCAAGATCGACAATCCGCAACCCCCGGCGTCCGGCCTTGTCTTCATAGGCCGGGCCGATGCCGCGTTTGGTGGTGCCGATTTTGACGCCAGAGCTTGAGCCTTCGCGCATCGCGTCGAGCTCCTGATGAAGCGGCAGGATCAGCGTTGCGTTCTCGGCGATGGCAAGATTGTCCGGCGTGATGTTGACGCCCTGGGCACTAATCCGGTCAATCTCCGCCAGCAACGCGAACGGATCGACCACGACGCCGGAACCAATGACGCCCTTGCAGCCCTTGCGCACAACCCCGGAAGGCAACAGCGAGAGCTTGTAGACCTCGCCGTCAATCACCAGCGTGTGGCCGGCATTGTGCCCGCCCTGAAACCGCACCACGACATCGGCCCTCGCCGACAGCCAGTCGACGATTTTGCCTTTGCCTTCGTCGCCCCACTGGGCGCCAATCACGGCTACGTCGGCCATTCAGCCCTCCACCAAAATTACATGAATTTCGCACCGCACAATAAGGGCTTTGCCCGGCGGGTCAAAGCCTTCGTTTAGTCGCAAATAGAGCTCCGCTGGTCGGCGCGATATTGTGATGCCGGCCAATAAATGGCCTTATGCAACAGGAAAAGCGGCGATCAGTTTTACGGGCTAGCGTCCGGGCGGGCGGCGTCCAACCGCAGCGCGCCAAGGAGGGGCTACTATGAAAAAACTATTTTTGACGGCGGCGACGGTGCTCGCCGCATCCTGCGGGAACGCGCTGGCGGCGCAAAACTCAGATGCTGCGGCCAAACCTCCGCCGCCCTGTTCATCCGAACTTTTTCACCAGTTCGACTTCTGGGTCGGCGACTGGGAGGTCTTTGGTCCTGCAGGCAAGAAAGCCGGCGACAATGTTATCTCTGTCGAAGAATACGGTTGCTTGCTGGTCGAGCACTGGACCAATACAGCCGGCGGCACCGGCCAGAGTTATAACTTTGTTGATCTCGCGACCAATAAATGGCGCCAGGTCTGGGTCAGCAAAGGTGCGACGATCGACTATTCAGGCGGCCTTAATGAAGACGGCGCCATGCAGCTTGAAGGCGAGATCGCCTATCCGAATGGCGTCACCGCGCCTTTCAAGGGAACCTGGACGTTGAACGAAGACGGCACGGTCACACAATATTTCCAGCAATATGATTCGGAAAAAGAAGTCTGGAACGACTGGTTCACCGGAACCTATAAGAAGAAGGGCGCCAATTAGCCCCTCCTTCTAAAGGTTTAAAACGACAGCGCCTTGGCCTGTTGCACATGCGGCAAGGCGCGGAGTTTTTCGAGCACATCCTCGCTGACCGGTTCGTCGACCGCGACAAGCGCGATCGCCTCTTCACCCGGCGCTGAACGGCCCAGGTTGAATGTCGCAATATTGAGCTTCGCCTCGCCGAGCGTCGCCCCGAGCGCGCCAATAAAGCCCGGCTTGTCGTTATTGGCGGTATAGAGCATGTGATCGGCAAAGCGCGCCTCCATCTCAACGCCTTTGATTTCGACAATGCGCGGCTCGCCGCCGAATACCGTGCCGGAGACGGTGCGGTCCTGATTTTCGGAAATAATCCGTAATCGAATAATGCTGTCGAAGGCGTCCGCATCATCGCGGCTGGTTTCAGCAACGGATATACCGCGCTCTTTTGCGATCACTGGCGCATTAACGACATTCACGTCCTGAAGCATCGGCTTCAAGACCCCCGCCACGGCGGCGGCCGTTAGGGGCTTGATATTAAGCGCGGCGACATCGCCCTCATAGCAAATCTCGATCGACTTAATCGCGCTCTCGGTGAGTTGTCCGGCAAACGCGCCGAGCTTTTCTGCCAGCGCTATAAACGGTTTCAATCGCGGCGCCTCCTCGGCGGTGACCGACGGCGAATTCAACGCATTGGAGACCGCGCCGCGCATCAGATATTCCGCCATTTGCTCGGCGACTTGAATGGCGACATTTTCCTGCGCTTCCGTAGTGGAGGCGCCAAGATGGGGCGTTGCAACGACCTTGCCATGTCCGAACAGGGGATTTTCCGTCGCTGGTTCGCTCGCATAAACATCAAGCGCGGCGCCGGCGATCCGGCCTTCATCAAGGGCGCGTTTCAGAGCCGCCTCATCCACCAGACCGCCGCGCGCGCAGTTTACGATATAGGCGCCGGATTTCATCTTGGCGATATTCTCTTCACTGAGGATATTGCGGGTCTGGTCTGTCAGCGGCGTGTGCAGCGTGACGATATCCGCGCGCGCTAGCAGCGCTTCCAGAGCGACCTTCTCAACCCCAAGCTCCACGGCGCGCTCCTCAGTCAGGAATGGATCAAACGCGATCACCCGCATTTTCAGACCAATGGCGCGGTCGGCGACAATGGAACCGATATTGCCGCAACCAATAACCCCGAGCGTCTTGGCAAAGGCTTCCGCGCCCATAAAGGCGGACTTCTCCCACTTGCCGGCATGGGTCGACTGGTTGGCCTGCGGGATCTGCCTGAGCAGCGCGAACATCATCGCGATGGCGTGTTCCGCGGTGGTGATGGCGTTGCCATAGGGTGTGTTCATCACCACAACGCCGGCGGCGGTTGCGGCTGGAATGTCGATATTGTCAACACCGATGCCGGCACGACCGATGACTTTGAGATTGCCCGCGGCCGCAATAATTTTTCCCGTCGCCTTGGTCGCGGAGCGCACCGCAAGGCCGTCATATTGGCCAATAACGGATAGGAGTTTTTCCTTATCCTTGCCAAGGTCAGGCTGGTAATCAACGTCAACGCCGCGCTCTTTAAAGATATTGACGGCAGTCTCGCTCAGCTTGTCGGAGATCAGAACTTTAGGCATGGGGCAGTTCCCGTGTTTTGTTTTTGGAAAAAAATTAAAGCGATGCTTTCGCGTCAGCAAAAGCCCAGTCGAGCCATGGGCACAGCGCTTCGATGTCGTCGCGCTCAACTGTGGCGCCGCACCAGATCCGCAATCCCGGCGGCGCATCGCGATAACCGCCAATGTCATAGGCGGCCTCTTCAGCCGCCATGCGCTTTTCCATGACTTTGACGAAGCTGCGCTGTTCGGCTTCATCAAGCGCGGCGATCGTCGGGTCGGTAATTTTGAGGCATACGGATGTATTGGAGCGCAAAGCCGGATCGGCGCAGAGGAAATCTATCCATGGCGTGCGCGCCACCCACTCCGCCAGCATCGCAGCGTTGTTATCTGCGCGGGCGTGAAGCGCCTGCAACCCGCCAAGGCCCGCCGCCCATTTCAGCGCGTCAATATAATCCTCAACGCACAACATCGACGGCGTATTGATGGTCGCGCCTGCAAAAATTCCTTCGATCAGCTTGCCGCCCTTGGTGAGGCGGAACAATTTCGGCAACGGCCATGGCGGCGTATAACTTTCCAGACGCGCCACCGCGCGCGGGCTCAAAATCAGCACCCCATGGCCGCCCTCGCCGCCAAGCACTTTCTGCCAGGAATAGGTGACAACATCGAGCTTCAGCCAATCCAGCGCTTGGGCAAAAACCGCAGAGGTCGCATCGCAAATCACGATGCCCTCGCGCTTGGCGCTAATCCAATCCGCATTGGGGACGCGCACGCCGGAAGTGGTGCCGTTCCAGGTGAACACCAGATCATGGGCGGGATCTATGGCGCCAAGATCGGCGATCTCGCCATAGGGTGCATCAATAATGCGCGCATCGAGCTTGAGTTGTTTGACCGCGTCAGTGACCCAGCCGGCGCCGAAACTTTCCCAGGCGAGCATATCCACAGGGCGCTCGCCAAGCATCGACCACATCGCCATCTCAACCGCGCCGGTATCTGACGCCGGCACAATCCCGATGCGGTAATCATCCGGCACGCCAAGCAGCGCGCGGGTGCGGTCAATCGCATCTTTAAGACGCGCCTTGCCGATATTCGAGCGATGAGATCGCCCAAGAGGCGCGATGCTAAGATTTTCAGGAGACCAGCCGGGCCGCTTTGCGCAGGGCCCGGATGAAAAATATGGGCGCGCAGGGCGCGCCGCCGGTTTCGCCACCGCTGGCTTCGTCTTTGTCATTTTATTCCATCCTCACAGATGGCGCGCGCCCCGTTGGGGAGGCGTGGCCCGCAATCACCCTTGCGCGCATGGCATACAGCCGTCAACCGAAATTTTTTCGCACTGCAATAAGGTTTTCTACCTTGCGCAACGGCGCGCGCGCCGATAGCGCGTGGTTATGGCCGCAAAACCCACCGCTCCGAGGCAAGCGACGCTGTTCGACTGGGCGCTACTAGTGCTGATTGTCGCCTTTGGCGGGTCGGCATTTGTGATGATCCGCAGCGCCCTTGATACCATGCCGCCCGTGGTGATTACCGTCAGTCGTTTGTGGCTTGGCGCGATTGTGGTTTACGTGATCATGCGGCACGCCGGCCGACGCCTGCCGCCGCTGGTTGTTCGCAATGGCGATAAACTTCGCATCCGCCGTAGCTGGCGCTGGATCATCGCCGTCGGCATTATCGGCAACACATTGCCGTTCTTTATCTTTCCGTGGGCGCAGCAATATGTCGATAGCGGTCTTGCGGGCGTCTATATGGCGTTCATGCCGATCTGGACAATTGCGCTGGCGTTTTTCTTTGCCGGCGAGAGCCTTACCGGGCGCAAGCTTATCGGCTTTGGCCTCGGGTTTATCGGCGTTTTCGTGTTGATGGGACCGGAGGTTTTGAAGGGTGCGGTTGGCGCAGATCTTCTCGCGCAAGGCACGCTTTTGATCGCAACGTTGTGCTACGCGGCTTCAGTGGTCATCGCGCGCCGGGCGCCGCCGATCCGGCCGCGCGTTTTCGCCGCCGGGATGATGCTGGTCGCCGCCCTCAGCGCAACGCCCGCTCTGTTGTTTGTAAGTTTTGAGGCCGGCCAATGGTCGCTCGCCAGCATCGCAAGCGTGGTCGGGCTTGGCATATTCCCAACCGGTATAAACGGCGTCCTCATCATCATGCTGATCCGCCGCGCCGGCGCGGGGTTCATGGCGCTGACCAATTACTTCACGCCCATATGGGCCGTCGCCATGGGCGCTCTGATTTATCACGAGCGCATTGAAGCCGGCGCCTTTGTTGCGCTCGTCCTAATTTTTATTGGCGTCGCGATCAGCCAGCGCATAACTAAAGTTTAATTCAATTTCCGCCCAACAGAAAATCACCCTGCGGACTATCATCCAGACGAATCATTCCAACCAAGAGCCATTGATTAGGTGTGCCGAATGTCACATTACGACGACTATGTGTACTGAACGCAAGCGCCAGCCCCTTCTGCATAAATTCTTTTTCATAGGTATGTTTCAATGACAATAGCCCATCAGAATCTGTGCCATGAAATTTTCTGCGTCTAAAAAATGCGGTAGAGGTCTCCCAATCATCGCAGGTATGATTGTGCTCTTTATCACTTTGATCATACCATTTCAGCCGAAAAACATAGGGGCAAGGTGTGAGTGGTTTGGCTTCAGTGGCATCAAGTAGTGATAGCTGGTTAGCTAACTCAGCATGCTTTATCCGTTCTTTCGATATGTCTTCATCAGATTTTTGCTTCCATGAAAAATTTATCGATTTTGGTCGTATTAGCGTTAAAGACTCGTCTTTGTCGTTTGCAGCAGACAATACCTCTCGAATGAGAGGATTTAAGAAATTTACACGTTCTTTTTGTTTAACAAGCGCGCCAGGTGCAATGCTCTCTGGAACAACCTTCTGGCTTTCAATACGGCGATCTTTGGTTGATGTCGTATAGCTATATCTTATCCACTGCCAGCGTTTAAATTTTTTGTCGTCGTCTAAGATTCGAAATTGAACTGGATATAGTCGGCGCCACTTTCCATCCCGCCCAACGCCAGCGCAACAGACCGTTTCCGCATAGTTGCTAGATCTGTGCGGAAGCGCCTTCACTAAGATGAAGCACTCGTCGTTTCGTGCTTGCAGGTGGCTCAATTGCCCTAACCTTCAAATGATCTGCATCAATACCGGTTTTTTCTTGTATTTTATCAGTAATTATCTTTCTATGGCAAGTAGTCTCGTCTCTTTCATAACACATCAGACAAGTATGCTTCCCCTCAATTATTTCAATAATTTCGGCCATAGCGATCTGCGCTACTTTCCGTTTCAACACGTTTCGATAAATCCGACGAAATTCTCTATAATCACCGGAGCGGGCGGCATCACGGCCTTCTTTCGGATCTCCCAATTCGCGAAAATGTAAATATTCTATACCGGCCTCATTCAGATTTTCAGAGAGGCGCGTCTTTGAGAATCCGCGACGTCGAGATTGAGCGCGCTCACGAACATCAATTAATATTTTGACGTCAGCTTTTTTTAGCTCGCAGATAAATTCCTCAACTGAAACGCCTTCATAGCCAACTGTTGCCAACATCTATTTTCCTCTAATCAATCTTCTATACATGTTTAACTTTGGTTACCGACAAGTTAACAAAAGTCAATTAGACAAATATCTGACCGGTTTGCACGTGTACGGCATTGCCGCCAATCCGTACCGACGTAACGGCGCCGCCGGCCGTCTCAACTCGCGCGATAATGCGGCTTGGCCGGCCGATTTCAAATCCCTGTTCGATCACCCAACGATGTGTCCCATCGCCAAGCGTGTCGGCGAGCGCGATCTGTCCCGGCAGCGCCGCAGCGGCGGAGCCCGTAGCCGGATCTTCCGGAATGCCGGCGGTCGGCGCAAACATCCGCGCATGATAATCGGCGTCTGGCGCCTCGCCTCCCTCAGCGTAAAGAAAAACCCCGACCGTTTCGTCAAAACCCAACGCTTCGAACGCGGTGGTGTTGAGATGCGCCGAGCGCACGACATCAAGGCTTGCGCAGGCATAAACATATTCCGCGCCGGCGCTGACGCATCGGGGCCTATGCCGCTCACGGTCAATCGAGCCCGCAGGCAAGGAGAAAGCCGCCTCAAGCGCGTCGGCGGACGGACCGGCGCCAGTTTCCACTGGCAGGTTGGGGTTCTGAAATTCGGCGAACGCCGCCGCGCCATCAAGGTCGATCCGTACCGGGAAAACTCCTGTGTTCAATTCAAGCCTGATCTCGCCGCTGAGATTGCGTGCGCGGGCAATTGCAATGGCCGTCCCGACCGTCGGATGGCCCGCAAACGGCATTTCATAACCAAGCGTAAAAATCCGCACCCGCGCGGTATTGGCAGGATCCTGCGGCGGCAACACGAATGTCGTCTCAGAAAGGTTAAACTCGCGGGTGATGGTCTGCATCTCGTTATCGGAAAGCCCGCGCGCATCCATTATGACAGCGAGCTGATTACCGGTGAACTTGGCGTCGGTAAAAACATCCAATGTTTCAAAAACATAGGCCTTCATAGGAAGCTCCTGAGGATATGCGTAGCCTTTACGAGGCATGTCCGGTATCGTCTTTGGGCAATCTAGTTTCAAGTAAGAAATAATCGCATTAGCGATAGTCGGACTGATACTGATTACCGACTTTCCAACGTATGCGTATGATTAAGCGGACCTTGCCCGCCACCATAGCCGGGCGCCGTCAGAATCGCCTTATGCACATAGGAAATCGCTCGCTTCACCGCCCCCGGCAGCGCCATGCCTTGCGCCAGACCGGTCGCGATCGCCGAGGCGAGCGTGCAGCCGGTGCCATGGGTCGATGTTGTTTCGATGCGCGGATTGGAAAACACCCGCTCGCCGGCAATAGTCACCAGCACGTCTTTGACGATATCGCCGCTCCCATGGCCGCCCTTGACCAGCGCCGCCCCGGCGCCGCGCGCCACCAATGCCGCGCCAGCCGCAGCCATCGTGTCCTCATCGCTCACGTGAATTCCGGTAAGCGCTTCAGCCTCAATTATATTCGGTGTAATGATGGCGCAAAGCGGCGCCAGTTTTTCTATAATCGCCCCCGCAACGCCGTCGCCGGCCAACGCGTCGCCGCTGCTGGCGACGAGCACCGGGTCGAGCACAATCGGCAATGCATTGTCTAACTTTGCGAGCCGGGCGGCGATCAGCTCAACGGTTTCAACATCGCCGATCATGCCGATCTTGATGGCGTCGGCGCCAATGTCCGACAACACAGCCTCGATCTGCGCGGCGATGATATCCGGCGGTGTTGGATGAACGCCCGTAACGCCCATAGTGTTCTGGACCGTCAGCGCAGTAATCGCGCTCGCCGCATAACCGCCAAGCGCCGTGACCGTTTTGATATCAGCCTGGACGCCCGCCCCGCCGGACGGGTCCGAACCGGCAATGATGAGAACACGGCCCTTCAATTTCAACGGCTCCCTTGATCGGCTCTTGTCAGTCGTTCAAGTGCTATTTCTTTTAACATGATCACGCATCTGTCTCGGAAAAACTATTTAGAACTGTGTTCAGATATTCGTCGAAGTCCGGATTATTGGGTTTGGAAAGGACATTTTTTATCCAGGCGTCCGATTCGAAACTGTGTATCTTTAACTCATGAACGCAGGCCATAACGGACTTATCAGAAACTGGTGTAATTGCGCTTGGATCAGCAGTGGGCGAGGAAAAGACAAGCTGGTGCGCGATATCTTCATTCTCCCACCAATCAAGCAGAAACCAATTCGCGAGAACGCCAGCGTGGATAATCAAAAAACCGAGACCGTAGCGTTCATCCGTTACTGCTGGCTGGGGCAAGAGTTGCAAAATTGAACTCTTTGCTTCCGTTACCGTTTTCTTTGAGACACCGTCAGGGCCTACGGATATTCCATATAGCTTGGTTCGCCATCCATGTGTTTGTTCGATTCCCAGGAACTGTATGGGGCGCGGCTCATACTTGTTAAAGCTGTTCATCATGTTTCACCATTCTGGCGCCGCCGCCTCGCCGCTGACGCACCGCATTATACAGATGCTCTTCGGAAAAAGGGCCTTTGCTGATATTTTATCTTTTCTCAGCGCCAGATTTTCACCGGTAATATCCTGTGTTCGCCCCATTCTTTTCAAACAAGCGCCCAAATTTAGCAATATCGCGAGCCCACGCATTCATAGCGTAAAAAATCAAGCGGAGAGAGAAATGTCGATCAATACATTTATTTGGGTCGGGCTGGGCTGTTGCCTTACGGCCCTGGCCATTCAAGTTTTTCCCGATGCCGCCTTCCGCGCCGGCGTTAATGTCAGCGCGGCGTGGCTGGTTTTCGGATTCGGAGTGTTTTTGATTTTAATATCGGCAGCGCTCAGCCTGTCCCAACCTGGATCAGACCAGCCTAAGCCATACAAGGACTAGGCTTTTAAGCGGAGTTGCGCCGCGCCGATGGAAATTGGGGAGCCGGCTTCGGTAACCAGACCGACATGGCAAGGCGCGCCAGAGCGCCGCTCAACGATCTCTGCGACCGCGCCCTTGTCATTGAAATGCTTCTCGCCCCATTGCATCAGCGCGATCATCGGCAGCGCCAGTTCCACCCCCATCGCCGTCAGCACATATAGATGCCGCGCGCGCTGGCCGTCTTTTTTATACGGACGGGTTTGAAAAACCCCGATCTGGCAAAGTTTTTTGAGCCGACCGGAAAGCACCGTGCGCGGAATGCCAAGATTGGCCTGCATCGCGTCAAAGCGGGTGACGCCGTAAAGCGCTTCTCGAATAATCAACAACGTCCAGCGATCACCGATCAGATCCGCCGCCCGCGCCATACCGCATCGCGCTGGCGTCGTTTGCCCGCCGGTATCATCATCTGTCTCGCCATCTGCATAAGCCATGGGAAACTCATATGGTGATTTGCTCCCGCCTCGCAAATCGGTGGTGCGGCGCGCCCCGCCATGGATTTTAGATCACGTCAATTGTGTGTGCGATCCAGAAAATGACCGCTTTTAGGCGGGAATTGGCGCCATTCTCGCCGCATTGGGTCTTTAGGATTGGTTTTATGGAAATGCTGCTGGGGCAAGCACGGAGGCCTAAGATGAAGACGCTTTTCAGAACCATGATCGCAGGCGCAATCGGCGCAATCACTCTGGTGGCGGCGTCTTCCGCCTTCGCATCAGACAAGCCCGCTTTTTGCGGCATCGATCATGACCACCGCAGTCACAACACCAGCTATTATAATTATTACGACCAGGATCGATATTACCGCGCCGGCCCCTATCGCAGCTCCCGTCAGAGTTCAGGCGTCAGCTTTTCGATAACCTTTGGCGACGGGTATTCCAGCGGCAGGCGGTATGGAGACGACCACCGCGCTGACCACCGTGACAATGATCGTCGCCGCTATCGTCGCAATAAATATCGCGGTAAAAACCACGGCTATCGCGGCCGCGACGGGCGCACCGTCAACCGTCAAGTATTCGACACCCGCTACCGGGCGCGCATTGTGCTGGTCGAGGAAGTTGTCCGCACCCGCCACGGACCACGCCTTGTCTGCACCGTGAAAGCACGCGGCCAGGAGGCGGGCTATGTGTCAAAGCGCCGGATGCGTCGCATCGCTAACAACAATTGCTCGCGCCGGGCGCGCATCAACGTCTACACCTGATCGATAATTCCTACCCGGGAAAGCCGCCGGCATGCGTATCTTGCCGGCGGTTTTTTATTGGACGGCTTTTTCCACTGCCGCGCAAATCTCATCGACCACTTCGTTGATGAGTGCGGCGTCCTCGCCCTCGCCCATGACGCGGATTAAGGGTTCGGTGCCGGATTTGCGGATGACGAGGCGGCCTTTCTTGCCAAGACGGTCCTCGCCAGCCTTGATGGCTTTATTCACCGCATCATGTTTGAGCGGATTGCCGCCATTGTAGCGGACATTTTTTAACAGGTTCGGAAAGGCGTCAAATTTGTCGCAAACATCGCTGACCTTGCGGCCCTCGGCGGCGACCACCGCCAACACCTGAAGCGCCGTCACCAGCCCATCGCCCGTGGTTGCATAATCGCTCAAAATAACGTGTCCGGACGGCTCGCCGCCAATATTCATGCCCGCCGCACGCATTTTCTCAACCACATAGCGATCGCCGACCTTTGTTCGTTCCAGCGTCAGCCCTTCGGTTTTGAGATATTTCTCAAGTCCCATATTAGCCATCACCGTTGAAACGATGCCGCCGCCCTTCAGGAGGCCGCGCTTGTTCCAGAAACCGGCGATCACCGCGAGGATCTGGTCGCCATCGACAATCACACCCTTTTCGTCACAAATGATCACCCGGTCAGCATCGCCGTCGAGGGCGACGCCAATATCGGCGCGATATTCACGCACTGCATCACGCATCGCTTTGGTCGCAGTCGATCCAACCTCGCGATTGATGTTGACGCCATTGGGATCAACGCCGATGGTTTTAACGTCCGCGCCCAACTCCCACAAAACCGTCGGTGCAACCTTGTACCCAGCGCCGTTGGCGCAATCGATGACAATGCGCAATCCTTCCAGAGACTGGAGCCTCGGGAAAGCGGCTTTCGCAAATTCAATGTAACGCGCGCCCGCATCTTCAATGCGCTTGACGCGGCCAAGGTCGGCAGGCGCAGCAAGCCCGACATCGGGGCCGGCGCGCATCAACCTCTCGATCTCCAGCTCAGTCTCATCAGATAGCTTATAGCCATCCGGTCCGAAGAATTTAACACCGTTGTCTTTGTACGGATTGTGAGATGCGGAAATCATCACCCCGAGATCTGCACGCATGGAACGCGTCAGCATCGCCATCGCCGGCGTCGGCAACGGACCAAGCAGGAAAACATCCATGCCCGATGCGGTAAACCCGGCGGTCAACGCCGGCTCGATCATATAGCCGGAAAGGCGGGTATCCTTGCCGATCACCACGCGGTGGCGATGGGCGCCATTTTTGAACACCCGGCCCACGGCCATGCCAAGGCGCAAAATCGCATCGGGCGTCATCGCGCCGGTGTTGGCCAGGCCCCTGACGCCGTCAGTGCCAAAAATTTTCCGTTTGCCTGTCATCTGGTCGTCGCCTCGCATGGCGGCCGCTCTCCTGTTCAGTTGAGATGCTAGCAGTCTAGCACGCCTGTTTGGCCAATGCCTTAACGCGAAAATTACGGGTTTTCTATGGCCCCGGTGATTGCCTGAGCGATTGTTAACGCCTGGCGGGTCTGGGTCACGTCATGCACCCGGAAAACCGCCGCGCCGTGGGCATAGCCCGCCAGCACCGCCGCCAGCGATCCGCCGAGACGCTGATCAGCCGGGGTCTGCCGGTCGAGCACGGAAATAAACCGTTTTCGCGACGCCCCAAGGAGAACTGGACACCCGAGCCTCTGAAATTTCTCGAGATTAGCGATCAGCGCCAGATTGTGGACTGTGGATTTGCCAAAGCCGATCCCCGGATCGACGATCAGCCTGGCGCGATTAATCCCGACGGCAACGCAAAGCTCAATACGCGCGGCGAGAAAACCGATGACCTCATGCACAACATCCGTATAGGAAGGGTCTTGTTGCATAGTGCGGGGATCGCCTTGCGCATGCATCAACACGACAGAACAATCGAGGTCCGCCGCGGTCGCAACGCTGGCGTCATCATATGTCAACGCCGAAACATCATTCCAGATAGAAGCGCCGCCGGCGAGCGCGGCGCGAGCGACTTCCGGCTTTCGCGTGTCTATCGATAACGTCGCTTTGGTGTTGCCCGCCAGCCCCTCAATCACCGGCATCACCCGTCGCAATTCCTCTTCCATAGATACAGGCGCCGCGCCAGGCCGGGTCGACTCCCCGCCAATGTCGAGAATATCAGCGCCGTCTTCGGCAAGTTGCAAAGCGTGCCTAATCGCCGCCGCCGGGCCATCAAGCCTGCCGCCGTCAGAAAAAGAATCCGGCGTCACATTAACAATGCCCATAATTTCCGGCGCCGGTTGGTGGTGTTGATTTGGCGTCATATCACTGGGTTCTCCACATATCGTCGCATCAGGCAAACCGTTCACCGCGCGCATCGTACATTCTACGCCGCCCATGCTAGGCTGCAAATCATGCATTCTCGCAATACTTTAACCGGATGTGACGACGACCGCCCCTATCACGCCATCGGCGCTTATAAGGCCTGGCGGATTGCCGGCGCCAGCCATTTTCCCGCCGACCAGATCTGGATATGCGAAGCTGGCCGCAACACCGCCTATCGTCACCGTGTCCTGCCGCTCGGCGAGCCAAGCATCGCCGTAAGGCGCCGCCGCCGCCGCGACGGCTCTATCGGCGATGCCGCCATTGTTATTTGCGGGCCTTACAGCCGTCCATTCTGGCACGCATCCGAAGCCGATGAGGAAATGATCGCGATACGCCTCAAACCTGAATGCGCCGCGCAGATGCTGAATATCGAACCGGCGACCTTTCAAGACGTGGCGCCCATCGAGCCCACGCCGGCCTTTGCCCGAGCATTTGCAAAAACCCAGGCTGTTATCGCCAGCGCTTGCCCGCAAACCCTCGCTGAGGCTATGATCGAAGACATTACACAGATTACAAATGGCGATGACGCAAACACACGCGATGAACACTTCGCGGCGATGGAACTGCGCGCGGTTCATGGCAGAACGCCGATCCGTGAAATTGCCGCCTCGCTATCGATCAGTGAGCGGCAATTGCGCAGACGGTTTCGCGATGCGGTCGGCTGCTCACCGAAGGACTACGCCAGGCGGTTGCGTGTGGCGGAAGCAGCCATCCTCGCCGATGCAGAACCCAATCCTAACTGGGCGTTCATCGCCGCCGAAACGGGATTTCACGATCAGGCGCATATGATTACCACTTTTAAAGCGCTCAGCGGGCTGACGCCGCGCGCGCTGCACCGCGAACGGCGCAGCTATGAAGGCTGAGTGACCGCTTTATACAATCCCGCAACGTCGCTCCCATGGCATAAAACCCAAAACCCAGCGGGTCGACCTCGCCCGCAAACCATCGCCATAGGGAGAGCGCCAATGTTCGGCATCCGTCTATTTGTTATCATCCTGATTTCGGTTTTGGGCGCGCCCGCCTATGCGCAAAACGAACCGCAATCGCTCTCCTTCGCCGGGCATCAATGGCGCATTGCCGCGCGCAGCGCCGCCATTGAAACCCATCTCGGGCGCAAAGCGTTGGCGCTCAGCGGCGGGCGCCTTTGGCTCGACGATATCGACTTTGCAGACGGCGTGATTGAGTTCGACGTCGCCTATGCGGAAATGACTGGCTTCATAGGACCGATGTGGCGCGCGCGCGATGACGAACATTTCGAAGAGATCTATTTCCGCGCCCACCTCAACAACAAACCCGACGCTGTCCAGTATACGCCGGTCGAAAATGGAAATTCCGCGTGGCAAATATTTTCCGACGAAAACGCGATTGCACCGCTGGCGCAAAAATTCGGCGCATGGAACCATGTCCGGCTGGTGGTTGAAGGCGACAAGGCGGATTTTTACTTTAACAGCGATGCGCCGGCGCTGCATGTTCCTGATCTCAAAACCAGCAACAAATCCGGATCGATCGGATTGCGCACATCCGGGAGGGGCGGCATCGTCGCCTATATCAGCAATTTTTCCGTCCGTCCGTTGCGCGATGGCGAAGGCGTCATTGGCGAGGCAAAGCAGGCGCCGCCATTGCCGGACGGCCTCATCACAAGCTGGACTGTATCTTCGGTTTTCTCCGAAAGCACAGTTGATGAGGTGCTGACGCTTCCCAAAAAAGCCGCCAACGACCTTGCCTGGATGCCTCTCGAGGTTGAAACCAACGGCGTTGCTAATATTTCAAAAATCGTCAACCGCCTGCCGGACAACGATTCCACGGTGTTCATCCGCGTCAATATCGACGCCGAAAAGAAAATGATGAAAGCGCTGAAATTTGGCTATTCCGACCGTGTACGGATTTACTTGAACGATAAGCGCGTTTATTTCGGCGACGCTGGCTGGACCGTGCGCGATTACCGCTTTCTCGGAACGGTCGGGTTTTTCGACTCTGTCGGCCTCAATCTCAAGAAAGGCGATAATGAATTAATAATCGCCGTTTCTGAAACGTTTGGCGGCTGGGCCTGGGCCGGCGCTATTGCGGATCAAGCTGGAATTGACATTGGCAATTGAGCCCCGGTGAGCATCGCGCTCTCATTGAAGGCTCGACGGCGCCCGTTCCCCCAAGCGCGGGTGCCGATTAAATTGGTCTGACCTTAGATCAAGCCCCTTGCGGGCTGGGCTCCATGCCGCCGGTATCGTCGTCTTTCTTCTTCGTCACTGACGCGCCGGCTGACGGCACAGATGAGGGCGGTGTGTGATCGGTGGTGTCGGCAGGGTCTTCGCGAACGATTTTCTCGCCGCGCATAAGCGCTTCAATTTCATCGCCGGTAAGCGTTTCATACTCCAACAAAGCCTGAGAGATCGCTTCCCATTCCTTACTGCGTTCGGTGAGAATTTGGCGCGCTTTGTCATAGCCTTCGGTTACGAAACGGCGAACTTCATCTTCGATGATTTTCGCCGTGTCTCCGGAAATCGCTTTAGAGCGAGCAATAGACTGGCCCAGAAACACTTCGCCCTCATCTTCGCCATATGCGATGGGCCCTAGTTTTTCTGAAAGCCCATATTGCGTGACCATGGCGCGGGCGAGTTTGGTCGCATACTCAATATCCGATGAAGCGCCGGAGGTTACTTTTTCCCTGCCGAATTTCAGTTCCTCAGCGACGCGGCCACCCATGACGCTTGCTAGCCTGGCGCGCATTTGTTCGAGGGAGAAAGAATATTTATCGCGCTCGGGTAAATACTGAACCATGCCTAACGCACGGCCGCGTGGAATGATCGTCGCTTTATGCACCGGATCAGAACCCGGCATGCACATGCCGACCAGCGCATGGCCCGCTTCGTGATAGGCGGTCAGCATTTTTTCTTCTTCGGTCATCACCAGTGAGCGCCGCTCCGCGCCCATCATGATTTTGTCCTTAGCGTGGTCAAATTCGCTCGCCGTTACAAAGCGCTTGCCGCGCCGCGCCGCCAGCAGCGCCGCCTCATTGACAAGATTGGCAAGGTCCGCGCCGGAAAAGCCGGGCGTGCCCCGCGCCACTGTGCGGATATTAACATCCGGCGCCAGCGGTACTTTTTTTATGTGCACCTGAAGAATTTTCTCACGGCCAATAACGTCCGGGTTCGGAACAACAACCTGACGGTCAAAGCGGCCGGGACGCAACAAAGCGGGATCAAGAACATCGGGCCGGTTGGTAGCGGCAATCAGAATAATGCCGTCATTACCCTCAAAGCCATCCATCTCCACAAGCAACTGGTTGAGGGTTTGCTCGCGCTCGTCATTGCCGCCGCCAAGCCCGGCGCCGCGGTGACGCCCGACCGCATCGATCTCATCGATAAAGATAATGCAGGGCGCATTTTTCTTGGCCTGCTCGAACATATCGCGGACACGGCTGGCGCCGACGCCGACAAACATTTCGACAAAATCAGAACCGGAGATAGTAAAAAACGGCACATTGGCTTCGCCGGCGATGGCGCGGGCGAGCAGCGTTTTACCGGTGCCTGGCGGGCCGATTAACAGCGCGCCCTTCGGGATCTTGCCGCCGAGGCGCTGAAACTTCATCGGGTCTTTCAGATATTCAACGATTTCTTCAAGTTCTTCTTTCGCCTCGTCGATGCCGGCGACATCGTCAAAGGTGACGCGGCTCTGGCGCTCGGTCAGAAGTTTCGCACGTGATTTGCCAAACCCCATCGCCTTGCCGCCGGCGCCTTGCATCTGGCGCATGACAAAGAAAAAGAAGCCTAAGAAAATAAGCAACGGCAAAATATTGAACAGGAGTGAAAGAAGCAGCGGAAGCTCTTCTTCCTTCTGGATCGTGGTGTTGACGCCCGCACCATTCAAGCGTTCGGCAATCGCCGCCTGACCGGTCTCGGGGATCGTCGTGACATAATCGGAGCCGCTGGCGAGCAGGCCAGTTACCTGGGTCTTGGCGACCTCGGCGGAGCGCACCTCGCCGCTATCCACGCGTTCGACGAATTGCGAATAAGTCAGCTCCTCCGGCTCCGGCCCGGGGGCTTGATAGTCGAACACTTTCAGCGCGATCAGGAAAAACACCACAACCAAGCCCCAGATCACAATATTTCGCGTGTTCATTCATTTTTCCTTGCTTCGCGGCGTTCCTGATGGGTCCGCAAATCTGACATTTCACCCTATCAAATAGGGATTAAAAAAGCCCAGCGCCATGGCTCAAACTGCAAATCCCGCGAAATCTTCTAAAATCTGATAATCCCGCCGCGAAACCGCACCGCTGTTTGGCTCTCGGCCGAAAATCCGCCGGTTTTTGCAGATAAGAGGGCCGGGGCGCTAATCAATACCGCATCATCGCCAGCGCCGGGCCCAAAAAACCCCGGCAGCCCAGCAAGACCTTCTTTAGGCCCTGCATAGAGCGCGGTCGCCTCTGCGCGCTGGTCTGGGACCGCCAAGCCTAAGGGCTTTACCACAACGCCAGGCCCAACCTCATCACCGGCGACAATGAACCGGTTGTCCCAAAGGACGGCCTGTCCGGACGTAAGCGCGACCGGCGCGATGGCCGGGGAGCCAGCGCGGCCGGCGACCGCGGCGGGTTCACGCAGAAACCACAAGCGAGCTTGCCAAAGCTTAATCAGCGCGCCGCCCGCCGTCGCCGCACCGGTTTGAAGCGCGCCTTCGAGCGCACTGCGCACCTTGCCCTCATCGGGCGCATAGGCCTCGCCGCTGACCGCATGGATGAGCCGCCGGCAAAGCCCGGCCATCGCGTCGCCATCGCTGTGGCGAACGGCGTCGGCGTCCAGCACGACGCCACCCCAGCGATAAAAGCACCCTGCGGTCTGGCGGAACAGCGCCTCCTCCTGATCGCGCAATCGGCGTGCCGCGACGCGTTGGCGAGCGACGGCGCGCAGCAGCGCCTCAGTGCTCAGCGCGCCCTCAGCTTCCAACTGCGCCAACACGGCGCGCATGCGAATACGCTCATAGGCCGGGTCGTCATTGTTCGGATCATCGACAAAGACTTGCCCGAAGAATTTCACCGTCGCCGTCAGCTGGTCTCTGGAGTAGCCCAGCAAAGGCCGGATTAACCGAATGGGCGCGCCGGCGCCGGCGGCGATCCGGATCTCCTCCGCCATCGCCGCAAGCCCAGCTGGCCCGGCGCCGCGGGCAAGGCGCATGAAGAAGGTCTCTGCCTGATCGCTGGCGCTATGAGCGGTCAACACCGCGCCAATACCCGCCTCATTGCAGGCCACAGCAAGCAATCGATAGCGCGCCTGACGGGCGGCTTCCTGAATGCCGGTTGTCGGTTTGTCGCCGGTCCAGGCCAGCGTCCGGTGCGCGAGGCCCGCCGCCTTGCACCACTGCGCGGTTTGCGCCGCTTCGCGCGCCGATTGCGGCCGCAAGCCGTGATCCACCGTAAGCGCTTGAACCGCTACGCCGGTCTTTTGCCCATAAAGCGCCGACAACCGGGCGAGCGCCATGGAATCGCGGCCGCCGGAGACGGCAATGGCGAAGCCGTCATCCAGCCGCAACCGTGAGAGCCGCGCTGCAAACGCTTCGTAATCAATGGGTTCTGCTGCGTTGGCCGCCGGCAAGGCGGGGTTACTGACAGTTGATGCGCGACATCTCAAGATCGGCGCGTTGGCTGACCGGTTGAGAGACATTGGGGAATTTCGCTTTCATGGTTTTGAACACCGTACAGGCCTGGTCCGACTTCTCAAGACGCGAAAACGCCGTGCCGAGTTTCAAATAGGCTTCCGCCGCACGCGGATCATTCGGATAGGAGCGAATATGAGCGATGAAAACATCCGCCGCATCCGCATTCTCACCCAATGCCAAATGTATCTCGCCGAGACGAAACCGCGCATCAGCCGTGCGCGGATGATTTGGAAAAGCTTCAACATAAAGCCCGAAGGCGGCTTTGGCTTGCTGATAATCCCCCTTCAGAAGAAATCCGGAGGCATAGTCAAACGCGGCCGTTGGATCGAGCGGCAATTCGACCGAGGCTGGATCGCCTGAAACCGCGCCCGCGCCGCCCTGGACGCCATCGCGGCTTAGCTGATCTGCAATCGGATCACCGGGCACGAGCGCCACGGGGCCTTGTTGTTGAAATCCTGGCCCGCCGACAAATGCGGTGGCGCCAGGCTCGCCTGCCGCGCCGCCGGACAACGCCGCCGCGATCGCATCAAGGCGCTGATTGGCCTGATCGAGTTGGAAGCCAAGCTCTTCAATGCGTCCGGTCAGAAACTGGTTTTGGCGTTCAAGTTCGCCGAGCCGCACGGTTGCCGCGCTCTGCGCAGCGGCGGCCTGTTCCACCCGCGCCATGCGGTCTTGAAGAGCGCGCACGTCGTCCTTGGTGCCGGCCGCAGCAGGCGTGGCGCTAGCGCCGACGAGTAAGGCGGCGGCAAAGCCGGCGGCGGTAATAAACTTGCTCATGTTGAAGATCCTTACTGTAGCGGGCCTTACTGTGGCGGTCTGTGTCGTTATAGGCGAATGTTGGGTAGGCGACTGTCCGAACCGTAGTCTAACGCTCGCAAAAGACAAAACTAAGGCGAAAAACAAAAAGAGCGCGCCGATAGCTCCCGGCGCGCTCTTAAAATCAAGTCAATGCAAACCGGTGGGTTAGGCGCCGGCCGCAGAAATCGTCGTGGTCGAGTTCCGGTTCAACGACCAGGCGTCTTCCGTCGAGCGCGGATCAAGTGGGCGTTCTTTGCCATAAGAGACCGTGGTGATCCGTGCGGCGTCAACGCCGAGGCTGACCAGATAAGCGCGTGTGGCTTCGGCCCGGCGAGCGCCCAACGCGAAGTTGTATTCCCGCGTGCCGCGCTCGTCACAGTTGCCGGCAAGCTTGACCCGGGTTTCCGGATATTCCTGCAGCCATGCGGCCTGACGCGACAGAACAGCCTGCGCCTGCGGCGTGAGCGTATATTCGTTATAGGCAAAAAAGACGCGGTGACCGGCAGCGTCTTCAAGATCGGCCTGGCTACCCGGAACCGGTCCGGTCGGGCCTGCGCCAACATCCGTTCCAGCGCCAGCTGTGGCGTCAACTTCCGGGCCTGTGGCCACACATGCGGAAAGAAGCACTAACGATGCCGCAATCCCCGCTAATTTCATCAATGTTTTCATAACTCTCTCTTGCTCCACTTCCCCAGTTCAAAGGCCCGATATCTAGTATCTGACCCAGCGATGCTCCTGTCCGGGACGGCCTGCGCCGCCTGATAACGCGTTGTTACTCAAATATTTTAACGCCCAAAAGCGCCAGTTTCGCGAAAGGCCCGGTTTGCGAGCCGAATGATAATACACCCACCTTTAAAATCAGTGTCAGCAAAACGCTAATATTTAACCAACAGGGGAATCGTAGCCGCGTCTGCCCCCCCAATCAAGCTCGGCTGTTCCGGCGCAAGAATGAAATTTCTGTTATTCAGCAGCCTTTAGGCGATATCTTACGGCAATAATGGCGACCAGGCGGGGTCTGAGGCGTCCCCGGGCGTCCGCACCAGGCGGACATTGCGGCCGGTGAGATCAACTGACCACAGCGATGCGCCGCCGCCTTTCCCGTTCCGCCGCGACGGCGTCTGGCGATAGAACATCAAAACCCGGCCATTGGGGGCCCAGGTTGGCCCCTCCTCGAGATAGCTTTCGGTCAGCAACCGCTCGCCGGTCCCGTCGGGCCGAATGACGCCGATATAAAACCGGCCGCGATACTGCCGGGTGAAAGCGATGAGATCGCCGCGCGGGCTCCATACCGGGGTCTGATAACGGCCCTCGCCAAAGGTGATGCGCTTTTGCTTGGAGCCGTTCGCGTTCATCACATAGATCTGCTGCGAACCGCCGCGGTCGGAAGTGAAACTCATGCGCTTCCCGTCCGGCGACATTGACGGCGATACGTCAATCGCCGGGTGATCGGTCAACCGGGTCAAGCGGCGGGTTGCGAGATCCATTTTAAAGACATCGGAATTGCCGTGGCGTTCGACTGACAAAAGCACTTGGCGGCCATCGGGCGAGAACCGTGGCGCGAAGGTCATACCGCGAAAGGTGCCGAGTTGTTCCTGCTCGCCGGTTTCGATATTGAACAAATAGACCTGACCCGGACGATTATCGAACAGCGCCATATAGGTGATTTGCTGCTGGGTCGGCGAAAACCGCGGGGTCAGCGCCTGATAGTTCAAACCATCGGTCAGCGGCACCGGATTGGCGCCGTCCTGATCCATAATCATCAGCCGTTTGACGCGCTTTTCTTTCGGGCCGGTCTCATGAACGAAGACAATGCGGGTATCGAAATAGCCGCTCTCCCCGGTCAGCGCTTTATAGGCAAAATCCGCAACCTTGTGCGCGGCGCGGCGCCAATTATCCGCGGGCGTCTTAAAGGCGACGGCGCCAATCTGTTCGTCAGCGTAAATATCCCATATCCGGGTTGAAACCTGGATGCGCCCGTCATCCAGCTCAACGACATCGCCAATGATCAGCACCTGGGCGTTGATGAGCCGCCAGTTGGGAAAGGTCGGACGGACATTCACGCCCATATCATCGCCCATAATGTAGGCACGCTGGTCGATCACCTTGAATAGGCCGGAACGGTTGAGATCGTTCATCAACACATTGGTAAGGTCGCGGCGCAGCTCCGACGTTGCATCGTCAGGCCCCAGAAAATCCGGCACCGCGATCGGCATCGGATCGACATTGCCCTGGGTGATGTCGATGGTCACCTTGGCGCCCGCCGATAACGGCGCGGCGGCGACAAAAATCGTCAGGAGTATGATCAACAGTCTTGGCATTCTTCTACTCACTTTCAGGCCCCCTGAAATTGGTTGTCCGTCACATCCCCGCCATTTGGCTCGGGTCGAAATTCAGCGTGAATTCTCTCCAGGTCTCATAGCGGTCTTGCGGCAGAAAGTCATATGGCGCGCAAGCAACGACGGCGCGCAGCGCTGATTGTTCGGCAACTTTCCAAAACCGGTTCCCTGATAGATTGATTTGCAACTGGTTCATCACCCTTGGCGCGCTGGCGAGTGCGCCGTCGCGGTCCAGAGCAATATCAATCGTGACAATCAATTTTTCCGGGTTAGGCGCGCCAATGATGGCGCTCGCATTCCAGCAGCGCTCGACAGCGGCGCGCATTTTCGCCTCATCGCTGGCGGTCAGGCGGTCGCCTGCCCCAACCGCCGGCCGTGCTCTATCTGCGGTCTCTGTGGTCTGCGACGGCGCCTGGCGCGCGCTTGCGGCGGTGTCATCGCGGGACTTGTCGACCAGTTTTGACAATGCGTCGAGATCGAGCTCAGCGGTTCGTTTCGGCTTGACCGTCGGCTGTTTTTTCGGCGGCGCGGGTTCGGGCGCCGCAGGCTTCGGCTCGGCTTCAACCACGGTGACCGGCTCCGGTTCGGGCTCAGGTTCTGGCTCCGCCACGACGGGCTCCGGCTCTTCTTCGACAATCGGTTCGGGTTCAGGCTCAGGTTCCAGCTCCTCCACCGGTTCCGGCGCAGCGGCGGGAACGCTGGTGGTCAGATCCAGCTCCGCCTCGGCGATCAGCTCCAGCGGAATATAGGGTTCCGCTTCAACATCCGGCCGCCAGCTTGCCGGCAACGACAGGAACGCCACGCCAAAAATTGCGAGGTGGAAGAGCAGGGATGCAAAGACGCCAAAACGCATGGAACCCGGCGGCCTTTCATTTACAAACTAGAGCGCCCTCAGCAACAATCACTTTCGCTGAAAACGCGGCAAAACAAACATTTAGAGCGGATTGGTTGAAGCGCGGATCATCTCGCCCACCCTAATTCGCGCCGTCCAACAACTCAGGATTGGTGACGAGACCGATCTGCCGGAAACCCGCAGCATTAATGCGGCCCATAATCCGCACGACATCGCCATAGGCGCGGTCTTTGTCGCCGCGAATTAATATCCGCTGATCATACCCGGCGGTCGCAATCGCTTCGAGATGCGACACCAGGTTTTCATATTCGATGGGCGTATCCTGCACATAGATCGTGCCGTCCTCAGCAATCGTCACCGTCAGCGGCTCTCCGGCTTCCTGGATTGGGGCGGCGGCCGTTTCCGGTAGGTCAACCGCCACGCCGGAAACCAGAAGCGGCGCGGCGACCATGAACACAATCAACAAAACCAGCATAACGTCGACCATCGGCGTGACGTTAATCTCCGCCATCAGCTTTGTGCGGCCGGGTTTGTGGCGGCCGCCAGCAACAGAACCGACCATTACTTACTCCTGTCGTCGAGCTGGCGCGACAAGATCGCCGAGAACTCATCGGCAAATCCCTGCAAACGCACCGCATAGGAATTAAGCGCTGCTGAGTAACGGTTATAGCCAACCACGGCGGGGATCGCCGCGACCAGCCCCAGCGCTGTGGCAAACAGCGCCTCGGCAATACCCGGCGCAACCACGGCGATGTTGGTGTTCTCGGTGATGGCGATCGCCTGGAACGCATTCATGATACCCCAGACAGTGCCGAGAAGACCGACAAACGGCGCCGCTGAACCAACGGTCGCGAGAACCCCGAGATTCCCTTCGGCTTTTTCAAGCTCGCGCGCGACGGTGACGGTCAGCACCTTATCGATACGGTCGCGTGCGCCGATTACTAGTGTCTCCGAGCGCCCAGCATTTTTGGAGCGGGCCCATTCTTCCATCGCGGCGGTGAAAACACGCGCCATCGGGTGGTCGGCCTTGTCTCGGGTTTTACGAAAAAGATCATCAAGCGGCTTGCCCGACCAGAACTGCGCTTCAAATTTAACAGCTTTGCGTTTCAGCCGCCCGAAGGAGAGCGACTTGTCGATCATCACCGCCCACGACCAGATCGAGGCGATGATGAGAATGCCCATCACGGATTTGACCACCGGGTCGGCGCGCAGAAACAAGCTCCAGAGGCTGAAATCGCCTCCCAGCGCGACTGCTGCGACTTCTGTTTCCATTTTCTTTGTAACCCCTGATACGACCCGCAAACCGGGCCCTGACGAAACCAACAAACGCCAAAATTGGCGCAAACGTATAGGCATGCGCTTTATGCCGGCGCTTCGGCTAAGCCATGGTTAACATTGAAAGCGCCGGTGTTTAATCCCCCTTGCGCGGGAAATTAGTCAATTCAGCGGCACCGGAACGCCTGAAGGATGGCAATAACCAAATTTTAATGGGTTTTAACCGCGCTCGCCGCCATCAAAGCGCGCTGCGATATCACTTGGCAGGCGGCGCGGGCGTCCGCTGAGGGTCATACAGAACGCCTCAACCTCTGCTTGTGCAATCAGCGTTTCATCGCGCCAGATTTCCTGCGTGAGGAACATCCGCGCGCCTTTGGCCGACACAAAGACCGTGCGCACCTCCAAAATATCGTCAATCCGCGCCGGGGCGACCCAATGCGTGCTCATCTTCCGGACGGCGAAAGCGAGCGGATCGTCGCGTTTGAGAAGTTCGGCGTGATGAACGCCGCTCGCCCGCAGCGCTTCGGTGCGCCCGCGCTCAAAGAATTTCAAATAGGCCGCATGATAAACCACGCCGGAAAAGTCGGTGTCTTCGTAATAGATGCGGATCGGGTGGGTGAAGGTCATCTGTATGGACAAGCTTAGAGCGCATTCGAAAAAGTGGGAACCCTCTAATCGAATTTCACACGGCGATATTGGAAGCTGAAAATCCCCTGGCCGCTAACGTTAACCGCCGCCAGCATTTCGTCAGGGCCGGTCATCGCAAATGTCAGGCCGTCGAAATAGACCGCATCAGCGGTGACTTCGACCAGCGGAAATTCAACAAAGCCATCCTTTTCTTCCCAGCCGACAAAGTCCGGAGAGAAATGTTTGAGCCGCAAAACCACGCTCTCGCCGACTTCAGAAATCAGATAAAGCTCATAGAAATTGGGCGCGCCGTCGCCGTTGATGTGTCGGAACATTCCCATCATCTGACCGCCCGCCGGCGGGGCAAAAACTTCCATCGCCGTACCGCCAAGACCTTCGCCCTGCCAATAGCCGACCATCCAGGACAGCATTTCAATTTTTGCCGGCGGCGATGCGGCGTTGCCAAGAGATTTGACT
>JAJFFY010000057.1 GCA_021776415.1 Hyphococcus sp.
CCGGAGCGTTCTGGACCGCGCCAAGGGCCAAAGAGCTGGGGCTCATCGACGGAACCGCTCAACTCGGCGATTTTTTACGCGCGCGCTACGGAAAAGATGTTAAGATCAAACGGATTTCGCCCGATAGCGGCGGGCTTTTGAAAAAGCTTCTGTCTGGCGGCGCCCAGAGCACGCTGGGCGAGCTTAGCGTCGGCCGGTCGCTGATCGATGCGGATGCGCTATTGGACGCCGTAGAGCGCCGGTCGGTTTGGGCGCGCTTCGGTCTTTGAAGGTGAGACAGCGACTTTTGGGTTGACGGCAAGGAGATTGATCAATGGGCGCAGTAACCACTTTGGCGGTGACGATTGCAGCGGCTGCCGGCGGCGTGGCGCTGTTTCGTTTTGTAAACCGCCAGCGACGCGAATTTGCGGAAATTTTTAACCAGGCCAAAGCCCGCGCCGGCGGTCCGAGGGATGGCAAAGTGATCGATTATGAGCGCGATCCGGCAAGCGGCGTTTACAAGCCGAAATCCTGAAACCGGTGGCGTTTCAGTCACGAATATTGCGAGTGATGCACTGCGTTGCGAAATCCAAAAAACACCTAACGCGCTTCCCCAAGCTCTTATAAGCTAAGCGCCTTGCATGCGAATTTTCTCGGCTCGCGAGCAAGTCTGCTGGAACTGTGCTAACAGGACCGTCCCCTGCAGCCGGTGTCGCCGGCACGCCGCCTCGGAGACCGCGTGGAAAAAATCACTTTTCTCGATCTTGAAGCCTCAGGGCTCGGGCCCTCCTCGTGGCCGATTGAGGTTGGCTGGTGTTTTGACGGCGGTAAGCCGGAAACCATGCTCATCCACCCCGCTGATGAATGGTCGCGAGAGGCTTGGGACGATCACGCAGCGAGCCTTCATGGGCTGGCCTATGACGCGCTGAAGGCGTCCGGCCTGCCCATTGACGAGGTCTGTACACGCCTTAATCAGGCGCTTGAGGGCGCGGCTGTTTATTCGGACGCGCCGGACTGGGACGGTTTCTGGCTCTATCGACTGTTTGCGGCGGCGCGCGCGCGCCAGTGCTTTTCACTTTGCGATTTTGGCGATTTGCTGTCCGGGCTGCCGCCTCAAACCGTTGCGGCGGCGGTGGCGGAGGCGAAAATCTCATCGCCGCATCGCCATCGCGCCCGTGAGGATGTTCTTCACATGAAAAAGATTTTTGATCTGGCGACCGCTGGCTGCTGAGTGAAATTGATTTCTCTGAGGCGGCGGCGCATTTGAGCTCAACGCAAAGATCGTGAAAAATCTGTGATGAACGAGAATACAATGAATGTGACCACGGGTGGTTCTGGACCCGTTCGATTTCAGATTGCATGCGCTGGCGGCGTGCTGGCCGGATGGCGTTGGCCGAATGATGGCGCGCCGCCGTTGTTGTTCTGCCATGCGACCGGGTTTTGCGCCTCCGTATACAAACAAATGTTGCATCGATTAAGCGACCAATTTGATATTTTTGCGCTCGATATGCGCGGTCATGGCAGGACCCGGCTTGCGGCCGCCCCGGAGGCTTTGCGCTCGTGGAATACTTACGCCGATGATGTCGTCGAGTTTTTAAACCTTGGGGCCCGCAGCGGCTGGACCCTCGCCGGTCACTCCATGGGCGGCGTTGTTGTTACTATGGCGGCGCGCGGCCGCGATGATATTGCCGCAATTGCGCTGATAGAACCGGTGGCGATGCCGCCGGCGATGGCGCTGGTCGTGCGCACCCCGATTTGGCCATGGCTAGCGCGGCGCTTTTCGCTGGCGCGGCTGGCGCGGCGGCGGCGGTCGCAATGGCCGGCGCGAGCAGATGTGGCGGCGGCCTATGGGCGCAAGCCGGTGTTTCGAAACTGGGCGCCGGGGGTGCTGGATGACTATCTCGAAGATGGTTTAGCGGATGAGGATGGGGGCGTGCGCCTCGCTTGCGCGCCGGCCTGGGAGGCTGCGACGTTCCAGGCGCATGATAATGATTTCTGGGGGGCGGTGCGCGCTGCCGCCGCCCCGGTCCGCGTGCTCGCCGCTGACCATAAATCATCCACCGTTTGGGCGCATGCCCGGCGGCGATTTGAGCGTATTGGCGCTCCGGTGACGCTCCAGGCCGGAGTTTCGCACCTGATTGCGATGGAAAGGCCCGATTTGGCGGCCCAATTCGTCGCAGGTGAGTAACAGAAGGCCTAAAATCTGGACCTTTGGTGATTGAAGGCTTGGACCTGGCAAGCCTTTTTGCTAAGCGTGCCGCTAAATTTCATGACGGTCGGTTAGGGACGACGACGCCGTCGAATTAGAAAGACAGAAAGGTTTACCATGGCTGAGACGGTTAATACGCCAGAGCTGACAGGAAATATGTTCCTGTTTGAGCGCCCCGAGCTGATGAACAAAGAAACCCACAGCGGGCTCGGATTTCATCAGACTGAGAAAAATTACGACTATTGCGCAAAAGCACGGGCCATTCCGATCACCGTTTCGGAAATAATACCGGCGATGAAAGATTACCCGATTATTTTTGGGAACCTCGAAAATCCGGCGCCGCTGGCCATTGTGGGCATGGTCGATGACGTTAACCTTTTTGTCGATGAAGAAGGCAACTGGGATACAGCTACATATATCCCGGGCTATGTGCGCCGCTATCCGTTTGGCGTCGCTTCGGGAGATGGCGGCGAGCGCCTGGCGATCGTCATCGACACCGCTTATGAAGGTTTGAAGGAGGGCGGCCAATTCCCGCTCTTTGAAAATGGCGCGCCGAGCACATCGACCCAGCAGGCGATTGAATTTTGTAAAGCCTTTGAACAGGATCGTGTTGTAACCAGCGGCTATGGCGAGCGCCTTAAACAGTTCGACCTAATCCGGGCTCAGTCTGCACAGTTTACTCCGCAAGGCGCTACCGAGCCGGTGAACTTTGCCGAATATTACGGTGTTGACGAAAAGATACTCCAGGAGCTTAGCGATGAGCAGTTTCTTGAGTTGCGCAAAGCCGGGGTCTTGCCGCTGGTTTATGCGATGTTGATGTCGATGAGCAACTGGCGCAACCTTCTGCAGCGCCGGGCGCGTCGGTATAACATGACCGAAACTGAGATATTAAACCCAGCCATCAACTAGAGCTGGATGGCGCTCGATCCAACGGGCATGAGTTTGAGAGGCCGGCCGCCAATAAGGGCGCGTCCGGCCTCTTTTTTGGTCACAATCGCTAGAGCAGGCGCATTCCGGCGTGAATATTCATTGGCGCGAAGCAATTGCGCGGCTAGTTAGGGCGGCATGATGTTACGCCTGTTTCAGCTTCTGATTGTCGCCGCCGTTCTCGTCGCTGTTTTGGCCACGGGCGGCCCGGCATGGGCCGATGCCGAGGTCCGGACCGAATATACCCAAACCCGGATCATTCCCGAGCGCGAAGGATTTGCGCCCGGCGAGACGACCTGGTTTGCAGTGGATCAAAAAGTTATCGACGGCTGGCATGTGTTCTGGAAAAATCCGGGCGATGCTGGCCTGCCGCTGGCGCTGGACTGGACATTGCCGGGCGGCTTCGAGGTCGGTGAAATTCTCCACCCGGTCCCGCAATTCATCCCTGTCGGTCCGCTTGCGAGTTTTGCCCATGAGGGCGCGCCAGTTTTTCTGGTCAGCGTCACTGCGCCCACGGACGCCGTCTCGGGCGAGACCGTCGATATCATTATCAATGCTTTGTGGCAGGCTTGCGAGGAAATTTGCGTCCCGGAAGAAACCCGGTTTGAATTTTCTGTGTCGATCCTGGCCGCCGCCGAAATTCGTAGTGAGACAGCTTTATTGTTCGCCCGCGCCCGCGCGGCGTTGCCGGTCGCTATGGACAAAGCCGCGCGCTTTGAGCGCCGCGGCGGCGCTTATGTGCTGACCATTGACAATTGGGACGGCGCAGCGCCAGCGGACGCATTCTTTTTCCCGGGGCCGGAGGGATTGATTACGCCCGCCGCTGCGCAAACCATAAGTCTGACGGATGGCGCTTTGACGGTGTCGATGGAGCCGGGCTGGACCGATACGGGCGAAGCTAAGACGGTGGATGGGGTCCTCGCCTATGGGCGCGCTGACGGCGCTCGGGCGGGCTATCAAATTTCTGCAGCGATCACTGGGTCCTTGGCGCCGCCGCCGGACATTCTTGTGCGCGCCGCCAACACAAATGTCGCCCTGTTGCTGGTGATGGCGTTTTTCGGCGGGCTGATATTGAACGCCATGCCATGCGTCTTCCCGATCATCTTCATCAAGGCTGCGGCGCTTATGCAGAGCGCCAAGGAAGACCGCACTATTGTGCGCGCCCACGGCCTCCTGTTTACGGCTGGCGTGCTTGCGACATTCATCTTCATGGGCGGTCTTTTGCTGGCTTTACGCGCTGGCGGCGAGGAGCTTGGTTGGGGTTTTCATCTTCAATCACCACCGGTGGTCGGGCTATCCGCCTACGTTCTTTTCCTTGTCGGCCTTAATCTTGCCGGGTTGTTTTCGGTTGGTGAAAATATTGCTGGCGCCGGCCAAAGCCTCACTCAAAAGCGCGGCTCGATGGGCGCGTTTTTTACCGGCGCCCTCGCGGTCGTCGTCGCCGCGCCTTGCATCGGCCCGCTGTTGAGCGCGCCCATGGGGGCGGCGCTGGTGCAACCGCCGGCGATTGGCATGGCGATTTTTATCCTGATGGGGCTCGGACTTGCCGCGCCCTATCTGGCGCTGTCTTTTTCACCGGCGCTTGGCCGATATCTACCCAAGCCCGGCGAGTGGATGGTGGTTTTAAAACAGGCGCTGTCATTCCCGGTATTTGCAGCGGCGGCCTATTTCCTCTGGGTGTTTTCCCGTCAGACCAGCGATGGCGGGCTTGCGACGCTGCTCTTTGGCGCCATCCTGCTGGCGCTGGCGGCGTGGTTGTTTGAGCTTAGCAAGGGTGACGGCCGTCGGGCGATGGTCTTGCGCGCGGCTTCGGCCGTTTCAGCGGTGTTGGCGATTGCGCCGCTCACCCGGATTGAAGCCGCCGCCGTCACCAGCACGCAAGCCAGCAGCGCTTACGGCGCCATTGAGACCGAGCCCTATAGCGATGAAACGCTCGCAAACTATCGCGCCGCCGGTGCGCCGGTGTTTATCGATTTTACCGCGGCATGGTGTGTGACCTGCCAGTTCAACAAAATGACGGCGCTCAAAAATAACGATGTTGTCGATGCGTTTAAGCGCACTGGCACGGTGTTTCTGGTCGCCGACTGGACCGTACGCGATCCTGAAATCACCAAAGCGTTGCAGGCCTATGGCGTCAGCGGCGTGCCGCTTTATGTGTATTATCCGCCAGGCGGCCAGGCGCAAATTTTGCCCCAGACCCTGAGCCGCAAGGTTCTGTTGAAGGCGCTGGGCGACGCGGATCAGTGAGGGCTGGGCCAGCTGGCGTTGGCTGACGGCTTTTCTCCAGCAGACATCACCATGGTTGACGCCTCTGCCCGGCGCTCCGCCTCCATCGCCTTTGCGCCGAAAATGACGCAAACAGCGGCAATCGCCGCAACGCTTGAGATGATGCGTTTAGCGAGTTTCATGGAGGGAGTTTTGGAGGCCATATTAGAGTGAATATACGTTCATCGTTAAAACGCATTGAGGGCGGCGTTTAAAATCTCTATCAAATGCCGACAATTCACAAAGGCCCGCCCATGACCGGAATTTCTTCAACGCCGCAATGGAAAGCATTAGAAGCTGACGCCGCCAAGTTGACACGCGTTCCGATGCGGGACCTGTTTGAAGGCGATGCGGGTCGCTTTGGACGCTATTCGATAGAGGCGGCGGGGCTGTTTCTCGATTACTCCAAGAACAAACTCACTGATGAGGTCGTCGACCACCTGCTGGCGCTTGCCGTGGCGGCGGATGTCGAGGGGCGCCGCGCGGCGATGTTTGCCGGCGAGGCGATTAATGCGACGGAAGACCGCGCCGTCTTACATGTGGCGCTGCGTGCGGCCGCGACGGACGCCTACAGCACGGCGGGCGAGGATGTCTCGGCAGCGGTGCGCGCTGAGCTGAAAAAGATGAAGGGCTTTTGCGGCCGCATCCATCAAGGCGTATTTAAAGGCTATAGCGGCAAGGCGCTCGATACCGTCGTCAATATAGGCATTGGCGGCTCGGATCTCGGACCGCAAATGGCGGTCGCGGCGTTGCAGCCATTTTGGCTCGGCGGCCGACGGACGTTTTTTGTCTCCAATGTTGATGGCCAACATCTCGCTGCTGTGCTGGACGAGGTCGATCCCGAACGCACGCTGTTCATTATTGCATCGAAAACATTCACCACCCAGGAAACCATGACCAACGCAAAAAGTGCGCGGGCATGGTTTTTGGAAAATGGCGGCGGCGAAGGCGATATCGCAAAGCACTTCGTCGCCTTGTCGACCAATACCGAGGCCGTCGCTGCATTCGGTATCGATAAGGAGAATATGTTCCAGTTCTGGAACTGGGTCGGCGGGCGTTATTCTCTGTGGTCGGCGATCGGTCTTTCCATCGCCTTGCAGGTCGGGTTCCACAATTTCGAAAAACTGCTTGCCGGCGCGCGGCGCATGGACGAACATTTCAAAACCGCGCCGCTGGCGCAAAACATGCCGGTGATGCTGGCGTTGATCTGCGTCTGGAACCGCAATTTTATCGGCGCCAGCGCTCACGCCATTTTGCCCTATGATCAGCATCTGGCAAGACTGCCGGCCTATCTGCAACAAGCGGATATGGAATCAAACGGCAAACGTGTCGGGGCCGATGGCTCTGTAGTCGCCCATGCCACCGGCCCGGTCCTGTTCGGCGAGCCCGGCACAAACGGTCAGCATGCGTTCTACCAGCTGTTGCACCAGGGAACCGATATCGTGTCGGCCGACTTCATCGCGCCGGCGATCAGCCAGCGCGCGCTTGGCGATCATCACGAAAAGCTGCTGTCGAATTTTCTGGCGCAGACTGAAGCGTTGATGCGCGGTAAAACGGAAGCGGAAGTTCGCGATGAACTTAGCCGTGAAAGCAAGACCAACGCCGAGATTAATGCGCTCGCCCCCCACAAGGTTTTTCCCGGTGATCGCCCGACCAACTCGATCTTGATGGAAAGGCTCGAGCCGGAAACCCTTGGCGGGCTGATTGCGCTTTATGAGCACAAGATATTTGTCGAGGGCGTAGTCTGGGGGATTAATTCCTTTGACCAGTGGGGGGTTGAGCTGGGCAAGGTATTGGCGAGAGAAATCCTGCCGGAAATTGCCGCTGCTGGTGAAGAAAAACCACAAGCTAAAGCGCATGATGCGTCAACAAACGGTCTGATTAACAAGATCAATGCAATCCGCCGTAAGGGCGGATGACAACCTGACCAAACAGGTAATCGAAATGCCAAAACTTATCGCCACGATCGTTTTATTCTTTCTTGCTGTCGCGCCCGCCTTCGCTGCTGACGCAACCTACGCCAAAATCCAAACTTCGATGGGCGACATCGTGGTTGAGCTCTATGCCGATAAAACTCCAGCAAGCGCCGCGAACTTTTTGCAATACGCCAGGAGCGGGCATTACGATCGGACGATTTTTCATCGTGTGGTGAAAGGCTATGTCATACAGGGCGGCGGCTACTCGAAATATTTTAACGAGCGCAGCCCTCGCGATCCGATTGCCTATGAGGGCGATAACGGGCTGAAAAATATCCGCGGAACCATCGCCATGGCCCGCGGCGACGAGCCGGACAGCGCCCAGGCGCAATGGTTTATCAATCTGCGCGACAATCCGGAACTCGATCACCGCGTCACCGATCTCGGACCCATCTACGGCTATACGGTGTTCGGACGGGTGGTTGAGGGCATGGATGTCGCCGATGCGATTGGCGCGGTGGAGACCGGCGAGGGTGGGTCCTTCGATGCCGAGGTTCCGCTGGAGCCGATTGTGATATTGCGCGTAGATGGGGTGGAGCCGCCGCCGGGCGAGTAGCCGTCACGCATTGCCCCCCAACTCGGCATCGGCTATCTCCCGCTTATGGCCAAGAAACAAAAAACATTCCGGCCCAAGGCGCGGGTTCCGCGCGGGTTTCATGATCGCCTCGGACCTGAGCTGACGGCTGAGCGTGATATGCTGGCGCGGATCAGCGCGGTTTATGAGGCCCATGGCTTTGACGCGCTGGAAACGCCAGCGTTTGAATATACCGATGCGCTCGGCAAGTTCCTGCCCGATGTCGATCGGCCCAACGCTGGCGTGTTCTCCTTGCAGGACGATGACGATCAATGGATGAGCCTGCGCTATGATTTAACGGCGCCGCTCGCCCGGTTCGTTGCGGAAAATTACGATGGGCTGCCCAAGCCCTTCCGGCGCTATCAGGTCGGGCCGGTATGGCGCAATGAAAAGCCGGGGCCGGGGCGCTTCCGTCAGTTTACCCAATGTGACGCCGATACGGTCGGCGCACCAGCGCCCCATGCAGATGCGGAAATGTGCGTTCTGTTTGCCGATGTCATGGAGGCGGCGGGAATTGATCGTGGGGGTTACATCATCCGTCTCAATGATCGCCGTCTGCTGGCCGGGCTGATGGAGATTGCCGGGCTCGCCGGTATTGAGGCGGAAGATGAAGCGCAGCGCATGACGGTGTTGCGCGCCCTCGACAAGCTCGACCGGCTTGGCGAGGACGGCGTTAAATTGCTTCTTGGCGCCGGCCGCAAGGATGCGTCGGGAGACTTCACCAAAGGTGCGGGGCTTGACGCCAGCCAGATTGATCGCGTCATTAGCTTCGTGACTGCAACGGCAGAGACCAATGCGCAAACCTGTGCCGTTTTGCGTGAATTTTTCGCCGCGTCCGAAGCCGGGCTTGCAGGCGTCCAGACGCTTGAAGGCATGACTGTGCAGCTTGCCGCGCTTGGCTACAAAGAAGACCGTATACGCATTGACCTGTCGATCATTCGTGGGCTTGAATATTATACTGGGCCGGTGTTTGAGGCTGACCTCACTTTTGAGGCGACCGATGAGAAAGGTCGTCCGGTTCGGTTCGGTTCAGTCGGCGGCGGCGGGCGCTATGACGGGTTGGTCAAGCGTTTCAAGGGCATTGAGGTTCCGGCGGTCGGTATTTCTGTCGGTGTCTCGCGCCTGCTAGCCGCGCTGGCGCTAAAGGAAAAGGCGTCAAGCGTTGCGGCCGGGCCGGTAGTGGTGCTGGCGCTCGAAAAAGACCAGATGGCGGTCTATCAGCAGATGGCGGCGGAGCTTCGCGCGGCGGGCCTCAGGGCCGAGGTCTATCTCGGCGGGTCCAATTTCGCCAAGCAGCTGAAATATGCCGACAAGCGCGGTGCGCCGGTTGCAATTATTCAGGGTGAGGATGAACGCGCGAAAGGCGAGGTGACCATCAAGGACCTCGTCCTCGGCGCTGAGCTATCTAAAAATATCAAAGACAACAAGCAATGGCGTGAGGATCAGCCGGCGCAGTTTGTCGTAAAACGCGGTGCGCTTGTTGAGGCGGTGAAGAAAGTTCTGGCGCGGCGGGGCTAGGCTTCCGCGCCTCAGACAAAGATAATCAACACGCCGGATATAGTCAGAACCGACAGGATCGTCGTAAAGCTCACTGCGGCGGCGGTTTCGGTTTGATAAACGCCATATTGGCTGGCGATAATGAACGATCCGACCCCGCACGGCACCAACACAAACAGCGCTAAAGCGCCGAGATAGTGCGGATCACTAACGCCGAGAAGAAAAGCGGCGCCGAGTGCGATCGCCGGCAGGATAACCATTTTCGCCACCGATATAGCGGCGATCCGCCCCCGGATCTGTCTCATTTCCGGGAATTGATTGGTGGCGAGGAATAGCCCCATGGAAAACAGCGCCGTCGGTCCTGCCGCTCGCCCGAACAGCGAGAAAAAAGTCTCAAGTGGTCCGGTGAGAGTAGATCCGAGTGCGGAGAATAAAAAACCTGCCGCCATGGCGATGACCAACGGGTTGCGGACCGGCCCGGCAAGATAACCGGCAAGCCGGCTGATGTTGCCGCCGTCGCGGCGCGGCGCCATTAACGCCGCGCCAATGGCGATTACGAAGATGCCCTCAACCAGCATCAGCGTTACAAAGGGCCGCCCCCAGCCTTCGATGTTTAACGCAATCGGCAGACCGAGAAACACCGCATTGCCAAGCACAGAGGCGAAGCCATGGGCGCCGGCTTCGGGTTTGTGCAAGGCAAACAGCTTTTGCGACACAAAGTAGCCGCCAAAGATAACCGTCAAAGCGGCGCCGGCGTAAGACAATGCAATCGCTGCGTCTTCCGCGCCCGGCGGCGGCGTGGTCGCGGTCAGGCCGAACAACGCGGCCGGCATCGCAAAGCGAAAAACAAACTTGTTGAGAGCGGCGCTATCGCCCGCATTCATGAGTTTCAGCCGGCCGGCGAGGAGGCCGACGGCGATAATGCCGAAGACCGGCAGGGCGACGGCGATAACCGCGTTCATGGCACATCCTAGATCGGCGCAGGACGCCGTCTGTCCTGCGGTTGGGCGCGCCGGTCAAGCTGAGTTGGGGCGAATGGGCGGGAAAAGGGACGCCGGGCGGGTGAAAAGCCTGATCTCCCGGGGGCTGGGGGCGATGGTTAAAACCGGAAACTCTTGCCAAAGCGCCCGCCCGGCCTGGTTAATATGACGGCCGAATGGGGCGCGGAGAGGGATCAATTAAGGCGATATTAAGGACGATTTGCGCGGCGGGGTTGTGCAAAAAGATCACTTCAAGGCTTGCCGTTTGCCGGCTGACGGGTGAAAATCTTTGGTAATGCATTCCATTTCCACCGCTCCCCCGCCGCGCCGCCACCCCGAGCAGGTTGCTTTTAACCGGTCGGAACTGACGCGGATCCTCGGCGTTTACGGCCACTTCGTCGCCGCCGGCGAATGGCGCGATTATGCGATTGATTATCTCGAAGACGCGGCGGTGTTTTCGATTTTCCGCAAAGCCTCGGAAGTTCCGCTTTACCGGATAGAAAAGCGCCCGCGCCTGGCGCGCAAACAGGGCGCCTATCTCATAGTCTCGATGACCGGTGCGGTGCTGAAGCGTGGCCATGATCTTGGTCAGGTGTTGCGGGTGTTCGATCGCCAGAAACTAAAGCTGGCGACCTGACCTTATTGCGCGATTGTTGATGCGTCTTCTGCATCCGTCGCGCAGGCTTCAAAAGTTTCCACGAAAATATGGCGCTGCGCATGGCTGCCGCCAATTTTATGCAGCTCACGGAGCAATGGTCCGAGCTTCGTTGCCGCCTCGCGCCGCCGCTCTTTGGTAAAGTCGATGAGCGCGGCGCCAGCGGGGGCGGCAATCTCTTTCCACACAAGCCCGGCATCGCCGGACGTGGCGTCAGCTTTTTGTTGCATTGAGATGAGAAACTTTTCTGCCTCGCCATCGGCGCCGGCTCTGGCCAGCGCGTAAAGATAATGCAGGTCGTGGAACGGAAACAGATGTTCCCCGGCGCGGGCTCTGGCCTGTTCAACTACCGGCGCCCAGCGCTCGCCGACATCGCCTCCACGCAATTCAAGCCGCCACAACATCGAGGCGGCGCCGATCTGTTCCTGCGGGAATTCAGGCCATGCGCCCCACAGACGCGTATCGAAAATCTCCAGCGCCTCGTCATAGCGTCCGAGCGACAGACGAAACAGCGCCGCGTGCCACCAATTATGGTCGCGGATGAAGACGCCTTTTTTCTCCCAGGTGTGGGCGCAGTGATCGAGCCAGCGCGCGCCTTCCCGGGGGCGGCCTTGGGTTTCCATGACATGGGCCACCGCATGATGCGCCCAGGCGTCGTCAATCGAAATCTCAACCGCGCGCAAGCCCTCTTGTTCCGCCGCATCAAGCTGGTGGTTTTGCTCAAGTGCAAAGGCGATCATGCCATGGGTGTACTGTCCGCCTTCATGGGCAATGGCCGCGCGCCGCCCAAGCCGCAACAGCGCCGGGCTGTCGCCGAGATTAAACGCGTGATACTGGCCCCATTTGATAGCGCAGAGATCAGCCGGCCAGCGCACGGTGAGTTCATCAAGCGCGGCAAGCGAGCTTGCAAAGTCCATTTTCGACCATGCTTCAACGGCTGTGCAGAACAGGCGCTCGCGCTCGCTCCCGGAATTTTGGGTCTGACGCATGCGGGCGAGATAAGGCGCTGCAAAGTCCCAGCCCTCCGCGCCTTCAAACGCCATGTGAAGCGCCGCTGCATGGGCGTTGAGCAGAGGCGCGCCGGGATTTGCATCCGCCACCTCAAACAACGCGCGCAGCTCCGCGCCGTAGCTTAAAAATTCACGCACATAATGGTCATAGCCGCGCGCCGCATTGGCGCCCGCGCCGGTAAGCGGCAATCCGTAACAATCTCTTTCACTCATGGGCGAACCTTATGCACTGGGGCGCGAGGGCGCAAATCGCAATTGATGACGCAAGGTCACAGGTCGGTCATAAAAAACCCCCGCTTTCGCAAGCGGGGGTTGTTGGCTGGCGTAGGGAAGCGTCAGTCGCGCATGATCCCGAGAATATTGAGGATATGCACAAACAGCGTGACGAACGATCCGTAAAGCGCGAACGCGCCAAAGATCGCCGCGCGGTCATTTGTGGCGCTGCCTTCCTGATACATCGATTTAATCATCTGCGTTTCGTAGGCGGTGATGGCCGAGAAGACCAACACGACTGCGGATGAGGTTAGAAGGCTCATCATTCCGCTCTGGAAAATCAGCGCGTTGACGACGATGGCGATCAGGAGGCCGATGGCGGCCATGAAAAGAAAGCTCGCCATGGCGGAAAGGTCGCGCTTGGTGGTGTAGCCATAAAGGCTCACCGCACCAAACACGGAGGCGGTGATAAAGAATGCGCGATAGATATCTTGCGCGGCCCCGGCTTGCTGAAAGGAATACAGCATCGGAGCAATCATCGCGCCCCAAAGCGCTGCATAAAGCCAGAACATGGCGTGTGCGGCGATTTTGGAGCCGGAGAAAATAATCTTCGGAGCCATAAAGCCGATGCCCAGGATGCCGGCAAAGCCAACCCATTTCAGCGGCGTAGTCGCGATCTGAAACATCAGCGCTTCATTGCCGGCCATCAGCATTGAGATCAGTCCGGTGCCGGCGACGGCGAGCGCCATATAGTTGTAAACGCCGAGCATGTATTGGCGCAGGCCTTCGTCAATGACGGCGCCGGTGCGGGCGTTGACGGCTGAGCCGCCAAACTGTCGTTGCGGGTCGTTCATGGGCTTTGGTCCTTTTCCATTTCTGCGCCAGAGCCCTTTAAAAGCCCGGCAAAGTCTTCGCGTAATATCGGGGGTTGCGAGCTGTCGATCAAGGGGCGGGGCCCGCAAATAAGCCGATTTCAGGCCGATATAGAGGCCTAACCGTTAACAATAAAGCGAGCGGCGAAGAACCCGTCCATGCCGCCGGCCTCGTCCAGCATCGCCGGCGTGGTGCGCAGATCGCCATGACGGTTAATGGCGCCTTTGAGGCCGCCAATCTCTTCCTGCAAGACCGGTTTGCGGGCGAGATTTTTATGGCGCGCCAGCGCCGCCTCGGCCTGTTTTTCACCCTCTTCAGGCTGCAGCGAGCAAACGCAATAGATCAGCATCCCGCCGGGCTTCACAAAACCGATCGCATGATCGATCATCCGCGCCTGCAGCGATGTCAGCGCGGCGATGTCGGTATCCGACTTGGTCCATGGAATATCCGGGTGGCGACGGATGGTGCCGGTGGCCGAACAGGGCGCATCAAGTAGCACGATGTCGGCTTTCTCCTCCGGGCGCCATTTTAAAATATCTTCGGTGACGAGCTGTGCGGTGAGGTTGGTGCGCGCCAGATTATCAACCACCCGTTCCAGTCGCGGCTCGGAAATATCAACGGCGGTGACATCGGCGCCCATGGCTGCAAATTGCAACGTCTTACCGCCGGGCGCTGCGCAAAGATCAAATACCGTCTTGCCGCTAACATCGCCGGCGAGCCGTGCGGGCAGGCTGGCGGCGGTGTCCTGCACCCACCACGCGCCTTCGCTAAAGCCGGGAAGCTGTGTCACGTCGCTGGCGCCGGCGCGGCGCAAAGATCCGGTTGGCAAAAGCTCCGCCTCAAGACGGTCCGCCCATTCGTTAGCCTCGCCAGGCGCCTTTAATGTAATATCAAGTCGTGGCTCGCTGCGATGGGCTTCGGCGATGGCGCGCGCGGTTTGCGCCCCATAGGCGCGCTCCCATGAGCGCCACAGCCAGCCCGGCGTGTCGCTGCGCGCGGGCAGTTTTTGGACCACCGCCGGTCCGTTCTTGGCGACCTTGCGGGCGACCGCATTGACGAGTTTTGCATAGCCGAGATTTTCGCGGCGCTCTCCCGCCAGCGATACTGCGGTCGAGACCGCCGCATGGTCGGGGGTGCCCATGAATAAGGTCTGGGCGCTGGCGAGGCGCAAAATATCCATCACCCGGATCGCCTTCTTCGGCAGCGGCCGGTCGATATAGGCGCCGAGAACATGGTCGAGCGAGCCGCGCCGACGCAGAACGCATGTCGCCAGCGCCCGGGCAAAGCCGCGGTCAGGCCCCTCCAGCAAGTCAAATGTGCGGCAGTCCTTCAAGGCGTCGTCAAGCGATGCGCCTTTGGCGACCCGCTCAAGGATGTCGAGCGCGGCGCGGCGCGCTTCAATCCCGGCGGCGCCGGTTTGCGGTGTGGGTTCTGGGGGTTGGGTCATCAGCCCCCGCGTAAACCACGCCGCGCCCGCAATGTCACGAAAAACGGGCAATTCGGCGAATATTTTGCGGCTCCGGTGTTTTTCGCCTATGCTGCCGGCATCTGGCGGGCGGGTCCGCCGGGCGTATCCGGGGAAGGGTAATGGGGCATATGCATAAATTTCTAGGCGTGATGGCTGCGGCTGCGGCGGCGCTATCATCGGCGGCGGCGCAAAACAGTTTGTCCGGCGCATCGAATGGCCAGCCGGTGGTCGCCAATCCGACGACACTCATCTCGAATTTTGATGTCCAGTCGGTCGGGCCCATTCTTGACGAGCTTGGCGTCGTGTGGCGCGCGGTTGCGGTCGATGGCGGCGGCTCGGCGATCGTCGCCAATGCTGGCGGGGTGTTGAATTTCTATATGCAGCCATCCGCCTGTCAGGTGAACGGAGCCTCTAACTGCATCGGCGTTTTGATTTTCTCCCCCTATGAGGGCGATGCAAATTCGCAAACCGTCAGGGCGTTTAATGATCGCTACCCGTTCACCAGAACTGCACTCAATGGCTCCAGCGGCGCCTTTATCACCCGTTACGAGATTGCCGACTTTGGCATTCCCCGCGGCAATGTTGCGCATTCGCTGCTCAATTTTTTCACTCTGGCAAACCGCTTCCACGCCGAGCTGGCAAGCGCCGGGAGAACGGTTTCGTTAGAGGGTTATGGCGATGACCTTGCTGCGTCCGCTCTCAACCGCAGTGGACTGCTGAACCTGACCGGCGCCATTGAGCATGCGCCAACTATGTCCGAGCGGCACAATAAAAGCTTCGACGAAGCCACCGACGATATTATGCGCCTGATCGAGCTTGAAGACCTGCCGCGCAACAAGATTAAGAATTTTAAGTAGAAAAATTGAAAGAAAGCGCCCTAGTCGGGCGATTTCTTGTGCGTGGCGCCAGGTCCGCCTTCGCTAAAGCTACGGCGAGACAGCCTTCGCCTCGTGATAGCGTTGCAAGTAAAATTACCCCTTGACCTTAGGCTGGCCTGCCGAGCCGAAGCCAACTCGTTGGCGAAGGCTGGTGGGCGCACGCAGTTTCGAACTGCGGACCTCTACCATGTCAAGGTAGCGCTCTACCCCTGAGCTATGCGCCCGGCGGCGGCGCTTTGGCCGCTTTCGAGGGGCCGGTCTCTAGCGGCAATTTTTGAGGGTGGCAAGCCTTGGATGCGTTCAGGACGCAGGGAGATCAGGCCGCGATAACGCGGTCGACTTCGCGGACCAGGTCTTTGAGGTGAAATGGCTTTGACAGGACCTTAGCGTCTTCCGGCGTCTGATTGGCGGCGTTGAGGGCGACGGCGGCAAAGCCGGTAATGAACATAATCGCCATTTCCGGGTCGATTTCGGCGGCGCGGCGGGCCAGCTCAATGCCGTCCATCACCGGCATGACGATATCGGTGAGCAGGAGGTCAAATTCACGCAGCTGTAATTCGGTAAGCGCTTCATCGCCTTGGGAGGCGTCAACCACCGCATGGCCAGCCCGTTCCAGCGCTTTTTTCAAAAAACGCCGCATTGAATCATCGTCTTCCGCCAAAAGAATCGCCGCCATCGCGTACCGCCTCTATGTTCCGTTATCGCTCTGTTCGAGATCGGGACTGTTAACCCCCTTCGCTCGACTATGATAAGCGAAATGCAAAAATCGCTCCGCTGGGCCCGTAATATGCCACCGGGTCTTAACGAATCCTGCAAACTCGCGCTAACATGCCCCAAGTCGCATCATTTTCAAGCCTGGATAGGTCATGACCGATACCCATAAACAGCGTGGCCCCTATCACGGGCGTGATGCGGTCGAAATATTAACGCCGGAGGCGCTGGCCTCCCCGGTGATCTTCGCCTCGCCGCATTCGGGGCGGGATTATCCGGAGGATTTACTGCGCAAAAGCCGTCTCGACCGGCATCAGCTGCGCCAGTCGGAAGACTCTTATGTCGATTTGATATTTGACGATGCGCCGCGCCATGGCGCGCCGCTGCTGCGTGCTTTGTTCCCGCGCGCCTATGTCGACGTCAACCGCGCCCGCGACGAGCTTGATCCAAGGATGTTTGCCGATCGCTTGCCGCCGGGCGCAGACACTCGCTCCAGCCGCGTGATTGCCGGGCTTGGCGTGGTCCCGCGGATCGTCGCCGATGGCGAGGATATCTATGACCGAAAGCTACATTTTGCCGATGCCAGCCGACGCCTTGCCGAGTGTTACGATCCTTATCATGTGGCCCTGGAGCGGCTTATTGAAGAGGCGTGCGCGCAGTTTGGCTGCGCGGTTGTGATCGATTGTCATTCGATGCCGTCAGCCGGCGGCGCGCCGTTCAGAAGCGGCGAAGCGCCGATTGATTTTGTGCTGGGCGACCGGTTCGGCTCGTCCTGCGCGCCGGTGGTGACGGCGCTCGCCGAAGAAACGCTCGCCGGCCTCGGCTATGAGGTTGCGCGCAATGCGCCCTATGCGGGCGGTTATGTTGCGGTCTCCTATGGCCGGCCGGCCAAGGGCGTTCATATTCTTCAGGTGGAAATTAACCGCACGCTTTACCTCGATGAGCAGCGCATCACCCGCACCGCTGGATTTGGAGAATTGCGCAAAGCCATGACCGCGTTAATTGCACGGATGACCAAGCTGCGCCCCGATGATTTATGGATGGCTCAAGCGGCGGAATAGAGACAAAGCCGAGCGCAATATTGCGGCGCAGCATGCGCCCTCGCATTTTGTGAATGCGGATTGCCAACCCGCCGCGTGTGGACTACTCCAAGCGCCGCTCTAAACTCAGGCCGCTCACCCCAGCCCTTAGAAAGTCCCTATGACCGAGAAAACGCGCGACGAGACGCCGAAACGTAAAAAAAGCGCCCTGCGCCGGCTCGGGTCCGGCGTCAGCCGGCTGACCCGCGCCAAGCCCCGTTTCGTCATGCCGGCTGTGGAGGGCGGGTTGAAGGTGGTGATCGCCACCGATGCCTGGAAGCCACAACTCAACGGCGTCGTCAGAACACTTGATACGCTTGGCGAGATCTTGCGAGGCTTCGGCAATGAAGTGCTTTATGTGACGCCTAACGATTTTAAATCGATACCGCTGCCGTCTTATCCGGAAATCCGTCTGTCGTTGTTGCCGAACCGCAAAGTGGCGAAGATGATTAACGAATTTCAGCCCGACGCCGTTCATATTGCCACTGAAGGGCCGATCGGGCGGGCGGCGCGACGGTTCTGTAAGCGCCGCGGCTATCCGTTTACGACCAGCTTTCACACCCGCTTTGCCGAATACGCCAATGAACGCTGGAAGGTGCCGACCAAGTGGGGCTATGCGATTTTGAAAGACTTCCACAATGCCGGCGAGACCATGATGGTGGCGACGCCGGGGCTTCGCCAAGAGCTGGAAGAGCGCGGATTTTCGGACATGAAGCTGTGGACCCGCGGCGTCGATCTTAAAAAGTTCACGCCCGGCGACCGTTCGTTATTCGATCAATATGAGCGCCCGATCTATCTCTATGTCGGCAGGCTGGCGGTGGAAAAAAGCATCGAAGATTTTATCGAGCTCGATCTGCCAGGCACCAAAGTGATTGTCGGTGAAGGCCCGCAGCGCGAAGAGCTGGAAGCAAAATATAAAGACGCCATCTTTACCGGGGCGAAATATGACGACGACCTGACCCGGCATTATCAGGCTGCGGATGTTTTTGTGTTTCCCTCACGCACCGACACGTTTGGTTTGGTTAATGTCGAGGCGCTTGCTTGCGGCGTGCCGGTGGCGTCCTATCCGGTGCGCGGACCGCTTGAAATTCTCGATGGCGCGACGCCAGGCTGCGGCGCGATGAACGAAGATTTGCGCCAGGCTTGTCTCGACGCTTATGCGCATCGCGACCAGGAAGAGTGCCGCAAATGGGCCGAGAATTTTTCCTGGGAGGCCGCATCGCGCCAGTTTATCGCAAATCTTGAAATTCCGGGGTTTGATGAAGAGTTTTGGCTGCGCTCAGCCAAAATGATTGATTGACGCGGCGGCGCTTTTATTGGCGTCTCAACCGTAACTTGTATCAAACCTAAACACTGCCCGTAGAACGAGACATTTACGCTCGCGGCGCAGCAAATGTCTGGCGCGGCGTTAACCATACCTCCGCACCATTACCACCTTGGTTTTCAAAGGTTTTAACCCGCATAAGGCGAGCATCGCCGGGAAACTCCCCAGCGCGGCATGAGCTTTGCTGATTACCGGGTCGAATAGTCGACGGCGCCGCTGATGGCGTCCGGCTCGGCGACAGTGGAGTGGAATATGGTGCATCCAGTAGACGTTCATGTGGGCAGGCGGCTTCGCGCGCGCCGGCGGCTTCTCGGGCTGACGCAGGAATTATTGGCCAAAGCGGTCGATATCCGGTTTCAGCAGATCCAGAAATATGAAAGCGGTGCGAACCGCGTGTCGGCTTCCAGGCTTTGGTCGCTGGCCAAGGCGCTGGAGGTGCCGGTATCGTTTTTCTTCGACGGTATGAACGGGCATGAGCCTGAACTCGAATATCAGCTGAATGGCGAATATGGCTTTGCCGAAGCACCGGCCGCCGAACTCCTGGATGATAAAGAGACCATCGATCTGGTGCGTTATTACTATCAGCTCAACAAGGAGCCGCGCCGGCGGCTTCTCGATCTCGCCAAGGCGATGTCGATGGAGCACTGAGGTGCTCGACTAGCCTTGCCTGCCGACCCCGACTGCACCGCCTGACTTGCACAGCGCCGCAGCGATCGCCATGATCGCTGCGGCATGTCTTTTTCAAAACCGGAAATAACCCAGTACGCTGACTTCGCGACGCGTCTCGCCGATGCGGCGCGGGCGCAAACCTTGCCGCGCTTTCGCAGCGGCTTGAAGGTTTCCAACAAGGCTGGCGCCGGTTTTGACCCGGTGACTGACGCCGACCGGGAAGCTGAACGCGTCATTCGTGAGATGATCGCTAAAACCTATCCCGCACACGGGGTCGTCGGCGAAGAGTTCGGCGAGACGCGCGGTGAGGGTCCATGGCGTTGGGTGCTGGACCCGGTCGACGGGACGCGAGCTTTTGTCTGCGGCGTTCCAAGCTGGACGACCCTTATTGCGCTTGAATATGAAGAGCGACCGGTGCTTGGATTGATAGATCAGCCCTATACGGATGAGCGCTGGATCGCGGTGAACGGTGCTGCCCGGTTTCGCCATGGCAAGATTGAAAAAGACTGTCGGACCAGCGGCGTCGACGATCTTTCCGTGGCGCGGATCTCGACAACGGACCCGCGCCCGCGTCCTGCCGGTTATATCTATGACGAGGAAGCGGCGGCCTTTGCGCGTCTGGCGGGCGAAACGCGCCTCGCCCGGTTCAGTATGGACGCTTATGCATACGCCCTCCTGGCGCATGGTGAGCTTGATCTCGTAGTTGAGGCGGGACTTCACCATCATGACTACGCCGCCCTTGCGCCTGTTGTTGAAGGCGCTGGCGGCGTCATTACCAATTGGGCGGGGGAGGCGGTTGGGTCGGATGCGCGCGGTGAGACTGTCGCCGCGGCGACGCCAGCCCTTCATGCCGCGGCGCTGAAATTCCTGACCGGGTGACGGCGCCGGCCTGGCGCTCTAAAATACTATCAGCAACGGAGACCGGACAATGAGCAGAAAAGTTAAAAACAGTAGGTTCTCCAACTGGACGCCGGATCGGCTTGGCGACCTTGCCGGCAAGACCTATTTGATCACCGGCGGTAATTCCGGCATCGGCCTTGAGGCGGCAAAGATGCTTGGCGCCGCTGGCGGGGATATCGTCATCGCCTGCCGCAACCCGCAAAAAGCCGCCGTGGCTGTCGATGAGATTGCCGCCGTCGCCAGCGGCAAAGTCGAGGATGTAAGTCTCGACCTGTCCAGCCTCGCCTCGGTTCGTCAGGCAGCGGAGGAAATAAAAAACCGTTTTGGCAAACTTGATGCGCTGGTCAATAATGCCGGCATCATGCAGACGCCGCAATTAGAAACCGCAGACGGGTTTGAGATGCAGATCGGCACCAATCATCTCGGACATTTTTTGTTTGCGGGGTTATTGTTTGATCTTGTCGAAGCGGCGCAAGGGCGCGTTGTTGTTCTGTCCAGCATTGCGCACAAATATGGCAAGATCAATTTTGACGATTTGATGTTGACCAATGGATATGATCCAACAACGGCTTACACCCAAAGCAAGCTCGCCAATATTTTGTTCGCCTTTGAGCTCGACCGGAAATTGGCGGCGGCAGGCAGCTCTGTTTCCTGCATCGCCTGTCATCCGGGCTATTCCGATACGCAGCTGCAAAGCACAGGCCCTGCAGGTTTTTTGAACGCTTTGTACAAAATTACAAATCGGTTGATGGCGCAATCTGCCCAAAAGGGCGCCATCCCAACGGTTTTGGCGGCGGCGGGCGAGAAGGCGCTTTCCGGCGCTTATTACGGGCCTACAGGCTTTGCCGATGCGCGCGGCCCGGTCGGCGATGCGGCCGTTGCGGGGCGTGCGCGCAACAAAAAGACCGCTACGCGCCTATGGGAGGAAAGCGAAAGACTTGTCGGGTTTACATGGTCGCGCCCATAGGGCTGGGTAGGCTTTGGGCTAGATCATCGACCGATTAATAGGAATCGCCCGATGATCTAGATTCTTTATTGCACGCCGGTTGGTGCGAAAAACCGGTTTCCACTTTTTCGCCCGGCGCTCTAGCGCACAGCGACAAACGCATCAAACACTTTCCAGTATAGCTCCTGGGTCTCGTTGCTTTCCATCATGATTTCGTGCAGTGCGCCCGGAATGATGACTCGCTCAATGCGGTCGTTTTGTGCGGCGATAGTCTCGTGGTCGCCGCCGTCAATCAGCTTTTCTTCGCCAGCCGTGATAATCCGTATCGGGATTTGCAAGTTGTCGAAAAACCCTTGCTGATGAATTTCTTTGCTGGTCTTGATGGCCGCATGGACCCAGCCAAAGGTTGGCGCGGCGTTGGCCGCGCTCGGCTCGGTCAGTTGCAATTGCCGGAAGCGTTCATGACGCTCAGGGTCGGAGGTGAGAATATTACCCTCAAACGCCTTGGAATCGTCTTCTTTGTTGGTCACTGGCGCGGCCCCAAGTCCGGCGGCGCTGGCGAGCGTGCTGACGATGCTAAAGACTGAATTGGCCGGCCCGGCGAAAAGCCGGGTCATCGGCGCACACAAAACTGCGCGCTCAAAGCCATGATAGCCGCTAGCCAGCAACATCAGCGCGGGCATGCCGCCCATGGAATGGGTCATCAACATTGTCGGCGCTCCAAAGCGCGGTTTGACTTGTGTTTCAGTGAAACGGCGCAAGTCCTCGCGGAGAATATGAAAATAGTTTTTCCATTTCGCCTCGCGCGCGCTGTCCCGGTCGGACAGGCCCTGCCCGCGCCAGTCCATCATCGCGACATTGAACTTGCGGGCGTGAAGTCGGCCAATGGTCTCAAAATATTTTTCAATAAACTCCGCCCAGCCGGGCTCAAGAACAATTGTACCGCGCGCATCGGCTACGGGGAAGAATGCGCCACGCAGCACAGCGCCGTCGGAGGCCGCAAACATAAACGTCTCTGCGCCGTCCGGAACCGGATTGGACGGTATACGGATAAAGTCTGTCATTTTGCCTGCTTAAAGTTAAGGCGCGCCATCACGCTCAAATCACCGGAAATCGAGAGCTGACCGGAAACATAGACACTTTCAAAGGCGCGCTCGCCGGATATTGCGCGCAGCAAAATATCCGCCGCCCCGCGCCAAGTGCAATCGGTCCTGGCGCCGGTTTTTGCGATGCTGACGATCGGCGGGGTTTGGCGCCCGTCAATGCGAATGGTTTTATCACCGCCACCCACAGTCAACAGCGCGATCACCGCCCCGAACGGTTCTGCAAATGTATTCTTCGCCGCCGCCAGGAGCGGGTTGGTGATTTTCGCGCCTGACATCCGGCTGCTCCAGTCCTATTCCAGCAAGGCGCCGTCAGCGGCGATGGGTTTGCGAAATTTCAGCGTCATGCGGTCGCTCTCGCCAATCGCATCATAGGCCGCGCGGTCAAAGGTTGGGTCTTCCTGGCCGCGCATTTCCGCTGAGCGCCGTGACGGCGGCAAGGTCCAAACCCCAAACGGGTGGTCTTTTGTATCTTTCGGATTGGCGTTGATCTCTGATGCGGCTTCGAAGTTAAATCCTGCGCCTTTGGCCAGGGCAATGACATCATCTGTATACACATAACCGCTGCTTCCGTCGCGAGGCAGGCCGGCGTTGTCGGCGCGGTGCTCAACCACGCCAAGCACGCCGCCAGGTTTCAGCGCGTCATAAAATTCCTTGAAATAGGCCTCAGCAGCGCCGCGCGACTGCCAGTTGTGAACATTGCGGAAGGTTAAAGCCACGTCTGCAGAGCCGGCCGGCGCCATATCGCCACCATCGCCAAGAATGCTCATCCGCACATCACCATAAAGGTCAGGCTTGTCCAGATAGGCTTTTTTAAAAGCGCTGAGCGAGGCTTGCACCCGCTCGCTTGCGCCTTCGGGCGAGAAGCCCGCAGCGTAAAAAACGCCGTCGCCGGACCTCAGGTAAGGGGCGATGATTTGCGTATACCAGCCGCCGCCGGGCCAGGCCTCGATCACAGTCATGCCCGGTTCGATCCCGAAGAATGTGAGCGTTTGCGCCGGGTGGCGATAGGCGTCGCGGGCACGCTCCTCGTCGGCGCGATGATCGCCGGCCAGAACGCTTGCCAGCACTGCGCCATTGTCGGGCGCGGCCGCCTGTTCTTGCGGCGCCGCGTCTTCCTGCTCGCCGCCGCAAGCCGCAAGGGCCGCCAGGCCGGCGGCTAAAAACAAATACCTAACTTGTCTCATCTCATCGCTCCCATATGACGACCTCCATTTACCATGCTTTCGGCTGCGGTCCACGCGCGTCCGCATCAAACCTGCGCGGGGTTGAAACCGCAGAAGCGGCGCCTATCTCAAATAGGACGGAGGCCAGTTGGCTCTGTTTGCGTGTTCCCGGCCATTTGGCGGAAGCATGTGAGAACCCTCGCTTATCCAAGGAGGATATGACTATGCGTACATTTGACTTAACCCCCCTTTATCGCTCGACGGTTGGTTTTGACCGGGTTTTTGATTTGCTCGACAGTGCCGGCAAAGCGGAATCGACCGGCTATCCGCCCTATAATATCGAGCGGCTCGACGGCAATGATTACCGCGTCACGCTCGCGGTCGCCGGCTTCGGCGAAGCCGATCTCGACCTTGAGATTCGTGAAAACACGCTAACCATCACCGGCGCCCGCAAGGACGGCGATGAAGGCCAAGAATTCCTTTATCAGGGCATTGCCGGCCGCTCCTTTGAGCGCCGCTTCCAGCTCGCCGAGCACGTCAAAGTCGCTGGCGCTTCGCTGGTCAATGGCTTGCTCAATATCGATTTGCAGCGCGAGATCCCTGAAGCCATGAAACCGCGGAAGATTGCGATTAATGGCGGCGAAGCGACCAATATCAAAGTCCTGAAGGACCAGGACGCCGCTTAAGGCGATTACGACCAAGTATATTCCCTCTATACTTGTAAGGGTGCGGATTTTCCGCACCCTTTTTATTTGCGCTCAAGTTGCTACGATGGTTTTTCAGTTAAACGGGCGCCGCTTCGTTGCGTCCCGGTAAGGCGTCAAAATGGGTGGGATAATCAAGATCATCGCCGCAGCTTTGGTTGGGTTTGCGCTGGCGGCCTGTGTCAGCGATGATGCCGGTTATGCGGGGGCGGAAACGATATCGATCCCCTACGATCCGTATGATTTCGACCCTAAAGATTTGCTTGCCGAGGCCCAGGCGCATTGCGAGGCCTATGGCCTTCGCGCGGTGTATGAAGACGAGACCGTCGATCCGCAATCGGTGCGATGGCGGTATCGTCATTATCGGTGTGTATAGAGGCCGGCTTTAGACGTCAGACAGTAGCGCTTTGGCGCTGGTATGGACGTTTGAGTTGGTCGCCAGGATTGACCCTTCGGTCATGTACTTTGCACCGCCTTCAATTTCGCTGACGATGCCGCCGGCCTCGCGCACAATCAGTGCGCCGGCAGCGATATCCCAGATATTGAGATCACGCTCCCAGAATGCGTCGAACCGTCCGGCGGCGACAAAGGCAAGGTCAAGCGCGGCGGAGCCAAAACGGCGCACCCCCGCCGTTTGCTCCAGCACCCGTTCGGCCTCTTCCAACGCGCGTTTGCGTCCAGGACGCCCGGCAAAGGGGAGCCCGCAGGCGAACAGGCATTCATTAAGGTCGCTACGATCAGAGACCCGGATGCGGCGGTCATTAAGAAATGCGCCGGCGCCTTTTTCCGCCCAGAACAATTCATCCGTAACGGGATTATAAATCACGCCGGCAAAGGGTTGGCGGTCGCGTTCAAGCGCGATTGAAATCGCAAATTGCTGCAGGCCGTGAAGAAAATTGGTGGTGCCGTCGAGCGGGTCGACAATCCAGCGATTGGAATTATCAACCCCCTCAATCTCGCCGCGCTCTTCCATGACGAAGCCATATTTCGGTCGCGCCTCCGACAGCTCCTCATAGATAACCTGTTCGGCCCGGTGGTCGGCCAGGGAGACGAAGTCGGCAACGCCCTTTTTGGAGACCTGAAGCTCCTGCACTTCGCCGAAATCGCGCACCAGTCCGCGCGCCGCCTTTCTGGCGGCTTTGGTCATGATCGTGATCAGGGCTGAAGCGTGAGACATCGCATGCGTCTTTCAAATTTAGCTAGGCACTAGGGCCGGATCGGCGGCGCACCATACGCGGGCGCGGGCGGCGCGCAAGGGCGCCCGCCAGATTTTCATACGCCAGGTTCTGGCCAATCCCGGATTATCGCTTCCTATACCGAATTGCGTTAAGCGGGAGCCACGCAAAACTCGCCGGTTTGATGTCTGATTTGCCGCCATTACCGCCCATTGCTGAGGAAACCGCCTTGACCGGCCGGGTGGCGCGCGGCGCCGCATGGATTTTTGGCGGCGGGGTGTTTGCCAGGCTTCTCGGCGCCATCAACACCATTATCGTCGCTCGTCTCCTGGTTCCCGACGATATCGGCCTGGTCGCGGTGGCGGTTGTTTCGATGCAGCTGTTACAGGGCATTTCCGATATTGGCGTCGCCCAGGCGGTGGTGCGGTTTCGCGACGCCGACCTCGACACCCTGTTCACGCTATCGGCGCTGCGGGGCCTGGCGATTGGCCTCGTCCTCGCCGCGGCGGCGCCGGTCATGGCGGTGGTTTATAACGACCCGCGCATGTTCGGGGTGTTTCTTGGGGTTGCAGTGTTCCCGGTTGTCAGCGGTCTGATTAACCCACGATTTTATGAATTTGAGCGCGATCTCAACTTCTCGCGTGAATTTATCTCAATCGTCGCCAACAAACTTGCCGGCGTCATCGTATCGATAAGCATCGCCATCATTTTCCGCACCTATTGGGCGATCATTCTTGGGTTGATCGCTGGCAGCATCGTTCAGTTGATATTGTCCTATGCGATGCGCCCATTTGCGCCGCGGATCGGTTTTCAATCCTTGAAAAAAATCTTTGGGTTTTCCGGCTGGCTCGCCGGGGTCAGCTTTCTGGCGGCGCTCAATAACAAGCTGGATGTGCCAATCCTGGCGCGGCTTGTCGGCGGCGGCGGGGCGGGGGTGTTTTTCATGGGCCTGCAGCTTTCGGAAATGGCGGCCGGGCAGGTCGCCCGGCCGTTAACGCGCGCGCTCTATCCGGGGCTGTCGACATTGCAAGACGAGCCTGAGCGGATGCGCCGGGCTTACCTGCGCGGTGTCGGCGCGCTCGGTGCGGTGGCGATGCCGGCGGCGTTCGGCATTGCTTTTGTCGCCGATGATCTGGTGTTTTTGCTGCTCGGCGAGAAGTGGCTGGGCGCGGCGATGGTGATCGGGATATTGGCGCCGGTGATCGGCTTGCAGTCATTGTTTTATGCAACCCAGTCCTACGCCATGGCGCTCGGTCTGACGCGGCTGATATTTTTCCGCGAGCTGATCTATCTGGCAGTCCGCTTGCCGGTCTTCATTTGGGCGACCATGGCCTATGGCTTGCCGGGCGCGGTGTGGGCGGGGGCGGGACTTGGCCTGTTTCATGTCGGGCTCAATCTTGCCCTATACGCGCGCGCGAGCGGGTGCGGTTTCTGGCAACCACTGGCAAGCGCGCATCGCTCGCTCGGTGCTGTGGCGGTCATGGCGCTCTATTTTCTGAGCCTTCGTGCATCCGTCATCGACCTTGCGGATCTGGCGCCGGCGCTTCGCCTCGCCGCTGATATCGTTGTCGGGGCGGGCGTCTATATTGCCGCCCATGCAGCGATGTGGCTGACGCAAGGCCGTCCCGACGGCGTCGAGCGCGATATTGTGGACGAGATCGCCAAACTCACCCGTCGTTTTCAAAATTAAACTCCGGGACTGCGAGTGGTGGTTTGCCTTGGGCGCACGCTCGGCTATGAAGAATGGAAAGACCGCAACCGCAAAAAAAACAGGGAGTGATTATGGGCGAATCGGCCCCGCTTGATCAGCAGAAACTTATCGCCACGGCGATGACGATCTTGGCCGAAAACCCGCTATTCAAGGTTGGGGAGGCGGAAATTCGCGGCAATGTTTATCGCGTGTTCGAAAACGCACCTCAGAACATGCCGGCTCTGTTCGCTTATGGCGCGACCCATGGCGACAAGGAGTTTTTAATTTTCGATGACGAGCGGCTGAGTTTTGCACAAACCTGGAGCCTGGCCTGCCGTTTTGCCCACGCCCTGCAAGATCAGCTCGGCGTCAAGCCGGGCGATCATGTGGCGATCGCGATGCGCAACTTTCCCGAATGGTGCATCGCTTATATGGCGATCATTTCGACTGGCGCCGTGGTTGTGCCGCTGAATGCCTGGTGGAAAGCCGATGAGCTAAAATACGGCCTTGAAGACAGCGGCGCTAAAATCGTCATCGTTGACAAAAGGCGCCTCGAATATTTGCAAACATTTAAAGATGAGCTTGGCCTGACGCTCATTCTCGCCAGAGAAGATGGCGACGGCGCTGACTATCGTTATGAAGAACTGCTGGAAGGCTCGCAAAACACGGCGCCGCTTGGCATTGATATCCTTCCCGATGATGATTTCTGTATCGTCTATACGTCCGGCTCCACCGGAAAGCCCAAAGGCGTCGTCCTCACTCATCGCGGTTGCATTTCAACACTGTTATCCTGGTCGTTTATTGCCACAGTGTTGAAGGAGGCGCGCGGCGGCGTCAGCCTGTTTGGCGATGATCCCGGCATATTGCTGGCGGTGCCGCTTTTCCACGTCACCGGTACACATTCGATTTTCCTGTTGTCCTATCTTGTCGGCCGTCGGGTGGCGATGATTTATCGCTGGGACGCAAAAGATGCGGTGAGGATTATCGACGAGGAGCGCCTCACCAATTTTGTCGGCGTGCCGAGCCAGTCCTTTGAGTTGATGGAAGCGGCAGGCGAGGGCGGCCTGGCGAGCCTTATCGATATTGGCTCAGGCGGGGCAAAACGCCCAGCGGAGCATGTTAAAAAACTGGCGAAGACATTTAAGCAGGCAAGGCCTTCATCCGGTTACGGACTGTCAGAAACCAATGCGCTGGGATGCGTGATTTCCCTCGATGATTACCAAAAGCGCCCCGATTCGACCGGTCGTCCCGTGCCGCCATTGACCGATATTAAAATCGTCAAGGATGACCAGGAGGTTGCGCGCGGCGAGACCGGCGAGATCTGGATCCGGTCGCCGGCAAATTTCCGCTGTTATCTCAACCTGCCGGAAGATACTGATAAGGCGCTGACCTCTGATGGCTGGTTCAAAACCGGCGATCTTGCCCGGATGGATGAAGAAAATTTTGTCTACATCGTTGACCGGATCAAGGAATTAATCATACGCGGCGGCGAGAACATTTCCTCGCTTGAGGTTGAAAATCGCGTCTACCAGCATGAGGGCGTTGCTGAGGCAGTGGTGTTTTCCGTGCCTGACGATGTTCTGGGCGAACGCGTCGGTCTGGTTGTCTATCCGATGGACGACATTGCGCTTGACGCCGCTGAGCTGCGTGCATTTATTGTTGAGGGTCTGGCGGCCTATAAGGCGCCGGAGCGCATCTGGATTTCGCCGTCGCCTTTGCCGCGCCTTGGGACGGCGAAGTTTGATAAATTAACCGTGAAAAAAATTGCGCTAAGCCACCCGCCGACGTTTTCTGTTTGAGGGTGACAAATAACAGCGTTAACGGCTGCGCGACTGCATGAAGGGCTTGCGCCTAAATCAAAAGGCGTGGGACAACGGCCCCCAGTTTCAGGTGATGGAATGCTGCAACTCAAGCCCAATTGTGAATTTTGCGATGCCGATCTGGCGCCCGGGTCCGAGCATGCGCGTATCTGCAGCTATGAGTGCACGTTCTGTGCGGACTGTGTGGACAACGTGTTGGGCAATGTCTGCCCTAATTGTGGCGGCGGTTTTGTCGCGCGGCCAATCAGGCCATCGACAGCACGGCGTGAAGGCGTCAGTCTCGCGCATCAACCGCCATCGGGTGAGCGCGTTCACACCAAATACAGCCGTGAAGAGATCACCGCATTCGCCGCCGCGGCGCGCGATGTCGCGCCGCAAAACAGATAGCCGCTTTTGTCATGAAATTTGAAAATGGAACAAAACCATGAGCGATCTTGAAACCTTCCGCAAAGATGCGCGGGCCTGGCTTGAAGAAAATTGCCCAGCTGAAATGCGCGACGGCGCCGGTGGCGAGGAAAATATCTGCTGGGGCGGACGTAACTGGGAATTTCAATCCGAGGCGCAAAAGACCTGGCTGAACCGTATGGCCGAAAAAGGTTGGACCGTGCCGGCATGGCCAAAAGAATATGGCGGCGGCAGCCTTTCCAAAGAAGAAGTCAAAGTTCTGAAAAGCGAAATGCGCGACATGAAGGCGCGCTCACCGCTGGAAAGTTTCGGCATCTGGATGCTTGCGCCGGCGCTATTGAAATATGGCACGCATGAACAAAAGCTTCATTTCATGCCGCCAATCGCGCGCGGAGAAATCCGCTGGTGTCAGGGCTATTCCGAGCCCAATGCCGGCTCTGATCTGGCGTCGCTGCAATGCAAATGCGAAGATAAGGATGATCATTGGCTGGTCAACGGCCAGAAAGTATGGACCTCTTATGCCGATGAGTCCGACTGGATTTTCTGCCTTGTACGGACCGACCCAAAAGCGACAAAACATAATGGAATCAGCTTTCTACTGATCGATATGGCGGCGCAGGGCGTTTCAACAAAACCGATCAAGCTGATCTCCGGCAAGTCGCCATTTTGCGAGACGTTTTTTGACGATGTTAAAGTTCCTAAGGAACATGCAAGCGGCATCGCGGCGATCGTCGGCGATCTCAATCGCGGCTGGGATGTTGCGAAATATCTCCTCACCCATGAGCGCGAAATGATCTCGGCTGGCGGCGGCGGGCTTTTTGGCGGGCGCGGGATGGGCGAGATTGCCGCGAGCGAGATCGGCCTTGAAGGCGGCAGACTTGCTGACCCAATGTTGCGCGGAAAAATCGCCCAGGCCGAAATTGACGGCTGGGCGTTTCTGTTGACACTGGAGCGGATGAAAGATGAGGCCAAAGCCGGGCAGGGCGTTGGCGCCAATTCGTCGATGCTGAAATATTATGGCACCGAGTTCAACAAGCGCCGGTTTGAATTGCTGATGGATTCAGGCGGGTCGGAAGCACTTGAATGGGAAGGCGAGCGCACCAAGGACGGCAAGCTCGCACGCTCATGGCTAAGAACCAAAGCGAACTCAATCGAGGGCGGTACGTCAGAAGTACAACTCAATATTATTGCAAAACGCATTCTCCAATTGCCGGGAGCGTAAGGAAAAAACATGGCTCTCGTTTTAACTGAAGAACAACAAATGCTGCGCGATTCAGCGCGCGGCTTTCTCGATGAGAAGGCGCCGGTCAGTGCTTTGCGTAAGCTCCGCGATACAAATGACGAAACTGGTTTCAGCCGCGATCTCTGGAAGGAGATGGCGGAGATGGGCTGGGCTGGGATTTTGGTCGGCGAAGAATTTGGCGGCGCTGATTTCGGCTTTGTTGGCGCTGGCGTCCTCGCAGAGGAGATGGGCCGCACACTGACGGCGTCGCCCTTCCTGTCGACATCAATCCTCGCCGCGACCGCCCTGCAAAAGCTTGGTGGTGATGCGCAGCGCCAGGAGCACCTGCCGAAGATTTCCGCCGGCGAGGCAGTGTTCGCACTCGCGGTCGACGAGACCCGTAAACACGGACCGCAAAAGACCGCCATGAAAGCGGAAAAGTACGGCAACGGATTTAAGCTGTCCGGCGACAAGACATTTGTCGCCGACGGCCAGGTCGCCGATAAGATCATCGTCGCTGCGCGCACCGCCGGCGCCCCAGGTGATGCAGAGGGGCTGACGCTGTTCCTGATTGATGCAGCCGCCAAGGGCGTCGCGCGCGAGCGCACTGTCATGGTCGACAGCCGCGGCGCCGCGCGCCTTAAATTCGAAGGCGTTGAGGCCACTGGCGATGATGTCCTTGGCGAGGTCGATGGCGGCCTCGCGGCGCTTGAAGGCGTTTTAAATGCAGGCCGCGCCGGGCTCGCTGCGGAAATGTCGGGCTCCGCGCAGACAGCGTTCACCATGACCATGGATTACCTCAAAGAACGCAAACAGTTCGGGACAGAGATTGGCGCCTTTCAGGCATTGCAGCACCGCGCCGCGCACCTATATTCCGAAATTGAACTGATGAAGTCAGTAACGCTGAAAGCCTTGCAGGATTTGGATGAACATTACGGGATGGCTGGGATTATTTGCTCGCTCGCCAAAGCCAAAGCCGGCGAGGTTGCAAAGCTTGCCAGCCAGGAAGCGGTGCAGATGCATGGCGGCATCGGCATGACCGACGAGTTTGATATTGGATTTTACATGAAGCGCATTCGCGTCGCGCAGGAAATGTTTGGCGATGCGGCTTTTCACGCTGATCGCCTCGCGGCGATGCGCGGTTATTAATGCCCCCCGCGCGAAGGCGCGGATATTAAGGAGACAAAAATGCCGACAGCTAAGCCAGACGAGATCGCCGATTATGTCGGCAAGCAAACCGGAACATCCGACTGGTCGATGATCGATCAGGAGCGGATTAATCAGTTCGCCGACGTCACCGAAGATCACCAGTTCATCCATGTCAACGAGGAGGCCGCGAAGATGACGCCGTTTGGCGGCACCATTGCGCACGGGTTTTTAAGCCTGTCGATGCTCTCCAAGCTCGCCGCCGGCAATGTGCTGGTCATTGACGGGGTCAAAATGGGCGTCAATTACGGGTTTGAAAAAGTTCGCTTCGTCAATCCGGTAAAATCCGGCCAGCGCATTCGCGGTCACTTTACGCTGATGTCCGCCGATCAGAAAATCCCCGGACAATGGGCGTTTAAATATGGCGTCAAGGTTGAAATTGAAGGCGAGGAAAAGCCCGCATTGGTGGCGGAGTGGCTGTCGATGCAGTTTGTCTGATCGATCGGTTGTTCCGCGCGTCTCCGCGTGGGCGGGCCCCAGCGATAATATAAAACCATTCAGAGTTTCTGTATACTGAGAATTTAGGAGAGTATAGTGTCTGACATTCGTTATGACGGAAAAGTCGCCATCGTCACCGGCGCCGGCAACGGTCTTGGCAAGAGCCACGCTCTGGCGCTGGCTGCGCGTGGCGCGAAGGTCGTCGTCAATGATCTTGGCGGCGCGCGCGATGGTTCGGGCGGATCGCTCTCCGCGGCTGAAGAGGTTGCAAACCATATCAACGCAGCCGGCGGCGAGGCTATTGCTGACGGCGCTAATGTCACCAAGGACGATGAGGTTGCCGCGATGGTCAAAGCGGCGATGGACCAATGGGGCCGCGTCGATATTCTGGTCAACAATGCCGGCATTTTGCGCGATAAAACATTTCACAAGATGGAGATGGCGGATTTCCGCACCGTCATCGACGTCCACCTCATCGGCACGGCTTTGTGCACGCATACGGTCTGGCCGATCATGCGTGAACAGGCCTACGGGCGCGTCATCTGCACGTCTAGCCCGTCGGGTCTGCACGGAATATTCGGCCAAGCCAATTACGGCGCCGCCAAAGCCGGCATGATCGGCTTAATGAATGCGCTGCATCTGGAAGGCGCCAAATACAACATCAGGACCAACCTCCTGTCGCCCTCGGCGAAGACCCGGATGACCGAAGATATTGGCATTCCCGAAGCCATCCTCGATCAAATGACGCCGGAGGCGATTACCGCGGCGATGTTGTATCTGGTCAGCGACGATGCGCCGTCACAAGCGATCATCTCTTGCGCAGCCGGTGGTTATGCGCGCGCCTATATTGTCGAGACCGAAGGCGTCTATCTGCCGCCGGAAAAACAAACGCCTGAAAACATCGCCGGGCATTGGGAGGAGATATCGTCGAAAGACAATCTCAAATTTTACGACAACAGCGCCGGCCCGAACATGAATTTCCTGGCCAAGGCGCAGGCATATGCTGAGTAAACGTATTCAAGGTGGGACAATTATGCGGTTGATGATTTTATCAGTGTTTGTCCTTTTGGGGGCTTGTGCTCAATCTACAGAAAAACGTGCTGAATTTCCCGTGGCGCCGGACAGTGCAGACATTTTGCAAACGGTAGACGCTTTTTTTCTCGCACTAGGGGCGGCCGATGCTGCTGCCATGGAAATGCTACACTCATCAGTTGCGTTGAATGTGCGCAATGCGCCGGATGATGAAGCGAAAATACGCTATCATTCTCTACAGGAACTGACGGACCAAATGCGCAACGATGATTTTCCAGTTGTTCGCGAGCGTTATTGGGATCCGATCGTCCTTCAGCGTGCCGGACTAGCCGTTGCGTGGATGCCATATTCAATTGATGTAAACGACGCACGGCTTCACTGCGGTGTCGATGTGTTCAACCTATCCAAGCATGATGATGGTTGGAAAATTGATGCCCTGAGTTTCACCATTGAGCCTGCCGCTTGCGATGAATTAGAATCTGAGAAGACTACACAAACACATCCAAATTATTCAGCGCTCGACGCTATGGAGGACTAAATGAGACAAGCCGTTATCGTTTCGACCGCCCGCACGCCGATTGGCAAAGCCTATCGCGGCGCTTTTAATGCAACCACCGCGCCAGCGCTCGGCGCTCATGCGATCAAACATGCCGCAGAACGCGCCAAGGTTGATTTTGCAGAGATCGAAGACGTGGTCATGGGCTGCGCCTTACAGCAGGGCACCGCATTTCAAAATGTCGCGCGCCAGGCCGCTTTGCGCGCCGGGTTTCCGGTCAGCGTGCCGGGCATGTCGGTCGACCGTCAGTGTGCGTCAGGGATGATGGCGATTGCGACGGCGGCAAAGCAGGTGGTGAGTGACAATATGGATGTCGTCATCGGCGCCGGCGTTGAATCGATTTCCACCAACCAGACCAGCGACATGTTTGTGCGGCCCGATCCGTGGCTTTTGGAAAATCTGCCGGCGACCTATATGCAGATGATTGAAACGGCGGAAATAGTCGCCGACCGCTACAATATCTCGCGCGCTGCCCAGGACGAATATTCTTTGCAGTCGCAACAGCGCACCCATGCGGCGCAACAGGCGGGCAAGTTCGACAATGAAATTGTCGCCATGCCCTCGGTGATGAAATTTAAAAACAAGGAGACCGGCGAGGTCTCCGATGTGAAAACCACGCTCGAAAAAGACGAGGGCAACCGCCCGGAGACCACGCTAGAAGGCCTTTCCGGCTTGAGGCTGGTGTTCCCCGGCGGGCAGGTGGTCAAGGAAGGCAAAAACATCACCGCCGGCAACGCCTCGCAACTTTCCGACGGCGCGAGCGCCACGGTGGTGATGGAAGCCAAACAAGCCGAACGGCGCGGCCTTTCCCCGCTCGGGATTTATCGCGGCATGGCGGTTGCGGGCACCAACCCGGACGAGATGGGCATCGGTCCGGTATTCGCCGTACCGAAGCTGCTTGAGAAAAACGGCCTGAAAATGGACGACATCGGCCTGTGGGAATTGAACGAAGCCTTTGCGGTGCAGGTGATCTATAGCCGCGACAAGCTCGACATTCCCGATGAGATTTTAAACGTCAATGGCGGCGCGATTTCCATCGGCCACCCTTACGGCATGTCGGGCGCGCGCATGGTCGGCCACGCGCTGATCGAGGGCAAACGCCGCGGCGTAAAATATGTCGTCTGCACCATGTGCATCGGCGGCGGCATGGGCGCGGCGGGATTATTCGAAGTGGCGTAAGCGGTTGCGCCCTTAGTTGCTCCAGCATTCGCAAAGGTAATCTGCGGCGCATACGGCAGTCGTCGGGGTCGGAAAATTGCCAACGGGCCTACCGACATCGCAACTCCATCCAACATATGCCTCCGGTGTGTAGAGGCGATGTTTTTCACATTTTGTGCGCGGCCGCCCGGCGCATTCGCGACGGCACTCAGCTTCCGCTGCTTTCGCGTCAACGACTTTATCGCAGAGCTGGCTGATCAATTTCCCCGGATAAGGTCTGCATGACTGAATGGCGCGCAACTCATAGCGATGCAGAAAGAAAATTCCACAATCATCTTTGCGGGGAAATAAAACTGAATTCAGCGCGTCAAACCCTTGTGCAAACGGAATGCTCCCAAGGTCGCCATCCTTATTCGGAATATTGCCTTTGCCCGCGCGCTTGCCGTCGCCGCGATAATGTTTGGCCCACCAACCGGGATCGTCCTTATCCGGCGGGCCGGGCGGCCAAGGCCCTTTCCAGCCCACAGGTTTCGGCGGCGGCCATTTGATGCTTGACCCCTCCGGCCACCAGTCTGGCTTGGCGACTTTTCGTTCCTCTGGTTCTTTCGGCTTTTCGACCGGTTTTTCTTCTTCGATTTTTCGTTCTTTGCCCCCGCCGTCCGGTACGCCCTGACAGGCGGCAAGACATAAACACGCGCTGAATGTCGTTATCAGCCCCGTTACGCGACGGATGGTCATCGGCGCCTCCCATGTCACGGTTGCGATGGCCAATATAGCCGAGGCCGATACAAAGAGCCAGACGGCTTGATTGGTCCGATAGATATCCGGGGAGGCGTTAAATGCACAGCCGATATGTTACGTATTGATCAATGGCGTGTGCGCCAATAGTAATGCCGATATGTCGTCTGCACCATGTGCATCGGCGGCGCCCTTCGTCTTAAGAGCAGTTGAAATCGCTTGCGATTTCAGCTGGGTGTGGCGGAACTCTCGCCCATCCATAGCCGCCTGCGCGCAGAAGTGATAGTTTAGCTCTTCAGAAAAGAGGGAGAGAAGCTATGGGACGGATTTTCTTATCGATTATTGCAGCGGCGTGTTTTGTTTTCTCTACGTCCGCGCAAGCGGCTTTAAATTCCTATCTAAGCCTTACCGGCGAGACGCAAGGTGAAATCAAAGGCGGCGTTACGCAGGCCGGTCGAGAAGATTCAATTGAAATCTATGGCTGGTCCCATGAGATTGTTTCGCCGCGCGACGCAGCCTCAGGCATGCCGACCGGCAAGCGCCAGCACAAACCGCTTACACTTACGATGCCTATCGATAAGAGCACGCCGCTACTGCTCAATGCGCTTACAAATAATGAAAATATCACCGAGTTCCGGCTGGAAATGTGGCGGCCAAGCCGGTCTGGCAAAGAGTTTCAATATTACACCATTGAACTCGTCAATGCGTCCGTCGCATCGTTCAAGGTAGAATCTGGCGCTGATAAGCGCAGCCCACATACAGCAACGATCAGCCTCACCTACCAAAAAATCATCGAGATATGGGAAGATGGCGGGATCACCGCTAAAGATGATTGGGAAACGCCCAACTTGGTGCGCGGCGCAGTGCAACAATTGCGGCGCAAAAATTAACCGGTTTGGGCACGGTCGGATTGTTCGAAGCCGTGAAGGATGACGTTTTGAGCGGCGTCCGACCATGTCGGCACAATATGCTTGAGTCAGCATCAAAGCGCGCGCTATGACCTAGGACATGACAGATAAGCTTCCAGACCGATTAAGCGTTAATCCGAAGAGCCCTCATTATGATGAGGCGCTGCTTGAGCATGGTATCGGCGTGCGCTTTAAGGGCGAGGAGAAAACCAACGTTGAAGAATATTGCATATCGGAAGGTTGGATTCGCGTGCCCGCCGGCAAGGCGGTGGACCGCAAGGGCAACCCGATGACCATTCTCCTCAAAGGCCCGGTTGAGGTCTGGATTAAGGAGCAGTGATCTTGCGGGCGCCGCGTTCAGAATAAAGGCCGGCTGCCTCGTGACCTACGATTACAACATTATCTATGCGCTCATCAAAGAAGTGCCCAAGCGCGAGGTCGCGAGCTACGGCATGATCGCGAGCCTCCTGCCGGGCGTGACCGCGCGGATGGTCGGGCGGGCGCTTTCGCATCTTCCTGGCGATTCGAAAACGCCGTGGCATCGGATTGTTAATGCGGCGGGCGCGATCGCATCGCGTGCTTCGGCTGGCGAGCATCGGCGGCGGCTCTTGGCGGAGGGTGTTGCGTTTCGCAAAACTGGCAATGTCGATATCGCTGCCCATATCTGGTGCGGGCCGTCGCCGGTGTGGATCGCAAAAACCGGCGCCGACCCGGTCGAGGTGATGGAAATTATCGCCAGCTGGCGACGTTAACGCTGGTAATGGGTGATATTAAAGGCTTTTCCCGGACCCTCTCATGTTTCTAACGAATATGTTATGTCGCCGGTCAAGATTTCGCCCTATAGATTGGGGATATTGGCAGCCAATAACGCCATTAAAAATTCGCGCCGTGGCGATATAAGGAGACCTTAACCATGAACACTGCAATTATACCGCGTTTTGCGTTTGCTTTATTTGCTGCTCTAATTTTTGTGACGGCGCCCGCTGCGGCGGCCTCGAAAGCAAAGATAGATCGGCGTACGGACGAGGCGCTCGCCGAGTTTCGCGATACCATTGGCGGCGCCGACGCTGTCCTCGCTAAAGCCGTCGGCGTTCTCGTATTTCCAAAAGTAATCAAAGCCGGCATCGGCATTGGCGGTGAACGCGGGCAGGGCGCCTTGCGTATCAATGGTAATACGGTTGCCTATTATTCCACACATTCAGCCTCTATCGGGTTTCAACTCGGCGCCCAGGCGCGCCGGCAGATTATTATTTTTCTCGACCCGGAAGCGCTGACGAAATTTCGTGCAAGCAGCGGCTGGGAAATCGGCGTTGATGCATCGGTTACGGCCATAACGCTGGACGCTGGCGGTACTATCGACACCACGCAGCTGAACGAGCCGATCGTCGCCTTTATCTTTGACGGCAAAGGGCTGATGTATAATCTGTCGCTTGAAGGCTCGAAGATCAGCCGAATAAAAGAGTAATGATCGCTACGCCGGCCGCTACTTTATTTTAGAGCGGATGAATCTTAACAGGTTTGCGCCGACAATAGCGACAAGCGTCACCAGGCCTATAACAGAAGATGGCCAACCGGAATAAAGCTTGATGGTTGTTGCCGCCTGTTGAAACAGGACGATAGGGTTTGCTTGCGGTAAAATATCCGCCGCCATGAGGGCTAGCGGCATGTTTTCAAAAAATTCCGTAATAAGATAAATGTAAGGTAAGAGCAGCAAATATTGCAAAGGGCTGGATTGAAGGCGGAAACGTTTCAGGCCGAGACCGATCAGGATTGACAGTACCAGCATATTTAAGATGGCATACGGAATGTCGGCAATTTGCCAGAGGATGTAACTTCCAGTGGCGTCGCCAAGTGCAGAAAAGGCGAGCGCAGGTTGGGCAGCGGGAAAGCCGGCGAGCATTTCCGGAAGCGTGCCGGCTGCCTCAAGGGCCTGCGTCCACGGGCTTGATGTGAAGAACGCCCAATAATTGAAAATGAATAATGGAACGAACCAGAGTACAAAACGGCTCCATTGAGCCTTTTCGATTCGATCTTGAATGAAATTGTTCATGTGCAGTTTCTCATAAGCGTGATTGTTCTAGCCTACTGAACCAAATCAATCGCCGCCAGATGCGCGCGTATTTCTCCTTCGGAGAGAAACGACCCGCGGAAGCTGTTTTTGGCGAGTGTCTTGATGTCGTCCTTGCTTAAATCAAGCGCGTTGATGACGGCGGCGAAATTGTCGTTCATATAGCCGCCGAAATAGGATGGATCGTCAGAATTCACCGTAGCGCGCAGCCCGAGATCGATCATTTTCTTGAGCGGATGAGCGGTCATATCATCGACGATGCAAAGTTTCAGATTCGATAAAGGGCAGACCGTCAGCGTCATTTGTTCGCTTGCGAGCCGCGCCACGAGCGCGTCGTCCTCAAGCGAACGATTGCCGTGGTCGAGCCGATCGATATGTAACAGGTCAAGCGCTTCATAAACATAATCCGGCGGGCCTTCCTCGCCGGCATGGGCGACAAGCTTCAGATCGCGTTCGCGCGCGGCTTTGAATACGCGTTCAAACTTCGACGGTGGGTGGCCGAGCTCTGAGGAATCAAGACCGACGCCATCAATCCGGTCGAGCCATGGTTCGGCTGCGTGCAACGTATTGAGGGCATCCTCTTCCGGCAGATGCCGCAGGAAGCACATGATCAGCTTTGAGGTCATGCCGAATTGTTTTTTCGCCAGCGATAGCGCCGTCAAGATTCCGCCAATAGCGGTGTCAAACGCGACGCCGCGTTCGGTGTGTCCCTGTGGGTCGAAGAAAATCTCCGTATGGCGAACATTGTCAGTGCATACGCGGTTGAGGTAGGCCATTGTCAGGTCGAAGAAGTCTTCTTCGGTGTTAAGAACGCTCATGCCCTGATAATAAATATCAAGAAAGTCCTGCAGGTTTGAGAAATTATAAGCGGCGCGCACTTCTTTCACCGATTTAAACGGGATGTCGGTATTGTTGCGCTGCGCCAGCGTGAACATCAGCTCAGGCTCAAGGCTGCCTTCAATATGAAGATGCAATTCCGCCTTGGGCAGGCTTGCCGCATAGGCGAGCAGTTGGTCTTTCAATTTATGTTCTCCGCATGGGTTGCAGCTTCCAATAGGTTAGCGAACGCCACAGCCATTCAAAAGGCCCGAAACGAAATTGCGTGAGCCAGACTGGCGACCAGATCAAAGTAGCGACCCAAATGACGACCACGGTCATTGCCTGTTCGGGATAACTCACCGTGCCGATATGACCAAGGCCTGGGGGGCCAAAATAAAGCAAGGCGCCGATAATCGAACACATGAGGTAATTGGTGAGCGCCATGCGGCCAGCCGCCGCAAACGGCGCCCGCACAAGCCTCAGCAATGGGAGTTTTGCGAGCGCCATAATCAGCGCGGAATAACCGAAGGCGTGCGGCAGGCTGCTCCAAAATTGCGCCGCCTGGGCGCCGGCGAGCCTCAAAGGATCGAAGTCTACCGCAAACATTTGCATGGTTGCGTAGTGCGAGCCGGCATAGCCGATTGCGAGCGCCGCTGCGCCGAGTACAACATAACGCAGGAACGACCAGCCAAGGGTGAAGAAGCCCATTTTGTAAAGCGCCATGCCAAACATCATCACGCCAATATTGCGCGGCGCGAGAAATAGTGTCTGGACCATCTGAAACAACAGTGCGGTTGGTGCGGTCTCCGGCAGGCGGGCGAAGAATCCGCCACGATAGGCTTCGATTTCAGCAGCGATTACGTCCGGCGGCGGCGAGAACATTTCCGCGAGAAATGCATCACGCTGTTCCGCCGGCATTTGCTCAAGCGCGAAATGTTGTGCGAGCATCATCAAGGAGGCAAGCGCAACTAAAACAAAACCGACAATGAACAGCCTACGCACATGCCATCGCCGGGCCAGCACGACGACTAGTCCGGCGACCGCATAGGGCGTCAAAATATCGCCGAACCAGATGAGGTAGGCGTGCAGCGAGCCGAGGATCAAAAGCCAGACCATGCGCCGATAGTGAAGGCGAATTTTGGGCGAGGGGCATTCCTCGCCAACCATCAAGACAATGCCGGCGCCGAACAAAGTGGAGAAGATGGTGATGAATTTGAACTGGAAGAATGTCGAGGCGATCGCCCAGATATCGCGGCCTTCGCCGACGAAAAATTGTGTATTCAATGACGGGTTGGCGAAGAACGCCACCGGCATCGCCATCGCCTGAATATTAACCGCAAGAATGCCGAGCACAGCAACGCCGCGCAATACATCAAGGCTTTCAAATCGGTCCTGTTGCGGTCCTGCCAGCATGGCCCCTCTTCCAATTTATCCGTAAGGGGCCAAACCTACCCAAACGCTTAGCTGCCGGTAAATTTCGCCGCGCCATCGACACGTTCGATTGTAAAGGCGGCCTTTTCAAAGGCGTTATACTCCCGGCTCTCAACTGTATCGATTGCCATAAAGCGCGCATGGGCAGTGTCGCGGCCGATCACCAAATCGATATATCCGTGATCTTCTCCGGAAAGGTAACGCACGTCCTCGTTCTCGAGGGCGGTGAGCGCCGTATATTCAGAGCCCTTGCCGCCGAGGAAATCTTTGCGATAGGGTGAGGGCGAGGTCACCGAATGAGCGCCCAGTTCAACCCCGCGCCGCTCGCCATTTCTGTCGGTGAGGTCGTTGGCCCACCAGGTATGGGTGTCTCCGGTGACGACAATCATACCATCGCCGCCAGCCTCGCGCGTCATCTCGTAGAACCGTTCGCGCGCCGCCGGATATCCGTCCCAGGCGTCAAAATTTGTCGGCAAACCGAGCCGGGAGACTTCAACGAAGGCGCGACCCTGATCCCAGGTCGCCTGCAGCGCATCGATATCCGCTTCGGTCATATGCGGATTTAAGTCCGGCGATATAACCTTTGCCATGATGATCTGGTTGGCAATCAGCCGCCATGGCTGGCCGTCGGCGACCGACTGGCGGATGGTGCGCGAGAGGTAATCGGTCTGGGCGCTGCCCAGCATTTCGCGGCTTTGGTCCCAGAGGATTTCGGTTTTAAAATGTGCGATGTCTTCGCTGGTTTTCAGGCTACGGACGATTTCGCCATACTCAAATTGCCGCGAGCGCGCCATCAGCCGCGTTTCAATGGCGCACACCGTAAGAAGATCGCCATAGGAGTAGGATCGAAAAAATGCTTCCGGCGCCGCAGCGGGTTCGCGCACCGGCATCCACTCATAATAAGCCTGAAGCGCGGCGCGGCGGCGCACCACCCATTCGCCTTCGGTTTCCGGCTGGTGGTTTTCCGCACCGTCTTTCCACGAATTATTCGATACTTCATGATCGTCCCAGATTGCTATCACCGTCTGGGCAGCGTGCATCGCCTGGCTTGATGGGTCGGCCTTATATTGCGCATGGCGGCGGCGATAATCGTCGAGGGTGATGATCTCGTGGGCAGGCTCGTGTTCGCGGCCCAGCGCGGCGCCGGTGGCGCCGCCATAGCCGTCGCGACCATATTCGTAAATGTAATCGCCAAGATGAATGACCGCGTCGATATCATCGCGCTGGGCAATCTGGTCATAGACATTGAAATAGCCGAACGGGAAATTTGTGCAGGACAGAACCGCAAAGCGAGCGCTGTCGATCGTCCCGGCGGGCAGCGTGCGGGTGCGACCGACCGGCGAGGTCTGATCGCCAATGCGAAAGCGGTAGTAATATATTGTCCCGGGCTCGAGATCGGTGAGCAGTGTTTTGACGGTCCAGTCGCGCGCCGCGCTGGTGCTGGTCTCGCCTTTGGCGATGGTGCGGGTGAACTCTTTGTCGGCAGCCGTCTCCCAGATGACCGTTGCGTCAGAACCGGGCGCCGCCTCGTAATCGCTGACCCGCGTCCAGATAATGACGCTGTCCACTCCCGGATCGCCGCTGGCGACGCCGTGGGCGAAGACGCCGCCCGCAGCTTGCTCGGACGAGCTGTGAGACGTTTCTTTCGGCGCCGGAGAGCATGAGGCGGCGCTTACCGCGAGGCCGGAGAAGAGCGCATTGCGGCGCGTGATCTTGGTCATGAAATAGTCACCCCTACGAGTTGAGCCAATGTTGCGGCGCATGATGGCGGCGCGAGAATATTGCGCTAGTATTATGACACGAAGATCGATGAATTCGAATAGTGTTCAACACAAATGGCTGAGGGTATAATGCGAAAATTGCGATGGATGGCGCTAGCCGTTCTGTTTGTCGGCGCCTGCGCGCAGGAAGCGGACGATAAGGCAGCGGAAAACGGGGCTGCGGCTGATGCGGATGGTGCTGAAACGTCTGCGCCGCAAAGCGTGAGCGTAGCTGGGGCAGCCCAGGGTGCTGATGATAATGGCGATGCAAAAGGCGTAGTACGTCCGCCGCTTGATCCTTATCCCTCGACTTATGAGCCATATGCGTCTGGCGCGACGCTGATTGCCGGGGCGACGATCCTGACCGGCGCCGGCGAGCGCATCGATAACGGATCTATCCTTCTGGAGGGGGGCAAAATCACCGCGATTGGCGCTGCCGGTGCGGTTGACGTCCCGGCTGGCGCGAACACCATCGACGCGGCCGGTAAATGGGTGACGCCTGGCGTCATTGATATCCACTCCCATCTTGGCGACTATCCCTCGCCATCGACGGCCTCAACTTCGGACGGCAATGAAGTGACGTCGCCAAATACCGCGCATGTCTGGGCGGAGCATTCGGTGTGGCCGCAAGATGCTGGCTTCACCCGGGCGCTCGCCGGCGGCATTACGTCGCTTCAAGTGTTGCCCGGATCGGCAAACCTATTCGGCGGTCGGTCGGTAATCTTGAAAAACGTTCCCTCACGGACGGTTCAGGGGATGAAATTTCCAGGCGCGCCTTATGGGTTGAAAATGGCGTGCGGCGAAAATCCAAAACGTGTTTATGGCGATAAAGGCGGGCCCGACACGCGCATGGGAAATGTCGCCGGCTATCGCGCAGCCTGGATTGAGGCGGCTGGTTATAAGAAGCAATGGGACGATTATTGGAAGTCTTATGAGGCGTGGGCCGAAAAGGACGGCGACAAGGATGAGGATGCGGAAGAGGCGCCGGATGCGCCTTCTCGCGATCTGAAACTGGAAACCCTGGCTGGCGTTCTCAGTGGTGACATCCGCGTCAACATGCATTGTTACCGTGCCGATGAAATGGTTCAGGTGCTCGATATAGCCAGAGAATTTGGCTATAAAGTCTCCGCCTTCCACCACGCGATCGAGGCTTATAAAGTTGCCGATTACCTTGCCGAAAACGGTGTCTGCGCTGCGGTGTGGGCGGATTGGTGGGGCTTTAAGCTTGAGGCCTATGATACGGTGACTGCGAACGCAGCATTGGTGGACGCGCAAGCCAATAGCTGCGCAATCATCCATTCAGATAGCAACACTGGCATTCAACGCCTCAACCAGGAAGCAGCCAAAGCGATGGCCGCGGGCTGGCGTATCGGTCTGGAGATCGCGCCTGAAGACGCCATCGTCTGGATCACTGCCAATCCGGCAAAATCCATGGGCGTTCTCGATCAGACCGGGACATTAGAGACCGGCAAGATGGCGGATGTCGTCATCTGGAACGGCAATCCGTTTTCGGTTTACGCCAAAGCCGAGCAGGTCTTTATCGACGGCGCTTTAATGTATGACCGGTACGATCCCAAACGCTCGCCGCGGATGGATTTCGAAATTGGACAGCAAGGCAACGATCATACCGGAGGAGCAGGTCAATGAGCGCTATGATAAATAAACCAATCATCGCCGCGGTCTTTTCGGTATTTGCCTTGACCGCCGTCAATGAAGCAGCTGCGCAAACAGCAAACTCGACGACAGCGATCATGAATGGCGAGGTTCACACCGCCGCCGGTGATGTGATTAAAAATGGCGATGTGATCATTCGTGACGGCGTCATCGTTCAGGTCGGCGCCGATCTGATTGCGCCGACTGGCGCGCGCGTTATTGATGCGTCGGGCAAGGTGGTTACGCCCGGCGTTTTTGCGCCGCTATCTTCCATTGGCCTGCTCGAGATCAGTCTCGATGAGGAGGCCAATGACGCCGGCCCCAACCGTGGTGACGGGTTTCCGCTCGGCGCCGCGCTTGATGCGGTTGACGCATATCGGCGCACCTCAACATTGATCGCGATCAACCGCGCCGGCGGCGTGACCCGCGCTTTGGCGGCGGCCAATCCCGGCGATTCTCTGTTCGGCGGGCGCGGTGCGGTGATTGATATGTCCGGCGCGGTTGATTCTGTCACCAAACCCCGCGCGGCGCAGATCGCCATGATGGGGTCCGAGGGCGCATCGCGTGCTGGCGGCACCCGTATGGGCGCGTGGGCGTTTATGCGCGAATATCTTGATGAGGCGCGGTCTTATGCCGCCAACCCCAATGCTTATGTTCGCCGCAACCGCGAGGACCGGTTTGCGCTCTCAGATTTGAAGGCGCTGGGCGCGGTAGTGTCCGGTGCTCAGCCCTTGATCGTTCACCTCAATGGCGAGGCCGATATTCGTAATTTAATCCGCCTCAAGACGGATTATAATCTGCGTGTGATCATCGCTGGAGGGTCGGAAGCCTGGCGGGCCGCCGAGCCGCTGGCCGCCGCAGACATCGCGGTGATCCTTGATCCCATGGTCAACCTGCCGAGCCAGTTTGAGGATTTGGGCGCTACGCTCAAAAACGCCGCCCGGCTCAATGCCGCCGGCGTTAAAATCGCGTTTTATAACCCGCCGGGTTTTGGCGCGCATAATCTGCGGTTGCTGACCCAGCAGGCCGGCAATGCCGTTGCCGAAGGCCTGCCTTATGAGGCGGCAATTGCCGCGCTGACGATCAATCCGGCTGAGATGTTTGGCCTTGATAGGCAGTTAGGATCGATTGAACTGGGCAAGATTGCCGACATCGTCATCTGGGACGGCGACCCTCTTGAGGTGACGACAATACCGCAGGCGGTGTTCATTAATGGCGTGCGCCAGGATTTGGATAATCGCCAGGCGGCGTTGCTGTCGCGTTATCGCGACCTGTCACGGGGCGCCTTGCCGCTCGCCTATCGTGGCGGCGAATAGCCGCCTCGTCACAAGCTAATCGCCCGCAGAAGGATTTGTGCTTTTGCGGGCGGTCGTGTTTGTGGCGATAAAGCTCAATGCAATAGTCGGGATGAGACCGAGGCCGATCAGCAACAAAGCTGCGGGCGCGGCGTCGGCGAGGCGTTCGTCTGACGCCAGCCGGTATATGCGCGTCGCCAGGGTTTCAAAATTAAACGGCCGCAACAACAATGTCGCCGGCAGCTCTTTGGCGATGTCGATCATGATGATCGCCGCCCCCGCCGCGACCGCGCCGCGCATTTGAGGCCAGTGAATGTTTTTCAAAATACTTGCTGGCCCGGCGCCAAGCATTTTTGCGGCGTCATCCATCTGCGGGCTGATTTGTTGCAACCCGCCGGCGGCGGCGTTGTATCCGGCGGTGATAAAGCGCGCCATATAGGCATAGAGAAGGACGCCGAGGCCGCCGGCAATAGCCAGCCCGCTCGCCTGCGACAGCCCCGCTGTGAGCGCCAACACGCCGATGGCGATGACGGCGCCCGGGATGGCGTAGCCAAGCGTTGCGACCCGTAATGCCAGCTTGCCAAAGGGGGATGTCATCCGCCGCGCCGTATAACCAAGGAAGACCGCAAGCGTGATGGTCAGCGCGCCGCCAAGACCTGCTACCAGCGCGGTGTTGGCGAGCGAGAGGTTGAGCCCGCGCGCAGCGCCTGCGGTCAAATTGGGGTCGAATTTGGCGACTAAAACGCCTGCTGGAATGACAAAGCCGAGAGCCACCGGAACGAGGCAGAACAAAATCGCCAGCGCGGCGGCAGGTGGCGAAAGCTTCAGCCGCCGGGCGCGGCGATGCGCCTTTACGCTTTCCGAACTCTCACCGCGGCGGCCGGCTTCTTCGATCAAAACTAATATGAGCGCCACAAAAAACAGACCGACGGCAAGTTGTGTTGCGCCGCCAAGATCGCCGAGCCCCTGCCAGGTGCGGAAAATACCGACGCTCAAAGTCGCCACGCCAAAAAAATCAGCAACCCCGTAATCGGCGGCGGTCTCCATCAGCGCTAGCGCCAGACCGCCGGCTAGCGCCGGGCGCCCCATGGTCAAAAGAACGCGCCAGGCCGCGCGGGCAGGGTTTGCGCCAAGCATGCGTGCAGCCTCCATAAATGCTGATGAGCGTCCCGCCAGCGATGCGCTGAGCGCAAGATAGACATAAGGATAAGTCATCAGTGTAAGAATGAATGCGGCGCCGGGAAGAGATCGTATTTCCGGCAGGTTTTGCACGCCAAAAGCTGCGGCTGCGGGCCCAAACGGACCAAGAAAGTCGCCATAGGCATAGGCCGCAACATAGGCCGGGATTGCGAAAGGCAGCGCCAGCGCGACCATCATCACGCGCCGCCCAGGAAATTCTGTAAGCGAGACCACCATCGCCGCGCCGGCGCCCAGCGCGCCTGCGCCCATGGCAACCAACAGGCATAAAAAAACCGTACCGGACAAATAACGCAGCCCCATTCCGGACAAAAACGTCCAGTCTAGTCCCGGCGGCGCCAATGCGCCGAGCAAGGTTGCGGCAATCGGCGCGGCAATGGCGATCGCGACGCCGCCAAGCGCAACCATGCCCAGCTTTGTCGGGTTCGGCCTTGTTCGGCTCGACTGTTTGTGTCCAATTGACTTGGCGCCGTTCATGGCGTTCCTTCGCCTCACGCATCATCGAAACGAGACATCTATGCGAAACTGCGCCAATTCCAAAGCCGGTCCGATCAAAATGGGTCAATTGCGCGCAGTCTTATGAGCCTCGTACTTCGTGATATCAGCCATCATTATGGCAGCGTTCCGGCGGTGGAGGGCGCCGGGTTTGAAGCTGCGCCGGGTGAAATTCTTTGTCTTTTCGGCCCCTCTGGCTGCGGTAAAACCACGCTTTTGCGCATCGCTGCGGGGCTGGAGCGCCTGCAAAGCGGCAGCGTTGAGCTGAATGGAAAAGTTCTGGCCGCACCTGGCCGGGAAACGCCGCCGGAGCAGCGCCCAATTGGGTTTGTGTTTCAGGATCTGGTGTTGTTTCCGCATATGACGGTTGAAAAGAATATTGCCTTTGGCCTTGGCGCTGAGGCAGGCAATGCGAAAGCACGCATTAACGCGCAGATAAAAACCATGCGGCTCGACGGGTTGGCAAAACGCTACCCCCATGAGCTTTCCGGCGGACAACAGCAAAGAACCGCGCTGGCGCGTGCGCTTATCCGCGGCCCGAAGGCGTTGCTGCTAGATGAGCCCTTCGCCAGCGTTGATGCGGTTTTGCGCCGCCGCCTGCGTGAAGATTTGCGCCGTATACTGAAAGAGCAAAGCGTGGCGGTGGTGCTGGTCACCCATGACCCCGAAGAGGCGCTGGCGCTCGGCGACCGGATTGCGCTGATGCGGGCCGGCCGCATCGTCGAGACGCAAAGTCCGGCAGCGCTGTTTGAAGCGCCGCAAACGCCGGAGGGGGCGATGATATTTCCCGGAAGCCAGACGCTTTACGGCGCCATTGAACGGGGAAAACTGATTACCGCCTTTGGCGATCTCGACGCCAACGGGGTGGCTGATGGACCAGGGCTCGTGGTCTTGCGTGAAGGCGCGATATCTACCGAGCGCGATCCGGAGGGGACCTGTCAGATTACCGACGCCCGCTTTGTCGGCCCGGGATGGGCGGTCGATCTCGCCGCCGATCTGACGGCCGACCTGGCGGGGGCCGTGACCATCCGCGTTGTTATGGCGCAAAAGCCGCGCATTGGCGCCCGCGTCAATCTCGCCTTTGCGCCGTCTGGAGTTTTTATCTATAAAAATCAATAGATTATGCCTATTGAGCTTTCGTCACGACCTGCTATTAAGAATTAATCGCAATTATAATCAACCAAAGTAAACCCACATGACAGACCTCAACACTCTCACCGCAGATGCGATCAAATCCACGACTAGGCGCTGGGCCGATAAGCCCGCAGCGCTTTGGCGCGCCGCGTTGATAGGCGCGATGGCGCTGACAGCGGCGGCCTGCGGAGAGGCGACGCGGGAGGCGGATGTTAGCCCCGGAACTGACGATACGCCCAGCCAGCAGGCCGGCGAGGTCAATGTCTATTCCGGGCGCCATTATGATTCTGATATCATATTATTTGATACGTTCACGGAAGAAACAGGAATTAAGGTCAACGTGATTGAAGCCGGCGGCGATGCGCTGATCGAGCGTATTGCGCGTGAGGGCGATGCCTCGCCGGCGGATCTGTTCATTACTGCTGACGCCGGCATTTTATGGCGCGGCGACCAACGCGGAATTTTTCGCAGCAACGACAACGAAGCTTTGAAGGCGCGCGTTCCGGCGCAATTCCGGCACCCGGAGGGCAAATGGTACGGGCTGTCCAAGCGCGCGCGGATTATTATCTACAACCGTGAAATGGGTCTGCCGGAAGGGTTTAACGCCTATGACGACCTTGCAGCTCCCGCCAATGCGGGAACGATTTGCGTGCGGTCTTCTTCAAATATTTACAACCAGTCGCTGCTCGCATCGATCATCGCCCATGAAGGCGAGGCGGCCGCAGAGGATTGGGCGCGCGGCGTGGTTGCAAACTTCGCCCGCAAGCCACAAGGCAACGACACCTCGCAAATCGAGGCGGTCGCGGCCGGGCTGTGCCGGCTTGGTATTGTGAACAGCTACTATGTCGCGCGGTTTGTCGGATCGGATGATGCCGACAAAGCAGCGATCGGCGATAAGCTCGGCGTGTTGTTTCCCGACCAATCGGGGCGCGGAACCCACATCAATATTTCCGGTGCCGGGATTTTGGCCCATGCGCCGAACGCCGCCAATGCTGAGACGCTGCTGGAGTTTCTCTTGCGCGATGAAAGCCAGCAAGCCTTCGCCATCGGCAATAATGAATATCCGGTGGTTGCTTCGGTAGCGCCGTCCGGTCCGGTCGCGGCGCTGGGGTCGTTCCGGGCCGACAATTTGCCGGTCGCAGCGCTTGGCGCCAATCAGCACGCGGCGGTGCAGATTTTTGACCGGGTTGGTTGGCCTTAGCCGTCCAACCCGTCGGGCGAACGGGCGCATACAAACCAGTGATTTTGCGGGTTTAGGTTGTCTTGGGAAAAATTTTTCCCGCCATGGGTTTCCATATTGATATAACAAAGATATAACATCCGTCCGGACGCTACGGAGTAAACAATGACGCGCGATAATGACGGGACAAATGGGACTGGCGGCGGCGGCGCTGTGATGCGCGACCGGCCGGCGGGTTTGGCGAAAAACGAAAAGCTGGTCTGGAATGCACTGGCTGCAACCACCGAGCCGCAAAAGGCTTATGAAATTCTCGACGGCCTGAAGGAACAGGGCGTACGTGCGCCGATGACGGTCTATCGCGCGCTTGAGGGCTTGGAGACCAAGGGCCACATCCACAAGCTCGACGGGCTGAACGCCTTTGTTCTGTGCAACCATGAAGGTCCGCATGCGGTGCAGACATTTCTCGTATGTGAGGGATGTTCAACGGTGACGGAGCTGGAAATGGTTGCCGTTGAGGCCAACATCACCCCGGCGGTGCGCGCGGCTGAGTTCGATATGCACACTGCCCGGCTGGAGATCAAAGGCACCTGTGTCTCCTGTGCTGAGGCTGCCTGATCACACCGATCGTCGCCGCAGTATCGTTGCAGAATCATTGACTCCCAATAGCTGGAGCTTATGCTCTCGCGCGTCGGCGTGGATTTACTTTTGCGGCGGCGCGCCCATGCGGGAGAGACTGGCCGTTTCTGGTCAGCGCCGAAGGAGCAACCGCCCCGGAAACTCTCAGGCAAAAGGACCGCATTGGCCAAGGAAGGCTGGAAAGAGGACGGCGCAGATTTTGCCGCCCCACCGACGGAGTAAGCGGCGCAAGGTTTTTGCCGGCCCGTGAAATCTCTCAGGTTCCCGTGACAGCCGGGGTTGCCGCGCCAATAATGGCGACGGTGATCTTGGGAATGTCAAATGGCGCAAACACTCAAAACCACCCCGCTTCATGAGCTTCACATTTCGCTTGGCGCGAAAATGGTTGAGTTCGCGGGCTATGATATGCCGGTGCAATATCCGCTCGGCGTGATGAAAGAACATCTCCACACTCGCGAGAAAGCCGGGCTGTTTGATGTCTCGCATATGGGTCAGGCCGTCATTGTCGCCGATACGCACGAGGCCGCGGCGAAGGGGCTGGAGACGCTTGTTCCGGGTGAAATCCAAAAACTTGGGATAGGGCGTCAACGCCTGACCGTATTGTTGAATGGCAGCGGCGGTATTCTTGATGATTTGATGGTGAGCCGTCCTGATGCGGATGGCCGATTGAATATTGTCGTCAATGGCGCCTGCAAAGAAGACGATTACGCCTATCTCGACGAGCATCTTCCCGCTGGCGTAAAGCTTGAACGGTTTGATAATCGCGGCCTGTTGGCGCTGCAGGGGCCAATGGCGTCGGCGGTTCTCGCCAAGCATGCGCCGGAGGCGGCAGAGATTAAATTCATGCGTTTCGCCGAGATGCAGATTGGCGACATCACTGCGGTGGTAACGCGCGGCGGCTATACTGGCGAAGATGGGTTTGAAATTTCCACCTGGGCAGACGATACGCAAAAGCTTGCCAAGCTTTTACTTGATGACGATCGCGTTGAGCCGGTCGGCCTTGGGGCGCGTGATTCTTTGCGCCTTGAAGCCGGGATGTGTCTTTACGGGCATGATTTAAATCCGGAAATCTCGCCAGTAGAGGGCAATATAGCCTTTACCATCGGCAAGCGCCGTCGCGAGGAAGGCGGGTTCCCAGGAGCTGTGCGTATTTTGCACGAATTGGCGGACGGACCTTCGCGGCTGCGCGTCGGTATCCTCCCCGCCGGCCGGGCGCCGGCGCGTGAAGGCGCGGAAATTCAGTCTACAGATGGATCCGTCATTGGCATTGTCACTTCCGGCGGGTTTGGGCCGAGCGTCGGCGGCCCGGTGGCGATGGGGTATGTCAGCACTGAGCACGCCACGACCGGAACCGATATTCAACTGATCGTCAGGGGTAAGGCGTTGCCTGCCCGCATCGCCGACATGCCGTTTACACCGCACCGATATTTTCGAGGATAGGGAGACTTAAAATGACTGATCTGTACACCAAAGACCACGAATGGGTCCGTGCCGAGGGCGATCTTTATGTTGTCGGCATCAGCGCTCACGCCGCCGAGCAGCTCGGCGATGTTGTCTTCGTCGAACTGCCGGAAGCCGGCAAGACTTTTACCAAGGGCGACGACATGGCGGTGGTTGAATCGGTAAAGGCCGCCTCTGATGTTTACGCGCCGATCTCCGGCGAGATCGTGGAAGTGAATGCGGCGGTCGTTGCTGAACCGGCCAAGATCAACGAAGACGCGATGGGCGCGGCCTGGTTCGTTAAAATCAAGCCGAGCAATGCGAGCGAGATTGATGCGCTGATGGACGAGGCGGCGTATAAAGAATTTGCGGAGAACAGCTAGGTAATGCGCTACCTCCCCCTCAATGACGCCGACCGCCGCGCGATGCTTAAAACTATCGGCGCCGCCAAGATTGACGATTTGTTCTGCGATGTGCCGAACGATGTCTTAAACGCCAGCTTTGATCTGCCGAACCATATGGGCGAGTTGGGCGTTGAGCGCGCGCTTGGCGCGATGGCGGCGAAGAACCGCGCTGCGGGCGATGGCCCGTTTTTCATCGGCGGCGGCGCCTATAAGCACCATATCCCGGCGACCGTTGACCATATTATTCAGCGCTCGGAGTTTTTGACCGCCTACACGCCCTATCAGCCGGAAATTGCGCAAGGAACGCTGCAGTATTTGTTTGAGTTCCAGACCCAAGTTGCGGCTCTTTCCGGCATGGAGGTCGCGAATGCGTCGATGTATGACGGCTCGACCGGTTGCGCGGAAGCGGCGCTGATGGCGCGCCGCATAACCAAGCGCAAAAAGGCGGTGCTTTCCGGCGGGCTGCACCCGCAATATGCCGCCGTTACGCGCACCAATCTGGAACTGCTCAAAGACGAGGTCGTTGCGGCGCCGGTCGATGTCAGCGCAAGTGAAGACCTGGCGGCGATGATCGACGACGAGACCGCATGCGTTATTGTTCAGACGCCGGACGTTTTCGGTAACATCCGCGATCTTGCGCCGATTGCCGAGGCGGCCCACGCTAAAGGCGCGCTTTTGATCGCGGTGGTGACGGAAGCGGTCTCGCTCGGCGCGCTCAAAAGCCCGGGCGAGATGGGCGCCGATATTTTTGTCGGCGAGGGCCAGTCGCTCGGCAACGGCCTTGGCTTTGGCGGGCCCTATGTGGGCCTGTTCGCAACGCGCCAGAAATATCTTCGCCAGATGCCGGGCCGGCTGTGTGGCGAGACGACAGATGTCGATGGCAAGCGCGGTTTTGTGCTGACGCTGTCGACCCGCGAGCAACACATCCGCCGCGACAAGGCGACTTCAAACATCTGCACCAATTCCGGCCTTTGCGTGCTCGCTTTTACGATCCATATGACATTGTTAGGCCAGGCGGGCTTGCGCAAACTCGCTATATTAAACCACCAAGCCGCCTGTAAAACCGCCGACGCCTTGAGCGCAATCAACGGCGTTGAGGTCATCAACAAAGCCTATTTCAATGAATTTACATTGCGGCTGTCAAAGAACGCGTCGGATGTGGTTGACGTGCTTGCGGAGCAAGGCGTCCTCGCCGGTGTGCCCGGCGGGCGGCTGTGGCCCGGTGATCCGGGAGCGGAGAATTTGTTGATCGTGGCCGCGAGCGAATGCACCACGGATGCGGATATTGAGATGTATGCCGAAAATTTGCGGGGAGCGCTTTAAGTGTATTTCTGGCGAGTTCATCTAAAGCGAATAAAAGACGCATTGGCCAGTCCCACAAAGGCTTTGTTGTCTATTCTTTGGTGGGCTGTCAAAATCGGTATTTTATTAGGAATTGGGTATGCCATCAAATCCACATTTGGCGGTGTCCCAACAATGTTTATAGGTGTTTTCTTGGCCATAATCTATTTAGAGCACCGAATTGGTGAGGCCGAATATGAATCCAAGAAAGAGATCAGATGGCTAAAAGAAGAAATTGAATCACTCCAGTACAAGCTGAACGAATTCGAGTCTGACCCATGACCGTGAACCCCCAAGCCCCCCCGACCTTCACCGGCAACAAAGCCCTGCAAATCGAAGAGGCGCTGTCTTTCGAGATTGGCGGCTTTGACCGCACCGGCGTGGATTTTCCGCCAGCTGAGGATCGTCCGAACCGTCTCGGCGGCCTCGGGCGCGATAGCGACATCGGTCTGCCGGGCCTATCCGAGCCGGAGACCATGCGCCATTTTGTGCGCCTCAGCCAAAAGAACTACGCCATCGATATGGGCCCGTTCCCGCTTGGCTCGTGCACCATGAAGCACAATCCGCGCCTCAACGAGAAAATCGCACGGCTACCAGGCTTTGCCGATCTGCATCCGCTGGCGCCGCAAGCTTGCGCGCAAGGAGCGTTAGAGCTGATCGATACGCTCGCTTTTTGGCTGAAAGAGCTGACCGGCATGCCTGCTGTAGCGATGTCGCCAAAAGCCGGCGCCCATGGTGAGCTGTGCGGTATGATGGCGATCAAGGCGGCGATTGATGCACGCGGCGAAGGCGACAAACGCACCCGCGTCTTGGCGCCGGAATCAGCCCACGGCACCAACCCGGCGACTGCCGTCCAATGCGGATTCACGGTCGAAGAAATCCCCGGCGATGCAACTGGCCGGGTTGACCTTGCGGCACTGAAAGAAAAGCTAGGCGATGATGTCGCTGCGATCATGGTCACCAACCCCAATACGTGCGGATTGTTTGAGCGCGATATCCGTGCCATCGCCGATGCGGTCCATGAGGCGGGCGGATATTTTTATTGCGACGGCGCCAATTTCAACGCCATAGCCGGCAAAGTAAAACCCGGTGATCTCGGCGTCGATGCAATGCATATTAATCTGCATAAGACTTTTTCAACACCCCATGGCGGCGGCGGCCCAGGCGCGGGTCCGACAGTGTTGGCGCAAGCGTTGGCGCCTTATGCGCCGGCGCCTTATGTGGTGCGGCAGGACGGCGAATATCACCTGGTCGAGACTCCGAGCGCCGAAAGTTTCGGCCGGTTGACGGCGTTTCATGGCCAGATGGGTATGTTCACCCGAGCGCTTTCTTACATGATGAGCCACGGCGTCGATGGCATTCGGCAGGTTGCGGAAGACGCGGTCCTTAACGCCAATTATGTGCTGGCGCGCCTCAAGGGGGAGATGACGCCGGCCTTTGAAGGCTATTGCATGCACGAAGCACTGTTCGATGACCGGTTTTTGAAAGATACCGGCGTTGAAACCATCGATTTTGCCAAAGCTATGATCGACGAAGGCTATCATCCGATGACGATGTATTTCCCTCTGGTCGTGCATGGGGCGATGCTGATTGAGCCGACCGAATCAGAATCAAAACGTGAGCTTGATCTATTTTGTGACGCGCTGTTGTCCCTGGCCAAACGCGCCAAGGCTGGCGCGGCCGAGGCGTTCAAGGCGGCGCCGGTTTATAGTCCCCGCCGACGGCTTGACGAGACGGCGGCGGCGAGAAAGCCGGTGCTACGCTGGACGCCAGCCAAAGCAGCGGAGTAGCTTTGGATTTACAAAAATGGGGCGATAACCAGGGAGTTTAATATGAAGATTGGCATCATCGGCTTTGTATATGCATTATTGATCACCTTTTCTTCAGCACTGGCCGAGCCGGTCAGATATGAACAGGACGTCGCTCACACAATCGTTCAGTTTACGTGGAACCATAACCGGCTGAGCAATATGTCTGGGCGCTTCCTCAAACATATCGGCATATTCGAGCTTGATTTTGAAGATCCATCGAACAGCCACGTCGAGTTCATCATCAATGCGAACAGCATCTGGACCGGTGTTGGCAAGCTTGATGAGGATATGAAGTCGAAGCGCTTATTCGACGTTGCCAATCACCCTGAGATAAAATTTGTCTCAACGGCCGCCCGCAAAACCGGTCTTGAACGCGGCCAGCTCGCGGGAGAGTTGACCATAAAAGGAATTACCAAGCCTGTTACGCTTTACATTGACGTCAATTATCACGGCCCGCATATTTTTCCCAATGTTGAGAAATACAAAGGCGCGCAGTTGGCGGGGTTGACGATTAAGGCGCGGGTCAATCGTTCTGATTTTGATTTGGGCATGGCCGTGCCATGGATTGCCGATGAAATCGATATTGTAATTAACACCGAGCTAGTTGCGTATCCGGACAGCAAGCCATAACCGTCCTAACAGCGAAACCTTCTAGCTATTACGAATGCGCGCGTCGCGGGTTTCTCGCTTAATAACCCTCACAACACTTCACGATTGCGCCGGGCGCCTTCACGGGCGCCCGCAAAACTGTTTACAGTTCTGTTTGTAAGCGGGCGCGGGCCCGGGCCCGTAAGGGGACATGCCATGGATTTTCTAAGCCAGATTACGGTGGATGGGCTGCGCTTCCTTTCTACGGTGTTTATTTTAATCATCGGCGCCGCCGTCCTTGTGGTGATTGCCATGTATATTGCGGACGCCACTCAGTCGAAGGATGCGATACGCCACAATTATCCGGTTGTTGGCCGCTTTCGCGATTTGTTTACCCGCCTCGGGGAATTTTTCCGGCAATATTTCTTCGCGCTGGACCGTGAGGAGCTGCCGTTTAATCGCGCCGAGCGCGACTGGATTTATAAATCTGCAAAAGGGCGCAGCAATATCCACCCCTTTGGGTCGACCCGCAATCTCACACTTGTGGGCACGCCAATTTTCGTGAATTGCGCTTTCCCACGGCTCGATGAAGAATCGCGCGATCCGCCGCCAGTGGAATTTGGTCCGTACACGCCTAATCCGTACCTTGCGTCCTCGATCATTAATATTTCTGCGATGAGTTATGGCTCGCTTTCAAAGCCGGCGGTTCAGGCGTTGTCGCGCGGCGCGGGGCTGGCGCGGTGTTATATGAATACCGGTGAAGGCGGGTTGTCGCCGTACCATCTGGAGGGCGGCTGTGACATCGTCTTTCAGATTGGAACGGCAAAATACGGCGTGCGTGATAAGGATGGCGGGCTGAACGATAAAAAGCTCGCGGATATTGCGGCAAAACCGGCCGTGAAAATGATCGAAGTGAAACTTGCCCAGGGCGCCAAGCCCGGCAAAGGCGGCATTCTTCCGGCGGCGAAAGTTGGTCGTGAGATTGCAAAAATCAGAGGCATTCCTACCGGCAAGGCGTCGATCTCGCCCAACCGCCATCCGGAAATCGACAATATCGAGGAGCTGCTCGATTTTATTGGCCATGCTCGAGAAGTCTCCAACCTGCCGACCGGTTTCAAGACCGTGCTTGGCGCCTATGGTTGGGTTGACGAGCTTTGTGACGCTATTGAGCGGCGTGGGATCTCTTCGGCGCCCGATTTCATCACGTTAGATGGCGGCGAGGGCGGCACTGGCGCGGCGCCGATGTCGTTGATGGACAATGTTGGCCTGCCGATAAAACAAGCGCTGCCGATGCTTGTAAATATTCTGGAACGCCGGGGTTTGCGCGATCGGATTAAGGTGATCGCCGCGGGCAAGCTGGTGACGCCGGCCGAGGTCGCCTGGGCCTATTGCGCTGGCGCTGATATGGTCAACACCGCGCGCGGGTTCATGTTTTCCATCGGCTGTATTCAGGCGATGCGATGTCACACCAATAACTGTCCGACCGGCGTGACCACTCACAAAAAAAGTCTGCAGGGCGGGCTTGTTCCGGCCGGTAAGGCGCCGCGGGTTGCAAGTTATGTCGAAAAGATGCGTAAAGATGTGGCGATGATTGCTCATTCCTGCGGCGCCGCTCATGCGCGCGATCTAAAATCGCGCCATGTTCGTATGGTGCGTGATGATGGAACCTCGCTGCCGCTTGATGAGTTGCTGGCGCGCAACCGCCCGCTTGCGCCTGATGAATATGTAAGTAGCGCTACGGATTAAACCCGCCGGCGCCCAGAAACGCGATCTCTTCCGGCGTCGATTGGCGGCCTAGAAGTTTGTTGCGATGAGGGAAGCGCCCGAACCGTGCGATAATCTCATGGTGCTCGATGGCGTAGCGAAGATTATCGCTCGCGGGCAGTTTTGCCTTGAACAGAGCGACCGATTGTTCCTGCGCGGCCAGGTTTTCCGAATGCATAAACGGCATATAGAAAAAATCTTTTTCTTTGTCGGGGCGTTGCTGGTCGAAGCCGCGGCCGAGCGCTTGTTTGGCGAGTTCAAGTGCGAGCGCATCCTGCGCAAAGGCGCGCGCATCGTCGCGGTAAATATTTCTGGAAAATTGATCGAGTAGAAGGATCAACGCCAGGGCGTCACGCGGGTCGGACCGCCAGTCGTCGAGGCGGCCGTCACACGCTGCCTGGTGCGCCGCATTGAAACGCTCGCATATTATTTTATCAAAGGCGGGGTCGCGCACAAACCATTGCTCGGGCTTTGCTTCTTCAAACCAGAATGTGTGGATGGCTTCTGCTGTTGCGCCCGCTAGCGGATCAGACGGCGTGGGCGCCATTAGAGCAGGATCGCATTTTGTTGAATCATATCCTGCTCTAGGTTTTTTGTGGCCGCGTGATCGAACCGGAAAACCGGCGCCCACTTTTCCTGATCACGCTCTAGTTCAGCTTGTTGCGAACATCGGCTATCGCCCGGTCGATAAAGGCGGACTGGGCGCCAGTATCCATGCGCTCTTTAATGATCGTGCGCGCGGCGGCGATGGCGAGATCGGCGGTCTGGCCGCGCACTTCCGACAAGGCTTGCGCCTCGGCTCTGGCGATCTTGTCTTCGGCGGCCTTGGCGCGGCGCTCCATCTGCGCTTCGATTTTCTCGCGCGCCTCGATGGTCATCCGCTTTGCGTCTTTTTTCGCCTGCTCGATAATCGCTGCGGCCTCGCTTTCGGCCTCGTGCTGGCGCCGCTGATATCGCGCCAGCAGCTCTTGCGCTTCTTCGCGCATTCGCCGCGCTTCGTTGATTTCATCGGCGATATTTTGTGCGCGCTTGTCGAGGCCGGAGCCGATCATTTTGTGTAGTCCGGCGCGGGCGAAAATGCCGATGACGATGGCGAAAGCGATGAACACCCAAAACGAGACATCTTGAAGAAGTCCGCCGCTGGCTTGGTGGGTCTCAGCTGCGCCTTCTGAGGCTGCGAGCGCTAGGCTTGTCAATGAGATCATGGCTCTATCCTTTCAGCCCGGCTGCGGCGCTGGCGACAGCGCGGCTTGCGGCTTCCTCGGTCGGCGCCTCGTCGATCAGCGTTTCGACAACCGCGCGCGCGGTCTCCGCTGCGGCTTCGCCGACCTTTGTCGCCGCCGCCGTTTTCATCTCGCCAATATGCGCCTCGGCCGCAGCAACCTGCTTACCCAGCTGCGCGTCGGTCTCGGCCTGCAATTTGGCGATTTCGTCGTCCATTTCCGCGCGGGTATCGGCGGCGATCCCCTGGGCCTTGGCCTTGGCGTCTGCGAGCGCCTGATTATAGGTGTTCTCGGCGTCCTCGGCCTGACGTTTGAAGTCACCCGCCTGGTCGAGGTCGTCGGCAATGCGGTCGCGGCGTTCTTCGATGGCGCCGGCAATCGCGGGAAGCGCTTTCGTGGATAAGAACGCATAGAGCGCACCGAAAGTAATCACCAGCCAGAACAGTTGGCTCGGCCACCAAGCGGGATCGAGCTGCGGCAGGCCGGCGGAAGACGCCTCGGCCGCATGGACCTGGGCTTCTTCGGCGGCGGCTGCCGCTGCGCTTGTAACAATTGCGAAGACGGACAAGGTCTTCTCCTTTTAGTCAGCGATTAGACTCGCTTAGAACGTATAGAGAATGATCATCGCGATCGCGAAGCCGAGAAGACCGGTAAATTCGGTCAGCGCGAAGGCGAGAAGCATGGTTGGCTGATTTGCGGCCGCTGCTGACGGATTGCGAAACGCACCCGATAGGAAGTTACCGAAGATCAGGCCAAGGCCAATGCCGGCGCCCGCAAGCGGGATCGAGGCCAGGCCTGCGCCAATAAGTTTTGCTGCTTCTGCGTCCATTTTATTCACTCCTAAAAATTCGTTGAGCCGTTGGTCCCGGTGTCGCGGTTGGCCCTTCAAAGCCCGCGCGGGAAAGTTGTTAGTGGTCGGCGGCGTGGACCGCGTCGTTGAGATATATGCAAGTCAGCACGGCAAAGACATAGGCCTGAAGCGCGGCGACCAGGAATTCGAGCGCCGTGACCGCAACCGCGCCAAAGAACGGTGCAATCCCGAACAACATCACCGCGCCGCCAGCGCTGAGAAGCGAGACCACGAAGCCGGCAAACAGTTTCAAGATCACATGGCCGGCGAACATATTAGCGAACAGCCGGATGGCGAGGCTCAAAGGCCGCGACAGGAACGAGATCACCTCGATCAAAATCAACAGCGGCATCAGCCATAAGGGTAAGCCGGAAGGCGCAAACAGCTTAAAGAAGCCGAGGCCGTTTTTGTAAAACCCGTAAACGATAACGATCGAGATCGTCAGCATCGCCAGCGCCAGCGTGACGATCAGGTGGCTGGTGGGCGTGAAGGTGTGCAGTGCGTGAGGAGCGCCGGGGAACGTTGGGAACAGGCCGAATAGGTTGGAGACCAAAATCCAGACGAAGAGCGTGAAAACATATGGGAAGAACTTGCGTCCCTCCGGCCCGATCGTGTCGCGCACCAGATCGGAGACGAATTCATAGAATACTTCTGCGACAGACTGGAGCCGGCCGGGGATCAGCGCTGCGCGCCGTGTCGCTGCAAAGAAGAAGACAATGATCGCGCCGGTGCCGATCAGCATCCACAACGCCGAATTGGTCAGCGAGATGTTGATCGAGCCGAGATGGAGATCGACAATGGGCAGGATTTCAAACTGCTCCATGGGACCTGCGGCGCGAAATCCGTACATGCTAACTTCCCGTCTTGCGATGACCGTCCGCTACCGGACGATATCGCTGTTCTTGTTATAGAGACCGCGAAAGGTTCCGCAGTCCGGCCGCAAATCCAAGTCCGATGCCGGCGAGAAGGAACCATGGTTCCGACCCTAACAGGCGATCGAGCCCAAGCCCGAGCAAGGAGCCAACAAAGATGCCGGCCAGCAATTCCGACGATGCGCGCATCGCCTTTCCCCATGCCGCACCGCTTGGTTTGGGCGCTTTCGGGTCGTCCTCGCCGCGCATTGCGTCAAGTCGCTCCGAAAACTCGTCCAGCGGAGGCGGTAGGTTTTTGCCGGCGTCACTCGCCATAAACTTGCCTGAAAATGGCTGCGAAACGAACGCTCGCACCCCTCGAAATCGCGGGGACCATAACGGCGCCGCAGCGCAGCGTCAAGCAATGGATTTTTCGCTTAAGTCTTTGAATTTAATGCGTGAAACTGAGCGCGGCGAGACGACGCGGCGGCTACTCTGCGGCGACCAGCTGCTCCGCCTTGGACAGGTCAACCGAGACCAGCTGTGAGACGCCGCGCTCGATCATGGTGACGCCGTAAAGCCGGTCCATCCGCGACATGGTCAGCGCGTGGTGGGTGATAATGATGAACCGCGTGTCGGTCTCCTGGGCCATTTCGTGCAACAGGCGGCAGAAGCGCTCGACATTAGCATCGTCAAGCGGCGCGTCGACCTCATCGAGGACGCAGAGCGGCGCCGGATTTGCCATAAACACCGCAAAGATCAACGCCGTCGCCGTCAACGCCTGCTCGCCGCCGGACATCAGCGACATTGAGGCGAGTTTCTTGCCTGGGGGCGATGCGTAAATTTCCAGCCCTGCATCGAGCGGGTCTTCGGCGTCAATCAGGCGCAATTCCGCCTGGCCTCCATTGAACAGGCGCTTGAACAGATTGCCGAAATTGGTGTTGACGGTCTCGAATGCATCAAGCAAGCGCTGGCGCGCCTCGCGATTAAGCCCGCCAATCGCGGCGCGTAATTTGCGGATCGCGCTCTCGCAATCTTCGCGCTCAACACCCAGCTCTTCGAGCCGCTCGCCGACCTCTTTTAACTCTTCGTCAGCGCGCAGATTAACGCCGCCAAGATTTTCGCGCTCGCGCTTGTAGCGCTCCAGCTTGCGCTCAATATCGTCGCGGGCGGGAATGTCTTTGCTTTGCTTGTGTTCGGCGACGCCGAGCAGCTCATCTGGGGCGCATTCGCAAGTCTCATGGGCGAGCGCTGCACTCTCCTCAACGCGTTCGGCGGCGGCTTCGGCTTGCGCCTCGAGGCGCGCACGCGCCTCGCGTGCTTCCGCGGCCTCATGGTCGGCGGCTTTCGCGGCCTTGTCCGTATCCTGAGCAAGTTGTTGGCCGGTCGCGAGCGCGTCGGCGTCGTCATTGCGCCGGGTCTCGGCGATGGCGATCTGATCGAGCAGGCGGCCTCGTTTTTCGTCTATTTCAGCCGGCGCCTGTTCGGCGACTTCATGCGCGGCGACGGCCTCGCTTAGCCGGGTCTCAAGTTCGCCAATGCGGGCCTGCGCGGTCTGGCTGCGTTGCGCCCATGAGGCCTGTTCGCGCTCAAGCTCACCTAGCCGGTCGGTGCGCATCTGTGCTTCGCGGGCGATGTCGTTGTAAGCAGCAAGCATTGCGCTGGCGGCGCCGCGGGCGGCGGCGACTTCATCGCGCGCAGTGGCGAGCGCTTCAGAAACCAGCGCCGCATCGGGCAGGTTTGCGCAGTCGTCAACCAGGCCGCGATGGGCGGTCTCAGTTTCGGCCTGATCTTCAGCAAGGCGCCCTAAGGTTTCGTCAATCGAGCCGATCCGTGCTGCGGCGCGCTCATGCTCGCGCTCCAGTCCGGAAAGCGCGGCGCGTGCGGTATCGAGTGAGCGGCGCGTATCGGAGAACAGCTGGCGCGCTTCACGCTCGAAAGATTGGCTTGTCTTGAGGGCGCTGGCGGCTTCCTCATGGGCTTGTCGCGCGGTCTGTGCGCCGGTCTCTGCGGCGCTGAAATCACGTTCAAGAACCAGCAACCGATTGCGTTGTTCGAGCCGGATGGCGGCGGCGGTTTTTGCATTGGCATGGGCGACAAACCCGTCCCAGCGCCACAAATCGCCCTCGCGTGAGACTAAACGGCAGCCGGGCTTTAATGCGGCGCAAATACGCGCGCCTTCTTGCGGATCGACAACGCCAATAGAAGCGAGCCGGCGTGTGAGTTGCGTGGGCGCGCGGACAAAATCGCTTAACGGGCGAATGCCGGGCGGCAACGTCGCGGGCGCCATCTCGCCTGACGTCTCACCAAGCCGCGACCAGTGGGCTGGCGCGGCATCGTCTGTCGCGGCCCCAAGGTCATCGCCAAGGGCGGCGGCGAGTGCGTTTTCATAACCGGGATCAACTGAAATAAGCTCAATCAGCGGCTGCCATTCGTCGCTATCGTCCGTGGCCAGAACCTTGCGTAAGGCTTCACGCTCGGCGTCGATTTCGGTGAGGCTTTGCTCGGCGCTGCGTAATGGTCCGCGTAAGGCGCCTTCACGGTCCTCGGCGCTGCTGCGCTCTTCTTCGGCGCGGTGGTGCGCGGCCTCGGCGGCGTGGACGGCTTGCTCGGCCGCTGCAAATTTCGCATTCGCCTCTTCCAGCGCGTGCGCCTGCTCCGGCGTCGGCTCGATCAGCTTGCGCTCGTCGTGGAAGGCGGCAATCTGGTTGGCTATTTTAGCAAGCCGGCTTTCAGCGCCGGCGATATTGGCGCCGAGGGTCTGGCGCCGGGCTTCAAATTCCGCAGCCTCAGCGCTTTTTTCGTCAAAGGCGCGCTCAATACGTTCAAGCGCTGTGGCGGCTTTGGCTTTTACAGCTTCGGCTTCCACAAGACGGTCGGCCTCGGATGTCTCTCGCGAGGTAAGCTCGGTCTGTTCAAGCGTCAGCGCCTCGGTGGCTTTCTCGGCGTCTTCGCGCAGGTCTTTTTCGCGTGCAATGTCTTCCTTCAGGCGGCCAATCTCGGCGCCAAGACGGTTGAGTTCTGCTTCCGCGCGCGCGGCTTCGTCATCGAGGTTTTCTCGCGCGACGGTAAGGCGGTGGAGCGCGGCGGCGGCTTGCGCTTCGGCGAGGCGCAAAGGCTCGAGCACTGCATGGGCTTCGGTCTGTGCAGTCGTTGAAGCGGCGGCAACGCGCACCGTCTCTTCGATCAGCCCGGCAATTTCGCTAAGACCGGCAGCGGCTTTTTCCTGCGCGTCTACGGCCTCGCGCCAGCGCAAATAACACAACATCGCCTCGGTGCGGCGAATGTCGCCAGAGACATTGCGATAACGCGTCGCCTGACGCGCCTGGCGGGCGAGTGCGCCCTTTTGAGTTTCAAGTTCAGAGATGACATCGTCGAGGCGGTCGATATTTTGCTCCGCCGCACGCAAGCGCAACTCCGCCTCATGGCGGCGTGAGTGAATGCCGGTGACGCCCGCGGCCTCTTCCAGCAGGCGGCGGCGATTTTGCGGCTTGGCGCTGATAAGCTCGGCGACCTGGCCCTGTCGCACCAGCGCCGGCGAGTTGGCGCCAGTGGATGCATCAGCAAAGAGAAGCTGCACGTCTTTGGCGCGCACTTCCCTCGAATTGATGCGGTAGAGCGACTGCGTGCCCTCGTCTTTGCGGATGATGCGGCGCGATACTTCCAGCACCGCATTGTCATTATATTCAGCCGGGGCCGTGCGATCGGTATTGTCGAGGGTTAAAATCACCTCCGCCCAATTGCGTGACGGCCGCATCGAGGTGCCGGAAAAGATCACCGCATCCATGCCCTCGCCGCGCAGCGCCTTGGCCGAGGTCGCGCCCATGACCCAGCGCATCGCTTCAAGCAGGTTCGACTTGCCACAACCATTGGGGCCGACAATACCGGTCAGCCCCTCGCGGATTTCAAAATCCGTCGGTTCCACAAACGACTTAAACCCGACTAGGCGGACATTGGTAAATTTCACTGCGTTTTCCCGGCAAGCTGGGCCCCGGCGCATATATGCCCGGAAAGCCCTTTAACGTTTAATGACAATGATTGCCGATTCTGCCCTCAAGCCAACCACGGCGTGAGCGCCTGGGGAAACTTATTCTCCCGCTTTTTCAATCGCTTCGTCGAGCGCGGCAGACATATCCTCGACCGACGAGAAGTGCCGCACGGTTCCATTGACCACAAAGCTCGGAGTTGACCGGATATCATATTTATTGCGCCCTGCATCCACATTCTCGTTCAGAAAAGTCAGCAGCTCCTGACGATTGATGCAAGCGTCAAGGTCATCTTCGCTCATCCCCGCCTGGGCGGCGATTTTGATCAGTTCCGATCGCGGGTTTTCGCTGAATATCCAGCCTGTTCGCTGACGCGGATCTCCCTGGGTTTTAAACAGCGTGTCCAGGAGCAGGAAATAAGCGTCGATGCCGCCCTCATCAGCGGCGCATCGCGCCAGCATTGAGCCGGCAATGGAAAGGTTGGCTGGTGCGGTAGGGAATTCCCGAAACACGAAACGCACCTTGCCGGTGTCGATGTAATTTTCTTTGATCGCCGGATAGACCTGTTCATGGAAGGTCGCGCAATGGGGGCAGGTGACGGAAGCGTATTCGATCACCGTCACTGTTGCGTCGGCGCTGCCGCGGGTCATTTCTGCAAATGCGCCGGTGGCGCTGTTGTCAATAGTCTCGGCTCCGGCGCTGCCTGTGGGCTCGTCGGAAGAGGCGCCGCCACAAGCAGCCAGCGCGAGCGCGGCTGCGCCAATAACAATATAGGCAGGGCGGAAAGGGAGGGCGGAAAACAACATCACGGGCAGGCCTTTCATTAGTTGGCGACGGCGGGGCAACGCCGCAGGAAATCGGCGCCGGCGCGTTCACGCCGGATTTACAGCAAAATCGCGTAAGGCGGCGCCCGGCGCAAGCCCTCAAATGGCGTTATTTACCGCCATTTTTACGGTTTATCGCAGCGCGAAACGACGAAAGCGCCGTCCCCAGCACAGCGTCATCGGCTCCGCCAGGAGGGGGCTGGCCTTGCCCTGCCTGGGGCGGGGCCGGCGCCGCCGACTGGATAGCCGACTGGATGATTGTGATGCGGTCCACCGCGCCGGGCCCGAGATAGCGGTTTACCCGGGTCTTTATTGCGTCGGTCTGCATTTGCAACTGCGCGGCGGCGGCGCCGGAAGGGGCATGGATTTCCAGCGTTTTGCCAGGGCCGCGCCCGGCCAGCCGCCCGGGCCGGCACAAGGCGGCGATATCCGGCCCGGCAATATTCGGCCAGTGATCGCATAGGGCGGGGTCGGCATAGCTGGTTTTTTTCAACAGCTGTGAGAACACCGAAGCACTGGCGCGGCCGACATTGGGTGCGGCGCGGCGGACGGGTCTGGTGGTCTTAAAGGTCATGGCGGCTTTACGCATTGGCTCTGCGCCACCATACAGGCAAGCGATGGCCTATGAAACGCGCGACGCGAAAAACATTTCCCAAACCCTTGGCAAAACACCTAGGTTGCAAGCCTCTAGGGCGAAAATTTCCCAAGCGCTGTTGCGCTGGTACGACGCGAATGCGCGCACGCTGCCATGGCGCGTCGGCCCGCATCAGAGCAAGGCTGGGTACAAGCCTGACCCCTATGCGGTGTGGCTGTCTGAAATCATGTTGCAGCAGACCACGGTGGCGAGTGTTGCGCCGCGGTTTTTGAAGTTTCTGGAGCGCTGGCCGGATATCGCCGCCATGGCAGCCGCGCCGCTTGACGATGTGCTCGGCGAATGGGCGGGGCTTGGCTATTACGCAAGGGCGCGCAACCTCCACAAATGCGCGGGCGTTGTCGCAGAACAACATGGCGGAGTATTTCCCTGTACGGAGGATATATTAAAGACACTCCCGGGGGTTGGCGACTATACCGGTGCGGCGATTGCAGCGATTGCGTTTGGCCGGCCGGCGGTGGTGGTTGACGGCAATATTGAACGCGTCGTTGCGAGGCTATTTGCGATTGACGAGCCCTTGCCGGGCGCCAAAGCACTAATCAAACAGCGGGCCGGCGCGATCTGGCCGCAACGGCGGTCTGGTGATTTTGCGCAAGGGCTGATGGATTTGGGCGCTGGGGTCTGTAAACCCAAGGCGCCGTCCTGTCCTGCTTGTCCGCTGGTTGAGCACTGCGCCGCCTCCCGGCTGGGTCGCGCGCAAGACTTTCCTAACAAGCCAGCGAAAAAGCCAAAACCGTCACGCAAGGGCGCTGTCTTTGCGCTTGTCGATGCAAAAGGCGAAGTGCTGTTTGAGCGACGCCCGGAAAAGGGTCTGCTTGGCGGCATGCTCGGCCTGCCAGGAAATCCGTGGACGGATAAATCAAATAAAGCTATGGCGCATGCGCCAGCAGCGACCAAATGGCGACGCATTGGCGAGGTGACGCATGTTTTCACCCATTTCCACCTGACGCTCGACGTCTATATCGGCATATCCCCAAAGGGTTTCCGCCGCACGCGCGAACAGCAATGGGTTGTGCCGAAGCAAGCGCGGCTTCCCACCGTCATGAAAAAGGCGCTAGACTTGGCATTGAAAGAAAGAGGGGAATGATATGAATTGTAACTTTTTAAAACCCACCACTCCCGCTCATTCCGGCGAAAGCCGGAATCCAGTCTTTGGCTTATCTGGAACCCGGCTTTCGCCGGGATGGGTTAATGTGCTCGCAATGATAGGCTTGTTCCTTGTCACATTGGCGCCGGCAAACGCACAACAACGTGAAGGCGGCTATTTATATCTTGTAACCACTGTGCGGGCCGCGCCGGGCAAACTTGAAGAATTGATAAATTGGTTCAGCGAGATGAAGTCTGAGGGTTACTATGATGACGCTGGCGGGTATCCGCCATTCGTTATGCGCCACTCGCAAGGAGATCAGTGGGATTTGCTTATGATTTCACCGATGGAAAGTATGATGGCATACTATTCGAAAGCCAGTTCTGAGCGACGCTCTAGCGCCAATCGTAAACATAGTTCGCTAATCACAAAGCCAATCCCGTACCTAGCATTTTCTGAAGATATCTATGCGCTTGGCCCACCTCTCGAAGTGATTTCAGATGCGTACGAGGAAAATGATTTCTATCACATCGAAATGTTCCATTCGGCGCCGGGGATGCTCAATGAACTCATCGGTCAACGGCGCATGGAAAACACTTATCTCGACGCGACCGGCCAGACCACCAACATGATTTTCCGGCGCGCCGCCGGCTCTGATGTTGATGTCTTCACCATCGGCTTTCACAAAAACCTTGTGGCTTTCGCTGCGCCGGCGTTTGCAACAGATGAAGATAAAGAGCAGGCGGCAAAAGACGCAGGCTTTAAAGGCCGGTCCGATATTTCATTTTACCTGCGCTCATTGATTAGCGCTCATCACGACACGCTGGCGGTGAAAGTGGAGTAGTGGATTGAAGTTTGCGCCACAGGATCAAATTTTATCGGTAGGCTTTAACATTTCGGCAATAATCATTTATTGATTGTTGCGTGGTAAAACTAGTCTGTTATGGATGGATTCGGCTCTATATCTGCGTTTCCCGCGCGCCAGATTTTGGCGGTGACGGGAATTCAGGCCAAAGGCCTCGACCGGTTGGTAAATGATCCGGGCGCGGCCCTGCGCCAGCTTGGCGAGCAATCGTTAACCGCGCGCGCAGATGACGCCAATCATAGTCAACGCCCGGCGCCGATCGCGACCGCGAGCGACCGCTCGCTTTCTGGTGCGCTGGTGCGCAGCGCTATCGACGCCGCGCGCGGGGGCGCAGAACAGCCTGCCGCCGCACAAAAGCCTGAGCAAACACCGGCGCCGGAAGCCAACGCCACGCAAGCCAGCGCTGCCAATGCTGAGGCCAATGCTGACGTCGAGGCTGCTGAGGGGCTGGAAAAAGCCCGCGTGAATTTCGCCGATCAGACGAAGGCCGCCAGTGAAGACGCGACAGTGGGCCATGACGAAGAGCGCGGGTTCGGCGAGCTGTCGGCGGAAGAAGAAAAAGCCGTTCAGGAATTGAAGGCGCGCGACCGCGAAGTCCGCGCCCATGAGCAAGCCCACAAGAACACCGCAGGCCGTCATGGCGGCGCGATTTCCTTTTCCTTTCAAAAAGGTCCCGACGGCCAGCAATATGCAGTAGGCGGCTCAGTGCCGATCGATATGTCTGCGGAAGCCAGCCCCGAGGCGACCATCGCCAAGATGCGCATCGTCGCTGCCGCGGCGTTGGCGCCGGCGGACCCGTCCGGTCCGGATCGCGCCATCGCCCAGGCTGCGCAAGCCCAGATCATTCAGGCAACCGCCGATGCCCGGGCCGAGCGCCAGGCCGAGGCTGATGAGCTGCGCCAGGGCGATGAGACCGATGAGGCAGGCGCCCGCCTTGAGTTGTCAGAGGCCGATGAGCCCAGGCCCGACGCGTCAGCTGTCGCAGGCAAGCTCGCCATTGGTGCGCTAGATAGTCCGTATAAAGTCATTGGAGTAGTAGACTTTAATGCACTTGGCGAGCGCCACGAGAAGAGCATGACCGCGTAAAACCCATTGCCAGCTCAGCAAACTCGCGAAGGAGTGGGCGGGGCTTGCATGCGCCGGATATGTTTTGGACTGTGGCGATCGTATCCCAATTTCATGGTTAACGCGGGTGCAAACTTCGCTTTGATTTATTTCAAGTTTGTGCTAAATTCGAATCAACCAAGCCTTGAAGTATTTTTTGCAAGTAGTGCTTGGTGTAAGACTGGCGGCGGGCGCCATGTCTAATTATTGTGATAATTAGGGGGAGATGATGTTTAATATTAAATCAGTAGCGTCAGTGATGGCGCTTGCATCTGCAATGATTTTTGTACACACGAATACTGCTCAGGCGGCAGTGTTCGCGACCACAGCGGATACGCAAAATGTTACTTTTTTTGGGTCGGGCATACTTACCGGCGCGCCGGATAATGGCGGCGCATTTTTGAGTAACACATTCGATCCTCCGTCCCTGCTGGGTTCAATAACCTTTGGGTTCGGCGTGTCGTTCTTTGATGGCGCCGGCGTCGATTTTGAACTTATTGATGTAGGCCAAAGTAGTAACGAAATGTACGACGTCGCTCTCAGCGCCGACGGTATATCCTTCTTTTCACTCGGTGTGTTCACAACGCTAATCAACGGGATCGACATTAACGGGGCGTTTGCCGGTCCTTTCTCGTTCATTCGCGTAACCAATACATCATTAGTGAACTCGGCGGATCTGGATACGGCGCAAGTGTTTTTCACCGCGCCCGAAATTCCCATCCCAGCGGCTCTTCCATTGTTTTTGAGTGGAATGGGTTTGGTCGGCTTCTTCGGGAAGCGGCGTAGGAAGAACTTAGTCCAGGCATAATCTTCCGCACTTAAAGTCGTCTCTGTGCGAGTTCTGCAAACTCGCACAGCAGAGGCCGCGTCTCGCGCGGGTCGATTATGTCCTCAACGAGAAATTGCTCCGCGGTGCGGAACGGCGAGGTAACGCGTGCGAGCCGCGCCTTGATTTCGGCAAGCGCAGCGATGGGGTCGTCCGCTTTTTCAAGCTCTGCTTTATAGGCGACCTCAACGCCGCCCTCCATAGGCAGCGAGCCCCAGTCGCCCGACGGCCAGGCGAAGCGATATTGGAACCGCGTATGGTCGGACATCGCCGCACCGGCGACGCCGTAAGCCTTGCGAATGATCACGCTGGCCCAGGGAACCGACGCTTCATAGACAGCATTCATCGCCTCAACGCCGCGGCGGATGGTGGCCGCGCGTTCCGCCTCCAGCCCGATCATGAAGCCGGGATTGTCCACCAAATGAATGACTGGCAGGCGAAACTGCTCTGCAAGCTGAATAAAGCGTTTGGCTTTTTCCGCCGTATCCGCCGTCCATGAACCGCCAAGGAATGTCGGGTCCGACGCCAGGACTGCCACTGGCCAGCCGTCAAATCGTGCAAAAGCCGTAATCACCGCGCGGCCCCAGCGCCGGCCCATCTCAAACACCGCCCCCTTAGCGGCGAGCATCTCGAGAATTTTGCGCATGGAATAAGCTTCGCGTGAATTTTCCGGCACGGCGGAAAGGAGTTTTTCGTCTTTGCGGTTTGGTCTGTCATGGGGCGTTGTGCGCATCGCCCGCGCGCCTGTATGCGCAGGCAGGTAGGAGAGAAACGCGCGCGCCATCTCGAAAGCTTCATCCTCGCTTGCCGCCTCGTCGTCGATGACGCCATTGCGGGCGTGGATGTCGGCGCCGCCTAATTGCTCCTTGTCGAGAGCATCACTACCGGCGCCCATGCCTGCGACGACTGCCGGGCCGGCGGTGAAAATCTGCGAAACGCCGCGCACCATCACTGAATAATGGCTCGCGACCATGCGTGCCGCGCCGAGCCCTGCTGTGGGCCCGAGCGCCAGCGCCACGACCGGCACGGTTTTCAAATTTTTGACCACATGCTCCCAGCCGGGTACGAAGGGTACGTAAGTGAAGCCCATATCTTCGAGCATTTTGACCGAGCCGCCGCCGCCGGTGCCGTCGATCATACGGATCAGCGGGAGCGTTAATTCGTGGGCCATCTGTTCGGCCTGGGCAAATTTGCGGTGGATCGCCGCGTCCGCCGCGCCGCCGCGCACGGTGAAATCATCGGCGCTGGCGACCACGGCCTCGCCATTGATCCGTCCACGGCCGAATATAAAATTCGATGGTGAGAAATCGGCAAGCTCGCCGTCCGCATCATAGGCGCCCTTGCCGGCGATCTTGCCAATCTCGCGGAAAGAATTTTTATCGAGCAGGCGGCGCAAACGCTCGCGCGCATCAAGCTTGCCGCGCGCCTTCTGGCGCTCAAGCTTTTCCGCCCCGCCCATCTTCTCGGCAAGGGCCTGGCGGCGTTTGAGTTCTTCGCGTTGTTTGTCCCAGGTCATGAGGGAATGTTGTAGAGCGAACGCGCTATTGGTAAAGCGCCCTGCGCAGGCGCCATGATAGATGTAACGACTGCAAGCGGGCGCTTGCCTATTCGTCAGGCGTCCAGCCGGTGAGGCCGTCGATCTTGCGGCGGCGCTTTTCTTTCTCGGAGAGGGCGTAGTCGCCGCCGAACGCCGCCGCCTCCCATGAGCCATAGGCCGGGTTCGGCAGCATCAGCCAGTCGCGGCCCCAATGTGCGCTGTGCGCTTCATAGACCGCGCGGCGCTCTCCCGACGAGCCGCTATAGTCGTCGGTGAAGTCGCCGAAATTATCACCGAGAAGAAGCAGGACGCGATAGTCTTTCGCAACCGCGGCGCGGCGCGTTCCCTTGCGCGAGGTCCAGTCGGGCTGTTCGTTCCTTGTCATCAAGGTGTCTACAGTGTCGCTCATGGGAAAGCCCAGGGCCGCAAGGTTGTTTGCCGTGCCCTGCTCGGTCACTGCATCGCGATTGGTGACATAGAAGACTGTAACGCCGCTGGCTGCCGCCGCCTGCGTGAAGGCGACGGCGCCGGGAACCGCGCCCGCCGACCCGTTATTGGCGTAAGCATTCCAGCTTTCGGAAGAATAGACGCCGCCGGTTTTGATCAGCCCTGCCTGATAGGCGGAATTGTCGAGAACGGTTTCGTCCGCATCAAGAATGATCGCCGGCGGCAGGTCGCCGAAATCGCCGCCCTGAACATCCGGCACAGCGGTCCAGGCGGGATCGGCAAGCGCCTCCGTGAGGCGAATGGACGCAAGCGCATAAACGCCGTCCGTCGCCGCCTTGTATTCCACCGCCTGTTGCATCCACAGCGTCGCATTGAGGCGATCGTCAGGCGCCGGCCCGCCGGCGCAACCGGCGAGCGCCATGAACAGCGCTGCGGCGAGAGGCGCGGCCATGCGTATTGTGTTTGCGGATTGTTGATTCATTGGCTGTCTCCCGTCATTTTGCTTGACGCCGTTGGCGCGCAAGCATTTCCTTCCCGTCCATCTTCTCGGCAGCGTTTTCTTTCTCGTACGATAGGTGCTTATCGATGAAGTATTGCACTCGCAGTCCACTCATTACGATGTCCATTATATTCTTCACGACCGCCTCATCCTCGAAATCCGAGCAACCTTTGTAGTATACAAGCTTTTTCCAGCGGTCGCCTGTACGCACTTCAATGATGTGGGTGCTTGAGTCAGTTAGCCAGCGACCGCATTCAACAGAGCTTGTGTACTTATCCTGCAAGTCAAAGAAACCGGCGTCTTCGAGTTGGTCCAAGAGATCATAAAAGGTGTTTTGTTCGGTTTTTGTATGGTCATAGAAAAACGTGTTTTCAAAATACGTCATCGTCGGCGAAGCATGTTTGGTGCGAGGGCGTTCTTTTGGAAACCGTCGATAGGGCCGTGAACCTCTAAAAACGATGCCCCCATCTTCGTATGCATAAATGTCGACAATTGGACATCTGCCGTAACAAAATGTCGAACTATAACTAACGATGGGCGATTCGTGATAGTAAGCGTCCCATACCTTCTCGGTTGGGGCGCAACCGGCGGCGCCAGAAATAACTAGAGCGATGATCGTCACTAAGCGGCGCATAATGTCTTTATACATGAATTGCGTGCGGCGTTCGACCTTTCTGCCGGAATAGATCGGCGGCTTTACCCTCGCATCTCTTTCCTGATTTTGTCTCTTAAAAAATCTATCGGCTTGCGCCCCGTCTTGGCTTCGTAGTGCCAATAGGTCCAGCCGTTGCAGGCTTGGGCGTTTTGTACGGCGGCGCCGACCTTGTGTATGGAGCCCTGAATTTCGTCTTCGCCTTCTTTGACATAGAGCGAGCCGTCGGCGCGGACTTTGGCTTCGTGGTTGCCGCGCGGGGAATAGAGTTTCGCGCCGGGTTTGATGAGGCGGTTTTCGACCACCTGACCGAACGGCACGCGCGGCGCCGCTTTCGGTGATGGCTGGGTGAGGAGATCGTCTGCGCCGAGCGGTTTGACCGCCGCGATGCGCCTTTTCGCCGCCGCGATGTAGGTTTTGTCGCGCTCGATGCCGATATAATGGCGGCCGAGATATTTTGCCGCCGCGCCGGTCGTGCCGGAACCAAAGAACGGATCGAGCACCACGTCGCCGGGATTGGTCGCGCCGATCAGCACGCGGTGAAGCAAGGCTTCGGGCTTCTGGGTCGGGTGGAGCTTGGCGCCGTCGGCGTCCTTGATGCGCTCTTGCCCGGTGCAGATCGGAAACTCCCAGTCGGAGCGCATTTGCAGATCGTCATTGGCGGTCTTCAGCGCCCGGTAGTTGAATGTGTATTTCGACTTTTGGCTTTTCGCCGCCCAGATCAGCGTTTCATGCGCATTGGTCAGCCGCGTGCCGCGAAAATTCGGCATCGGATTGGATTTGCGCCAGATGACGTCGTTCAAAATCCAAAAGCCGGTGTTTTGAACAGCCGTCCCGACACGGAATATATTATGGTAAGAGCCGATCACCCAGATTGCGCCGTCGGGCTTCAAGATGCGCCGGGCCTCAGCGAGCCATTGCTCGGTAAATTCGTCATAGGCTTTGAATGAGGCGAACTTGTCCCAGTCATCATCGACGCCGTTGACGCGGGAGTTGTCCGGCCGGGTCAAGTCGCCGCCGAGCTGTAGGTTATAGGGCGGGTCGGCAAACACTAGATCGACAGAGCTCTCGGGAAGCGCTTTCATCGCGCTGATGCAGTCGCCTTTGATGATGGTGTCGAGATGCTTGTCGATATCGCTTTTGTTGTTTTTGTTTTTACGCGCGGTCACTGCCGTTCCCCTGTGTTTAAGGACAGGCACTCTGAGTCGGCGGCGAGTCGCCGTCAAGAGTCGGTCTGAATTTTTTAATGGATTCAGAGCGTTAACCGAGGTTAACGAAACCTTTCAACACATGGCCGGTGAAGAGTCCGCATACAACATATTGTGGATAGGAGCGAAGCTCTTGCGATGATGTGGGGTGACGCCGTGTGCTTTGAGTGCTTCGCGGTGCCTGGCGACGCCATAGCCTTTATTTCGTTCCCACGCATAGGCGGGAAATTCGCGGGCAAGCTCGCGCATCATCTGGTCGCGGGTGGTCTTGGCGATAATCGACGCGGCGGCGATGGAGAAGGATTTTGCATCACCCTTGATCACCGTATAGGCGGGCACAACGAGCCGCGGCTTGATATTGCCATCGACAATGCACGCCGCCGGTCGCACCGGCAGGTTCGCCGCCGCGCGGGCCATGGCCAGAAGCGTCGCCTGCAAAATATTGATGTCGTCAATCTCATCGACGCTGGCGACGCCGACCCCGACGGCGGAAGTCTTCCAGATTTCCGTAGCGATTTGCGTGCGGCGCTTTTCGGTGAGGGTTTTAGAATCGCGCAGGCCCGCCGGCATTGTCGCCGGATCCAGCACCACCGCAGCCGCGACCACCGGCCCCGCCAGCGGCCCACGCCCGGCCTCGTCAATCCCGGCGATGAGGCCGGGGATTTGGTCTTCAATTTCAAAGCTGGGTATCTGGGCGGGCATCGGTAAATCCATTTCGATACCGCAATTATCCCCCGAGTCGCGCCCGACGCAAAAGGCGCGAGCGCCATCCAACTGCGCCTGGGGAAAACCGGTTTAGCCGCCCGCCTATTCAAACAAACCCAGCTGCCCGGACACCTCTGATGGGACGCGAAATTGCGATAAGTCCAGGCGTGAGCGCTCGCGGTCAAAGCCGAGGCGGGCGCGGGCCGCCTGGTTGCGCTGGCCGATGAGCAGCGCATAGGGCGTTTTAATCTCGCCGCCGCGGCTCCAATAGGGATCGTAATCCTTGCCGCCATTCATATCGCGAATATGGCGCATGATGCGCCGTGCGCGATTGGGCGCATAGGCCTCCAGCCATTCCTGGAACAAAGGCGAGACCTCAAGCGGCAGGCGGATGATGGTGTAGGCGGAAAAGGTGGCGCCGAGATCGGCGGCTTTTTCCATGATGGCTTCCATTTCATCGTCATTGAGCCCGGGGATCATCGGCCCGGTCATGATGCCGGTCTCGACGCCGGCGTCGGCGAGCCGCTTGATTGCCTCAAAGCGTTTGGGCGGGGAAGAGGCGCGCGGCTCCATGGAGCGGGCGAGCGCCTTGTCTTGCGTGGTGATCGAGACCATCGCCCGGGTGAGGTTCTTGTCCGCCATCGGCGCCAAAATATCGAGATCGCGGGTGATGAGATGGGCTTTGGTGAGGATCGTCACCGGATGATTAAAGCGCGCAAGCGTTTGCAAAATGCCGCGCATGATCAGGAATTTGCGCTCTATCGGCTGGTAGGGATCGGTGTTGGTTCCAATAGCGATAACGCGCGGTCTGTAATGTTTATTCGACAGCTCATTTTGCAATAGTTTCGATGCGGAGGGCTTGGCGAACAGCCGGGTCTCGAAATCAAGCCCGGCCGACAGGCCATGATAGGCGTGGGAGGGCCGCGCAAAACAGTAAATGCACCCATGCTCGCAGCCGCGATAGGGATTGATCGAGCGGTCAAACCCGACATAGGGCGAAGTGTTTTTGTTGATGATTTTTTTCGGCCGCTCCAGCGTCACCTCGGTGCGCAGGGGCGGCAGTTCTTCGCCGTCATTGACCGGGTCCAGCATCTGGCTGGCGTCCCAGCCGTCATCTTGCGTCTCGCGGCGTTCGCTTTCATAGCGGCCAGAAGCGTTGGACCGCGCGCCGCGCCCTTTCCCCGGGAGGGGCGGTCCCTTGGGCGAAGGGCTGTCCTCAGTTGGGCTCGGAGGACGAAGGGAAAGATGCGCGGCGCGGGCCATGAGCAAAGCTATCACTACGACAGAACAAATCAAGAACAAACTTTCACCAACTCAGGAAAAGTGCGCGAATTGGCGGCGTGCGGTGCATTGCCGGCGCTTTGAGACAGTTGAAACAGGCTCTAAGAGGAGGCCATGATTTCGATCGTCATCCCCGCCCTTAACGCAGCATCGCGCTTGCCTTTGTGCCTTGATGCGCTTGTCGCGCCGGCGCTGGACGGGCTGGTGAAAGAGGTGATCGTCGTCGATGGCGGCTCAGACGACGCCAGCGCAGCGATCGCCGATGGTTTTGGCGCAACCGTGTTGACGGCGCCGCCGGGCCGGGGCGGGCAGCTCGTGGCTGGGGCAGCAGTGACCAGAGGCGCGTGGTTGCTGTTTCTCCATGGCGATACGGTTCTGGAGGAGGGCTGGGCGGATGAGGCGCGCCGGTTCATTTCCGGCGATGATGCAAATGCGCGCGCCGGTGTTTTCACGCTGCGTTTTGATGCGGCGGGGCTGGCTCCTCAGCTGCTTTCAGCCGGAGCGATGTTGCGCACGCAGTTGTTTAAAACTCCGTATGGGGATCAGGGATTGCTAGTCTCGCGGGCGCTTTATGACGCTGTCGGCGGCTATAACGACATGCCGCTATTTGAAGATGTCGATATCGTCCAGCGCATCATCGCCCATGAAGGCCGCAGCGCGCTCCATGTCTTCAAATCCAAAGCCGTGACCGATGCGGCGCGTTATCAACGTCGCGGCTATTTTCGGCAGGCGGCGACAAATCTGTGGCGCTTGTTGCGCTATCACACCGGCGCGACGCCGGAAGATCTCGCGAAATCCTATCGCTGATGCGCGGAACCGTCATCATATTTGTCAAGGCGCCGCGCGCCGGCAAGGTCAAGACGCGGCTTGGCGCCGGCATTGGCATGGGCCGGGCCGCGGCATTGTTCCGTATCATGACGGAGCGGACCATTGCCGAGGCGGTCAAGGGAGGCTGGCGAACATGTCTTGCGGTTGATCCGCCCTCGGCGGTAACGGGTTGGAACATTGTGTGGCCGCCGCGCCTGCCGCGTATGGCGCAAGGGCCGGGCGATCTCGGGACGCGTATGGCGCGCGCCATTAGGGCGGCGCCCCAGGGGCCGGTTCTCATCATCGGCGCCGATGCGCCGGGTTTGCGCGCCAGCCACCTGCGCCAGGCTTTCAAAGCGCTTGGCCGCGCCGGCGCTGTGTTCGGTCCGGCCGAAGATGGCGGCTATTGGCTGATCGGCTTATCGCGGCGGCGGGCCGCGCCGGGTTTGTTCGAGAATGTTCGTTGGTCAACCAAGCATGCGCTCGCCGACACGATGAAAACTTTGCCGCAATATTATCAGACCGAAATGCTGGAAAGCCTTCAAGACATTGATGTTGCAAAAGATTTATCAGCGTTTGGCGCCCGTTCAACGATGTCCCGATAAACGATACGTTGACCGTTGCGGTCAGGTTTTGCAACATGTCGATAGCTTATCGGTTGTGTAGAGTTCAGACCCCCGCGACAAACGATAAAGGCTGCTTTCAATTCAGGGACAGATTGCCATGATCAAGCACACAATATTTATCAGCGTATTTGTATCTATACTGAGCGTGGCTCAAGTTCTATTGCCCGCCGCGCAGGCTCAGGCGGAACCGGCTCGCCTCGGAAAACTGGAGTTTCAAAATTCCGGCGCCGCGAAAGCGCAGGCGGATTTTATTGACGGCGTCCTTTATTTACATAGCTTCGAATACGCCCCGGCGAGGGCGGCCTTCCAGCGCGCGCAAAAGATCGACCCCGATTTTGCCATGGCCTATTGGGGTGAGGCGATGACCTACCATCATGCCTTGTGGGCGGAGCAATGGCCTGAGGATGGCCAAGCCGTGTTGATGAAGCTGGGCGCGACGCAAGAGGCGCGCGAGGAAAACACGCCAACCAGGCGTGAGCAGGGTTTTATCCGCGCGGCTGAAACCGTGTTTGGCATGACCGAGGCTTCCCATGGGCGCAGCAAGCTTGAACGTGATGTGCTTTATCGCAATCAAATGCGTGAGCTCTATGAGCGTTACCCGGGTGATCCGGAAATCGCTGCATTTTACGGGCTGTCCATTCTGGGCGTGGGAAGCGCCAACCGGGATTACGCGACATATATACGCGCCGCCGCGGTGATTATGCCGGTATGGAACGCCAATCGATCGCATCCCGGCGCCGCGCATTACCTTATTCATTCGCTCGACGATCCCGTGCACGCGATTTTAGGTCTGCCGATGGCGAATGCATACATCAAAATTGCGCCGGATGCGGCTCATGCGCAGCACATGACCTCGCATATATATACAGCGCTTGGGTTATGGGATGATGTCGTTGCGGCCAATCTGCGCGGATTTGCTGTTGAGTCAGCAAAGACAACCGACACAGATGTCATGAGCAAAGAGGAGAGGCATTACACCTATTGGCTCCATTATGCGCGCCTTCAGCAAGGGTGCCTGGCGGATGCGGAAATATTGCTCGGGAAAATGCGCGATCGTCTTAACAATAATGCCGATGGGCGCGAGCGCGCTTATTATGGCGCGATGGTTGCGCGCTACATGTTTGACGCCGAGGACTGGAATGCGTTCGACAATTGGTCAGCGCCGGAGGGCGTGGATATTCCGACCGTACATTATAATTTTGCCCGCGCCTTCGCTGCGATCAAACGCGGTGATCTCAAGGTGGCGAAACAGTTTTATAAAAAACTTCGCGCTGGCGGCGAGGGCAATCCCGAAATTTTTATCAGGCAAGAGGAGGTGGATATTTTGCACCTCGAACTTGATGCAATGTTTGCGCTGGCCAAGGGCAAAAATAAATCCGCCGAAGCGCTGATGCGCAATGCTCATGCGAGCGCTCAGACGATGCCGTTTAAATATGGCCCTCCGCGCCTCTCTAAACCAACCGGAGAGCTTCTGGGCGACGTGCTGTTGGAGCTCGGCAAAACGGAAATGGCGGCGCAGGCCTATCAAGATGAGTTGGCAAATTCCCAGCGGCGGACAAACAGCCTGCTCGGGCTGGCGCGCGCGGCGGCGGCGCATGGTGACCAACAGACGTCGCAAGAGGCATATGGGGAGCTCGGCGATATCTGGCATGATGCCGATCCATCGCTGCCGATGCTGGAAGAGGTTCGTGACGCGATAGGGGATGATTAGTTTAGACGCTGCGCTCGGCTCCTCTGCAACATCGCGTTGACTTCAAGCCTTGGCGCAGGCCAGTGTTCTCCCGGGACTGGGAGTACCTATCATGAAATGGATTGGCTATATTGGACTGGCGCTGATTGTTATCGGCGCAGTCGTATTTTTCGGAGTGATGCCGCAGCGTTTTGATGCGACCCATAATGCGGTAATTCCACATGAGGCTTACGCCATCAGTGATGACGCGCGGGCTCTTCATGCAACCATTCCAGTCGCCGATCTGCATTCCGATATGCTGCTCTGGCAGCGTGATCCGGCCAAGCGCCATAAACGCGGCCACACAGATTTGCCGCGGCTTCGCGAGGGCGGTGTTGCGCTGCAGGTGTTTACCGCGGTCACCAAAACACCGCGCGGCATAAATCTGGATGAGAACAGCGCCGATACGGATGGCTTAACTGTGCTGATGGTGGCGCAACGCTGGCCAATCGCGACCTGGAGCTCGATCTATGAACGCGCGGCCTTTCAGGCGGGGCGCCTGGATGCTTTGGAGGTGCGCGCCGGCGGTAGGTTCATCTTTGCAAAGAACAAGGAAGATTTACAAGCCGCTCTCGACAGCGGCGCCCTTGCAGGGATCTACGGCATAGAGGGCGCGCACCCCTTAGAGGGTGATCTAGGCAATATTGACCGGCTTTATGATGCGGGATTGCGGGTGATGGGGCTGCAGCATTTTTTCGACAATGAGCTCGGCGGCTCGCTGCACGGGATCAGCGGCGGAGGGTTGACGCAATTTGGTCGCGACGCCGTCGATAAGGCGGTCACGAAAGGCATGATCATCGATGTGGCTCATTCATCGGAAGCCGTGGTGCGCGATGTGCTGGCTCGGACCGATAGGCCCGTCATCGTTTCTCATACCGGCGTCAAAGGTCATTGCAACAGCCCGCGTAATATTTCCGATCCGCTGATGAAGCAAATTGCCGATGCCGGCGGGCTGATCGGCGTCGGGTTCTGGGAGAGTGCGATCTGTCAGCCGACGCCGCAAGGCATCGCCGGGGCGATTGCCTATGCGGTTGATCTTCTGGGGGCGGAACATGTGGCGCTCGGCTCAGATTTTGACGGCACAGTAACCGCGCCCTTCGACGCTGCCGAGCTGGCGGCGTTGACGCAAGCGTTGATGGATGCGGGTCTTGACGATGAAACAATCCGCGCTGTTATGGGCGCCAACGCCGTGCAGTTTTTTCTGGAAAACCTGCCAGCGGAATAGGGCTTACAGCGCTGCGCAGATTTCCGCCGCCGCAAAGCACTCGTCAAACAAGCCGACATCGGCAGTCATGATCGCTGCGGGGATGGCGACCGCCATAGCGATTGCGCCAACCAGGACGTAGAAAACAGCGCGCACCGTCTTTGGTCCAAATGTGATTTCCGGGACCGCAAAGTCCTCCGGATGCGAAATGGCCGCCATGACATTACTCCTAACACCCCGTTCTTCCGCGGATATGATCGCTTGGCGAACGGCGCAGTCACAAAACTGTCACACTAATATGCGCACTTATTGCGCAATGTCAAGAGAAAAGCGCAAAATTTGCGCATATGGCAGCGCCAGCACATGGGGCTTGAGGCCAAATGACAACAGGGCGCCGATAATTCCGCGAGTTTTGCGGGGTAGTTCTCTTCGTCGAGATTGGCTGCACACGCTGTATTAATACATTAATACAGCGCTGCTATTGGGGCGCATACTTGATAGCGTTTTTGCGCGTAGCGGGGTGCCGAGTTAAGTCTTGCTGCACAGCCGTGCGTATCGAAAAACCAGTCTATTTTCGGCGGAACCACGCACTTCAACTCAATATGTCAGGCCTTGCCGCCCCGCCGATAGATGCTCATCGTCGCCCCTGTCGATGTGATGTCCGCTTTCAAGAGCGTCAGGTCTTTCGGCATGGCGCCCTCGCCAAACAGGCGCTTGCCGGCGCCGACAATGACGGGAAATGTCCAGATTCTGAATTCATCGATTAAATCATCGGCAAGCAAGGTTTGGATCAATTGCCAGCTGCCGTGAACTTGCAGCAAAGGACCGTCTTGGTTCTTGAGGCGAGAGACTTCTTCTGTGATATCTCCCGACAGGATCACAGAGTTGTTCCACTCAAGTTTCGTCAGCGTGGAGGTGGCGACAAATTTTGTCGCCTTGTTCATCGGGTGCTCGCCGCCGGCGGCGGAAAAATGCGGTGCAAATATTTCGTAGGTTTTTCGGCCGAGCAAAATATCGTATGGCGCGGCCATTGCCTCTTTGGCAACCTGCTCCATTACGCCGTCCCAATGCGGCTCCGCCCAGCCGCCATGCCTAAACCCGCCCGATGGGTCTTCCTCGGGCAATTTAGGCGACTGCATGACGCCATCAAGGGTTTGAAAAGTTAAAATAGCGAGGTCTCGTTTCATTAGGTTTCCTTGCGTAGATTTCTGTTTCGCTCGCGTCGTCTTCGATGCCGTATTCCTTGGCGCGGCTAAAGCCATTTTTTGAAGGAAAAATCATCCGCAAGGTGCGCCGAGTCTTGCCACGGGCCTGTTATCTCCGGCCCGCATTTTCCTTTGCTGTGCAAAGAGATGGCCTACCCCTTCTTCGGCGCCGGTTGCGGTCTTGTGAAAACCCATTCGTCGTCGGAGGAAAGGGGTTTTGAATACTTGTAGCCGCCAACCTTGAATTTCTTGAGGTCGCCGGCCTTCTCGATGCGGTTTTCAATCGCCCAGCGCGCCATCATGCCGCGCGCCTGTTTGACGTATAACATAATCGCGCGGGTCTTGCCGTCTTTGACCTCTTTGAAGTTGACCATGATGAACGGCGCGGCGAGCGCTTTTTTGTCTACGGCTTTTGCGTATTCGTTTGAGGCGAGGCAGACAATGGTCGGGTCGTCATGGGCTTTGACCGCTTTGTCGAGGGCGGCGGCGATGACCGGACGCCAGAAGGCATGGAGATTGGCCCCGTGCGGATTTTTAACCCGCGAGCCCATTTCAAGCCGATAGGGCTGGATCGCATCGAGTGGGCGCAGCAACCCGTATAGGCCGGAGAGAATGCGTAAGTGGCTTTGCGCAAATTCGAGATCGGCGGGGTTAAGGCTGTTGGCGTCGAGCCCGCGATAGACATCTCCAGCGAAGGTCAGAGCTGCTTGTTTGGCGCCGGGCGCCTTGCCGGAGGTCTTTAACGCTTGTAACCGCTGATAATTCAAATCGACTAGCGTGTCGGAAATCCCCATCAGCTTTTTCAGCTCGGCGGGCCTCAGTTTCTTCGCAACCTCGGCTATCTCAGTGATTTCTTTCGCCAGCGCCGGCCGCGTCGCTTTGGGCGCACCCGGAACCGGGTCAAAATTCATCATCTTCGCTGGCGACAATAACATCAGCATAGGTAGTATCTTCCTTGTTGTTTAAAGCATCTTGCCGGGGTTCATAATTCCTTGCGGGTCGAGCGCGGCTTTTATCGCCCGCATCATCTCGAGTTCAACCGCGCTTTTGCGCTTGGCGAGCGTCGCGCGGCGGTGACGGCCGATGCCGTGTTCGGCGGATATCGATCCGTTGAACTGATCGATAATGTCATAGACCGCAGCCTCAATGCCGCTGCGTTTGTCGTCAAGCGCATGTTTGCCGGCGCCCTCGGGCCCAACCACGTCATAATGGATGTTGCCGTCACCAATATGGCCGAAGGCGACAATACGCGCGCCGGGTGCGAGGCGCTCGACGGCGGCGTCGGCTCTATCCAGAAAGGCGGGGATGTCGCTGGTCGCCACCGAGACGTCATGGCGCGCGCCCAGGCCCTCGCCGTTGATCGCCTCGGAAATCGAATGGCGGATGCGCCACAGCATTTGGGTTTGAGCCTCGCTCTGCGCAATCACCGCGTCATTGATGATGTCTTTTTCAAGCGCCGCCGCCAGCATCGCCTCAATCGCGCCGCCAAGCACGCCGGCCTGTACCGACGAGAACTCCATCAGCACATACCAGCGATGAGAGCTCTCCAGCGGATCGCGCACGTTCGGAATATGTTTCAGCGCCAGATCAATGCAGCGCCGGCCCATCAATTCAAAACTGGTCGCGCCGCCGCCGGTCGTCGCTTGGGCATGAGCGAGCAGCGCGACGGCGCTCGCCGCATTGTCAACGCTGGCGCAAGCGGTGATTTTTTCTACCGGCTGCGGGAACAGTTTCAACACCGCGCCGGTAACGATGCCGAGCGTGCCTTCGCCGCCAATAAGCAGTTGTTTTAAATCATAACCGGTATTGTCCTTGCGCAGGCGCCGCAGCCCGTTCCAGACCTCGCCATTGGGCAACACCGCTTCGAGCCCCAAAACCAACTCGCGCATATTGCCATAACGCAACACATTGACGCCGCCGGCATTGGTGGAGATGACGCCGCCTATCTGGCACGAGCCCTCCGATCCGATGGATAGCGGAAACAAACGGCCCGCCTCCGCCGCCGCCGCTTGCGCGGCCGCGAGTGTGACCCCGGCGTCGAGCGTCATGGTGTTGTTCAAAGGTTCAATCTCGCGCACCCGGCGCATCCGTCCTAACGCCAGCAAGATCTCGTCGCCAAACGGGATCTGGCCGCCGACAAGGCCGGTATTGCCGCCTTGCGGGGTGATTGCGACATTGTTTTGCGCGCAGATTTTAACCACTGCGGAGACTTCACCCACGCTTGCCGGCGCGACGATCAGCGCCGCCTCACCGGGCCAGCGCTCGCGCCATTCCGACAGGAACGGCGCAGCGTCATCGCCGGTCACCACGCCCTTGGGGCCGACGGCGCGGCGGATTGCGTCAAGTGTTTCCTGGTCAGGGGCGGGGCGATTGGTGGTGGTCATGAAATCTACTATGGGGCCTGTCATTGCCGGCGCCTATAGCACCCGGCGATTAGCGGCGGATCGGGTGTTTTGGTCCGGGCTTTTGCGCGCCGCCACTATTGCTGATAATAGATGCGGTCGGGACTTTGTATTGGCCCGTTTAGGGGAAAATCGAGAGAGAGCAAATGATCCAGATTGAAACATGCAAAACCGTACTTGCTGCTTGCGCCGCGCTTGGCCTGCTTGCCTGCGCGCCTGAGGCTGACACCGGGGCCGCTGAAACCACGACAAGCCCCGAGGCTGCCGATACGGCGCCGGCGGCTGTGGATTATGCAGCACTGGCTGCGGCCAGCGTCGCCAACCCATCGCGTCCCGACGCAGACGTGGCCGATGATGAAATGCGCAAGCCGGTTGAGGTTTTAACCTTCACCGCAATGGAACCGGGCATGACGGTTTTAGAATTGGAGGCGGGGACCGGTTATTACACCGAGATGTATTCGCAGATTGTCGGCGAAGACGGCGAAGTGATTATGCAAAACCCGCAAGCCTTCGACAATTTTCTTGGCGATTCGGTTGATGTGCGCCTCGCTGATGACCGGCTTCCAAATGTTCGCTCCTCGCGCACCGATTTTGATGAGCTTGACGCCGCGGACGGCTCTGTCGACATCGCCACCTGGATATTAGGACCGCATGAACTTTATTTCACGCCGGCAGGCAGCGAAGGTTTTGGCGAGGTTGATAAATCCTATAGCGAAGTGATGCGGGTGCTCAAACCCGGCAAAACTTTCGTCATTCTCGATCATGCCGCGGCTGCGGGATCGCCCGAGACTTCTGGCGGTACGCTGCACCGGATCGACCCGGCCATCGTCAAGGGATTGGCGGAAGCGGCCGGTTTTGTTCTGATCGAAGAAAGCGACCTTCTGCACAACCCGGATGATAAATATGACATGGGCGTGTTCGATCCCGCGGTTCGGCGCAAGACCGATCGGTTCTTGTTGAAATATCAAAAGCCAGAATAGTTTGCTACATAGTTTGCGGCGTCTGTGAGGGCGCTGTTATTCTTGTCGCTCGAATATCCGGCCGCCCCAGTCGAGGACGAAACCTTGTTGTTCGTCCGTACGGAAAACAAACAGCTGCGGCGGACCACCCCAAGGGTCGAAATCTGCAAGATAACCATCGCCGCTGATATATGTTAAAGGGCCGGAGAGGGCGCCGAAGATTAGTTTAAGGCCGCCATCATTGTGCGCCACCGACATTTTCCCGAGCCGCGGATCGACATAGTCGCCGATGAGTTCATTTGATGTGAATTTCGGCTCGCCAACAGGCGCTTGTTTCTCCATTTGCACGAGATAGCCAACCAGACGATCAACGAAGCTGATTTTTCGGGCATCAATTTCTTTGAGGCGGCGCGAGATGCGGTCGTCGATATCCGGTTTGCCGAGCATCATATCGTAAATTGTTGAGGCAAGCCGGTGGGTGACGACGCTGCCGAAGCCGAGCTCATTGGCTAACACCACGACGCCGAGCCCATGTTCGGGCATGAACGACATGTGTGTCTCGCCGCCAAAATGATGGAGCAATAGATCGCCATCATATTCTGCGCTGTAAAGGCCGAGACCATAGGCGAAGCGATTATATTCTGAATAGCTTGCCTTGAGCTGCGCTTGGCGCGCTTGGACCTGTTCAATGGCGCGCTGGGGGATGGCTTGCGCGCCGTCTATCATGCCGCCATTCAAATTGATAATGAGCCAACGCCCGAGATCGGCAACGGTAGAGACCGACCCGCCGGCAGCGTGCATTTGGCTGTCGGTTTTTGTCTGCGTCATCTCATAGGCGTCGTTTTGCGCGCCGAGATAACTTATCGCCATCGGCCCTTTCATTGCTTCTTCCATTGATGTGAAACTGTTTGTCATGCCGGCGGGGGTGAAGACTTTTTGGGCAATGAAATCGCGCCAATGCGTTCCGGTTTTCGCGCCGATAGCATGAGCGGCCATGATCGGCCCGAAATTCGAGTAGCGGTACCTTGTGTCACTCATACGCGCGTAATCGTTGACATGCGCGACAATTTCCTTGTCCGGTAAATTGCCGGGAAAAGCTGTGCGGTAATTGAGGCCAGCGTCGAAATAAGGCTGGGTATGGGTGAGATGCGACCGGATGGATATTGCGGTTCCCGGGGCGCCCTCAGGAAGCGCAAGGTCAGGTAAATAATCCGCAATCGGCGCATCGAGCTCAATGGCGCCTTCTTCGTGCAAAACCGCGGCCGCGGCGCCAAGGAAAGATTTCGTGGTCGATTTTAGATAATACCGCGTATCGGGCGCTGCTTTTGAGCAGTCTTCTAGTTCGCGAAACCCAAACCCGCGAGCATAGACAATGCGATGGCCTTTAACGATCACGATGCTTGCGCCGGGCGTTGCGTCTGCGTCTTGAAGAAATTGCTCAACACGCCGTTCCATTGCGCGCGAAACTATGCGCCCGTCCCGGATCCCTTCATCCTTGTTGATCGCAGCACCGCCGCAGGCGTCTGCTGACGGATGCGCCGCATGCGCCGGGGGGGCGGTGATTGCTGCAAAGGCGCCCGAAAAAACGACAGCGACGAAAGTCCTGAAGGTCATACCAATCCTCATGAAACTGAATACCGGAAGGCGCCATGTTCCTAAGAAAGGGCTTTGGAGTCTAGAACGCTTGTAACATCATAGATGGAACAAGTTTCTGAGCACCGTGGGCGTCAAACCGGTTTGTTGTTGCATGGTGCGGGTCAAATGGCTCTGATCGGCAAAGCCGGCGGCGTAACTGGCTGCACTTGCGAGGGCGCCGTGTTGCGTTAGGTGACGGATTGCCAGCGATAGCCGAGCTTGGCGGCGGCGTTCGACAATAGAGCAGCCAAAAAAGCGTCGGAATGATCGTGAAAGGTGTACGCGGTGGACGCCGGCGTCACGGGCGATCGTCTCGATGCTCTCGTCTGTTTCGATGATGGCGTCATAGGCGCGCCCAAGCCAGCCAGGTCGCGCCGATGCGTCAGGCGTATCTTCAGATTGTATGAGCGCGACCAAAAGGTCAGCAGTGATCGTTTCCATTTCATCTTTATTAGTATTACTGCTTGCGGCAATATTCCGGGCAAGGAGCGCCCATTCCCGGCGAACGTCAGCGCCAGGGCTGAGCCGCCATTCTTGCGTATGAAAATGCTCGCGCAGACAAAACGTATCTGGATTGATATTGATTGACAGCAACAGAGCGCCGTCAGGACCGAACTCATTCGCGTGTGAAAAATTTACCGGTTTGAATTCCATCAACATCGCACGGGAGTCAAAATCGCCATGGCGTGTGGTTTCGCGCACCTGCCCGGAAAGAAGAACAGAGAGCTGAGCCACTTCATGGCGATGCATTTTCATGCGCACGCCAGGTGGGTAATAAACCAGCCGCCAAGCTGCGCTGATCTCAGCGCAATCGGGCGAGAGAGAACGAATAATGACGCCCTCATCATCTTTGATCAAAGTTTCCCGCATTGACGGTCCAATCGCTCTTGCCTTTATCGCGGCGCCGCAGCGCGGGCCAATCGGTCGTTTATAGCATCGCCCAACCCTTGCATGGGGATGGGCGCCGCCGCAATTCCTTTCAGGCCACGTGTTGTTGCGATACGATCAAGCGTGCGCAGATAAGCAAAAAGATTGGCCGCCGCTTCGGTAATATCGCCGCTTGGGCTGAGATTGAGCGCATTTGGCCCTTCTGCGTTGGCTTTTCCAAAACCAAGGAACGCCTCGTCGGGCTCCGGCGCCGCCGCGTCGAGGCGCAAAGGCGCGCGCGGCGCATAATGGCTGGCGAGCATGCCGGGAGCCTGCGGGCTGTCTGTATGCGGTGCGTTTGAAACAGGCACGCCAACAACACGCGCAATCGCTTCGCCCGCAACGCCGCCGGGGCGCAATAGAAAAACCGCATCGCCCTCAATTTTCACAATCGTTGATTCAACCCCAACCAGACATGGCCCGCCATCAAGGATCATATCAATCTTGTCGCCAAGTCCTTGCCGGACATGCTCGGCCAGTGTCGGGCTGATCGTTCCTGACAGGTTTGCGCTCGGCGCCGCGAGCGGACGATCGACGGCGCGGATCAAGCTTTGCGCGATTTCATGGTTCGGCGCGCGCACGCCCAGCGTGTTGAGCCCGGCGCTGGCGAGCAGAGAGATCGTACAATCGGCTTTGCGCGGCAGAACCAGCGTTAACGGTCCGGGCCAGAATGCGCTGGCGAGCTTCTTGGCGAGGGGCGGAAATTCCACATAACGCGCCGCCATGTCGGCATCCGCAACATGAACGATCAGCGGGTTGAATTGCGGCCGGCCCTTGGCCGCAAAAATCCGCGCCACCGCAGCGTCACTGGTCGCGTCCGCCGCCAGCCCGTAGACTGTCTCCGTCGGCATGGCGACGAGGCCGCCTTTGCGAATAATGGCGGCTGCGTTGTTAACGTCAGTGTTGTTCAATATCGACATTAGGCTGCTATATCAGCCTAACAGGAAATTTCCAGCGGCAATCATCTGCCGTTACAGTTTTCGCTTTAGATCGAGGGTCCGGTTGGTTTCCCATAGCTGCGTTTGTAGGTTTTGATAGGACTGTTCCCAGAATGCGTGATCCTCTGTGATCATCTTCCAACGGAAGCGCATGTTGTAAGTTATGTCATTATTTGTTTCTGTTCCGTAGAATACGCCGACGCCATCTTCGAACCGTCCACGAACCTGTTCGGTTAAATGTGGGTAGGCCTTGCCCATCCAATGAAACTGCCATTCATCTTTGTCGGGATCATAGGCTCGGATCATAATGCCGTGCATGGGATGGGCGTTGAACGCGCCATATGTATCATTGATGACGACAAGACCGTCCAGCAGAACACGGTACTCAGTTTCCATGTGGTTTTCTAGCCACACGGTTTCGTCCGCCATGCGTTGTTGGAGGCTGTGACTTTCCACGGACCAAACGCCCTCAAGAAAATTGAAATTCTCCATGACGGGGCCGTCGGCAACGGTGAAATCTTCCTGGCGCGGCGGGTCAATGGCCATGGCCGTTGAGATTGGAACCAGGGTAAGAAAGGCTGCCGCGCCCGCGGTTAAATATTTTCCGAAAGTATTATTGTTCATTGCATTACTCCCGAGCCAATTATTTGACCGCATAAGCTTAGAGCTTAGCTTGCGCTGCGTTTCAAAGCGGCTTGAAGGCTATGACGTCCGAGATAAAATCTCTTTTTCCGCCGATATCGCGATGGCGCCGAAGCAAAAAGGGCGCGGTTTGGCTGATCCAATATTTATGAATCGAACCATTTTCTGAAGTTTCTTCTATCACCCAGCAATCGCAGCTGACGCCTGACGGTAAGCTCAGCTTTTCTTTTGCGACAACCTCGTAATTGGCTAGTACAGAAACGACACTACCGTTTTTTCGGGGTTGATCTTTTGGCATTCGAAATTTTGTTCCAACGTCAAGCGGCAATATGGCCGCCAGCGTTGGAGAAAAACCCAGGCTGTCGAAATATCCATTATTCTCCAGCGCGCCTGTAGAGTGAATAGGGTCGCCGCCATCAATAGGTATGCGGACCAAGCTATAGTTATCGGCCGAAGACTGCATATAAACATGTTCTTTACCCCATGCAAAATAGGGGCTGCTGAATGTTTCAATGCGGAGAGTTGCGGCGTCAATTGTGCGATGATCGACGATAACGCCTTGCGGCATTTCGATGATGTTGAGGACGCTTATTTTTTCGCCGCCTTGATCGATAAACTTTCTGACCTGGTTATAAAAACGACCAAAGGCGCTTGCATATTCCACTTCATAAGGTTCGAATTCTGGCGTGTGTAATCTATTGTCGCCGGGCGTTATGAGTAACTCGGGGGGCGCCTGCGCGCGGGCGCCAGTGCTGACGCCAGCGCTGCATCCAACCGTTACGAGGGCCACTGCCAGCGTGCAAAGCTTTGCAACGCAATTCATTGTGGTTTTTCTGGTCACTGACAATAGCTCCCAATTATCTAATGATAAGGTCTGTGCCTTCGTAGTGTACCGCGTAAGGCGTTATTTGCCTGCAGTAACGAGGCTGCGCCATATCAGATAGCGCGCCATTATCAATTCCGCAAGTGATTGCGAAATATATTTCATAATATTATTTCCTCTGAGGACAATAAAGCAGCGGCGTGGGCGGCGTTGAAGTGATGCGGCTCCTTTGGAGATTAATCTTTGGCGGTGCGCCCCCGCTCTGATAACGGGGATTTCAACAGAGCAAATCTCACATCCTGGACTTTTTGCTGCAGATCTCCGTCATGCCCGGACATCACATCCCTGATGCCCGCATCAATTATGGGTAACGCCTTTTGAACCTTACGGACCTCATTGCGGCCGCGTTTACTCAAACTTACAAGACTTTTTCTGCGATCGCTGGGGTCTTTGTATTTGCGAACACAGCCATGCTTTTCTAACAGCGCAATGCGTTGAATAAGAAGTTGATGAGAGTAACCGAGCGCGTCCGCCAACTTCATCACCGGGGTTTCTTCATGCTCGGCGAGGAGCAGCATGAGAGAGGCGCAATGCGACGGAACAGTGATACCGGCTTGCTCAAAGATTGTATCGCTCTGGTCGCTGATCACAAGACGCAGCCGGTGTAAGTGGCGAGCAAAAAATGTCATGCCATACGCATCAAAATTAAATTTCAAAGCAGCGTTTCTTGCCATCGGATTTATATACCGGTAATTTCGAAATTTGTTGCATAATGCTAATGCGTTACGTTAGCAAGCTATCTGCCGACTGCGCTGGCGCTATGGCTATTGTCACGCCATATAGGGACAACAGCTATTATCTGTACCAAAGGATGCGACCAATGACCTATTCCACCCCGGTCCGCGATATGCGGTTTGTTCTCGATCATATGGCGGGTTTTGGCGCGCTGGAAAAAACCGGCGGGTTTGACGACCTCTCTGATGATCTGGTCTCGGCGATTCTTGAGGAAATGGGAAAGTTTTGCGACCAGGTGATAGCGCCCCTCAATGAGGCGAGTGACACCGATGGCGCGGCGCTGGAAAACGGTGTTGTGCGTACGACGCCGGGCTTTGCCGACGCCTATGGCCAATATGTCGCCGGCGGCTGGAACGCGCTGGCGTTCCCGGAAAAAGTTGGCGGTCAGGGTCTGCCGACGACGCTGGCGGTGGCCATGGTCGATGCGCTCAACGGCGCCTGCATGAGTTTTGCGATTGGCACCACTTTGACCACCGGCGCCGTCAAGGCGGTGATGCATGCCGGGACGGACGAGCAAAAGCGGCTCTATCTTGAAAAGATGGTCTCTGGGGAATGGACCGGGACCATGAACCTGACCGAGCCGCAGGCGGGCTCTGACCTTTCCGGCATCCGCACCAAAGCCGAGCCGACGGAAGATGGCCGCTATAAAATCAGTGGACAGAAGATTTTTATCACCTATGGCGATCATGACATGACCGACAACATCATCCATCTGGTGTTGGCGCGGCTGCCGGATGCACCGGAGGGCGCTGGCGGCATCTCGATGTTTATCGTCCCTAAGTTTCACGTCGGCGAGGATGGATCGCTGGGTGCGCGCAACGATGTTCAGTGTGTCGGGCTCGAAGAAAAGATGGGCCTGCATGGCAGCCCGACTTGTGTGATGGCGTTTGGCGAGAACGGCGAATGCACCGGCACGCTGCTTGGCGAAGAGCATAAAGGTTTGCGCAACATGTTCGTGATGATGAACGCTGCGCGCCTAGACGTGGGCATGCAAGGCGTCGGCGTTGCTGAACGCGCCTATCAGCGTGCGCTTGCTTATGCGCAAGATCGCAAACAGGGGCGTCTGCCCGGAGTAAAGACCGGTGATCAGGTGGCGATTTTTGAACATGGCGACGTTCGCCGCATGCTTTACTCCATGAAAGCGCTGACCGAGGCGTCGCGCGCGATCTGTTACGCCAATGCGGTTGCCTATGACTTAGCGCGCTATGCGCCGGACGAAGACGCGCGCAAAGCCGCCGCCGCGCTTGAAGGTCTGTTAACGCCGATCTCCAAAGCGTGGTCCACCGACCGCGCCAATGATGTCGCCTCGCTCGGCGTCCAGGTGCATGGCGGCATGGGCTATATCGAAGAGACCGGCGCCGCCCAGCATATGCGCGATGCGCGTATTGCTGCGATCTATGAAGGAACCAACGGTATTCAGGCGATCGATCTGGTTGGCCGCAAGTTGCAAGGCGATGGCGGCGCGGCGGCGCACGGGTTCATTCAAAAAGTTAAAGACGAGGCGGCGCTTGCCAAAGCCGCCAAGCGCCCGGAGGTCGCAGCGATTGGCGCAAGGCTCAGCGAGGCGGTCGATGCGCTGGAGGCGTCTACGGATTGGCTATTGGCCGCCGCCAAGCGCGATCAGGAAGACGTGCTTGCCGGCGCGACGCCCTATCTCAAACAATTCGGCAATGTCGCCGGCGGCTATTACCTCGCGCGCGGCGCTCTTGCGGCGGCCATCGCCGCCAATGAAGAGGGCGACGGTCAGGGCTATTTCGAAGCCAAAATTGCCATCGCAAAATTCTTCGCCGACAATTATCTGGTCGAAGCGGCAGGCCTGACGCCGACCATCACGGCGGGGGCGGCAAGCGTCGCGCGGATCGATCCGGCTTTGTTGGGCGGGTGAGGCGCCGGCTTCGTCCTGGAAGTGGAAGTCGAGCAGTCGAAAGAGTTGGTCCCCTTCGGCGCAAAAACGGTCGTTCATCGCGCGGGTTGCTCCGTGGCTGCAAGCGCCGCCGCTGCTGCGAGCTTGTGTTTGGCCTGCCAAGGCGGCCCGATTGATCGACCCATCGCCAAAAGTAAAGCGTTGATGTCCTCGCAGCCGAGCACCGTTGCCGCGTCGTGAAACACGCGCTCGCGGTCGTACCAAGAAACGGACCAGCCGCGCGCTTCGGCTGCCGTCGCGAGGGCCTCGCGATACATGACGGTGTCGGCGACGGTCTGCGCGCGGTTGTCCTTGATGCGTTCCTCAACTGTCGGCGGAAGCTTGGGACATACGCGGATCGCGATGCGCGTAATCGGCATCGGCGCCGCCGCGGCCAGCGCTTCAAGGCTCGCGCGCGCACCGCGCGCTGCGGCAACCCGCACGCGCTCGACAAGTTCAACTGCCTCGTCGAGCGAAATCTCTCGCGCCCACTGGCTGTTTTTGTAACGACCCACCGCCCACGACCCTTCATGGTGATGCGGGTGCGTTGGCAATTCGCTTGTCGTTAGGTCGATGCGGCGGCGATCAAGGAGCTCACCGTCAGACGCGACCGTAACGAGCACCGCCGAGTTGCCATGTTCGGTAACGCCAACGGTCGCAGTTCGCTGCGTTCGTCCTCTCGCCACGCCTTCCTCCCCTTGGGACTTGTCAGATTCGCGCTTTGGGATTTAGCATAGGCGAGGAATTCGGTTTAGGAAATATCCGGCATTGGGTGATTGTGTTGAAAAAGTTGGGGGTCAAATTTCGCGGCGCAACAATTTGGCACAAGATTGCTTGGCAGCGATTCTTTTTGCAACAAATTCAGCGCTGAGATTAATAATGATGACTGAATACATCATCCTTATACGCGCAATTAACCAATTTGCAGTTTTTCAACACATCGGGTAGGGGCGGACTTTCGGTTGTATTCGACCTTTGTCCGTTTCTGCCTCTTTGCTCGGCTCTCCTAAAACTCAAACCCCAGCGCATCAACTTCCTTGCGATACCATCGCGCAATCATATCGCGGGTGGCATCGGAATAATGCGTGCGGTAGTCTTTGTCGTCGCGGAAGCCTGAGCGCAGTCTTGGCATTTCCAGCAAACCGTTAAGCCCGATGGTCTTGCAAACCTTTTCGAGGCCATCGGACTTAACGGTTTTTCTGGGTCAAAAATGCGTGAACACGCAGGGGCTGGAGCCGATTGGCGCGATAGGATACGCTCGCCGCCAGCTGCCGCCGTAACGTTCGGTTCCGGCCAGAAAAACCAGCAAACAGGGGCGCGCCGTAATGAATAGAGCACTTCTCACCTTCCTTATCATACTGGGCCTGATTATACCGGGCCTGTCGATTTTGGCGCCGGGGCTCGCCGCTGCTGAGCCGTCCGACCGGGCCATAGAGCTGGCGCGGCAAATGATTATTGTTGACGGGCATATCGATGCGCCCTCGACCATTGCCAATGATGGCGGTGATGTCGCTGCGGGCGACAAGGTCATCGACTTTGATTATGCGCGCGCCAAAGCTGGCGGGCTCGATGCGCCGTTCATGTCGATCTATGTCGCGGCCGCTTATGAGGGCAAGGGCGGCGCGAGGGCGCGCGCCGATATCCTGATCGGTCTGATGGAGGGCGTCGCCGTTCAGCACCCGGACAAGTTTGAGATCGCTTACTCGCCCAAAGACGTGCGCCGCATCGCCGGCGAGGGCAGGGTCGCCCTGCCGCTGGGGATGGAGAACGGCTCGCCGATTGAAGGCGATCTCGATACGCTGAAACATTTCTACGATCGTGGCATCCGCTACATCACTCTGGCGCATTCCAAATCCAACCATATTTCAGACTCATCATATGACGAGAACGAGAAATGGGACGGGCTGTCGCCATTCGGTTTTGAGGTCGTCCGTGTCATGAATAATCTCGGCATTATGGTCGATGTCAGCCACATCACCGATGCGGCGATCGAAGATGTTTTGTCGGTTGTGCGCGCACCGGTAATCGCATCGCATTCCTCGCTACGACACTTCACGCCCGGTTTTCAACGCAACCTGTCGGATGAGTTGGTTGTGAAGATTGGCGAGAATGGCGGCGTCATCATGATCAATTACGGATCGCCGTTTTTGACCGAGGAAGCCAACATATATTCAGCACCGCGCGATGCGGCGCGCGAAGCGGAAGAGAAAAAAACCGGCCGCGCAATGACGGACAAAGAGCGCTCCGCTTTCAACGACGCCTGGCGCGAGACCCACCCCTTTCCGTTTGCCGGGCTCGATGATGTCCTCAATCACATTGACCGCGTTGTGGAGCTTGCCGGCGTCGAGACTGTCGGCATCGGCTCGGACTATGACGGCGTCGGCGATAGCCTGCCTGTGGGCCTCAAAGATGTCTCAAGCTATCCGGTACTGGTCCAGGGGCTGATCGACCGCGGCTATGACGAGGCGGCGATCGAAAAAATCCTCGGCGGCAACGCGCTCCGGGTCTGGGAAGCGGCGGAAAAGGCGCGCAAACGCCGCTGGCGGTAGCTTGTCATTCGGTCGGGGCTGAAAAAGATTATTTGATGACCAAACCCGTCCGCATGACGGGAAATGATCAACAAGTGATCTGATTTTTGCCATTTGCCGGCCCAGTTCAGACCTTAGGCAACTGGGATATGACCGGCATCGGCCCCATGGAGTGGATAAAACTGGCGATCTATTACGCCAGCTATCTGTATTTTATCGCGGCGCCGCTGGCGCTGTGGCTGGTCGTGCGGCGTCGCGGTTTTGCGCGTTATGCATGGGCGGGGTTTGCAACGGCAATTACCCTGCTTGCCTATGCGCGTTTTGTTGAACCGCGTATCTTGTTGACGGCGGAACATGAGATTGCGCTCGATCGGTGTTTTGAGCGCGCCGGTGCGGTTCGCATCGCAGTCTTTTCCGACACCCATAACGGGCTATTTGCCAACGCCATGCCGATCCGCCGTATCGCCGCGGCGGTGAATTCGGCGCACCCCGACATGGTGCTCATGTCTGGCGATTATATTTATTTCCTTCATCCGGATCGCTTTGATGAGACCTTCGCGGCGTTCGCCGATATCAAGGCGCCGGTCTTTGCAGTTCTCGGCAATCACGATCTCGGCCTGCCGGGACCGGATTTGAGCGCGCCGTTGAACCAAGCCTTGCCGGCGCTTGGCGTCCGGCTGATCGACAATCAGCCATTAACGCTCTCCAACAGCGGCTTTGCGATTGAACTGGTCGGGCTATCGGAGCAATGGGCGGGGCGCCAGAAGCTGTCGCTGCTCGAAGCCCCGTCGCCGCGCCCGCGCATCGTCCTCACCCATAACCCGGCGACTTTGCATGACTTTCGGCCCGGCATGCATGCCGATTTACTGGTCGGCGGCCACACCCATGGCGGGCAGATCCAATTGCCTGTTCTGACATGCCTGATGACCGGTGTTTGCGGCGACATTGCTTATGGGTTGCGCGAAGAACATGGCGTGCAGATCTTTACCACCTCCGGCGCCGGCATGGTCGGTCTGCCAATGCGGTTTCGCGTGCCGCCGCGCGTGGATGTTTTGAATATCTCCTGGCGGCGTTGCGGTTAGACTGCGTTCACTGTCTGTCGAATCGGGGACGCAGTCTAGATTGTTTAGTGGTCGCGTGCTCGAACCCAAAAACCGCCCACACTTTTTGTGAACACGCTCTAGTAGCCGGCATTTAATTCAAATTATTCTATGATCTTTACCAAGATTAATTCTTGTTATTCTTCGGGCGCGGCGCCATGTTGCACTCAACCGGAAGCTGTTTCAATAAACCAAGTAACAGCGCCGGAATTTAATGTGGTCTATCAGTATCGTCAAAATAGACAGGGCGAAGAGGGCCGGAAATAGATTTTGGCTGCTTGCAGATTAGTGTGGAAGTTTCGAGATGGAACTGTTGGAAAGGATCAAACGGCATGTCGATGAAATGGGCGTCGGATGCGTGGTGGTCGGCGATCATGTGGCGATCTATCAGACCCGAATAACGCGTCGGGCGGACGGCGCCCTGCAGCACTCTGAGACAGTTCAGCGCGTCCGCTCAATGCAAGAGGCCTGCAGCGTCCTTGGTTGTGATTGCCGCGGCTGCGATAGAGAGGATGAGGCGGAAAGTCCGATGATAGATTGATTGCATGGGCCGCGCAGCCGTTTAAGGTCGCATCAGCGCCGCATCAGGAGAATCGCCCATGCCGTCTTTAAAAGACAAAACCCTTTTCATCACCGGCGCCAGCCGCGGCATTGGTCTTGCGATCGCCAAGCGGGCGGCGGCGGACGGCGCCAATATCGCTGTCGCGGCGAAAACCTCAGAACCCCACAAACACCTGCCGGGCACGATTTATACGGCGGCGGAGGAAATTGAGGCCGCCGGCGGCAAGGCGCTGCCGTTGATCGTCGATGTGCGCAACGAGCAATCCGTCATCGAGGCGGTTGCGAGAACCGCCGAGGAGTTTGGCGGCATCGACATCTGCATCAACAACGCCTCGGCGATCTCGCTCACCGGGACCGAGGCGACGCAGATGAAGCGCTATGATCTGATGCACCAGATCAATGGTCGCGGTACTTTTTTGACATCAAAAACCTGCATTCCTTTTCTAAAGAAGTCCGACAACCCTCATGTATTAAACCTGTCGCCACCGCTCGATATGAGCGCCAAATGGTTCGCCGGTCATGTCGCTTATTCGATGGCGAAGTTTAACATGTCCATGTGCACGCTCGGCATGGCGGAAGAATTCAGACATGACGGCATTGCGTTTAACGCCTTGTGGCCGCGCACGGCGATTGCGACCGCGGCGGTCAAATTCGCCCTTGGCGGCGACGCATTGGTGAACGCCTCGCGCACGCCGGAAATTATCGCTGACGCCGCGCATATGATTTTTACCAAGCCGGCGCGCGAATGCACCGGTAACTTTTTCATCGACGACACGTTGCTTTACGAGAACGGCGTAACCGACTTTGAGAAATACCGGGTCGATGCCTCGAACAAGTTGTTTATCGATTTCTTCGTGCCCGACGACGCGACCCCGCCGCCGGGCGTGGCTGAGACCCTGACCAACAACATCCTTGGTTGAGCGCCGATGCGCGTCGCATCTTTGCAGATTTACCCGGTCAAGGGCGCGCGCGCCGTCAATTGCGATCAGGCGATAACAAATGCGCGCGGCTTTCACCATGACCGGCGCTGGCTGGCGACCGACGCTGACGATAGGTTTCTGACCCAGCGCGAATGCCCTTCATTGGCGCAGTTGATGGCGATCCCCGGTGGGGAGGGCCTGTCTTTGTCGTTCGAGGGTCGCGACGAGTTTAACGTCGCAACGCCAGAAGATGGCGAGCGGCGTAGCGTTACGATTTGGAACGACCGGGTCGAGGCGTTGCATGCGGGCGTCGCTGCCGATGCCTGGCTGTCAGATGCGTTGGGCCGCACGGTGCGGTTTTATTTTATGGATGGCGCCGCAATGCGTGACACCTCCGGGCGGTGGGGCGCGCCCGCGCCGGTCAGCTTCGCTGACGGCTATCCGTTTTTAATCACCACCACGCAGTCATTGGAGGCGTTGAACCAGGAGATCGCCCGCAATGGCGGCGCGCCCGTCGGCATGGAGCGGTTTCGCCCCAACATCGTCATCGACGCAGATAGGCCGTGGGCGGAGGATTTTTGGAAAGTAATTAAGATCGGCGAGGTCGTGATAGATCTCGTCAAGCCTTGCGTGCGTTGCGTGGTGACGACAAAAGACCAGGCGACGGGCGAAAGCCTTGGCAAAGAGCCGCTAAGAAGTCTCGGCAAAATCCGCCGCTCCGCCCACCCAAACCTTTCCGGCGCTCTATTCGGCTGGAATGCGTTCCCGCGCGATGGCGTCGAGATTAAAACTGGCGATGTGGTTGAGATCGTCGAGCACCGTCCTGAGGGGTGGCCGCTTGGCTAAGATGCCGCTCCTGCCGTTCGCCGCATCAATGCCTCATACCAGGCCGCGGCGCCCGCGAGATTTTCAATCTTCACCCGCTCATCAGTGCCGTGAATGCGCTGTAAATCATCCGGCGTATAGATGAATGGCGTGAAGCGGTAGTTATCGTCGGCAATGTCTGCATAATGGCGGCTATCCGTACCCTGAAGGGTGAGCGCCGGGGCGAGAACGATATCGCCGAAGATTGCCGTCGTTGTCGCGGCGATGGCGCGATAACCTTCACCCGATGCTGAAGATTGCGGGCTCGGCTCGCGCCCGCCGGCGATCTCGACCGTGACCCGGTCGTCATTGATCAGCTTGACCGCTCGGTCGCGCACGGCCTCGACATTATCGCGCGGATGGATGCGATAATTGACGATTGCGGTCGCCTGTTGCGGCAGAATGTTGGACTTCTCCCCGCCTTTGATGATGGTCGGCGCCGTCGTCGTGTGCAGCGAGGCGGCCGTCAGCGCGTCGCTCTTCAGCTGACCCTTCACCAGCGGCCCGGTCAGCCATAGGTTGGTCATGATCAGGCGGCGAGAAAACGGCATCTCGCCGGCGAGCGCGTGCAAAAACGCAATCACATTATCATCAAGCTTTAAGGGGTAGGGATTGTCAGTCACCGCAAGGACCGCGCGCGCAAGAATGCTGACGGCGGTGTCGGGCGCCGGGGTTGAGGAGTGACCGCCCTGACCGCGCGCGGTAAAGCGCAGCGTCACCGAGCCCTTCTCGGCGGTGGAGATCAGGGCGACCGGCTTTTCAATCCCCGGAACAATCCCTTGCGCCAGGCCAGAGCCCTCATCAATAGTCCAGGCGAGGCTGACGCTGCGGGCCTTCAGATGTGCGGCAATCGCGCCGGCGCCTTTGTCGCCGCCAAGCTCTTCGTCATGGCCGAACAGGAAATAGATGTCGCGCGCCGGCGCGAAGCCTTCGCTTGCAAGCCGTTCGGCTGCTTCCATCAGCGCGATGAGTTGGCCTTTGTTGTCGAGCGCGCCGCGACCCCAGACCGAGCCATCATGTACGGCGCCGGAAAATGGCGGCCGCGTCCATTCATCTTCCGTACCCGTCTCAACCGGGACAACATCTAAATGGGCGATAAAGCCGATAGGTTTTTGCGGGCTGGTATTCGCGCCAGTGTCCGCGCCAATGTTCGTGCCTGGCCATTTATAGATCAGCGAGTACTCGCCGACGATCTCGCGCTCCATCGCCGCATGCGCCGCCGGGTAGGCCTCGCTCAGAAATTTCGCAATCCCGGCAAAAGCCTGCGCATCGGGTGTTGCTTCAAGACTTTTTGACACCGTCGGTATCCGGATCGCGGTTCCAAGCCGCGCGGCGATAGCCTCGCCGTCATAAGCGGTAAAGTCGGCGGGCGCGGCAGCCGTTACAGAGCCGCCGCCCATCAGCATGGTGCGCGCAACCATAACCAATAACAGCGCCGCGAGCCCGCCAATGACGACAATCAAGAAATTTTTCATAGCAAAAACCCGCACCCCTATTTGCACCAGATATTAGGCTTCCTTATAGACCGCGCCGCAGCGGCGGTCGAGCTTGCCGCAGGGGCGCAGATCGGCGATAGGTAGCGTAATGACAACCTTGCTGTTCTCCCATCCCATCTTTCAGCGCCATGAAGTCCCGCCCGGACATGTGGAACATGCCGGTCGCTATGCGGCGGTTGATCAGGTGCTACAGGCAGAGGTGTTTGCAGCGCTGGACCGGCGCGCCCCGCCGATGGCGACGCGCGAACAGATTGAGCTTGTGCACTCTGAGCAATACCGGCTGGCGATTGAGGAGGCCGCGCCCAAATCCGGGCTCGCACAACTCGACGCCGACACGTTTATGGGACCGTCCTCACTGGAGGCGGCGTTGCGCGCCGTGGGCGGCGCCTGCGCCGCAGTCGATGCGGTGTTTGCCGGCGAGGTGCAAAACGCTTTCGTTGCATCGCGCCCGCCGGGCCATCATGCCGAGCCGGAGCGGGCGATGGGGTTTTGCCTGTTCAACACCGCCGCCATCGCCGCCGTCTATGCGCGCACGCACCTTGCAATGCTGGGGGGCGCCAAGCGCGTCGCCGTGCTCGACTTTGACGTCCATCACGGCAACGGCACGCAAGCTGCGTTCTGGAACGATGAAAATGCGTTCTACGCCTCGTCGCATGAGTGGCCGCAATATCCGGGCACCGGCCTCGCGACGGATCGCGGCGCATTCGACAATATCGCCAATACGCCGCTCGCGCCCGGCGAGGGCGGCGAGGCGTTCCGCCGCGCCTGGGGAGAATAACTTCTGCCGGCGCTGTCCGATTTCGACCCCGATTGCATCATCATTTCCGCCGGATTTGACGCCCATCACGCCGACCCGGTAGGCGGGCTCATGCTCCATGAGGACGACTTTACCTGGATCACCGCCGAGATCGCGGCAATTGCGTCAGACAAGGCCTGCGGGCGGCTGGTTTCGGTGCTGGAGGGCGGCTATGACCGCTCAGCGCTGGCGGCAAGCGCCGCCGCTCACGTTAAAGCCTTGATAGCGGCTTAAAAACTGCGCCATAAAGCGCTCCCACTAGGGCTAGAAAGAATTCATGACAGGCCGGATCATTACCGTTCGACACGGGCGCCCAAATCTCTCGCGTGATCTGAAGATCACGTCGGCGGAATATGGCGACTGGTGGGCGCGTTACGACCGCGCCGGGTTGCACCCTGATGAGCGTCCGCCGCAGGGCCTGATTGATCTGGCGGGTGCGGCGCATACGGTTTTATCCTCAACCCTGCCGCGCTCGATAGAGACCGCGCAACAGGCGACCGGTGGCGCACGCGAAGTTCCCGCCGATGCAATCTTTGTCGAAGCGCCGCTGCCGCCGCCGCCAGCGCCGTCGTTTTTGAAACTCAGCCCGGCGGCATGGGGCGTCATCTCGCGCAGCTTCTGGTTTTCAGGCTACGCGCCCGGCGGCATTGAGACCCATTTCGAGGCTTGGGACCGTGTACGGAACATCACCGCGCGGCTGTCGCGCCACGCCCATGACGGCGACGTGATGGTATGCGCACACGGCTACCTTAACTGGATGATCGACCGCCGCCTGCGCCGCGAAGGTTGGCTGCAAACCAGCAGAGCCGGCGGCAACCGCTACTGGTCATGGCGAATTTATGAGACCCCACGCGCGCCGGAGAAGACGGCCTAGGGCGCGCGTGAGCTTAGCATAACTTGTTTTGCAGCATTACTTTTGATCGGTTTTTAGAAACGCCGCCAATTTTGTTTGCAAGCTAGAAATCACATCCCGATCTGGTTTGTAGAAAACCCAGTTCTTAATCTTCTTCTGTGTCACTAATCCGGCCTCAGCGAGCACTTTCATATGTGTTGTAACGGTTGGCTGAGAAAGGCCGATCTTTTCGGTGATGAATCCGACGCAGACGCCGTCCTTCACAAGGTCGCCATCTTCCTGAGGCGGAAAATGAGGGCGTGGATTGATTATCCAGCTAAGGATTATCAGGCGGTTTTCATTCGCCAGCGCTTTAAGCTGTACGATTGTTGACTCAAGGTCGGCAGTCATATAGTTACTCTTCTATATAGAAAGGTGACTATATGATGGCCCAAATTCCACAAAATGTCCAGGTGATTGGCGAGCATGCCGAGGCGCTAAGTTTCATCCACTGTGACGTATTTTCGTCCAGGCCCTATTCGGGCAACAGTCTGGCTGTCTTTCCAGACCGCGGCGCCCTCACAGCATCCCAGATGCTCGCAATCACACAGGAATTGCGGCATTTTGAGACGATTTTCCTGCGTCGCGACGGGGACTACATCTCTGCACGGGTGTTTGATCTGTTTGAGGAGCTGCCCTTTGCCGGGCATCCAATTATCGGTGCGGCCGGCACACTGCATAAGTTGTATGGCAAAACCGAACCACAAACATGGACATTCAAACTGATCGGGGATCGGATTGTTAATGTCGTAACCTACATGGATGGCAATGAGTGTTATGGGCGCCTCGATCAAGGCCGTCCGGATTTTCTTGCCGCGCCATCCGGTGATCACCGCGCCCTGTTTGCAAAGGCGTTCGGGCTAAGCCCGCAACAACTCGCCGATCTGCCTTTGGAGGTTATCTCGACAGGTTTGAAATATCTTGTACTGCCGGTTCGCGATGGGTTGGAGACGGCGCGGGTTGTCCGGCCTGACCTGGAAGATCTTTTAGCCGAGATCGGCGCCGAGTACGCTTATGTTGTCGATGTTGAGCGCCTCGAAGGGCGACATTGGAACAATGACGGCGTTGTAGAAGACGTCGCCACCGGCAGCGCCGCTGGCGTTGTCGGCGCCTACGCCCTCAAGCATGGCCTGGCGACCAGCGGTCAATCCTTCATTTTGAAACAGGGGCGTTTTGTCGGCCGTCCGAGTGAGATCCATGTAACCGCCTATGGCGCCCCTGACGATGTTCAACGCGTGGAAGTCGCCGGCGCCGTCGCCTTTGTCGGCGATGGCAGGGTGCAAGCGCCATGACGGCTTTGCGCGTTGTGGGGCCCGATGAAATTCGCCCCCATCTCGATATCAAGGCGCTGATTGAGCCTATGGAAGAAGCTTTCCGAGCAATTTCCGAAGGTAGGGCGCAAGCGCCGGTTTATGTATTGCACCCGAACGATCTCGCCGACATTCATGTAAAGTCTGCGGCGATGGCGGGCTATCCCATCTTCACCGTCAAAATGGCGGGATGGTCGCAAGTCCTGGCGGATCGTGGCGAGCCGGCTTCAAGCGGAATGATTGCTGTATTTGATGCTGAGACCTGTCGGCCCATCGCAATTTTGCAAGATAATCATCTTATCTCGGACTATCGCACCGCCGCCGCTGGCGCATTGGTCGCAAAAACCCTGGCGCGCGAAAATGCAACAAGCGCGGCGATTATTGGCGCCGGCGTTCAGGCCCGTTTACAGGCCCAGGCAGTCTGTCATGCGCGCGCCATTGAGACGCTACATGTCTGGGGACGCAATCATGAAAACTGTGTGACGCTAAAAAAACACCTTTGCCGCGAGCTACCTAACGTCACCATAAAAATCGCCGACAGCACTGAGCATGCGGTGCGAATGAGCGACATTATTATTGTAGCGACAACGGCAAAGGCGCCAATCATCCAGGCGGACTGGCTGTCCCCCGGACAACATCTCACCTCTGTAGGGTCTGACGATTCGATGAAATGCGAAGTATCGCCAGCGGCATTGGCGAAGGCTGACCTTATTGTCGTTGATGAAATATCTGCTGCTCGAAGCTACGGGAACATCCATCGTAGCCTGAGTGAGCAACAGTTTGATCCGGAGACAGAGCTGGTTGAGATCGGCGCGATACTCAATCGGAACCACATTGGCCGCGTCTCGCCTGAAGATATCACAATTGCAAGCCTCGTTGGTCTAGGCGTTCAAGATCTGGCCGCCGTCAACGCGCTTTACAAGAAATTGTTCTGAATGGGCGCTTAAGAAGTTTTACCCGCACCAACCTCAAACCACTTGCCCGGCGGCCCAGCCGCTTGACCATGCCCATTGGAAATTATAGCCGCCTAGCCAGCCGGTGACGTCGACTGCTTCGCCGATGAAATAGAGGCCGGGCGTGCTTTGCGCTTCCATGGTTTTGGAGGAGAGGCCGTCAGCAGCGATGCCGCCGAGGGTGACTTCCGCGATACGGTAGCCTTCCGAGCCGACCGGTTTGACGCGCCAGTGATGGACTGCGTCGGCGAGGGCTTTGAGGCGCGCATCGGAATATTCACCGATCTTGCCTTGGGCTCCTGCGCGCACCGCTATGGCCTCGGCAAGGCGTCGGGGGAGGCTGTCTGATAACGCCGTATGCGGAGCGAGCTTGCCGCGGGACTGGCGCGCATCGCGTAGCGTTTTGAAAATATCGATATCGGGCGCAAGGTCGATTTCAATCTCGTCGCCTTCGCGCCAATAAGAGGATATCTGCAAGATAGCCGGTCCTGAAACGCCGCGATGAGTGAATAACAGCGCCTCGCGAAACGCCGCTTTGCCGCATTTGACTTCAGCTTGCACCGAGACGCCGCTGAGCGCTTTGGTCTGGTCCAGCAAGTCTTGCGCAAACAGCAGCGGGACCAGCGCCGGGCGGGTCTCCATAATCGCGAGGCCAAATTGTTCGGCGATGCGATAAGCGAAATCCGTCGCGCCCATCTTCGGGATTGATTTGCCGCCCGTGGCGACTGCCAGGGCGTCGCATTGGAACTGTCCGGCGGTGGTCGTGAGCTGAAAGCTGTCGCCATGTTTGGCGATGTCCTCTACCGAAACGGACAAGCGCAGATCGACACCAGCCTCGTGGCATTCGCCCACCAGCATCGCAACGATCTGCTTTGCCGACTGATCGCAAAAAAGCTGGCCAAGTGCTTTTTCGTGCCAGGCGATGGCGTGGCTGTCGACCTTGGCGATAAAATCAGCGGCGGTGTATCGCGACAGCGCGGATTTGCAGAAATGCGGGTTTTGCGACAGAAATTTGCCGGGGGCGGTGCGGGTGTTGGTGAAATTACAGCGCCCGCCGCCGGAAATGCGGATCTTCTCGCCGGGGGCTGAGGCATGATCGATCAGCACGACGCTGCGCCCGCGCCTGCCCGCCTCAATCGCGCATAACAGCCCCGCAGCGCCAGCGCCAATAACTGCCACATCAAATTTTTTCATGATGCGGGGTTTATTGGGTTATGGCGCGGGGTCAATGGGGCGGGGTTAGGGGGCGGGGTTATGGCTCACGTGTCAGGACAGCGGATTACGACGCCATCCTGACACGGAGTAGTTACGCAGCTTTGGTCAACACCACCGGGAAATCAATATCGGTATGGGCGACATGATTGATGTAGTTGGTGAAGATATTGGCGACCACATTGGCGCTGGTCTCGACAATTTGTCCATCATTGAGGCCAGCATCGCGGGCGGCTTTGAGGTCGTCATCGTTGACCCAGCCGCGTTTTTCGATCACTGCGACCGCGAAGGTCAAGATCGCCTGAAGGCCCGCATCCGCAGATTTGCCGCGTAGGCGGGCTTCGATTTCTGCGCCGTCAACTTTCAGGCTTTTCGAGATCGCCGTATGTGCAGAAGCACAATAGTCACAACCATTAGCGCCGGCGGCGGTCAGGGCGATTGCGTCGCGGGTCGCGGCGTCAAACTCGCCCTCGGCCAAATTTTCGTTAAGGCCCAACAGCGCCTTTAGCGCCGCTGGCTGATTGCCGACAACGCGGTAAAGGTTCGGCGTCATGCCGACTTTGGACTTAATGGCGGTGAAAAGCTCGGCCTGCGCCGGGCTCGCATCCTGATCGGTGATTTGTTTCAGTCTCGACATTTTATTTCATCCTTTTCTCCGGGTGGTTTTGCCCGCCCGCTTGTTGGTTTTTCGTTGGTCGCCCGGATAATCGTCGCGGGCTATCTTCTGGTTGGTCGTTCTGGCCGCTCCTTGACCGGAACAACGATGCTGCATATAATGTTACAGACCGGTCCGTCAATAATTAATTCAGGACCAATCGGTAACAAATATGTGAGGACCAAAATCATGGCGCGACCAAGAGGGTTTGAGCCGGACGACGCGCTGGCGGCGATCAAGGATGTGTTCTGGCGGCGCGGTTTTGATGCGACCTCGCTGCACGATATCGAGCAGGCGACCGGGCTGAAGAAACAAAGCCTTTATCGTCTGTATGGCGACAAGCGCGGCATGTATTTGAAGGCGCTTGAGCATTACGCGGCCCATGAGGCCGCCGAGGCGATGGCGCTGCTTGAAACGGGCGGGACGGCGCGAGCGCGGTTTGCGCGGTTTTTTGGCCATGTGGTCGATACCGCTGTCGCCGGCGATCGGCGAGGGTGTTTTTTCTGTAACGCCAGCATCGATCAGGCGCCGAGCGATGAGAGCGCGCGCGAGGCGGTGATGCACGGCATGGAGGAGGTGCGCAGCTCGTTTGAAGTCGCGCTTGGCGCGGCGGATGGCGAGGCCGCGCCCGCCGACATCCGACAAAAAGCCTCCGGGCTGCTGGCCGCCTATCTCGGGCTCAGAGTCATGGTCCGCGCCGGCTTCGACGCGGCGGCGTTGCGCGCCGGCGTAGAGGACGCACTGGCGGGGATTTAGGCGGCGTCCACGCGCGCGCTGTTCACGTAGATTACTTGCAAAATACCGCCCCCTATCGCACAAGGCACCATGGCAAAAAAACCAAACGACATCGGCGATCTCTCCTTTGAAAAAGCGCTGGCTGAGCTTGAGGAGATTGTCCGCAAGCTTGAAAGCGGCGCGGCGGAACTTGAGGCATCGATCGAGCTTTATGAGCGCGGCGCGGCGCTCAAAGCCCATTGTGAGGCGAAGCTGAAATCGGCGCAGGAAAAGATCGAGAAGATCGTCGTTGGTGAAGGCGGCAAAGCTCGGACCGAACCGGCGAGCTTTGATTAAATGGCGTCGTTTGGTCTCAGCAACGCCAATATCTTCATATAGCTCTGCGGAAACACTCGCTGCACGAATGAGATAAATTTCGCGTCGCCGCCGACGACGACGCGGCGCTTTTTCTTTGCCGTTCCGGCCAGAATAATGTCGGCGGCTTTTTCAGCGCTCGTAATCGCGGCTTTGTTGAAACGTTTTTCCATCTCTCCGCGGTTCTCCAGATCCTCGGGAAGGGCATCGAGTTGCGCATTGCGAACGATGCTGGTTGCAATCCCGCCCGGATGCACCGACGTCACCGAGACGCCCGTGTCCTTCAATTCCTCTGCAAGCGCCTCAGAAAATCCGCGTACGGCAAATTTTGAGGCGCTATAGTGGGTTTGGCCGGGATAGCCGATCAGGCCGAACAGGCTGGAGATATTGACGAGGCCGCCTTTAGTCTCATTGAGCTGCGGCAGGAACGCTTTTGCCAGCCGCACCACGCCCCAGAAGTTAACGTCCATAATCTGCTCAAACGAGGACAGCGGCGAGGCCTCAAACGAGCCGATACGGGTCAGACCGGCGACGTTGAAGAGATAGTCAGCCGCGCCAAGGCTCGCGCGGATAGTCTCGGCATATTGCGCAATCGCGTCGGCGTCCGCGACATCAAGGCGGTCAAAGCGAATGCGATTGGAGGCTTGATCGCCGATCAACCGCTTGGTCTCATTCAGGCCATCCGCATCAATGTCCGAAAGCGCCAGCGCCGCCCCGCGCGCCGCCAGATCCAGCGCCAAAGCCCGCCCGATCCCCGAGCCGGCGCCGGTGATCACACAGAGTTTTTGTGAAAATTGGTTGGTCATGGGGCTTTGTGACTATTCTTCAATAACGAAACTGAACTGCGCCATTCGGTTTGTGCGACAGGCGGGGTGATCGACCGAGGGCGCCTTAAGCCGCCATGAGCGTATGTTGTTACGGACCTTTTTGCTGAATGCATTGGCCGGGACTTCGGCGAGTATTCGCGGGTTATGAACAACGAGATCATCACCAAGGTCATACACCACCATTACCGCGCCGATATACCCCCTATATAGCGGTGTGTTTGGATATTTCGGCGGTATTCTTTTCTCCCATTCAACACCGCAATCGTCTGGGAGATTTGGGGAATATTCAAAATAATAACGTGGTTCCGCCCCAGCAGCATCGTACTTGCTCTGGTCTTCCGGTTTCTTGCTATGAGACCGGAACGCGGCTCCAGCGGCCGCATCCCAAGCGATGGCTTTAGCAAGTATGATGTCAAAAGTTTCAAAGTTTTTTTGTGGCGGGTAAAGCAGAATTACGCGCCCGAATAGGCCCGTTGCGGCCAGCACATCTTCGATCGTCCTTGGAAAGGAAACCAGGGTTGCAATGCCTTGCAGCAATAGCGCCTCGCCCATCTTGTCGATATTATCAGGCCAGAGAATGGCGATTGCCGCTTCGGCTTTTTCCGCAGCTTCTACGGCGCCGCTGTAGCGTTTTTTCTTTAATTCACCCTTTGCAAGGTCAAGCCACATTACAACATCAGTAGCGGTCGGTTCGCCAAATTCGGCCTCTAATGCGAGCAGCGCTTCACGCAATTCCTTGGCCGCACGGCTGCGTGTCTTGCCGGCAATATACTCCGCATAAGCCAGATACGCCCGGACTTCGCTTTGCGGCAGCTCGCCGATGCCGGCGTCCAATAATTCTTGCGCTCGCCGTAAAGGCGCCCGCGCTGTTGCCGGGTCGGACAGCGCGATCAGGCGTCCGTAATTGAACGCCAGAGTGGCGGTCAGTTTATGGTCGCCAAGCGCGGCTTCGGCCGCCTCCCAGGCGGCCTTGCCATGTTCGATCGCCGCGGCTCTATCGCCGTTCGCCAGCGCTTCGGAATGAAGCTTATATTCGGCCATATAGTCCGGGGTCTCGGCGACGGATTGCGAAAATAAGCCGGCGGCGAGCACAGCGGCGCATGCCACGATTAAACGGGTAAGATCGGTTAGTTTGGGCTTAAGCATTCATGCTCCCCCGCATACGGCTGTAGCCCGCAACTACAGCCATCCCCGGCCCCCTGTTAAAAGCAGGCTATCTGAGAAAATCTTTGCTGGAAAGAGCTATCGTCATTGGTCGCAATCGGCCCCGCTTATTGTCGCGCGGCGGCAATCTGCATCCTGGCCGCCAAGGGGCGCGGTGTTTCCATAACGCTGCGCTAGTGGTGCAGCGCCACAACAATCAGCGCTAAATCGCCCTCAACTTGCCGCGATTTTACCCCAGAAGGGGTGGAGAATTTCGGCTGAGGCGCTAAAACATCCGGCCACCATGTTGCGTTGCGCCATTAATGACGCTGCGCGCGGGGCTTTGGTAAGAACAGTAAGGGGATTTCCCATGGTCGTTGAAACGCCGCTTTTGGACACCGTCAACTATCCGGCTGACCTTAGAAAGCTGGAGAAAAGCCAGCTGCGCCAACTCGCCGATGAGTTGCGCGCGGAGATGATTGACGCGGTCTCGCAGACCGGCGGGCATCTCGGCTCCGGGCTCGGCGTCGTCGAGCTGACCACGGCGATCCATTATGTGTTCAACACGCCGGACGACAAACTTGTCTTTGACGTTGGCCATCAATGTTATCCGCACAAGATCCTTACCGGCCGCCGTGACCGCATTCGCACGCTGCGCCAGGGTGGCGGGCTGTCCGGTTTCACCAAACGCAGCGAGAGCGATTATGATCCGTTCGGCGCCGCCCATGCCGCGACCTCGATTTCCGCGGCCACCGGTTTTGCCGAAGCTTCAAAGCTGCAGGGCGGAAACGCCACCGGCATCGCCGTGATTGGCGACGGCTCAATGTCCGGCGGGATGGCCTATGAGGGTCTCAACAATGCCGGCCATCTCGGCTCGAAGCTGGTGGTGATCCTCAACGACAACGACATGTCGATCGCCCCGCCGGTCGGCGCCATGAGCGCCTATCTCGCCAGGGCGACATCCTCGGGCGTCTATCAGGGCTTCCGCTCGTTCGGTAAACAACTCGCCAAACGCCTGCCCAATGCGGTCTACAAGCAGATCGCCAAGGCCGAAGAATACAGCCGCGGCATGGTCTCCGGCGGGACTTTGTTTGAAGAACTTGGATTTTACTATGTCGGGCCGATCGATGGCCATAACCTCGATCAGCTGATCCCAGTGCTTGAGAATGTCCGGGATATGAAAGACGGGCCGGTGCTGGTCCATGTCGTCACCCGCAAAGGCGCCGGCTATCCGCCAGCGGAGGAGTCGGCGGATAAATATCACGGCGTTGCGAAGTTTGACGTCGTTTCCGGCAAGCAAAAAAAGGGCACGCCCAATGCGCCGGCCTATCAGAAGGTTTTCGCCAAGACGCTGATCAAGGAAGCTGAGCACGACGACAAGATTGTCGGCGTCACCGCGGCGATGCCGTCGGGCACCTCGCTTGATATGTTCGCGGACGTCTATCCGGACCGCTGCTATGATGTTGGCATCGCCGAGCAACATGCGGTGACGTTTGCCGGCGGTCTGGCGGCGGACGGAATGAAGCCGTTTGCGGCGATCTATTCGACCTTCCTGCAGCGCGCTTATGACAGCGTTGTCCACGACATTGCTCTTCAGAACCTGCCGGTGCGCTTTGCCATGGACCGCTCAGGGCTCGTCGGCGCTGATGGGGCGACCCATGCGGGCGCCTTTGACGTCGCCTTTCTTGGCTGCCTGCCGAACATGGTGCTGATGGCGGCGGGCGATGAGGCGGAGCTGGTGCGTATGACCTCAACTGCGGTCGCCTATGATGAGGGCCCGATCGCATTTCGCTATCCGCGCGGCGAGGGCGTCGGGGTGGATCTGCCGGAAATCGGCCAGCTACTTGAAATTGGCAAAGGCCGGATTGTACGTGAGGGAACCAAGGTTGCGCTGCTTGCCTATGGCGGGCGGCTTGCCGAAACCCTGAAAGCAGCCGACCTGCTGGAGGCGCAAGGCCTGTCGACAACGGTTGCAGATGCACGCTTCGCCAAACCGATTGATCATGAGCTGGTGATGCAGCTGGTGCGCCATCACGAGGTGCTGATTACGGTTGAAGAAGGCTCACGAGGCGGGTTTGGCGCATTTGTGCTCCATTACCTAGCCGAGCAAGGCGCGCTTGATGCGGGGCTGAAAATCCGCACCATGACGTTGCCGGATATCTTTCAGGACCATGACAGTCCGGCGAAAATGTATGACCAAGCGGGCCTTAATGCAGCGCAAATTGCCGCCCATGCGCGAGAGGCGCTGGGCATGTCGGCGGAGATTGTGAATTTACGAGGGTAAATTGCTCGCTACGTGAACAAAACCACTAGCGACAACATAATTTGCCCATGGTTTTGCCGCATTCATGACACATTGTGGTTAATCCGCAATCGGAAGTTGTTTTATCCTTTTGGCTTCGTGTGCAGGCCAGGAAAACTGCCGATTATTTTGTAATAGCAACATATTTTTGTTGCGTTGCGGCTTGGCAGTGATGTAAACATTTAATTAATGCCGGAATTGGCCGGCAGAGTTAAATTTTTTTGGGGGTTCGTATGATGAATCTAAAACGGGCCGGTATTGCGGTCCTCTTTGCGGGCATGATGGCATTCAGCACGGCGAATGCTGCGACTATTACGACGGGCAGTGGTGCAGACGCTAACGGTAAGGTTGACGACACGCTGACCTCAACATGGGGCGGTGCTCTGCTATTTACGTTTATTAGCCGTAGAGCAGCGTTTGACAGTGATGTCTTGCTACAAATGATGGGCGGCGGTGAAACGTTTGTGCTCGATAATAGTTTAGTGCCGGGCACCACATTTATGTCGGCCGGTCCTGCGATGGGCGCTGAAATCTGGTTTCGCCTTGCCATCACTTCTGGTGCAGGCGCAGGTGATGAGTTTTTCTCTGGTGACCTTACACGCAATGTAGATGGTTATGTTCACGCTATGATTACTGCCTTGGGCGGCGGCATCTTCGAGGTTGGCTTTGAAGATCTGACAGGTCCTTTTTCAGGCATTGAGCCAGATTATGATGACTTCGTCTTCACGGTTCAGGAAGTTCCGATCCCTGGTGCAGCGATCCTTCTGCTTTCGGGTCTTGCCGGTCTCGGTTTTGCTGGACGTAAGAAGCAAGCCTAATCGCTAGACACAAATAGTCTACTTTTCAGAAAACCCCGCTTTCCGGCGGGGTTTTTTGTTGCGCAAAAATGTAACCCACGCGACGCTTCCCTATGGCGCTACATTCCTTGCATTCGTATGCGTCCTTTTCTAGCGAGCCATGGCGGCTCGTTTGACCGCTATACTGGAGTGCGATGGATCTTATAGATGACGCGGCTTGATCAATATCTTATGGATGCCGGCCGCTTTCAAAGCCGGGCGCGAGCGCAGGCTGCGATCCGCGCGGGGCTGGTGCGGGTCGGCGGCGTGGCTGCCCAAAAGCCATCGCAAAAAATCGCCCTCGGCGCGGTTGTCGAGATTGACGGCGATGTCCATCCTTACGTCTCGCGCGGCGGGGTCAAGCTTGCCGCTGCGCTCCGCGCGATGGAGATCGATCCCGCCGGGAAAACCTGCCTCGACCTTGGCGCTTCAACCGGTGGCTTTAGCGATGTCTTGTTGCGGCGTGGCGCGGCGAAGATCTATGCGGTTGATGTGGGGACCGGGCAGCTGGAGCGGAGGATCGCCGCCGATCCGCGGGTGGTTAACCTGGAGCGAACCCACGCCAAGGATCTGTCGCCGGCGCTGATTGCAGAGCCGGTCGAGCTTATTGTCTGCGATGTCAGCTTCATCTCCTTGAAAAAGGCGCTGCCGCCGGCCCTGGCGCTTGCCGCGCCCGGCGCGCAGCTCGCAGCACTGGTCAAGCCGCAATTTGAAGTTGGGCGGGCGCAAATCGGCAAGGGCGGGATCGTCAAGCCGGGGATTGAGAATACGGTCGGTGTTGCGCAATCGATTGGCGAATGGATCGCCGCCCAGCCCGGCTGGCGCTGGACCGGCTATATGAAAAGTCCGATCAGCGGCGGCGACGGCAATAGCGAATTTCTGCTCGGGGCGGTTAAATCCGTACAGGAAGTATAGGAAATACTGGCCGTTAGTGATGAAGCGCGACCGTTCAATGCGTCGCATTCGCACCTGGTGGTTTCCAGCAGGCGTCTGATTTTGCAGCTATTTTTCCCTTCCCGGTTGTTCATATTAAATCTTTGACTAAGCGCTTTGATTGCACGCAATCTTGTTCTAGCTTTCAAGGATCACGCGTCAGCGGGCGGCGCGCCAGCGGGCGGCGACCGTCTCCGGCATATTGTGGGGAGACAGGCTATGACGATTAGATTTTCAAAAACCATTGCATCTGCTTTGGCGCTTCCGGCGATGATCGCGGCGAGCGCAACCAGCGCTTACGGCGCCGATATCGCCTATGCATGGGCCAACAGGCAGGCAAGCGCGACTTACACGCCGGATTCAAATTACGCTTTCAATGATGGCCAGCCAGTGCAGGTCACCAGGCGGTCGCAGGGGCGCTATCGCGTCGCCTTTGGCCGCGTCGTCGGCGCGGGCGCTAATGTTCAGGTGCAGCTCTATGGCGCCGACGCCGGCTACTGCAACACGCAAGGCTGGAGCAACGGTACTGTGGATGTGCGCTGCTATAATGCCGGCGGGTCGCCGGCGGACCGGCGGTTTGTGATCCTTGCGATCAAGGCGACGGCGGGTGAGGAAGCTCAGATTGCCTATGCCTGGCTCAGCAATCAAATAGCGGCAAGCTACAGCGCGGCGGGCGGCTATAGTTTTGGTCCGGGCGATATGAATGTCACGCGCACCACTGCGGGCAACTACCGCGTAAATCTCGCGAATAATGTCCGTAACCGTCATATTTCTCTGGCGACCGGCTATGGGACCGACGCACGATGCGACACCACGTTGAATACGCGCGGGCGGGTTCAGGTTACCTGCATCAATCCAAGCGAGGCCCTGGTTGATGCGCGCTCATCGGTGTTGTTGTTGCGCGAGGGGATTGCGCGCATGTCGATGGCGTTCAATGTTTCATTTGACGGCGAGCTTGGCGCCGCGCATGGCCTCGCCAGCGACGGCTCCGCGCAAAGCGTTCAGCGTATTTCTGAAGGCCGCTACCGGGTTGTGATCGGGCCGGAGGCCAATCCCGGCGGCCATGTTCAGGTCTCGGCGATTTTGACCAGAGCCCATTGCTGGCCGGAGGGCTGGGGCGGCGGCGCGGTGACGGTGCGGTGCGCGCGCAATGGCGCGCTGACCGATGCCGGCTTTGGCGTGGTTGCGATAGCGCGCGGCGGCGCAAGGGCGGCGACCATCGTTGCGCCGCCTGTGGTTCCGGCGCCGACCGGGCCGGCTTTGGAGGGGCCAAAGGGCGGCGTCGTACCCCCGCCGGTCATTCTCGCTCCCAGCGGGCCGATTGGAAATAATATACCAGACAGCGGCGTGATCCTCCCGCCGGTGATTGCTCTTCCGACTATTCTCCGCGTTGAAGAAGAAGCCTATGCGCCGAACCGCACAGGGCCGGGTGCGAGCGTCGCCTATAAGCTCGCCGGCAAAGGCTCAGTGGTTGATATCAATTACGAGATCATCGACGGGTGGGCTATTGCCGAAGGCGATATCATTCTTGGCCGTCATGATGCGATGACGCGCGCGGAAACCGAACGGCGCAGTTGCAGCGGCGACATCTGTTCGGTGCAATCACCGCTGATCCGTCGCTCGGGCGAGAACTATCTATGGCCGGGCGGGGTCATTCCTTATGAGATCGACAGCGCCTTTCCCGCTGCGGAGCGCCAGTCAATCCTTGACGGTATTGCCTTGGTCGATGGCGTCACCAACCTCATCGTCAAACCCCGCGCCGGGGAAAGCGATTATGTGCGCTTCAAGCGGGTTAATAATGGCTGTTCCTCGCCGGTTGGGCGCCAGGGCGGGCGTCAGGAAATCAAAATCAAGAAGGTAGATGACACTTGGTGTCCGCCGGGCGCCATCGCCCATGAGACCCTGCACTCCGCAGGCATCTGGCACGAACAAAGCCGCGAGGATCGCAATACTTTCGTGCGGATATTGAACAGCAATATTCGCAGCGGCAAAGGCCACAATTTTGATCGCCATATCAGCGATGGAACCGATATCGCCGGTTATGATTATGGATCGATCATGCATTATGGCGCGACGGCGTTCGGCAAACTTGACGCTGCCGGCAACCCCAAGATAACGATCGAGGTGCGAACCCCTGGCGCTATCATCGGCAACCGCACAGCCCTGTCGGCGCGTGACATTTCCGGGGTCAATGGTCTTTATGCGAATGAAGATTGTATTTACTTTAACCCGGATGCTGTGTCGGTCTCGCGCCAGTCGGGGTGGTGGCGACTGGATGAGCGGCTTGCCGACGGCCGCACGCATCAGATTATCAAAGCCGGCGACACCAGAACGGAGGCCAACCGGACTTTGGCGCTGGTGCGCAATTACCGGCTCGACCAGGTGTGTTTCGTTGGCCGTCCGGACGCGTCCGCGATGTATTTCCTGTCCGCAGGCTCGGCGCCGTCAGGCGCCTATGGCGGCGAGGATTGTAATCCGATCGATCCGGCGGGCTCGCGCGTGGTCAAGGACAACGGCAAGTGGAAGATCGTTAAAGATACGTCAGCGGGGCGCGAAGCGATCATGCAATTCCCCAATCCGGGCGAGGCTTATCGCACGCTCGATATCTGGCGTCAGCGCAACTTCCGGTTCAGCTGTTATGTCGGCCGCCCGGACCCGGCGGTGCGTTATTATCGCCGCTAGAGCGTGATCAGGAAAAGTGGGCGCCGGTTTTCCGGTTCGATCACGCGCCCACAAAATACCTAGAGCAGGATCTATTTCGACAAAATGTGATCCTGCTCTAGAGGCGGGTAAGAGAACAAGGCGGGCGCCCGTTTTGGCGCCCGCTTTCGTTTGGCTTCAACGCCAAGCTGTCGCGGGTCCCTATACTTGAATCGGCCCGCAATCATGTGCAGGTTAGGGATGTCATTCGGAGGCTGAGTATGGCGCCGCTCAACACCATGATCGCTAATAGTGTAAAGCACGCTGCTTATGCCGGCGCGCAGGTCGCGAGAATACTCTGGTATACCGGCCACTACGCCGCCGGCCGTCGGCTGATGGGCCCGCTCACCGAGCCGGGCGAGGCGCCTTATGCGGAGGAGTTTTTGCCGCTCGACCGTCAGCGGCTGAAGGATGCCTTTCGCGCAGCGTTTCGTCAGGACTGGAAAAATATCGAAGCCGGTCGCTACCGGATGCCGGCCGAGTTGCGCCGCATGCCATCGCTGCCGGGCCTGATAAAACAAAGCCGTGACTACCTGCGTGATTCCAAAAAAGTCGCCCGCCGCAAACATGCGCGCGGTCATTCAGAAGTGTTGACACGGACGAATACGAAAAAATATCCGCGTTACTTTTTGCAAAACTTTCACTACCAGACCGATGGCTGGCTAACCGCGGCGTCGGCCGAGCGCTATGACATGCAGGTTGAAACCTTGTTCACGGGCGCGGCCGGGCCGATGCGCCGGGCGAGCCTGCCGCTGATCGGCGATGCGTTGCGCGGTAAGGATGCAGCGAGCGCCGCACTGCTTGACCTTGGTTGCGGCGCCGGGCGCTTCCTCCAGGGCGTAAAAGAGAACTGGCCGCAATTGAGCGTGACCGCGCTGGATCTGTCACCGGCCTATCTCGGCAAGGCGCAGGCCGCGCTCGGCCGCTGGAACGATGTGCGCTATGTCGAGGCGAACGCCGAGGCGACCGGGCTGGAGGGTGGCGCCTATGATGTGGTGACGGCGATCTATCTGTTTCACGAATTGCCGCCATTAGTGCGCGCGATAGTGGCCGCAGAAATTGCCCGCCTGTTAAAACCCGGCGGCGTTCTGATCCTTGCAGACACTATTCAACATGGCGACGAGCCCGGCCTCGATATCTTGTTGGAAAATTTCCCGCGCGGCTTTCACGAGCCTTATTATGACAGCTATTGCCGCACGGATTTAGCGGCGTTGTTTGAAGTTGCCGGGCTCAAACAGGAAAATGAAACGCTTGCCTTCCTCACCAAGGTGTCGTGCTTTGTAAAAAGCTGATCGCCCCACGCGTTAAGGCGTCTGCCGGGTTGCGACATAGCTGTAAAAGCGTTCGGCGTCGGGGTTGTTTTGATCTTCCATATAACCGCTCAGGACGCCATCTTCGACTTGCATGGTCAACATCCAGTTTTCCTCGCCGATAATATTGAAGGTGGCGTGGCTGTCTTTGGCGCTGATAAGTTTTAAGCGTGTGGTTGAATCAACTGAAAACGTCTCTTGGTTTTCGGACTTTTTATAAAAGTCAAAACGATAAATAATTTCACCGTTAATGTCGCGCATAGTGAGAATTTCATAAGCGACAAGAGCGCCGCCTTTGACTTTGCGCCATGAGCCTATCATGGCGCCGCCCATGGCGGGATTCCATTGCACTTCGGTCGGATTTTCCGGATCGCGCAAATCGATCCAGTTGCCAGCCAGCCAAGAAAGATCATCAAGTTTATAGTCGCCGGCAAAAGCACTGGCTGGCGCCAGGCATAAAGCGACAACAATGGCGACAAGGCGTTTTGAGAAAAAGTTCATACCAAATTCCAATCACAGTCAGTTTGTTACATAACTATCCCGCGCCTGATATTGTATTCTCATCTCACAAATTTAACGCGCTCTGTCGATGCCCATAACGTCAAAGTGTTATCACGTATATGCGAGTGCGCTGTTATCGAGTTTGATCATCATGAGGCGCCAACCATGGTATTGAGTATTTCGTTGCGGGGGCTCATTTTTGTGGAGACGCAGATGTTTGGCAACCCCGACGCCCCCAGTGGAAAGCGTAAGCTGTAGTTGGGCTTTTGACCTTAAGTGAATGACAAAGATTCGCCAAAAACGGCCATTTCGCAACGATTGTCCAGTGTCGCACTTACTGCAGAAACGGTCATTCTAGCTGTTGGCTAAGTTGGGCGGATTACATTGAAAACGAGCAGTCGGCGATTTACTGCTGCGATTTCGGACAGGGTGCGAGCACTCTTATTCAAGCAACTAGACTGTGCTTAGAAGCACCCGCCGCAAATTTTCACCCATGATCGCTCTTACTTCTTCTTGAGAGAAACCATTATCGAGTAACGTTTGAGTCAAAAGTGACAGATCGGAACTGTCAAACGGCGTCGTGACGCTTCCATTAAAATCAGACCCTATCGCCACATGTTGAACCCCGACCAAGTTTACGACATGACGAATGGATTGAACAATTGCGTCAGTGCTTACTTCGCACATCGCGGCCTTCCAGAAGCCGATGCCAATGATGCCACCCCCATTTGCAATTGCCACAATTTGATCGTCAGACAGATTACGTGGATGTTCACATATCGCCTTGACACCTGTGTGAGATACAATCACCGGGCGTTTTGTGATAGCAAGTAAATCGGTGATGGTATTTTGACTCGCATGAGCCAGGTCCCAAACAACGCCATAATCATCCCCTTTTCTGACAAGCTCTTTGCCAAGGTTAGTTAGGCCGTATTGTTCAACGCCTTGCGATGAGCCTGCGAACGCATTGTCAAATAGGTGCGCCATACCAAAAATTCGATATCCCGCTTCATAGAGATGGTCAAAATTATCGATATTGCCTTCCAATGCGTGGAGACCTTCAGTCGAAAGCATCGCGCCCACGATTCCAGGCTTTGTTGGCGTCGTAAGAAAGTCTCTAATTCGCTCATCTGTATTCAAAGCAATGAGCGCACCTTCAGCGCGAGATTCAAAACGCACCAGTTTCTCAGCTTGGTAAATTGCGCGATTATATGATGAGAACCAGGTTTTAGGTGGTTGGGTTTGCAGAATGCTTTGTACATTTGTGACAATGCTCGAATCGTCGTTGTGAGTTCCCGGGCTCATCATTGATTTTGTGATCGAAGAATAAACCACCAGGTTGACGCCGCCCTCGATCAATCTGGGAATATCAGAATGCCCATCCTTATTCCGACGAGTGATATCCAGTCGCCAGGCCAAGCTGTCATCATGAAGATCGGCGATGAACAACGATGCATGAAATTCCTGAGTTTCCTGCAATGGTTCGGTACTTGAAGTTTGTTCGACAGAATTGACAGTTGAAAAAATAAACCCTGGAGCCCAAATAAATAACGCAACGGTAATCCCCCCCAAGACTATTAGTAGTAATGAAAAAATAAATTTGAATAGCTGTGTAATAAATCTCATGTCGCGCCCCTTAGAAAAATGCATCCGTCATCCGTTTTCTAGGGTAGCTCGCCAGAACTATTAGGCAACAAAATGTGGCCTGGTTTATTGAAATAGTAGATAAAACGACCGGTAGCGAGGGTGAACAGATACGTTCAATCAGCTTGGTCGTGATAGTGCAATCTTAATGGCGCCTCGTTTCAACGGCGTTGGGCATTTTCAGTCAGGCGCCAACGTCTAGGTTGGAGCGGGGCTTCGCCATTCGGTCTAGGACTCTGAAAGGCAATTTAGGGCCATGCTCAGCCGTTCAGTTTGCTACGCCGCCTTTTTTAACTCTTTCGAAAACGCGTTCAAAGTTTTGTCGCCTCGGCGCGCCTTACGCCGCTGCGCTGAGTTCCGCAGCGCGTTGATAGGCCGGCCGCGCCATGCAGCGTTCGGCGTAGGCTTCAAGGGTCTTGCTGTCCGGCAGCATATCGAATTGCTTAAGGAAACACGCCGACGAGCCGCACAATATATCTGCGGCGGAGAACTTATCGCCTAGCAGCCAGGGCCCTTCGCCAATTCCGTTCTCGAAGGTTGCGATCATAGAATCAAAACTGCCCCAGGCATTGCGCATTTGGTTCGGCTCCGCGCCGGAGAACTTCTCCGCCATCGCCGGCTCGATGACGCCGGGGGTGAACACCATCCACCAGTAATACGCCGCGCGCGCCGGGTCGTCCGTTGCCGGCGCGAGACCAGTATTGGGGTATTTATCAGCGACATACATTGCAATCGCCGCACTGTCGGCGAGCATCGCCTCGCCATCGGCAATCGCCGGGACCTTGCCCATGGGGCTGGCCTTGGCAAAGTCCGGGTCGCGCAGGCTGGATGGATTACGAATATCAATCAGTACACGCTCATAATCAACGCCAGCTTCTTCCAATAGCCACAGCGCGCGCTGAGACCGGGTTTGCGGACACCAGAAAAGTTTCATTGTGGCAGCTCCAGTTGCGGCTCGAGGACGGCTTGCAAAAACGCATCAATATCGCTCGCGGTGCGATCCGGCGCTTCTTCCATGGGGATATGTCCGACACCGTCATAGATGATCACATCGGCATTGGGCAGGTGCTCATCAAATGTCTTGGCGGCGGAAGCAAAAATAAGCTGGTCTTCGGCGCCCCAAAGGATCAGCGTTGGCGCGGTGATCTCGCCGACACGGTCGGCAAAGTGGCGCTCGCGCTCCGTGATCCAGCCCAATGCGGCGGCGCGGCGATTGCCGGGCAAGCGCAAGAGCTCCCAATAACGGTCGATTGTCACCTCATCCATCGCCGATGGCGCCGACACGGTCTGGCACACAGACTTCGCAACCAGGGACCGGGGCGTATAGTGTTGCATCAGCATCCGTCCGACAGGCGTGCCAAGAAGCCGAAAGCCGAGATTGAGCGGCGGCTCTTCTTCGCCTTCGCGGAGCGGCATGCCCGAGGCGTCAAGCAGGATCAGCGCATTGATGCGGGTCGGGTTGGCGAGCGCATAGCGCCAGGAAACCCAGCCGCCCATGGAGTTGCCAGCAAGCGTGAAATGGTCAAGGCCTAATTCCTCCGTAATCAGATCAAGCGCCTCGGCCATGCCGGCATAGGAATAATCATCGCGCGGATGCGGGCCTGTAAGACCATGGCCGGGCTGGGTATAGGTGATGATGCGATAATCCTCGCTGAGGCGCGCCGTCAGCGGCGCCCAGGTATGGAGCGACGCCGATGTGCCATGCACAAGGATGATCGGCGCGCCATCCGGATTGCCCTCGTCGCGATAGTGAACCCGCAACCCTTCGGTATTTTCGGCAAACCGGGATTGTGCGTTGGTATATTTATCCGTCATCGCCGCCGGGTCCGTATCCGGCGTGCGTAACAGCCACAGAGCTGCAAAAATCGCAACAATGGGCAGGGTCAATAAAAATAATTTTTTCATGAGCGAGAGTTTAGCGCGCTATCAACGCGGTGTGAAATGGTAATCACAGGCGCGCACGGTAAGCGCATAGACGGCGGCCCTCGCGCCGGTTAGGCTCGTATTGATTTCACAAGGAGAGCACAGAATGGATCGTGCAAAAGCCATGCGTAGCGCAATCATTGCCGCAGCTTCATTTATGGCGCTGCCATTCATGGCGACGCCATTGATGGTCTCGTCAGCCTGGGCGGGCGATCCGGTGATTGCAGATCCGACCAGGATTGACCAGGATTATCCGCCCGCCGTGGCGGAGCTATTTATCGACAGCCACGGCAAACGTATGAACGGGCATATCTATCTTGCAGACGGTCCCGGCCCGCATCCAACGGTCATCATGCTGCACGGATTTCCCGGTAATGAGAAAAACCTTGATCTGGCGCAGGCGATCCGGCGCAGCGGATGGAATGCATTGTTCTTTCACTATCGCGGCGCCTGGGGGTCTGAGGGCGATTTCAGTTTTACCAGCGGCATAGAAGATGTCGTCGCAGCGCTTGCGTTTTTGCGCGACCCGGCGAACCAGAAGCTGCGGGTTGATACCGATCACATCGCGCTCATCGGCCATTCCATGGGCGGGTTTATGGCGCTGCAGGGCGGCGCGGCGGATGAAGGCGTTAAATGTATCGCTGGCGTCGCCGCCGCCAATCTCGGCGACCGCGCGGCAATCGCTGAAGCCTCGCCGGAAGCGCTTGAAGGGTTCAAGCAATATTCCGATACGCTCGGCATGCTGAACGGTTTTTCCGGAGATGGCGCGATCGCGGAGCTTGCCAAAGCCGGCGCCAGTTTTGATCTTCTCCAGCTGGCTCCGCAGCTTGCCGGAAAAAGCATCTTCCTGATCGGCGGCGAGCGCGACCAGGCGGTTGATATTTCGGTCTATGAAAGCCTGGTGGAGGCTTATAAAGCTGTACCCGGCATCGACTTGGCTGAATTACGGCTTGATGCTGATCATTCATTCTCATGGCGCCGTATCCGGCTCGCGGGCGAGCTCGCCGGATGGCTTAACCAGTCCTGCCGCTAGGCCGCAGGCTATTTCTGCTAAACAAGTTTGTGCACCTGCGAAATGTATTTGTGCACTGCATCAGTTATTGTGCGGGGTATGCAGAATATTCTCTTGATCGGCAATGTTTTACTATTGCAAGGGTGCAAAATCCCGTAAGGGTCCCGCTCCGACAAGTTGCGTTATCACATATAGCAACGGGAGGGACCGATGGGGATCATCGCGCTCATTTATAGTGTTGTCGTTTACCTGATGTTTTTTGCATCGTTTTTGTATCTCATAATTTTTATGGGCGGCGACATGACGTCGTTTGTAAGCGTTCCGAGCACAATCGACACGGGTGGTTTGGCTGTGGCCGGGCCGGCGGCGCTAATTAATATCGGCCTTCTTCTGCTGTTCGCTGTGCAACACACGGTGATGGCGCGATGGGGCTTTAAGAAAGCGTTGATCAAATTCCTGCCCCGCGCCTTTGAGCGCAGCACCTATGTGCTTCTCACCGTTGTTGTGTTGGTGCTGTTGTTTCGGTACTGGCAGCCCATGCCGGCGGTGGTCTGGTCGGTCGATGCGCCGCTGTGGTCGGGACTTTTAACGGCGCTCTATTTCGCCGGCATCGGCCTTGTTCTCCTGTCGACCTTCCTGATCAACCATTTCGAACTTTTTGGTCTGTTGCAGGGCTGGCTCGGGTTCAAAAAACAAGAACCGCCAAAACCCCATTTCGTCACACCGTCACTATACAAATATATTCGCCACCCGCTTTATCTTGGCTGGATTATCGCGTTTTGGGCGACGCCGCATATGACGGTGGGGCACCTCTTGTTTGCGGGCATTTGGACGAGCTATATTTTTGTTGCGGTCGGTTATGAAGAGCGCGACATGATCGCGCTGTTCGGCGATAAATATCGCCACTACATGGCCAAAGTGCCGGCGATCCTGCCGTTTGGCGGGTGGAAGTAGGCGGACGCTCGCCGCCGAGGCCTACCCGCATTGCGCGCGGTGCAACAGCGCGTGGTCCGCAAGCACCAGCGCCATCATCGCCGCGCCGACGGGCACGCCGCGGATGCCGACGCATGGATCGTGACGGCCTTTGGTGGTGATTTCGGTCTCCGTGCCGGCGCGGGTGATGGTCTTGCGCGGGGTGGAGATCGATGAGGTCGGCTTGACGGAAAACCGCACGACGATGTCCTGGCCGGAGGATATCCCGCCGAGAATACCGCCGGCATGGTTGGAGAGGAAATGCGGGCGCCCATTCTTTATACGGATTTCATCGGCGTTCTCCTCACCGGTGAGCGCTGCCGCGCCCATCCCGGCGCCGATCTCAACGCCCTTGGCGGCGTTAATCGACATCATTGCGGAGGCCAGTTCCGCGTCGAGCTTGCCATAGACCGGCGCGCCGAGACCGGCGGGAACGCCGGAGGCGACGACCTCGACAATTGCGCCCAATGACGAGCCGGCCTTGCGCGCGGCCTCTAACTTTTCTTCCCATAATTTTGCTGCAACCGGGTCCGGGCACCAAAACGGGTTGTTATCTATCTCTGCCCAGTCGAACCGGGTGCGGTCGATTTTATGCGGGCCGATCTGGGTGAGACAGGCGCGGATCGCAACGCCGGGATGGACGAGCGCCAGGGCTTTTTCTGCGACGACGCCGGCGGCGACGCGCGCGGCGGTCTCGCGCGCGGAAGAGCGGCCGCCGCCGCGATAATCTCGGAAACCATATTTGGCGTCATAGGTGAAGTCGGCATGGCCCGGGCGATATTTGTCGCGGATGTCGGCATAATCTTTCGAGCGCTGATCGACGTTTTCGATCTCCAGGCTGATCGGCGCGCCGGTGGTGCGCGGGCCATCGGTCGCGTCGTCTTCAAACACTCCGGAGAGGATTTTCACCGCATCGGGCTCTTTGCGCTGGGTGACGAATTTCGATGTGCCGGGTTTGCGCTTGTCGAGGGCGGATTGAATCTCCGACGCGTGCAGCAAAATCCCCGGTGGGCAACCGTCAATGACCACGCCAAGCGCGGGCCCATGAGACTCGCCCCATGTTGTGATCCGAAAGACATGGCCGAAGCTGTTGAAGGACATTTCGTTTTCCGCTCCGGAGCGCATGCACAAAAAGTGTGTGCGGTTTTTGGGTTCGCATGCGCGACCACTAAAAAATCTAGACCATGTTCTATGATTCAATAATTTGTGAACGTGGTCTAGCGTCAAATTCTCAAGCCGCGTAGTTCTATCATGACGCATCTACGGCGCAGAAGGGTTAATGCGCGCAGATATTGGAGATAATCGCCATGGCCGCCGATGAATTGATCCCGCCCAGCCCCTCGGAGGAGGCCTATGCGGCCGACCAGGACCAGGGCGACGTCTTCACCGCCGATGATCCGATCGTGCTGTTCGCCGAGTGGCTGGCGCTGGCCAAGACCACCGAGCCCAACGATCCCAACGCCATGGCGCTCGCCACCGTCGATGGCGACGGCCTGCCGGATGTGCGCATGGTGCTGTTGAAGGACGTGGATCAAGCGGGGCTGACTTTTTACACCAACATCCAAAGCGCCAAGGGTTGCCAGCTCGCCGTCTGCCCGAAAGCCGCGATCCTGTTTCACTGGAAAACCATTCGCCGTCAGGTGCGTTTTCGCGGGGCCGTTGTTCCGGTGAGCGATGAAGCGGCCGATGCTTATTTCAAGACACGCGCCCGCAGCGCCCGCATCGGCGCATGGGCCTCGGCGCAATCGCGCCCCATGGCCGGCAAGCTGGCGCTGGCCAAAGAAGTGGCGATCAAAGCTGCGCAATTCGGCATTGGCGAAGTTCCCCGTCCACCGCATTGGTCAGGTTACAGAATAATTCCGACACAGATAGAATTCTGGGTCAACCGCCCGTTTCGTTTGCACGATCGCAAAGTGTTTTTGCGCGAGAATGCTGGCGCGCTGTGGCGGACTGAGAGATTGTACCCATAAAATTTAACGAAGGAGGCGCCCCATGACATCCAAAGTTGAAACCTTCACGCCGCCGGATGTGATGGCGCCGATCGGGCCATACAGTCACATTGCCAAGGCCAATGGCTTGATTGCGATTAGCGCAACCGCCGGGGTTGATCCGACGACGCAAAGCCTCGTTGGCGGTGATGTGGCGAGCCAGACGACCCAGATCATCAAATCCTTTGCGGTCATGCTGGCATCGGTTAATTCCGATCTTGGCCATGTCATGCATATCAATGTATTCCTCACCGACATGGCGAATTTTAAAGCGATGAATGCGGCCTACGCAGAAGCAATTGGGGAGCATCGTCCGGCGCGCACAGCAATCGCGGTAACGGCGTTGCCCAAACCCGGCGCTCTCGTCACCATGAACCTGACGGCGGTGGAGCGCGATTGAGCACGGCGGTAAGCCTTGCGCAATTTGCCCGCCCTAATCGTCTCGCGTCATTGACCAGGTGATTTCGCCTACGCCGCCGCCGCTGCTGGCTCTCAGCGTATAGCTGAGCGCATCTCCGGCGCACGTATAGCTGAGGCGGGTCGGCGCCGTCTCGGGGCGCAACACCTCTGGCGGCGGTGAGCGTCGGTCCATCAACATGCCGAAATTCGTCGAGACCTGAAACAGATACTCGGTGTAATTGCGCTCTACATTGAAAAAGCAAAGCTCGCCGGTTGTGCGGTCGGCGCAAAAGTTTGCATCCATGGTCAGCGACTGGGCGTCTTTAACCGTGCCCGTCAGGGACATGCCGCCAGGCTCAGTGTCATGACGAAAACGCCGCTCCCCTCGCTCGGAGAAGGCGCCATTGGCGTTGTTGGGCCGGGAAAATACCAGCGCGCCGTTGACCTCACGGCTGATAGTGCTCCACTCGAGGGATTTATCGCCACGCCTGGCCGAGCCTGAGCCCGACATCATTTGCGCGATGTCGAGTGTTTCTCCGCCGCCGCTCAGGAAGCCGCTGCGCTGGCCTGGCGCCATGGTCCAGCGGCCAATGACGCATTGATCGACCTGGGTCGTGCAGGCGCATCCCTCTGCGGTCTCTTCTTCTTCCTCTTCGCATTCTTCATTTTCGCCGGCGGTATAAGAAAATGACAAGGTCGGAAAATTTAACTCTGCGCTTGTGGTGCTGATGAGCATCAATAATTCTTGCGCGTCGCCGTCCTCGCAGCCGGTTGTGATATCGAGCGGCTCGGTCAAGGCGCGCCAGCTGCCGCCATTTTTCACCGAAGCGCGCAAATTAGTTGACGAGCTTTGCGGCATGTCGATGCGGTAGACGCCTTTGGCCGCGAGTTTGATATGCTGTGGGTAGCCGGCGAAGGTGTTGTTTTCTTCCATCGAAAGCGTTCCGTCTTCTGATGAAGGCGTCAGCTCCAGATCTTCCGCCAATGTCGCCAAAGCGCCGCGCGTCATGGTTCCGTCGCTGCGCCCGCCGGCGCGGTCGGCAATTGTGTTGTCGACAAGGGCCTTGGAGAAGTCGTGCCACAGAGTTTCGATATCGGACAGGCCGTTCAAGACCGGGTGAAAATCCAACTTGTCGGGGTGGGCGGCTAGTAATTTGCCAAGCTCCAACACCGCACGCGCGCCGCCGCGCTGGTTGGCGTAGTGCTGAAAAAATAGAACATTGAAATATGGTGTATCGAACACGTTGTCGGTGATGATATAGTTGGATGTGTATAGGTTTTCATAATCTGCCGAGAGATAGATCTGGTTGGCTATAAATTCGGCTACCCCTTCAAACCACACATCCTCATTGTCTTGTAATTGAACGCCGGCATAGGCCTCGATCAGGCAATGGCCGACCTCATGGGCGATGATGAATTTGAGTTTTTCCGCCGGGGAGGAAAGCCCAAGACCGGTGGTTGATATCCAGCAGGCGTCGGGAAAGCGCCGCGAGATTTGTGGGTCCTGAAAGGCTTCGAAGTCGGCGACGAATGTCGGATCGTCCGCGCGTCTCGGCGCCGGAGAGTCGGTCACATAAAACACAAACGGAACCGGCAGGTCCGCATAGCGGCGGTAGAAACTTTTAAGCTCTGTGTAAGCGCGTTTGACCGTACGCAGATCGTTCTGCTGGGCGCCGCTGGGTTCGGCGCCCCAGCTTTGCGGGTAGAGGAGATAGGCGTCGGTCGGGCTGCCATCCCATTTGTAACAGGGCGAGAAATAGTCCGGCATCTCGGACGCAAAAGGCAGCGTGGTGCAGGAGGTGTTTTCCGCCAGCGCCGAACCCGACGCGGCAGCGCTTAACAAAAATGCCAGCGCGGTTAGCAGTTTTCTCATAATCTCCCCCGATAATTCGAATCTGATTTACAAAGCATATCCTAGTATAGTGGGCCGGACAAACCGGGGCTTTTGCTTCGCAATAGCTGCAAACAGTGTTTAGAGTGCGCCACTGAAGGAGCCCGGCCATGCATATCATCCTTGCCGTCCTCGGCGCCGCGGCGGCTGCAGTTTGGGCATTCACGCATTTCGTCAGTGCGGCGAGTGAGGGTCGCGAGGCGATCCGTGATGTCAAAGGCGTCATTCGCAGCGGCAAGTGGAACCGGAAGATCGACCAGCGGTTGATCGAAAACCTCTCCGACCCGCGTGAGGCGGCGTCGGTGTTGATCTATCAGATCATGGCCTATGACGGCGAAGTCACTGAGCGCCAACATCATGCGATGGTTGCGGATATGCGCGCCGGTTTTGACGCCGACGACGAGACCGCTGAAGGGCTTTATGCGTTTGCGCGGATGGCCGTCGGTCAAATTCACGACGCCGGCAATTCAGTGCGCAAGATTTTGGCGCCGGTGAGCGAGGTGTGTACGCCAGCGGAAAAGCAATCGCTCATCGACATGCTCGACCGCGCCGCAGAAATTGAAGCCCCGCCAACAGATATGCAGCGCCGGCTAATCGCCGAAGCGCGGCGGATGTTGCTCGACGCCGCCTAGATCATCGAGTGATTTCTGTTAACCACCCGATGATCTAGATTCTTTGTTACGCGCCGGCCCGCGCGCGAAGGCGCGCAGATTATGATCTGACCGCCTTCGCGGTCGGGTGCGAAAAACCGGTTTCCACTTTTTCGCCCGGCGCTCTAGTGGTGAGCAAAGCGGATTTATCAGAGCCTGCGTTTGACCGCCTGATAGAGCCGGTCGCCGAGTTCGGGGCCTTGCAACGGATAGAGAAACGGCTCCACCAGCTCCAGCTCCATAAGCAGCAAATCGCCGTCCTCGCCGCGCAGCATGTCGACGCGCGCATAAAGCGGCGTCTCGCCCGGCGCCTCTGAGAGGGCGCTTGTTGCTGTGGCGATGTCTTCGGGCGATGGCGTGATGGCGAGTTCTCTGCCGCCATATTCCGATTGAATTCTGTAATCGCCCTCAGCGGCGCGTTTTATTAGCGCATGGGAAAAAACGCCGTCGACAAAGATAAAGCTGAACTCGCCTTCGCTTTGAATGGCGTGAAGAAACGGCTGGGCCATCATCGGCTCGCTCATGACGGGGATCGGATCGCCGCGGCGGATGCGGTGCTGCCCTCTAGCGCTGGCGCCGATCTGGCGTTTGAAGACAACATCATCCGTATCGAGCGCATCAAAAGCGGCGGCCGCCGCCTCCGCATTGGCGTCCTCAAGCCACAAGGTCGCGATCAGCTTGACGTCTTTGGCGCCGAGATCGCGCAGGTAGCTTTTGTGGCTGTTCCATCGGACCATGGCGGTGGAGTTAAACAGTCGCGTTGAGTTGGCAATGATGTGCAGCGTTTTGAGGAATTCCTCATGCCGGTCCCAATAGTCCCAGGTCGTGCCAATAATTGCCGCATCATAAGTTTTCCAATCGGCATCGGAATCGTCCCAGGTGATATCGTCAACTTGCGCGCCTTTGGGTTCAAACGCCGCGCGCAGGCAATCCATCATTGCGTCATGTTCATAGGCGTCGGTGCGTCGGTCCAGCGCGCTGGGCAGGGTTGTTTGCGAGGCGAGATAGGCGACTTTCATGGTGAGCTCCGGATGGCGCGGCTTGTTTAACGCAGCGTGTATGTTGATTTCATTCCAGGTTCACCTTCGCAGCGCACCGTCTCGTTACCGACAAGACGGATCAGGTGCGCAAGGACGTTAAGCGCCGCGGCGCCGTGCAGCCGGGGGTCGATATCGGCATACATCATGGTTACGATTTCTTTGATGCCGCTGCGGCCTTTCTTGATCTGCTCGACAATTTGCGCGTCGCGCATCAACCGGTGGGTTCTGACCGCGCGCACGAAACGATGCGGGGTTTTTATCGGCGCGCCATGGGTCGGAAAATAGATCGCATCATCGCGCGTGAGCAGTTTTTCCAGGCTCTCAATATAGGCCGTCATATCGCCATCGGGGGGCGCCACTACGGTGGTCGCCCAGCCCATCATATGATCGCCGGTGAAAAGCGCATTTTCCGCCGGCAGGGCGAAGCAAAGATGGTTAGACAGATGTCCCGGCGTATGCACCGCTTCAATTTTCCAGTCGAGCCCATCGATCCTGTCGCCGTCGCGGAGCAAAATATCGGGCGCGAAGGAATAATCCGCGCCTTCGTCGAGGGCGGGCGTGTCGCTGGCCTTGTCGCCGACCGGGTGCGGGCCGAAGGCGAGGACCGGCGCGCCGGTGCGCGCGGCAAATTTGCGCGCCAGTCCGCAATGGTCCGAATGGGTGTGGGTGATCAGAATATGGCTCACCGTCTCGCCCGCCGTTGCGCGCAACAGCGCGTCGAGATGCGCCGGGTCGTCCGGTCCCGGATCAATCACCGCAACCTCGCCGCGCCCGATAATATATGCGCCGCTGCCTGTATAGGTATAAGGCCCCGGATTGTTGGCGATCACTCGTCGCACGCCGGGATGGACCCGATCGGGCGCGCCGGGGGTGAAGTCGATATCTTTAACGAAGGGGATGCCGGTCAAAATCGGGACCTTGCGTGTTAGCGGTTGGCTGTGCGTTCGATGTTAGCGTTATTTGCCGATGGCGTCATCGACCATCGCCGCGAAAGCGTCGGCGAGCCCGCGCATGGCGCGCAGCTTGTCCTGCCCGCGCATCGCCGCCGGCGGGCCCATATCGGTCTTGTTGGCGTCGACAATATAGATGCGCCCGTCATTGCGATCGCGCAAAATATCGAGGCCGCCGAAATCCATGGCGATGGCCTTGGCGAAGGCGCAAATCTTCTCCTGCTCGTCAGGCGATAAAAACGCATCGGGTTCCATCAGATCGACGCGATGATTGTCGTTGGAAAACCGCAATTCCCGGGTTCGGCGTTTTAAAAATATGTTGGGAATTTTGCCACCGACAATCGGCGTGCGGATATCGATATGTTCATCGCCGTCAAAAGTGTTGTCGATCAGCCGCTGATAGACAAAGCCCTGGCGCGGCGCATCGATCGGGCACTGAATAACGCGCCCGTCATGTTTGCCGTTGGCTTCCGACTTTTCAACCGCCGGGCCCACATGGGTGGTTGGATCAATTGCAAATCCGTAGCCGAAGGTTTCTTCAAAAATCCGCGTGACCACGCTTTTGCGGATATCGAAGCAGCCAATATTGAAAGCCGGTTTGTCGCTCGGTGTCGGGTGCGGTGCGATCAGAAATTCGCGGTCCTCGAAATAAAAATGCAGGTCCGCCTCAGCCGGGTCATCGACGATCTTAACGTCGGCAAGCTGGCACACCGGCCAGATCGCATAATAAGAGCGTGGCTTTTTCGGGTAGAAAGAAATCCGCGCCCGCGGCTCGCGACCCTTGACGATGCGCGATGCGCGCAAACCATTAATGAACCACACAAAGCTTGCAATCCGCAAAGCGTCGCGGGCAAAGCCAGGAGTCAGCGGAATCTGCGCGCCGGTCTCTTTAGCGACCAGCTGCGTGCCGTCGATTTTAAAATCGTCAAATAAAGACATTCAAACTCCGCGGGCCCATACCAAAACCGGCATGTTCTTTACACCATGGCCATTCAGGCGATGACAAGGAAATAAACTGCTCGTGAGCATCAAAAACAATTACCGCCTGTTCCAGAGTGTCCAAATGCACCAATAGGGCCGCGTGAGGGCCGACAAAGCAGATGCAGCGCTGGTTTTATCATTAACCAATTTCAGCCCCAGGGGGGCTGAAATCCGCCGTCAATATCAGCCAATATGGCCTGACAGCGCCCCCGGACATAGGGCGTGAGCCCTCAAAAGCGGCCAACGGCGCGGCTTTTGCGGTGAAGCGGCCATGTGTCCCGATCGTAAACAAAAGCTTAACGCGGCTGGCCAAATTTTAGCGGCCTGGTTGATGATAGGCGCGCCGGCTTTCGCCGCCGCTGATGTCGTTCCAGAGCCGCGTGAGGGATCGGCGGGCGGTGTCGTTGTTGGCGCGGGGGGTGGGGGCATTACCGACCGTGCTTATGTCACCGCCCCGCCGAACTATCTCTATGTTGTTGAGCGCGAGCGCGGCAGCTTTCTTGATTGCGGCGAGGGCCAGGAGATGCGCTCGACCGACGCCGACGGACGTGATCTGGCGACGCTACGCTGCGGCGTGACGCTGACGGAAACCATCGTCATCCCCGCCGCTGCTTCAAGCGCGCGGATCATTGTGCACTACTGATATTAACGCGGGGCGAGATCAGACATTGATCGGTTTCAAATTCGCCGTCTTCTGTTGTGCGCACCGCGACCTTATAGGTCCGCCCATAATCAAACCTAACGCCGCAGCTTTTCTCACTTGTCGTGTGCCAGATGCGGGTGCGGCCTTGAATGTCATTGTCGCCGTCGCTTGATTTTGCGACATCCATAATCGTCGCCTGGCGATCATTGATGGAGATGCGGTCGGGCGCGAGCGTGACCTCGGCGTCAACAATCAGGCCCTCAAGAATGATGAGGCCGGGCTCGCGCGCGACTGTGCAGGTGCATGTCTTTACCGGCGCTTTGCGCAAGACCGGCGGCGCAGTAAGCGCACCGTCCGCTGACTGAATGCCGAGGGCGGAGATGAAAAAAACAAAACTGGCGCTGATACTCAACATCGAAAATCTGTTCCCGCTAAATCACAAATTAAACCGGCGGTTCAGTGCGCGGCGTTTTGCTGGCGTCATGCAACAGCGTCATCGCCGGTTCATGTCCGGAAATATCGTAGCCAGCCTCGGCGGCCTCGGAAATGATCAGATCAACCGGCTTGCCAAAGCGCGCCTCAGCATAAGAGCGCACCAAAATAGAGCGCGTACCGGAGCGGCAAAACGCTAGCACCGGACCGTCTTCAGCGTCGTTCATAGCGCTCTCAAAGGCGGTGGTGTGGTGCGGTGATATGCCAGTGCGGTCGACCGGAATATGGACGAAAGCGATGCCGGCGGCTTTTGCTGCGGCCTCGATGTCGGCGCTTTTGGGCTGGCCGGGCGCCTCGCCGTCGGGGCGATTATTGATGATCAATTTCACGCCCATCGCCACCGCCGCGTCGATGTCGTTAACGCTGATCTGCGGCGCGACCCAGAATTCATCGCTGACCTTTTTGAATTTATCAGACACTTGCATCTCCTCATGCGCCGCTGGTTGAGACGCTGCTATAGGCTCTTTCGCGGTCTGCGCCGCCATGGCGGGGGATGCAGCGAGCGCTAAAATTGCTATGGATAATTTTTCCATGGGCGTAATTTCGTCCTTCGCGGCCGCCGATGCAAGGGCTTATTGCTGCGCCCCGGCGGATTTAACAAAGGCTTTGCCATGACCACAAAACTGCAACCGTTTCATCTCGCGATCCCGGTTGATGATCTTGAACAAGCTGAAGCCTTCTATCGCGATGTAATCGGCTGCGGAACCGGGCGCCGGTCGGCGCGCTGGGTAGATTTAGATTTCTTCGGTCATCAACTGGTTATCCATCTGGCGCCCGAAGAATGCGCACGCGCGGCGACCAACGAGGTTGACGGAAAACAGGTTCCGGCACGGCATTTCGGGGTCGTGCTTGAGCGAGGCGACTGGCAATCTCTCGCCGACCGGCTTGGCGCGGCGAAGGTCGAATTCATTATCGAGCCGGGCATCCGGTTTGCGGGCGAGCCCGGTGAACAAGGCACGTTTTTCCTCACCGATCCGGCCGGCAATGCGCTCGAGTTCAAATATTTCGAAGATTTAGGCCAGCTGTTTGCGACGTGACGAGGTCCAGAGCAAAACCGCTTCATCCTGTGAAAGCCGCGTAGCCTGTAATTGCTGCGATGGGCAAAAACAAAACCCATGACAGATGTGCGCCGCGCGACAAACCCAGCGCCGCGACGCCGCTAATCGCAAATACTGCCGCGACCATCCACAGGAAGGCTTTGGCGGCATGGTCCGGCGTGAAATGCAGATAGATCAACATTGCCGCAAGCCCCCACCAGGTCAGGGTTGCGATATGCCATCCGACAAGAAGCGTCAGTTTGGTATTCTTCAAGCTGCCGAGAATGACCGGCAAGCCTTCCATGCGCAGGATTGGCGCGATCAACCTTCTGCCTCCGAGGGCCGAATGCATGACGCCGACAAGGATGGTCAGAAGGGCGGCAATGAGAAGCATGATGTCTCCTTAAAGTTCGGCGAAGAAGGCGAGCCAACCGAAGACGGATATGACGGCGAACAACGAGGTCGACGGAAACTGCAGCGGATTAACGCCGGCTTTGACAGCGACGCCGGCGCTAAGCAGGGCAAGAACGGTCGTGAGCGACGACAGGGCGATGATGATCTCCGCCTGCGGGGCGGTTAAGGCGAGCCAGACAAACATCGCAGCAAGGAAAGCGATCACCACCGTGGTGATGTGCCAGCAATAATAGTTCAGCCATTTCGATGCTATTGGCAGGCTTTCATCGGCCAGGAGAGGACGGGCGACAGCCTTGCCGCCGGCGAAAGTGTGTATGGCGAATGTTACGGCCGCGCTTGCCGCGGCGCCCCAGAGGAATAAACTCATAATAAGCCTTTACTAGAATATTTGTTCTAGTATATGCATTCTGCATGGGCAGACTGTCAACAGTTCGCGACGATCAGGTGTTTTCAGTGGTCGGCGCGCGCCTTGCTGGGGACGGTGCGATCACTTTGCAGACTGTCGTCGACGATACGGGCGTTTCCGTCGGTTCGCTCTATCATCGCTATGGCTCGCGCGAAGCTCTTCTGGCGCTGACCTGGCTTGATGCTGTGAGGGCGTTTCAGACGTGTTTTTTGACTGCGCTCGAATCTGGAGGCGATGACGCTGGCGAGCGCGCGGCGCTGGCGACGCCGCGCTTCTGCAGGAGCGATCATCAGCGCGCAATCGTGCTATCGTGTTGCCGCCCTGCCGAGTTTTTTTCGCCGGCAACACCCCAACATCTGCAAAAAGAAATCAGCAACGTGAACAAGGCCGCCGCCGCCGCCATTCGGCGTTACGCCAAGTGCTCGGGCTATTCGCTTGAGGCGTGCAGGTTGGGGCTGATCGCATTTCCCCTCGGGGCTGTCAGGCTCTACCTACCGGCGCGCCCCGTACCGCAAGCGCTTGATGAGTATATCTCTGCGGCGTTCTGGTCGGCAGTGGAGACCGGGTAAGGGGGCAACCTTAAACCTCATCAGCAGCCTTCCATCCTAGGTCGGTTAGCGCCCACACCCCGAGGGGCGTTTCTGAGACAGGTTTCAAAAGTCCTTCTTCGCGCATGACGCGAACTTCCCATTCCGCACTCTTCTCCCACCTAACTGTGCCTGAACTAATATCAGCCTTGTCATACTCAGTTAGCTGATTGTCCATTATGTTCTCTAATTCCTTCAGGGCGCTACTGCGGTGTATTTTCCCGCCATGTTCTTTGAGAATCTCAAGAAGCGGGCGCCGAAATTCTTTCTGGTGTGTTTTGATTGAGGTTCCATCGGCCACCAAGTGCCTGGTTGATTTCTTATTCTTGCTGACTTTTGCATGTGCAGTGTCTTCGAGGCCCGAAATCCTCCTTAAGACGGAGTTTGGTGTGTCCTCGAGAGGGCGTGCATGGGATTGCAGCCATTTGTAGACCTCATCGTCGATCCGAATTGTGGGGGCCATAATGAATTCCTGTGTAAGTATTATAGTGTCATAGTGTTACACTACAGATAGTTTTTTGTCAAGCGTCAATGAGTGTGACTGATCAGCTTTTGATGAAGATGAAGGGGCCTTCGCAGGTGTTGCCATCCGGCCTTTCGCTGGAAGCTTGCAGGTTGGGGCTGATCGCATTTCCCCTCGGGGCCGTCCGGCTCTACCTTCCTTCTCGTCTGCCGCCGCAAGCGCTTGATGAGTATATCTCTGCGGCGTTCTGGTCGGCGGTGGAAACAGGGTAAGCTCGTTGATATCTTCGAAGCGATCTCGCTAGTCGTAAGTTTCCGCCATGCGGTCCGGCTCATATTCATTCTGCTTGTCGAACGCGAGCGGTTTCATCCGTCTGTTGATGGCGCGGGGATTGTCCCGCCCAAACTTTGTTCCATCATTCAGTGAGGAGATATCTATGCCGAAATTTTTGTTTGTTTACCATGGCGGAAAGAAACCAGAGGCGCCCGAGGAAGTTGAAAAAATCATGGCCCAATGGGGCGCATGGGCTGCAAAAATAGGCTCGGCCGTTGTCGATGGCGGCAATCCGGTAGGCCCGTCAAAAACCGTCTTCAAAACCCGTCTTGCCGATGATGGCGGCGCCAACCCGGCTTCCGGCTACGGGCTGTTTTCCGCAGCCAATATGGATGCCGCGATCGCGATGGCGAAAGGCTGTCCGATCCTGGAGGCCGGCGGCAATGTCGAGGTGGCTGAAACCATTGATATGTGAGCCGCTTGTTGCAAACAACACCAAACTGCGCTGCCGAAGAAGCGGCGTGGTTTGGCGTCTGTTGCGGCGGGGGCTACAAATAATACAAACCAGTTACGGAGAAAGCCATGTCATCGACGCAAACTGGTGGTTGTCTGTGCAAAAAAACCCGTTATGAGACCGACAAAGAAACGGTGCACGCCATTCAGTGCTACTGCCGCGATTGCCAACACATGTCGGGTGGTGGTCACGCACCCCAATTTGCCGTCAAGCGCGCCACGGTTTCCAAGTCAGGCCCAATAAAAATCTTTCGTCTTAAATCGGATGCGGGAAATGACGTGGAGCTTGGGTTTTGCGGTGAATGTGGATCGCCAATCTATAAAACGACTACGGCCGCGCCGGAATTGATGTTTTTCTTTGTCGGCTCGCTTGATGATCCTGCGGCCTTTGGCGTCGCGCACAAAGTCTATGAAGGCAGCCGGCAACCGTGGGACAAGAGTTGAGGCTCTATTTGTAATCAAACTTTGCAGCCGCTTGTGCCTACTGGTTAAAAAACATCTTGTAATTTTGCGAGTGCTCTTCTTTTTCCAATAGATATCGGTCGTCTTCGGGATAGTATTTCGCCTTGTCAGGATCGTCGCCGGCAAAGCGGGTGACGGCGGCCATGTCGTCCCAATGGGTTATGAGCAGAAAATGCGCGATGTCTCCTTCATTGCGGCGCAGGAAGTAGAGCTTTTGCAAACCTTCCACCGATCCGTAATCCGGCGCCGCGCGGTCTTTCATAAACTGCTCATAGGCGTCGCCATCTGACAGTTTTGTGCGCCCGTGCCATAGTCTTACGATCATCGCTCCGCCTCCTGATCAGTTTTGCAAAACCATAGGAGCGTGCGGTGGGTGAGCGCAAGTTTTCAGCAAGGCGCCGAATTGCGCTGCATACCTAAACACAGCGCTCGGCGCTCATCGGGCTTCGGGCCGTAATCATCTTCGCGCTTTAATCGTCGTCGCCGATATCGCCAAGGGAGCGGATCACGATCCAGATATTCCAGAGCACGAACACCATCAGCCCGAAAAAAAGTACGAACTGTAAAAAGGCCATCATGACGCTTAGATGGGGAGGGGCATGGCGGCAGGCAATGCGCTGACCGCCTGAAAATACAACGATCACGGGAAAAGTGAACGGTGTTGCAAGCCGTACGGGGCCTCGTGGCGGCGTCTCCCAGGGATCGGCGGCCCTTATTTCTCCGCGCGATAGATGATCTCGCCATCGACCACGGTCATCACCGGCGTTGCCGAGAGGATTTCAGCCTCTGGTATGGTCATGATGTCTTTAGCGAAGACGGTGAAATCGGCGCGCTTGCCGGGCTCGATTGTGCCGAGGGTGTGTTCCTGAAACGATGCGTAGGCCGGCCACGCCGTGAACATTTTCAGCGCTTGCGCGCGCGTCACCGCCTCGTCCGGGCGCCAATCTTCGGTTTGCGTCCCATCCAGGCCGCGCCGAGCGACGGCGGCGTAGAACTCAATCAACGGATCGCCGCGCTCGACCGGCGCGTCAGAACCGGCGGCGATGATGACGCCGGCGTCGATCAGCGAGCGCCATGCATAGGCGCCGTCAAGACGGTTCGGACCCAGACGGTCTGGCGCGAAATAAAGATCGCCGATGGCGTGGCTCGGCTGCATCGAAGCGATCACCGACAGATCGGCAAAGCGCTGAATATCTTCCGTGTGAAGAATTTGCGCATGTTCAATGCGCCAGCGAAGATCGTTCGCCTCAGGGTTGGCGGCGAAAGCCTCAGCGTACCAGTCGAGCAACAGTCTGTTGGCTTCATCGCCAATGGCGTGGGTGTTGATCTGCACGCCGCCGGCAATGGCGCGATTGAATATATCGAGCGCATCTTGGCGCCGCATCAACGCCAACCCGCTGGTCTCCGGCTGGTCGCTGTAAGGCTCGGTAAGCAGCGCGCCGCGCGAGCCGAGGGCGCCGTCCATATAGAGTTTGACCGCTCTGGTGAGGATGCGGCCATTGTTGCTCGCTTGCGGCCCATTCGCGGCAAGAGCGTCAAGACCTGGCTCGTCAACTGAATTATAGACGCGGATATCAACCGTTCCGTCTTCTGACAACGCCGTGATCATATTAGCGTTTGCTGGCTCGACCGACATATTGTGGAGGCCAGTCCATCCGTAGGCGGCGTAGACTTTCGACGCTGTGGCGTAGGCCTGGCGTTTGGTTTCCTCGCCCGGCGTCTCAATCAGTGCGGCGACAAGGCCCATGGCGTTATCGACCAAAATCCCGGTGGCGCGGCCCGCCGCATCGCGCACAATGCGCCCGCCATCGGGGTCGGCGGTGGCGTCGTCAATCCCGGCGGCCTCTAGCGCTGCGGTGTTGGCGACCAGCGCATGGCCGTCGGCGCGGCGCAAAATCACCGGATTGTCCGGGCTCGCCGGGTCGAGATCGTCGCGGGTCGGCATGCGCGCCTCTGGCCAGCCGGTCTCAATCCAGCCGCGGCCATAGACCGTCTCGCCTTGTTCAGCATCCTGAACAGTCTCGGTCAGGATCGCGACAAGCGCTTCAATCGATCTGACGCCTTCGAGATTGAGCGTCAGCTCGCGCATGCCGATGCCGAGGAAATGCGCATGGGAATCGGTAAAGCCCGGATACATCGCCGCGCCTTCAAGGTTGACGATCACAGCATCGTCGCCGGCGCTCTCTTCGATCAAGGCCCTTGTGCCGACGCCGAGAATAACCCCGTCGGCAACCGCCACCGCTTCGGCGGTCGGCGCTTCATCAAGCCCGGTGTAAATCATCCCGCCGGTGAAGATGGTCACAGGCGCATCACTCGCGGCGTCGGCGGGTTTGTCCGCGCCGCCGCAGGCGGTGAGTGCGAGCGCGAGTAAAGCGACGGCGGGCAGTCTAAGATCGATCATGGCGGGGCTCCTGCGGGCGGCGAACATGCGCGTTTTAATAGCTAGGCTTTGGTATCGTTGCGCGCCCGCGCGAGCAAGGCGTAGGCGCCGGCTGCAGCCGCATGGAGTAGTGAGCCAGCGCGGCGGCGATCAACTTATTGTGTTTATTGTGTATCCGAATAAAGAAAAATGGTCGGAGTGGGGTGATTCGAACACCCGGCCCCTGCCTCCCGAAGGCAGTGCTCTACCAGGCTGAGCTACACTCCGACATGGGTCAGTTTTGGTAGTGGGGGCGCTTGCTATAGCCGCCGATTTGGCGATGTGCAATGACGGTTAGATGGGCTGATGATGGAGCGGCGGCCGCGCTTTCGCCACTGTGATCGAGAGATTGATATTTTTCACGACCGGCCCCATTGCAAGGCGTGGTGGAAAGCGCTATTTCCCCGCACCCATCGGCGTTTGGGGCCTTGCTCAAAAACGCTGGAAGCGAGTAAAATTGCGTTATTGGGGCGTCGCCAAGTGGTAAGGCATCGGTTTTTGGTATCGACATTCCCAGGTTCGAATCCTGGCGCCCCAGCCAATTCATACAATCCCCGGCAATTAACCACGCTTTTATAATTTCACGGCAAGACCTTAAAATTCGAATTTACCTTATTCTTTCGTTGCATGCGCGAGAATGAGTTGTTACAAATTAACGGGGATAGCCAGGGGTGGCTGCAAGGGAACGGCCGATTGCAATTTGTTTTGGGAAAAAAGCGCAAATTTGACTCTTTAGTCAAAACGCCGTTTCAATATCAACGCAATCATGGAATTCAAAACGGACGCAGGGGCGTTCTCAGGGGCAGTATCGGGGTGGAAGAAATTTTTTCTATACAATTTACGACGCCGACTTCAGGCCCGTTTTCTTCGGTTTCTGGTCAAGTTGTTTGGACAGATTCCAGACCGGGCCGCGCGTAATTTTTTCGTTGGCGTTCGCGCCGTAAACAGTCAGCCGCAACAATTCGGTAGGTGAGGCAAATATGAATAGAGCAGCGATTTTAGGTTCAACGGCGGTATTGCTCGCGATGATATGCGCGCCCGTCCAGGCGCAGTTTAAATCTGCGATTGATACCAGCCAGCAAACCCAGCGCGACACCGCAAGATCGCAGCAGCGCATCGATCAACTTGATGATCAGACCGCGCGTTTGCTCAATGATTATCGTGCGAATTTGAAGCAGCTTGAAGCGGCGCGCCGCTACAACGCCTCGCTCAACCGCAACATTGATGCACAGAACAGCGAGATTGTTCGGCTGCGCGAAGACATCGACAATGTCGAAGGTCTGCAGCGTGCGATGCAGCCTTTGATGGAAGACATGGTTGCGCGCTTCAGTGATCTGGTGAATGCGGATCTGCCGTTCATGGTTGGCGAGCGCGCCGGACGGGCGGCTCGGCTCTCAACCATTCTCGACAATCCTTCAATGTCAGCAGCGCAGCGTTACCGCCTGATCGTCGAGGCCTATCAGATTGAAAACGAATATGGCCGGACTATCGGCTTTTATGAAGGCGTGGTCGGCGACGGCGAGGATGCGCTTACCGGGGAATTCCTTCGGGTCGGCCGCATCGCGCTGATGTTTAAAACCCCCGACGATTCGGAATTGAAGATTTACGACGCCGCCGTCGGCGATTTCGTCGATCTTAATCGCAGCTACCTGCAGGACGTGAAGTTCGGCCTCAGAATGGCGAAAGAACAAACCGCGCCGGACATTTTCTTCGTTCCAGTTAAACCGCCAGTTTCGGCTCAGTAACGCCAGCTTAAGGCAAGGGATAAACAAGTCATGAAATTCTTCAAACTTGCAGGTCTTTCTCTGGTTGCCGGCGTTGCCGCTCTCGGAATGGACATGTCAAACGGTCAATTCACCTCCGGCGCCCTGGCGCAGGACACTGCGGTGACCCTTGATCAGGTGCTCAACGCGGTGCGCCGTGAACGCACCGAGGTCAGTCAGGAAAATCGCGACCGCGAGGCGCAGTTTTTGCGCGAGCGCAACCAGCAGCAGTCGGCGCTCAATCGCGTCAAGGCGCAGGTCGCCGCCGCGGAAGCAGAATCCACTCGGCTTGAAGGGGTGATGGACGCCAACAAGCTGGTGATCGAAGCGCTTGATGAAGAGCTCGCCGACAAACAGGGCGAGTTCCAGGAGCTATTCGGCGCCGCGCGTTCCGCCGCCGCCGACCTTAACGCGCAAGTCACGCGGTCGATCATCTCCACCCAGTTCCCGGGCCGGAGTGAGACCTTGGTTGAGCTGGCGCAAACTAAAAAACTGCCGAGTGAAGACCAGCTTCGCGATCTTTGGGACATCATGATCCAGCAGATTGCCGAACAGGCAAAAACCACGACCTTCCAGACACGGGTTGTGCTGGCGAATGGTGAGACCGCAGACGAAACGGTGACGCGGATCGGTCCGTTTGTTGCATTTTCCGGCGGCAAATATCTCACCTATAGCGACGGCCGCTTGAAGTTCCTTGCGCGCCAGCCCGCCAGCGACATCACCGGCGCGGCGAGCAAGGTTGAAAGAGCCACCGGCGACGGGTTCGTGCGCGGCGCCGTTGATCCCTCGCTGGGTCAGCTGCTCGATCTTAGCGTTTCAGCGCCAACCGTGACGGAACGTATCGATCAGGGCCGGTTTATCGGTAAGGTGATCTTGGTCGCCGCCGCTGTCGGCATGCTGATCGGCATCTATAAATGGGTGACCTTGACGATGCTGGCCGGCGCCGTGCGCAGCCAGGTGCGTCGTAAGAAGCCGTCCAAATCCAACCCGCTCGGCCGTGTCATGCTGGCTTATGAGAACACCCAGTCGAACGATGTGGAAACGGTGTCGCTCAAGCTGGACGATGCGATCCTGAAAGAGCTGCCAAGGCTCGAAAGTGGTCTTAATCTGGTGAAAGTGTTGGCCGCGACCGCGCCGCTTCTCGGGTTGCTCGGCACCGTTATCGGCATGATCAACACCTTCCAGGCGATCACGCTGTTCGGCACCGGCGATCCGCAGATCATGGCTTCGGGTATTTCCGAAGCGCTGGTCACCACGGTGCTCGGTCTGATCGCGGCGATCCCGCTGCTCTTGCTCCACTCGTTTGCGGCCGGCGCCTCCAAGCGCGTCAGCCAAATTCTGGAAGAGCAAGCCGCCGGCATTATCGCCGAACATGCAGAAAGCGGTCGGGCCTAGGGCCCGGCAGAAAGGGACCCTCGAGAGATGCTCGAGCTTATAAACCCTTCGATCGCCTTCGATGCGCTGATGGACTTTCTCTCAGCGGGCGGCAACGTGCTTGTCATCATCATGGTCACGACATTTTTTATGTGGGCCTTGATCATCGAACGGATGATGTACTGGTCCGGCGCCCATTCCGGCGTCGCCAAACGCGCGGCGCGGGCATGGTCCGCGCGCACCGATCACAAATCCTGGTACGCCCATGCGGTGCGTGACAAGCTGATCTCTGAAGCCATGCAGGAAGCCTCGCGCTTCAACAGCGTCATTCGCGCACTTGTCGCGGTGACGCCGCTGCTTGGCCTGCTCGGCACGGTGACCGGCATGGTTGAAGTGTTCGATGTGATGGCGGTTACCGGCTCGTCCAATGCGCGGCTGATGGCGGCGGGTATTTCCAAAGCGACGATCCCAACTATGGCTGGCCTGGTGGCGTCTCTGTCCGGGTTGATCTTTATCAACACCTTTGACAGCAACGTTCAAAAGGCCTCCCACCGCATTTCCGACGATTTATTGATCGAGTAGAGCGATGAGAAAAAAAGCCTCCCATCAGTCCGAAGAAGCAGATGTCAATATCACGCCGCTGCTTGATATCGTCTTTATCCTGCTGATCTTCTTTATCGTTACCGCGACCTTCCTGCGCGAAAAAGGCATCGATGTCCGCACGCCGGAAGATACGCCCCCGGAAGATATTGTCGCTCCGCCGCCCGCACTGTTGCTTGCTGTGCAGGAGGACGGATTTGTTCGCGTCAACAATGTGCGTGTGATCGATCCGGCATCGGTAAAGCCCGTGGTGCAGGAATTTGTCGCGCGCGAGCCACGGGGCGTTGTCCTCGTTAGCGCCGCGCCGGAATCTGAATCCGGCGTTGCGGTTCAGGTGATGGACCAGGCGCAAGATGGCGGCGCCGGTGCGGTGTCGCTGGCGTTGCAGAAAGAACAAGAATAAGCGGCGAGGCGCTCGCCTCTCCGACGATCGTGTATTTAGTTTGCAAACGGATTAAACATGGCCAGACGCAACACATTTCAGAGGGAAGAAAGCGACGAGGACGTCAACGTCACGCCGCTCCTCGATATCGTCTTCATTATGCTGATCTTTTTCATCGTCACCTCGACCTTCGTTAAAGAGCCTGGCATTGATGTTTTGCGGCCTGAAGCCGTCTCGGCGACGGACCGAAAAGCCGCCTCGATCATTGTCGCGATCTCCGCTGACGATGAAATCTGGATCAATGGCGATCTGGTCGAGCTAGCCGAAGTAAAAACCATCGTTGCGCAACTGCGCGTGGAGAACCCGAAGGGGACAGCGGTGGTGCAGGCCGACGCGACATCTAAAACGCGGATGCTTGTAGAAGTCGTTACCCAAATTCGCGCCACCGGCATCAGTGATGTCGCTGTCTCGACTGAAGACGTTTAGAGGAGGTCCGGATGGGATCTTTCATTCGCTTGATTATGGGCGTGCCTGTGGCTTTCGCTGTCACGGGGTTGTTGTTCCTGTTTATGGCGGCGATGATTAAAGGCCCGACGCGGCTCGATGAAGAAAAGGACTCCGTCAATATCAGCATTACCGCGAAGATTGACGATACCGACCTCAACAGCGCCAATAAAGATTTCAAACGGCCGACGCTTGATGCGCCGCCGCCGCCGCCGCCGGCCGTCAACGATCCGTCAAACCGTCCGGCGCTGGATGGCGTGCGGGCCGCGATCCCGACGATTGACGCCAATCTCAGCATTGGCTCCGGGTTCAACCCCGACCGTGACGCGCAGCCACTGGTGCGTATTCCGCCGCAGTTTCCTGACCGTTGTCAGAACCGGGCGGGCTCTGAGGAAACGGTGCTGCTTCAATTCGATGTGACGCCGGCAGGGCAGACGACAAATATCGAAGTCATCGATAGTTCCAATAGTTGCTTTAACCGTTCGGCGGCGCGATCGGTCGAGCGCTGGAAATATCAACCGAAGATTGTCGACAATAATGCGGAATGGCGTCGTGGGGTCGTAACGCAAATTACCTTCCGGCTTGAGGAGTAGACTGGGCGATTTGTGTGGCGGCGCTGATTTTTAAGATGGGTCGCGACAATAGGGGCTGCGCTAAAAGGCCGGACAATTATAAGGCGACGGGATGTTTGAGATGCGTTGGAAATTCGCAAAAGTCTTTATAACCGCCTCTGCGGTCGCGCTTGCTGTAGCCACGGCGAGCACGCCGGCAATGGCGCAACAATGCGAGGCCGATGAGGGCGGGGCGTCCAAGACGCTCAATACGCGCGTCGCGCAATCGCTGGGGGCGGTCTTTGAGCTGATGCAGGCCGAGCAATATACGGAAGCTCTGGCCAGCCTGGACCAGCTGATCGCTCAGCGCGGCGGCAGCATGAAGGCCTTTGACAGGGCCACGACCTATGAATTGCGCGGCTCGGTTAAAGCCAGCTTAGAGGATTATCGCGGCGCCCAGCGCGATTTCCAGGTTGCTCTTGATACCAATGAATTATCCGCCTCTCGTAATAATAATCTGCGCTATTATATATCTCAGATAAGCTTTCAGCTGGAAGACTTTCAGGGTGCGATCCGCGGGCTCAATGCCTGGATCAACAACGCCAAGGCTTGTGGCGACAAGGTTGACTCGAACGCATACTATCTGCTTGCCGCGGCCTATATACAATCAACGCCGCCGAATTATCGCGCAGCACTGCAGCCGGCGGAGCAGGCGATTGCCGGGGCGGCGGAGCCGAAAAAAAGCCATTACGACCTTGCTAACCTCGTCTATTCCGAAACCAATGCGAGCGCCAAACGGATGGCGTTGCTGGAAGAGATGGTCAATTTCTGGCCGGGTGAGAAAGGTTACTGGACACAACTCTCCGGCGCCTATTCCACGGCCGGTAAGGACCGCGATGCGTTTTCAGTTCTGGAAGTCGCTTATCGCGCCGGCCTTTTATCGACGGAATCTGAGCTTAAAACGCTGGTCCAGTATTATTCATTTTTTGACAATCCCTATCGCGGCGCAAAAATGCTTGAGCGCGAAATGGGCGCCGGCAATATCAAACGCACTAAGGACAATCTTGTCTTGCTGTCGCAGCTGTGGTCGCAGTCGCGAGAGCACAAAAAATCGATCCCGATTCTGCGCGAAGCTGCGCGCGGCGCATCTAAGGGCGATCTATCCTACCGTTTGGGTCAGGTGCTGCTGGCGGACGAGCAATACGCAGCCGCCCAGACTGCGCTTGAACTCGCCCTTAACAAGGGCGGTATGAATCGCAAGAATACCGGCGACGCCTGGCTGCTTCTTGGCACCGCGCGGTTCAGTCAGGCCGGTCCGGAAAGCACAGGCGTCTGGGCCAATGCACGGCGCGCATTCGTTAACGCCCAGCGTTATGAAACCGCACGCAAACGCGCCACCGACTGGATCACCTATATTGACGCCGTTGCCGACACTTATAAGCGCGGGGTTGAGTTGGCGGACCGTCAGATACGTGAGCGTTGCGAGCAGGATCAGGGTCGCCTCGAGCGCGATCAGCGCATTCGCGATCTGCAAAACCGTCCGGTGACAGCCGAAGACCGGGCGCTTGAAACTGAATTCCTGGAACGCTGCACCGGCCCGCTTGGCTTGGATGAAGTCGCCGAGGGTGGCGGCGGTGGTGGCGATGACGCAGAGATTGCCGCCGAAGAAGGCGAGAGCGACGGCGCGAATTAGCAAACGCGCAATTTCAAATTAAAAAAAGATCGGCCCCTCGGGTCGCTCTTTTTAATTCGCGCCTTAACAATCCCTTAATATTCGTTGCGCTCGCCTAGTATTCGTCCGCCGTCGCTCGCATCCGGGGTGCGGTTGGAGCACTCCAGATAGCCCTGGCGCCAGCCCGCCCGATAAGCCCGGTCATTTTCAAAGGCGTAAGCGTCGCGCTCATATTTTGTTGAAAAACTCTTATCTTCCTCGTTGGAAGTGGTGCAGCCATCGCCATAGCCGACATGAAAACTCGGTTGCTCACGCAGCGCCAGATCTTCGGGCGAGAGGGTGCAGCCGGCAAGGGTCGCAGCGATGGCGACCGGAACAATACGATACAACAAGGCGCGGATCCTTTTCATCTACCCCCGATCTATAGCAAAAGGCCGCCCCGGCGTCTTGGAAAACCCGTCCTAAAAGTGAAATCACCCGTTAACGGTGTTCCGGTTACAACGATTGGCAGGAAACACTGGAATTTGGCGGAAATGGCTGACTTTGACATTGCGGGCAATGTGGAACCCACGCCCGACGCGGAAACGCTGCTGACGCCGATCACCGCGATCGGTCCGACGCCGCGCGCCCAATTGGTGCGCAAACTCTCTGATATCGTGGTTTTGCCCACGGGGAGGATCTCATCGAATGAACGCGCGCTGGTGGCCGACATTTTGCTCCAGGTCGTCGACAATGTTGAGGTTGCGCTGCGCATGGAAATCGCCGCGCGTATCGCCAGAGTGGCCGAATGCCCGCCGGCGCTGATCAACGCCTTACTGGTCGATGAGCCGGAAGTTGCAGAGAAAATAATTGTCGGCGCCCAAACCATTCCCGAAGCCTTGTTGATTGAGGCCGCGCGCGAGGGCGGGGGCGCGCATCGGTTGATGATTGCAAAGCGCGTCGATCTGACCACGGCGGTGGCCGATGCGCTGCTGCGAAAAGGCGAGCCGGAGGTTTGTAATGCGGTCTTAAAGCGCGATGAATGCCGGCTGTCGCCAAACGCCATCAACACGCTGGTAGCGCTCAGCGCAACCCGCAAGGATCTGCAACCATTGCTCCTGCGCCGCAGCGAATTGGAGCCGGCGCATGGCTTTATGATGTTCTGGTGGGTCGGCAAGGAACACCGCCGGCGCATCCTTGCACGGTTCTCGCTTGATCGCCGGATTATCCAGGACGTGCTGGCTGATCTTTATCCGAAAGTGTTTCGTACAAAGAGCGAGCCGGACCCGTTTGTGCGCGATATTTTAATCCTCGCCGAACGCCGCCATCGTCCGCGCGGAATTGACGGCGAGCGGGTGGGTATGGATATGGTTTTGCGCACCCTGGCGGCGGCGCAAAAATATCCGGCGCAGGAAATTATTGATGCGGTGGCTATGGTTGCGGGCATCTCGCGCGAGCTGGCCGCGCGCATCCTTCGCGATCCGGCTGGCGAGCCTTATGCGGTGATGTGTAAAAGCCTTGGCATTCCGCGCGATGATTTTTTCGCGCTGTTTGAGACCGAGGATGGGGAAGACGCCCAAGCGACGGAAAAAGCCGAATATCTGATGGCGATATTTGATTCCATGGCGCGTGATTTCTCCCGCGCGGTCTTGCGCTACTGGGATTGGGATTCCAATCCGCGCATCGCCCTCATCACTCGCCTGTTGGGTCTTGAGCAGGGGCTGGATATTGAACAGGCTGCCGACCTTAAACAAAAACTCGGCCTGGCTGAGGATTTCGTAGATTAAAGCGCCAACTTTGTTGGGATAAAACACGAAAAAATATTCCGGCGGCGCCTTAAGTCTCGCTTAATCGTGTTGTGTCATAACATGCCTGCGCTGGTCGCGGCCTTGCGTATCTAGGTTGCTTCCGGCGTTACTTTTTTTACCGTTTATTATCTCCAAACAATTTGAATGAAATTACCATTGTGCGCTGCTCGCGGTGTTAACACGAGCTGTGACATAATTTGCCGCGAACATTCTGTTCGAAGATGAATTTCTGGAGGGCGCATGTTTCCATCGATGCGTGTCATTGTCTTTGCGTCGCAAAAGGGCGGGTCTGGCAAGACAACATTGTCTGGCCATATTGCAGTGGAAGCCGAACGTCAGGGTGCGGGACCGGTTGCGTTGATCGACACCGATCCGCAAGGCTCGCTGGCGAAATGGTGGAATGTACGCAAAGACCCGGCGCCGGCGTTTATTCAATCGGTATTTTCAAACCTGTTCTACGATCTCGACAGCGCCCGCGACGAGGGCTTCCGCATGGTCGTCATCGACACCCCCCCGGCGGTGACCCGGGCGATTTCAGAAGTGGTGAGCTTTGCCGATATTGTCGTTGCGCCGACCCGGCCGAGCCCGCATGATTTGCGCGCAGTCGGGCCGACGGTTGATATCGCTGAGTCCCGCGGCAAGCCGTTGATCTTTGTCGTCAATGGCGCAACCCCGCGCGCGCGTATTACCTCCGAGGCGGCGATTGCGCTTTCCCAGCACGGCACCGTCGCGCCAACGACAATCCATCACCGGGTCGATTTCGCGGCTTCGATGATTGACGGGCGCACGGTGATGGAGATTGACCCGTTCTGTCAGTCGTCGCTGGAAATCAGCGCATTGTGGAAATATTTATATGAGCGCCTGCAGCGTGCTGACGGCGGCTATGACGCTCAGGATCAGGCCGGGGCGGCTGCCGCCGCCAACGCACAAAACCGCGTATTCGGGCGCCGTGCGTAATGAGCCCCTATGCGCCGAACCCAACCCCGGGCGCTGATGATGGCGCCGCTTCACTGACCGCAGGGCTGCTTGCGCGCAAGGGTGAGGCCGCGCCAGCGGTTGATGCTGAGGCCCATGTCGGCGTTGACATCGCCAAGCTGAACTTGAAATCGGCGCGCGATGCGCCGCGCGCCGTCAGCCAGAAAGCGATCGAGACGCTTAATCCTGGGAATGTTAGCGCTGCGGGTGCAGACGAGGCGCCGCGCGGCTTTTCCGCACCACCACAGGCGCAAACACCGCCTATAGAAGGCCACGCCGATCATCCGCCGGCCAACTGGACGATTATTCCGCCAAGGGTGCGCTCGCGCCTGGTGCGCCGAAATATACGCCGCGAGGCGGCAGTTGAGGGCGATCGCCGGGCGACGGTGACATTTCGCATGCCGGCGAAAGATTTCGTCAGACTACGCTTTGCCTCACGCGATTTCGAGATGTCATGCCAATCGATCATCCTCGATGCCTTGGGCGCCTATCTCGATGGCAATGACGTGGAGCCGATCTCCGAAGACGTCTGCAAAACCGAAGTCGAAAAGCTGATCCACTCATTGAGCAAGGCCCGCCGGCGATAGGCCAGTAATTTCTGGAACATCCTTGTACAGTCGGCGCCCATTGCTGGCGCAGCCAGCTTACTTGCTCGCAAGTTTGTTTTTTCTCTTTGCCTTGCGGTCGTGGTAGAGGGCCAGTTCCTGGTGGCCAGAAGCTGCAACCGCCTTAGCCAGAAGTTGCCTGCGGCACTGATATTCACCCTTCAATTCTCCCGTGTGAAGGATATGGCGCGATTTACACGCTTTGCGCGCGGTACGTTTAAAATCGCTGTAGATTTCTTCGATAGAATCGGACGGATCGTAAGTGAAAGTGATTTCCAACTTTTCAGAATTGGCCGAAACGCTGGTGGCCGTTATCGCAGCGGTTGTCACGGCAATGGCGGCGAACATGTTTTTGTAAAGGGGCATGTTGGTCTCCTTTCGATCAAGCAACCGGCTTGGCTGCGATCAAAGGATCCCCGCTATTCATGCAAAATTCCCGTTGGAGAAATAATATCCGCCTGATGGATATGTGATGGAAGGCAAGGCATTGAAATGGCTACAGTTTTTGTTTATCTCCTGCATTCACAACACCCCTGGCAGCACCTAAGCTATGCCCCCAACAAGTCTATGAGCAGCGGACGAATTGTAAGTTGTCAAACCTCTTGTCGTCAGATCAGCGCACCGGGCTTTTGAAAGTTGGCGACTTTTTGATCGACCCGGCCGCCACCTCTATATCAGGCCCGTCGGGCGTCGTTCATATCGAACCGAAGATTATGGAGGTGTTGCTCACCTTATGTGAGAACGTCGGTAAGGTTGTCACGCGAGAAACCCTTATTGAGAAAATCTGGCGGGTTGAGCATGGCGGCGATGAAAGCCTGACGCGGGCGATCTCTATCTTGCGTAAGGCATTTCATGATGACCGCGGCGCGCGGCGCCTGATTGAGACCATACCAAAGCGAGGCTACCGGCTGACGGCGTCGGTTGCGCCGGCGGAAGTTGCGGATATGAAATCCGACGACCGCCAGGGTGAGGCTATGGGCGAGCGCAACACCGGACCTATTTGGCAGCGGTTGTCGCAAATAAACATAACGTCCAAGCCTGTTGTAACCGCATCGTCGATTGCCATCTTATTGATTTTCGGGCTCGTGTTGTTTTTCGGATTGTTCATGCCGGCGCCGCAAACGGAAAATTCCGTCGCCGTGCTGCCATTCGTTGCGCTTTCGTCTGGCGAAGATGACGGTTATTTCGCCGATGGGCTGACCGAGGAAGTTCTAAGCGCGCTGGCGGTGCTGCCGGAATTAAGGGTGACAGCACGTATTTCGTCATTTCACTATAAAGGCAAAGACGCGCCGCTCAGTGAAATCGCCAAAACGCTCGGCGTTGCTTACGTCGTCGAAGGGTCCACACGCCGCGCCGGGGATGAGGTCCGCATTACCGCTAAACTGATCCGTACAGTGGACGGCGTGCAAGTGTGGTCGCAATCTTATGATCGCCCTGTCCAAAACGTTCTCGAAATTCAGTCGGATATCGCTGAAAAAATATCCGAAGCGCTGGATGTCGTGCTGGACGGCGACAAAAGGGCGGCAATGAAAAATGCCGGGTTGCGAAACGTTGATGCGTTCATCGCATTTCAAAAAGCCGCTGTACTGCAAGCCAAGGCCCATGGTGAATTGCCTCAAATCCCAACGCTTATTGAGGCCAATAAGCTGTATGATAGCGTCACGAACCTGGTTCCGGTTTTCTGGCCGGCGCATTTTGTTAAAACAGATCTTTACACGCATATATTGCTTAATGCGGCTGCGGGCGAAAGCCAGCCAACCCTGTCAGCGGAGTATATTGACCGTGCTGATGATGAACTGAACGCGACCCTCACAGCTGCATATGATGGCGCGCGAAACGACAAAGAGCGCGCCTATGTTGGCGTGGTTAAAACTCTGTTTTCAAATGACTGGACGGACGCTGCAAGCTATCTGGGCCGCGCCTTTGAGCTTGCCAATTGCGGCCGAAACGAGCAATGGACGCAAGTGCTGTCTGTTCCATTTGGTCAGGCGAGGCAAGCGCGCCAGCTGTATTATAAGAACATGGAATGCGACCCGATTGCGCAGATAGCCTGGGTTAATGCGGCCATGGCCAGCCTGTATCTTGGCGAAGCCTCGCAGGCGCTGTCGATTATTGATACGGCAAAAGGAAAAATCGGCTTCACCCTTCTGTTGGAACGAACCCGATTTGAGGCGTTGCTCGCAGCCGGCCGGTTTGATGAAGCAAATCAAACGCTGCAAAATCTTTCCGGAAGAGTTCGTATGATTGAGCAAATCGGGTTGCATGCAGCGCTGGGCGAGCGCCGCGCCGCGAAAGAACTTACTGAATTGCTTTATAAGCAAAGCAGTGATTTTTCATCGGGAGAGCTTGCAGCGCCGCTTGGCAACCGTGCTGATGCATTAATATTGTCCATAGCGCCGCTCCTTGGCGAGCGGGATGTGGCAAACGCGGCCGCGGCCAGGATTGACGCGCGGCCATTTGGGTCGGCCCGTCTGGCGCTTGCTGTTTATGAATGCTTGTGCGGCGCGCCGTTTGACCTTGATGCGACGCCGAATTTTGCAGCGAGGATAGAGGAGGCGGGATTTGCATGGCCGCCGGTCTCGCCGATCAATTATCCTTTGAAAGATTGGTAATAAGTCGCGAGGGGCGCCAGTGGGGCTAGTTTTCCCCATGCCGGACCCTGCTGCGTCATCATTGCATTGCGACAAGCCGTTGATTTCTCCGCAAAATCTGCGAAATTCCATATTCCTTATGCGCCGCTCAGGTTGCTTGCGTTCGTCCTCGGCCTTGCTTGTTATTGCGTACCGGGCCGACTCGTCATGCGGTGTCTTTAACTAGGGTTTTAGCCCTTCGGGGCGAGTGGAATGGGGCTTTTTGCGAGGCCTCAAACAAACTGGGTCGATGGGCAAAGCAGGGTCGATGGGGCGATTTATCATTCTGGTGGTAGTGCTGGCGCTGATCTGGCTTGCGCTGTCGGGCTATTTTGACAATCCGTTGCTGCTTTCTTTTGGCGCGGCCTCGTCGCTGTTTGCGGCTTACCTGGCGCATCGCGCCGGGGTGCTCGACGCTGAAGGCGTGCCCCACGGGATTTTTCCCGGCATATTGGTCTATATGTTTTGGCTGACCTTTGAGATTGGCAAGGCCAATCTCATGGTTGCGCGCCAGGCGCTGGCGGTGGAGCCGAAGCTCTCGCCGCGTTTGTTTCTTGTCCCCAATCCGCCGCGCTCGACGCTTGGTAAGGTGATCTTCGCCAATTCCATCACCTTGACGCCCGGAACGGTGAGCATCGATCTGCGCGAGGGCGAAATCCTGGTTCATGGGCTTACAGATGAATTGTCTGATGAGGCTGGCATCAACGCGATGGGCGAGCGGGTTGTAAAAATTGAGCGGGGGCGCGCATGACCATGTTCGTCGTTGCAACTACCGCGATTGTCATCGCCATGGTCCTGGCGCTGATCCGCGCCATTGCCGGGCCGTCGCTCTATGACCGGGTGCTGGCGGGCAATTCCTTCGGTACAAAGACGGTGTTGCTGATCGGGCTGATGGGATTTTTAACCGGCCGGCCGGACTTTCTCGATATTGCGCTGCTTTATGCGCTGATCAACTTCACCGGAACGCTGGCGATTTTGCGGTTTTTCTCCTACCGCAAACCATCGACGGCGCCAGCGGAGCCGCGAAGAAATGTCGATCCGCCGCAGAAAGAAGGCGCGGCATGATCGATTGGTTGTTGCTACGCGATATCGCATCCTGGGGGTTGATCCTTCTCGGCAGCGCGGCGGTTGTCACCGGCGCGCTCGGTCTGGTGCGGTTTCCTGATTTCTACACCCGCCTTCACGCCGCCGGCGTTACCGATACCGCCGGCGCGGAGCTGATTATCTTTGGCATGATGCTGAAGGCATTCAGTGCGGAGTATGGGAACGGCGGCTGGCTGATCTTCGCTAAGCTTGGCTTTATCGCGGTGTTTTTGGGCCTCACCTCGCCGGTCGCGACCCACGCGATTGCCCATGCGGCGTGGATGGTCGGCTTCCGGCCGATGCTGGGTGCGGACTTGCACTATGGCGAGGACGGCGAATGAGCGAGTTTGAAGCCCATATCAGCCCGATTGTGCTGCTGGATCTGTCGCTCTTAACGATGTTGCTCATCGTCGCTTTTGCGATGCTCCGTTCACGGCATTTATTTGCCGTGGTGATGCTGTCGGGGATTTATTCGCTGTTATCGGCCGCGTTTTTTGTCTCGCTCGACGCGGTTGATGTCGCCTTTACCGAGGCGGCGGTGGGCGCGGGCATATCAACGGTGTTGATGCTTGGCGGCATGTTGTTGACGGTGCGGCGGGAAAAACCGGCGGCCAAAGGCCGCGCGCCGGTGGCGCTGGCGGTGGTGCTGGCGACCGGTGCGGCGCTCCTCTATGCGACCATCGACATGCCGGCCTTTGGCGATCCCAACGCGCCGGCCAACGACGCTGTCGGTCAGCGCTATGTTGAGGAAACGCCGAACGATATTGCCGTTCCCAATATCGTCACCGCGGTGCTGGCGAGCTATCGGGGGTTTGATACGCTGGGCGAGACCATGGTGATCTTCACTGCCGGGATCGCGGTGATCTTGCTGCTCGGCGCCGGTTCCGGACGTGGCGGCCGCAAGGTTGCTGATCGTGAAGCCTCCGATCATGACGCCTCCAACCGGGAGGCAAAATAATGGAACGCGCGATTTTAAGAGTGACCACCAAAATCTTGTTTGGGCCGATCATCCTCTATGCGCTTTATGTGCAGTTTCACGGTGATTACGGCCCCGGCGGCGGCTTTCAGGCGGGGATCATTTTCGCGGTGGCGTTCATTCTCCATGCATTTTGTTTCGGCCTTGACCAAACCAGAAAAGCCTTGCCGCAACGCGCGCTGATCGTCGCCATGGTGATCGGTCTGTTGTTTTACGCCGGCACGGGCGTTGCGACGATGCTGCTCGGCGGCAATCTGCTCGCCTATGACGTCATCGTTCCGGGCTCGACCCATTACGCCGGCCAGCATTACGGCATCTTGCTGGTGGAGTGGGGCGTTGGCGTTACTGTCGCCTCGACCATGTTGACGATTTTCTACCATTTCACCGGCCGCGAGCCGGATATCGATCAAGAGGACTGGTAGGACCATGGACGATTGGATCGATTTCGCGCTCGGACGATACAACTACTGGATCGCCATCGTCTTGATGATGACCGGGCTGTATATTGTTTATGAGCGCGGCAATCTGGTGAAGAAAGTGGTCGGGCTCAACCTGTTCCAGACCAGCGTGTTCATTTTCTACATCACCATCGGCAAGATCGCCGAAGGCACCGCGCCGATCTATATTGGCGGCGAGCTTGATCACGGCGAGAGCGAAGCCGAAGCAGCCGGGCCGCTGCATGATGCGCCCGCCGACGGCGCCAATGCGCTTGGCGAGGCAACGCCGGATCTGGCTGATAAGATCGACAATAGCGGGCAAATCTTGCATGGGAAAATCGCCAACGACTTTCCCGCCAATGATTTGAAAGCCGGGCTGGAAAGTCTCAAGCCGCCCGCCGACACGAGCGCAGAGGCATCGCTGCACAAAGCGCCGGATATTGATGCGGGCAAGATCGCCAATGACGCGCTGGCCGCGGTCGAAAAACCGCCGGCCCCGGCGCTCGATCTTGCCGACCCGGCAGGTCTGCACGGCGCTGACGCCGCCCATAATGCGATTGGCGCGGCGGTGCATCACACAAGCGAAGTGATCTACTCCAATCCGCTGCCGCATGTTTTAATCCTGACGGCGATTGTCGTCGGCGTCGCCACCACGGCGGTGGGTCTTGCCCTCGCTGTGCGCATCCGCGAGGCCTATGGGACGATTGAAGAGGACGAGCTGGAGGCGATCGACAATATCGCCGAGTTCGGCGAGGGCGCGGCGCCAGCAGGGGCGGCGTCATGAATCTGGCTGAGCAACTGCCGGTCCTGCCGGTGATTATTCCCCTTGTCGCCGCGCCGATTACGCTGCTGCTGCCCCAGGGCCGCGCGCCGCATCTATGGGCGACATTGATCAGCTGGCTGACTTTTGCGGCGTGTATTTTTCTTGTCAGTGCGGTCAGCGATGCCGGTGTGATCTCCTACCATCTCGGCGGCTGGGTCCCGCCGCTCGGCATTGAATATCGCATCGACCTCGCTAATGCGCTGGTGCTGGCGCTGGTCTCTGGCATTGCCTCGGTGGTGTTTGCGTTCGCCTATCGCTCGGTCCGGGTCGAGGTTGATCCGCGCCAGTCGACATTTTTCTATTGCGCGATGCTGATCTGTCTGACCGGCCTACTCGGCGTGACGATCACCGGCGATGCGTTCAACGTCTTCGTCTTCTTGGAGATTTCTTCGCTCTCGACCTATGCGCTGATCGCCATGGGCGCCAATCGCGACCGCCGCGCATTGACGGCGGCGTTCAACTATCTGGTGATGGGCACGATCGGCGCGACTTTCTTCGTCATCGGCATTGGTCTGCTCTATCAGGCGACCGGCACGCTGAATATGGCCGATCTCCATGATCGCCTAGCCGGTCAGTCGAATCGCATGGTCGAGGCGGGTTTTGCGTTTATCGTTGTCGGCATCGGGTTGAAGCTGGCGATGTTCCCGCTCCATCTGTGGCTTCCCAACGCCTATACCTATGCGCCCTCGGCGGTGAGCGCATTTATCGCCGCGACCGCGACCAAAGTTGCGGTTTATGTGCTGATCCGGTTTTTCTATTCGGTCTTCGGGTTTGATTTCGGCTTTGTCGCTTTCGCCTTCACCTATGTGCTGTTGCCGCTGGGCCTTGCCGGCATGTTCATCGCTTCGCTCGTTGCGCTGTTCCAGGACGATGTGAAACGCATGTTGGCTTATTCTTCGGTGGCGCAGATAGGCTACATGTTGCTGGGCCTGTCTTTCGCAACCGTTGAGGGGCTGACGGCGTCGCTGGTTCACATTCTCAACCATGCGCTGATGAAGGGCGCTTTGTTTATGGCGGTCGCCTGCGTCGTCTTTCGTACCGGCAGTCATTCGCTGCAGGCGTTTGCGGGCCTGGCCAAGCGCATGCCGGTGACGACCTGGGCGTTCATCCTCAGCGGTCTGTCGCTGATCGGCGTGCCGCTGACGGTCGGGTTTATTTCCAAATGGTATCTGTTGACCGCCGCCTTCGCCGCCGGTCATGGCTATGCAGCGTTCCTGATTGTTGCGAGCTCGCTGATCGCGCTGGTCTATATCGGACGGGTCGCGGAAATGATGTTGTTGCGCGAGGCGCCGAGCGAGGGACCATATGCGATCCCCATAAAAGAGGCGCCGCTGTCGATGCTGATCCCGATGTGGGTGCTGGTCGCCGCCAATATTTATTTCGGCGTCAGAACCGACCTCACTGGCGATCTGGCGACCCGCGCCGCTGAAGCGCTGATGCTGGTTGCCGGAGGCGCGCCATGATCTCCCCCGGTCTCGCTATTCCGCTGGCTTTGTGGGTTCCGCTGCTCGGTTGCCTCGCCATCTGGCTGCTCGATAAATCGCCGAACCTGCGCGAAGCCGCGACGCTGATCACCGGCGTTATCCTCTTTGTGCTGACGGTGACCGTGTTCATGGCGGTGAGCGAGGGCCAGCGCCCCGGCTTTCAGGCGCTGGAGGTGATTGACGGCCTGCCGATTGCATTTCAGGCCGAGCCTTTGGGCGCTCTGTTTGCGGTGATCGCTTCGGGGCTGTGGCTGGTCAATTCGGTCTATTCCATCGGCTATATGCGCGCCGGCAATGAGAAGAACCAGACGCGGTTTTATATGTCGTTTGCGGTCGCAATCTCGGCGGCGATCGGGGTGGCCTTCGCGGCCAATCTGTTCACCCTGTTTATCTTCTACGAAGTGCTGACGCTGTCGACATTCCCTCTGGTCACCCATAAGGGTGATGAAAAAGCCCGCCGTGGCGGGCGGATTTATCTTGGCGTGTTGATGGCGACATCGATCGGGTTGTTATTGCCGGCGATTGTCTGGACCTATGTGATCGCCGGGACCACCGACTTCATGCCCGGCGGTATCCTGGCCCAGCATGTGGATGCGGTGGGCCCGCTGGTCGGCATATTGCTTGGGCTCTACGCGTTCGGCATCGGCAAGGCGGCGTTGATGCCAGCCCATCCGTGGCTCCCGAATGCCATGGTCGCGCCGACGCCGGTCTCGGCTTTCCTGCACGCCGTGGCGGTGGTCAAGGCGGGGGTCTTCGCGATCTTAAAAATCGTCATCTATATTTTCGGCATTGACCTCCTCAAGGATACTGGCGCGTCGATACCGTTCATGTGGATTGCCGCGGGGTCGATCCTGCTGGCCTCGGCGATTGCCATGAACCAGGACAATCTCAAAGCTCGGCTTGCCTATTCCACGGTCTCGCAGCTTTCCTACATCACCCTTGGCGCCATGCTCGCGACCTCCATGGGGGTAATGGGCGGGGCGATGCAGATCGCCGCCCATGCGCTTGGCAAGATGACATTGTTCATGTGCGCCGGCGCGATCTATGTCGCCCATCACAAGACGCTGATATCGGAAATGCGCGGGCTTGGCCGGGTGATGCCGTTCACCTTCGGCGCGTTCTTTTTGGGCGCGATGTCAATCGTCGGCCTGCCGCCTATGGCCGGCTCGTGGCCGAAGTTTTTCCTGATGCTCGGCGCGGCCGACGCCGGGCAACTGGCGATCATCGTGGTGCTGATTATCTCATCGATCCTTAATGTGGTTTATCTGTTGTCGATTCCGGTGCAGGCGTTTTACATGAACCCGGCGGAAGAGGGCGCCAAACCCCAGGGCGCCGGCGGCGCCTTCATCGATTGGGGCGCGTTGAAAGAAGCGCCAATATTATGCATCGCGCCGCCCATGTTCACCGCGGCCGGCGTCATCGCGCTATTTTTCTTCGCTGACCCGCTCTACCGGTTCCTGTTGCCGCTGATTGGGGGTGGGTGATGGAATTTGAATTCACGCTTTGGCAGGTGATGGTCGCCATACTCCTTGCCATTATTGTCATCAATCATGCTTTCGCTTTTGCATACGCGCTCTTCGGTTTTGTTCCCCCCAGATTTGTGACTGATTGGCTTTTTTGGCCTCCGCGCTGGTTGGTGGGCCTGGGTCTAATGATTGAGTTTTTATTGATCGGGTTCGTATTAGGGTCAATTTACTTTGAGTTGCCGTTTTATGACCTTTTCCCGGTGGTTTCGAAGGAAGCGCAATGAGCAATTCTCACGATAACAAAGAAAAACCCGGCTGGGCTGACAACCCGGCTTTCATCCGCGCATTCCTCGGCATCCTGATTATCTCGTCGATCCTGGCGGCGCTGGCCGGGCTCAACTCCGCCTGGCACAACCCGCACCCGCATTTCGCCGTGGAAGGCATTCCGGTGTTCTTCGCGATTTACGGGTTTGTCGCCTTCGCTTTCATCGTTCTCGCCGGCCAGCATTTGCGCAAGCTTGTTGGCCGCAAGGAGGAGTATTACGATGAGCGCGAGTAGCATCATCGCCTTCTTTGCCGGCAATCCCGCGATCATCATGATGGTCGGCGCGCTCATGTGCATCGCCACGCCGCGCCACCTCGCGAGCCCGATCCTGCTGATCGCCACTGCGCTCTCGGCGATCAAGCTGTCGACGCTCGGGCTTGGTGAATATGGCGCGATCACTTTGTTTGACAATCAACTGACGACGCTGCGGCTCGATCCGTTATCGCGGCTGTTTGCAATCGCCTTCCATATCGCCGCGGCGCTCAACATTATTTACGCCTGGGGCCAAAAAGACCGGGCGCAGAATTTTGCAACGCTGGCCTATCCCGCCGCCGCGCTTGGCGGCGTGCTCGCTGGCGATATGATCACGCTGTTTGTGTGGTGGGAGATCGCCGCGATCACATCTGTCTTCCTGGTATGGGCGCCGGGCACCCGCGCGACTTATGTCTCCGGCATGCGCTATCTGGCGATCCAGGTCCTGTCCGGCGTGATGTTGCTCGCCGGGATTGTCCTGCTGTTTCGCGAGACCGGATCATTGGCGTTTGATTTTATCGGCCTGCGTGACGCTTCGGGCGCGATCAAGCTTTCTGCGCTGGTGATGTTCCTCGCCTTCGGGATTAAATGCGCGTTCCCGCTGCTGCATACCTGGGTGCAGGACGCCTATCCGAAATCGACCATCTCCGGCACCATCATCTTGTCGGTCTTCACCACCAAGCTTGCGGTCTATGCGCTGGCGCGGGCGTTCCCGGGCACAAATGAGCTGATCTATATCGGCGCGGTGATG
>JAJFFY010000058.1 GCA_021776415.1 Hyphococcus sp.
TCCGGCCTTGGCATTATGCAGGTCAGAAAACGCGCCGCCCGTTGGGGTCGCAACCCGGCAACTGGCGAACGCATCCGCATCAAAGCGGCGAAAAAAGTCGCTTTCCGCGTCGCCAAAGACCTTAAAGAACGCGTTCTTTAAATAGAGCTTGTTTTCCAAGTCTAATTTTCAACGTCCGGCGTCACAACGCCGGGCGTTGTTTTGTATTGGGGTCCGGGGCCCGGCGGTAACAACGCCGGACGTTGTTTTATATTGGGGGCCGGGGCCCGGCGGTAACAACGCCGGGCGTTGTTTTATATTGGGGTCCGGGATTGTCGCGGGCCGCGGCGAACAATAACCTCATCGCAGAGTTATGGTTCAAAATGGCGATTGTTTGGTTGGTTAGAGCGCCGGGCGAAAAAGTGGACACCGGTTTTTCGCAAAATCCGGCGCGCAACAAAGAATCTAGAGCATCGGGTGGTTTCCTATAATCACCCGATGCTCTAGGTGAAGGAGCGCGAAGATGACGACAGCTAGTGAGGCTATCTCGATCGCGGAGATTACCGATCCGGCGCTCGCCGCGACGCTGGCTGATCTTGGCGCTGCAACTTTCTCGCAAACCTTCGGGCATCTTTATAAGCCTGAAGACGTTGGCCTGTTTCTGACCCAGCACCACAGCACTGAGGCTTATCAAGGTCTCATCCTCGACAAGCAAACCGCGGTCTGGCTCGCACGCGACCAGGCATCCGCGGCGGTCGGATACGCCGTTGCCGGTCCCTGCCATTTGCCGGCGCCGGATATGCCGGACAAATCCGGCGAGCTATTGCGGCTTTATGTAAGCGAAGCGGCGCGCGGCGCCGGGCTTGGACAGAAGCTGCTGGCCCACGTGTTTGAGTGGCTCGAGGCCCGGTACGACCATATTTATCTCAGCGTCTATTCCCAAAACCACGGTGCACAACGACTTTATAAACGCTACGGTTTTGAAAAAGTGCATGATTATTTGTTTATGGTTGGCAACCATGCCGACCCCGAATTCATCATGAAGCGAACGCGTTTAGGCTCGGGGGAATGAATGAAGGGGATCGGAAAGAGGAAAAATTCATGACAGCAGCAAGAGGGGTGCGTTTGCGATGAGCGAGAAAACACCATCGCTGGAACAACGGCTGGACCGGCTGGAGCAGGGGCAGGCGAGGCTGCTGGAGACGCTGAGCGCGATTGATGGCAGGATTGAAATCCTGCATCAGGAATTTCAACGCACTGCAACCACAGTTTCGCGGTTTAGCCTCGCCCAGGAGAGTGCGAAATTAGCCAGCCAAAGACTGGAAGGCTTTATCGGTGAGGTGCGCGACCAATTGACCAAGGTCGAAGCGGTCTTGGGCAAAAAACCGTAGCTTAACCCAAGGCGATGACGCTGGGCTGGCGCAGCTATGTGCGGCCAAAAATCTCCTTCACGCCGTGCGGCAGCTCTGGAAAGCGCCGGAAAATAGCGCTAAGGAACCCGCTTGCACCGGCGATCTATGCCCAGTGAAATGCGTCCGGTGAAACCCAAGGAAGAGCCGCGGCAATGAGCGATAAACGCGTCATCAAGGTCAATGACCGGGAAATCGAAGTCCCCTCCAATTTGACGCTTTTGCAGGCATGCGAAGCGGCCGGCGAGGAGATCCCGCGATTTTGTTATCACGAGCGCCTGTCGGTCGCCGGCAATTGCCGCATGTGCCTGATTGAGGTCAAAGGCGGGCCGCCAAAACCGATCGCCTCCTGCGCGCAAAATGTTCGCGACCTGCGCCCCGGCCCTGACGGCCAACCGCCGGAATTGTTCACCAACACGCCGATGGTGAAAAAAGCCCGCGAAGGGGTGATGGAGTTTCTGCTGATCAATCATCCGCTCGACTGTCCGATCTGCGATCAGGGCGGCGAGTGCGATTTGCAGGATCAGGCGATGGCCTATGGCCGCGACGGCTCGCGCTATGAGGAAAATAAACGCGCGGTTGAAGAAAAGCACATGGGCCCGTTGATCAAAACCGTCATGACACGGTGTATTCAATGCACGCGCTGTGTCCGGTTTGCGACCGAAATTGCCGGCGTTGATGATCTGGGTTTGGTCAATCGCGGTGAGAACGCCGAGATCACGACCTATCTTGAAAAAGCGGTGATGAGCGAGCTGACCGGTAATCTGATCGATGTCTGTCCGGTTGGCGCGCTGACGTCTAAGCCTTATGCGTTTAATGCGCGGCCATGGGAGTTGCGCAAGACGCAATCGATTGACGTGATGGACGCGGTCGGTTCGAACATCCGCGTTGATGCGCGCGGGCGCGAGGTTTTACGTATTCTTCCCGTGCTGCATGAGCAGATTAATGAGGAATGGATCGCCGACAAGACCCGCTTTGTCTGGGATGGCTTGAAACGACAACGCCTTGACCGGCCTTACCTGCGCAAGGACGGCAAGCTGCAAGAGGTCAGCTGGCAAGAAGCGTTTGCCGCGGCGGCGGAAAAACTCAACAATACGCCAAAGGACAAAATCGCCGCTCTGGTCGGCGATCTGGTTCCGACCGAAGCGGTCAAGGCGCTGAAAGATCTGATGGGCGCCATCGGCGCGCCGCATATGGATTGCCGCCAGGACGGCGCCAAAATCAATAGTGGCGACAGGCGCTCTTATCTTTTCAATACCGGCATTGCCAATCTTGAGCGCGCAGACGCAATCCTCCTTATCGGGACCAATCCGCGCAAGGAAGCGCCGATGGTCAATGCGCGCATCCGCAAGACCTGGATCGCTAACCTTGATATCAAAATCGGCCTGATCGGCGAGCAGGCTGACCTCACTTATGACTATGACTACCTTGGCGCCGGGCCGGCAACGCTTGAGGCGCTGGCCAAAGGTGAGGGCGGGGGCGATGGCGAATTTTTCGAAACTTTGAAATCTGCCGAACGCCCGGTGATCATTGTCGGCGCCGGCGCGCTATCACGCGACGACGGTGCGGCGGTTTTGAACGCGGCGGCAAAACTGGCAAGTGCGGTCGGCGCGGTCAGCCCGGAGTGGAACGGGTTTAATATCCTCCACAGCGCAGCCTCGCGGGTCGGCGCGCTCGATCTTGGGTTCCTGCCAGGCGATGGCGGCAAGGATTTTGCCGGCATCATCGATGCGTGCGACGCAGGCGAGATCGACGTTGTATATAATCTCGGCGCCGATGAGTTTGATACCAAGCAGCTCAATAGCGCCTTTGTCATCTATCAGGGCAGTCACGGCGATGCCGGCGCGCGCCATGCCGATGTGATCTTCCCGGGCGCGGCCTATACCGAGCAGAGCGCGATTTACGTCAACACCGAAGGCCGCGCGCAGATGGCCAATCGCGCTTCGTTCCCGCCGGGGGAGGCGCGCGAGGACTGGGCGATTATCCGCGCCCTGTCTGACGCTATCGGGCAGCGGCTGCCTTATGACGATCTGTTTGCACTGCGCCGGGCGATGATCGCCGATGCGCCCGCGCTCGGCTCCCTCGACCAGATTGGCGGCGAGGGGGGCGGCTTTGACCTTTCCGCTGTCGGCGCTGACGCGGCGATGAACGATGATGGGTTTGCCTGTCCGATTACGGATTATTACCTGACCAACCCGATCGCGCGCGCATCGCAGACAATGGCGGAATGTTCTGCGATGTTTGCCGGGGTTAACAAGCTCGCGGCTGAATAGGGCGGCTGTCCCTGATGGAAAAAGACCCGGCACAATTCGTTGAAGAGATCCGCGCCAATGTCGCGTTCGAACATCTGGTGGCGGCGATTGTCAGCGGCGCGGCGCTTGCGACTGCGATTTTTTTCGTGCTGGGTTTTGCCGGGCTGGTATTCGCCAGCGCGCTTTCTGCGCCAAACTTGCTGGCGCTGATCTTAAAATCAATCACTCTGTGCATCATGGTGTTTCTGATCGGGTTTCTGACCGGCGCGTTGATTGTTACCTCGCTGTTCAAGGCGCTCGAAAAAGCCAAGCGCCGCAGCGTCTGGCCTTATGTGGCGGCCTCTATCGGCGTTATCGGGATTTCATTGATCACGTTGTTCAGCCTGCCTAATGCCGGCGCGCCGGATCTGGCGCTGATCATCGCGGTCATCGTGGCGGGCCTTTTTATCGCCTTCGATTTTGGCCGCCGGATGTCGCCGCTATGGCGGGCGAGCGCGCGCGCCGAAGAGCAGGCGGTCGGCGCTGTGCGCCGTCTTCACTGAGCGTTCCTTTCATAAAGCGACGGGCTGCGGCGACTTTGCGGTGAACTGACCTTACTATCTGCCTGTATAATGTTACAAACGTCGCATTATTAGGGAGGCGGCTATGAAAAAATTTGAACGTACCAGATATGCGGTAATGGGTGTCGGGATTTTGGCGCTTGCCTTCGCCGGTGCGGCGCTTGCCAAAGACGAGCAGGATATCGTTGAGAAAGATTATGATCTCGTCGGCTTTGACCGGATCGATATTTCCGGCGTCTATGAGATTGAGGTACGGATCGGCAAAGATTTTTCCATCGAACTGTCCGGGCCTGACAAAGAGCTGTCGCGGGTGGAAGCATCGGTTGAAAAGGGCGTCCTTTATCTTGACCAACGCAAAGCCAAACGCAGCTTTCGCCGCAAAGCCAATATACGCCACGGCGTCAACGCAAAAATTACGCTGCCGAGCCTTGTTGGGCTTGAGGTTTCGGGTGTGGTCGAGGGATCTGTCGAAGACATTGATGCGGAAAATTTTGCGCTTCAAATTTCCGGCGTCGGCGATGTGGAGCTGTCCGGCCAATGCGGCGCCTTTGACGCCAGGGTTTCCGGCGTCGGCGATCTGGACGCCGAGGCGCTGGAATGCCGCTCCGTCGATATTACAGTTTCCGGCGTTGGCGACGCTTCGGTGTTTGCGCGCGATGAGGTTGATGCGCGGGTTTCCGGGATGGGCGATATCGAGGTTTATGGCGAGCCGGAAATCGTACAGAAATCCTCCAGCATGTTCGCCGATATTACCGTGCACTGACGGCGTCAGGCTGACAAAATAGAACTCGGCCCAAGCGGCGCGCCATTTACGGCGCGTCGCTTTTTACATGGGCTGCCGGGGTGCGCCTGGGGAAAATACGACCGCCCGCCTTCGCTCCGCGACCAGCAGTATTTGCAGCATCCGATCTATTTGCTAGGTTTTGCCTGGGATAGATGGGAGGCGAGACATGAAACTTATATTTGGAATTTTGATCGGGCTGGTGCTTGCGGTCGGCATTGCTGGCGGCGCGGCCTATATGGCGTTTGGCGATCTCTCCGATATTGGCGAGCGCGACAAGAGTAACGACATTACCCAGACCTATGAGGTTGCGGGCTTTAACGAGATTGATATTGGCGGTGTTTACGAGGTTGATATCCGCGTCGGTCCGGATTTTTCGGTGACGCTTTCGGGCGCTGAGGATGAAATGGCGCGGGCCGATGTTGTGGTCGAGCGCGGGGTTTTGCAACTGTCGCAGGACGATCTGCGGCGCGGCAAACGCCGCTGGCGCAATATGGGCCTGACGGCGCAAATCAGCCTGCCGGCGCTGAACGCCATTGAAGTCGCCGGCGTTGCTGATGTCGATGTCGAAGGCGTCGCGGCGGACGACTTTACCGTGCGTCTGGCTGGCGTCGGCGAGATTGATGTCGCCGGGACCTGCAACGCGCTCACCGCCAGCGTCTCCGGAGTTGGCGAGCTTGATGCGGCAGGCCTTGAATGCGCCGATGTTGATGTTCGCGTTTCCGGCGTCGGCGAGGCGAAAGTCTTTGCCTCCCGCTCGGTAGACGCCAGCGTTGGCGGCATCGGTTCGATCACCGTTTACGGCTCGCCCGCGAGCGTTGAGAAGAGCAGCGGATTTCTGGCCGATATCAAGGTCAAATAAGCGCACCTATCTTGGTTCCGGTAGCAGCGGCCGCAATTCACACTGAAATTGCGACCGTTTTTGCGCAAGTACCCCCGTGACTAGCGCTGCGATCCCCGTTAAGACGCGGGACATGAGCGAATTGTGGACCTATCTTTCGACCCGACCGACTGATGCTGGCTGGCTTGCCTGGCTGATCCCGACCGCGCTGCAGACGCTGGCGCTGGTGGTGGTTTTGTTGGTGGCGCTGGCCTTTCTCCTCCTGTTTGACCGCAAAGTGTGGGCGGCGGTGCAGATGCGCAAAGGGCCTAATGTGGTTGGCGCTTTTGGCTTGCTGCAATCCTTCGCCGACTTCTTCAAATTCGTGTTCAAGGAAATTGTCATTCCGGCCAGCGCCGACCGGACCATCTTCATCATCGCGCCGATTATCTCGTTTGTCCTCGCTTTCCTCGGCTGGGCGGTTATTCCCGTGGGGCCGGGGCTGGTGGTGTCCGATATCAATGTCGGCATTTTGTATCTGTTTGCGGTCTCCTCGCTCGGCGTTTACGGCATCATCATGGGCGGCTGGGCTTCGAATTCTAAATATTCGTTCCTTGGCGCCCTGCGCTCGGCGGCGCAGATGGTCTCTTATGAGGTCTCGATCGGCTTTGTGATCATCACTGTCCTGTTGCTGGTCGGCTCGGCCAACCTCACCGACATTGTCACCAGCCAGTCCCGCGGCGCAGGATTTTTGAACTGGCATTTCATTCCGCTGTTTCCGATGTTCGTGGTCTTCTTCATCTCGGCGCTGGCGGAAACCAACCGGCCGCCGTTTGATTTGCCGGAAGCGGAATCGGAACTCGTCGCCGGCTATCAGGTGGAATATTCTTCGACGCTCTATCTCCTGTTCATGATCGGCGAATATCTCAACATCGTCTTGATGTGCGCGATGTTGACGATCTTGTTCTTCGGCGGCTGGCATTCGCCGATCCCCTGGGCGCCGCTGGATAGCGTTCCGGTGTTCTGGTTTGGCGCCAAGATTGTCTTCTTCTTCTTCCTGTTCGCGATGGTGAAGGCGATTGTGCCGCGCTATCGCTATGATCAGCTGATGCGCATTGGCTGGAAGTTCTTTTTGCCGCTGTCGCTGTTCTGGGTGATGCTGGTGGCCGGCGTATTGATCATGGCGCCAGATATCGCCGCGCATTTCCAGAGCTGGAGAAACTAGATGTCGCGGGTTGTCCAGGCGCTCAATGGCTTCATGCTGAAGGAATTCGTCGTCGCGTTTTTCCTGGCGCTGAAATATTTTATTCGTCCGAAAGCGACCTTGAATTATCCGTTTGAGAAGGGGCCTTTGTCCCCACGCTTTCGCGGCGAACATGCGCTCAGGCGCTATCCCAATGGCGAGGAGCGTTGCATCGCCTGCAAGCTTTGCGAAGCGATCTGCCCGGCGCAGGCGATCACGATTGAGGCCGAACCGCGCGATGACGGCTCGCGCCGCACCACCCGCTACGATATCGACATGACGAAATGCATCTATTGCGGCTTCTGCCAGGAAGCCTGTCCGGTCGATGCAATTGTCGAAGGCCCGAACTTTGAATATGCGACCGAGACCCGCGAGGAGCTGTTCTATGACAAGGACCGTTTGCTGGCGAATGGCGATCGCTGGGAACGCGAAATCGCCAAGAACCTCGAGCTTGATGCGCCGTATCGGTAGAGCGGTTTTAAGCCCAACTTCTCGCTGTCATCCCGTGCTAGCAGCGCATCACTGCGTGCTGCGCGGCACACGGGATGACGGTTACTTTGTCTTTCTCTCATAACTTTTCCTTGCGGCAAAACGCCGGCCCAAAAATTGGCCGCAGTTTACTGGCCGGGCGTTTCACTCTGGTGATCGCCGGGGGCGAGAGGTTCCGCGCCGCGACAGCCAACTGAATGGGACCGACGACGGCGCAAGGTTTTACAATGTCAAACAGCCCGAGCGCGAAGGCGCTCAAACTGAGTCCGAGCGCGAAGGCGCTCAAACTGAGCCCGAGCGCGAAGGCGCTCAAACCAAGCCTGTGCGAGCAAGCTTGAGGCTTCCCGCGCATGAACGTCGTGAAGGGCCCTTTGGGGTGTTGCGATGTCCCTTTTTGGTTTGGGGAGCTGATCGCCTATCTGGCAGGCCGCATATCGACGTTGGGGAGAGTGTAAGGCCGCCAGAATCCGTGAGGATAACTTTGGCGATTATATACTTGAATGAACACGGCCTACAACCTATATTAGAAACATAGGAGAAAGACCATGACCGTGAATCTCAAAAACCCCATCTACAAAGACGAAACCAAAGCCCGCGAGCATCTT
>JAJFFY010000059.1 GCA_021776415.1 Hyphococcus sp.
GGCCGCCTTTCGTGCGCCCGATATGGCGGGGAACATCCCCTTTTTTAAAAGGCTGGAGGCCGTACGATGGGCCTTGAGATGCGTAGCGTCGATCATCAATGTTTCAGGAACGCCCGCTTGCGCAGACAGGCTGGCGAATATTCGATCAAACACGCCCAGCCGGCTCCAGCGGATGAAGCGGTTATAAAGCGTCTTGTGCTGACCATATTCCTTTGGCGCGTCACGCCAGCGAAGGCCATTGCGAATAACAAAAATAATTCCGGAAAGAACCCGGCGATCATCAACGCGGGGAACGCCATGGGAAAGCGGAAAGTGCGGCTCTATGCGTGATATTTGCGCCCTCGATAACCAGATTAAATCGCTCATTGCAAAGTCTCCTTTGCAAGGCGTGAATCACCGTTCGTAGCAGCATGCAAGTTTAATAGGTCCTGAGCCTAGATTACGGTCTGCATTGGTCATTCAGATTAATTCGGTTTTTGATTGGTTATTTATACTGTCCCTATCATAAACTCGATTCATACGGTTCTTGCGAAATAATCACAGTCGCGCAATGCTAATTGCATGCTCGATTGGCTTCAATCATTGGCACATCTTATTTATGGATTTACTCTGCCGCGCGCAGCGCTCGTGGCTGAGAACACTGCCTTGCGTCAGCAGCTTATCGTCTTGCGCAGACGAGCGCCGAAGCATCTTATTTTGACCCGCGCCGATCGATTGCTATTGACAGCGCTCTATCGATTATTTCCCGGAGTTTTGAACGCCATCCATATTCTACGCCCAGAGACAGTCATCCGCTGGCATCGCATGGGATTCGAAGGCGTTATGGCGCTGTAAATCGCGACCGCGCGGGGGACGGCCAAAAATATCCCAGGAAACCCGTGATCTTATTCGTGAAATGAGCCTGGCTAATCATTTATGGGGAGCGCCGCGCATCCATGGCGAGCTTCTCCTGCTTGGGATTGATGTATCTCAATCCACAGTCGCCAAATATATGGCCAAGCGCCGTAGCCCACCCTCGCAAAGCTGGAAAACTTTCCTCGACAATCACGCCCGCGATATCGCTGCCTGCGATTTCCTCGTTGTCCCTACCATCGGTTTCAAGATGCTCTATGCATTTGTTGTTCTGACGCATGACCGTCGAAAAATTCTTCATCTCGCCGTGACGGATCATCCAACGGCACAGTGGGCGGCGCAGCAACTGGTTGAAGCATTTGCTTGGGGCGAAGCACCGAAACACATAATCCGTGATAATGACTCGATTTATGGGGCTGTATTCAAAGCGAAACTGCGTGCCCTAGGCATCAGGGATGACCCAACAGCGCTAAGGTCCCCTTGGCAGAATGGGTATGTAGAGCGTGTCATTGGCTCCATCCGTCGGGAATGCCTTGATCACATAATTGTCTTGAATGCGGCGCATTTACGTCGGGTACTGAAAGCTTATGTCAGCTATTACAATATGGCGCGAACGCATCTCAGTTTGGAGAAGAATGCACCCTTTACAAGAGCAATTTTAGCTTCGGGTGCAATCAAATCAACGCCGCATCTCGGAGGATTGCACCATGAATACGCCAGAATCTAATAAATGGTAGGGACAACCGGAAACCTAAAGCACGCTTTGATAGGCATACCAATATTCATTGATCTGACAGAATGCAGAGACAGCTCCGGCGTTGTGATCTTTTTCGAACCATTCGAGCGCGCGATGATCGCATGTGTCGAAGAGCGCCGCATTAGATCCCTTTTCCGGAGGTGGAAGAGGAATTTCGGAATAGACCAAGCTGACGACGGTCCACCGTGCGTCCATGCCATATCTTTTTATGACGACGTCGATCTCGTCTTTGCCCGTGTTGGCGAGTGGGAGAAAATCGATGAACTCGACCGGAAAGTCTTCGCGAAGCTGCTTGAGAAATAGTTTGTCTTTGCGATTTTCATTCGCCGGATTGCGGGCCGGATTTCTCGTAAACTCCCTGAACGGGCCTGGGTAAGTATCGCGAATGGCGGCGAAAGTTGCAGAGTTGGCTTCGTAAACAGCCGCCGCATCGAGGATGTTTGGATCCTCCGCGCTAGGGCCACACCCGGCAGTCAGGAGTGTGGCGCAGAGTGCAGTCAACATTAAAAATGGCTTCTGGATCATATGGTCCTCCGAACCGGATGGAACCTTAAAACTACTAACCAATGGGTCGCCAGTGGTGATGCTGGATGAAGTCGTAGGGTAAGAATATTCTGAACGCATCCGTAGGGGGGTGCAATGGAGGCAACCAGAGTTTTCTGTTTACGGTCAAATTTTGCATCTAGAGCGCTTCCAGAAAAATGGGAACCGGCTTTCGGATAAACAAACGCGCAAAACAAAGGACTAGAGCATTTACGCGATTCAAGGAAAGGTGGAAATGCTCTAGATATAGGGTATCGGCGTAGTAAGATGTCCGTGGTGGACCCGTGTAACGGCGGCGTGTTGATATATGCGCCATGATCAAAAGCACTTAGTGACTATTTGGAACGGACATGATGCTTCAACTGAAAGACCGCTCGCTGCTCAAATCACAAGCCTATATTGATGGACAGTGGACCGGTGCTGCTGACGGCGCGACATTGGCGGTTGTCAATCCAGCGAATGGCGATGTGATCGCGCCGGTCGCGCGTTGTGGGCGCGATGAGGCGGCGCACGCGATTGCGGCGGCGGCAACGGCTCAGATTGGATGGCGCAGAAGAAGCGCGAAAGAACGCGGGCGTTTGTTGCGCACATGGTTTGATTTAATCATGGATAACCAGGAAGACCTGGCGAAAATCCTGACCGCCGAACAGGGCAAACCCCTTGCCGAGGCGCGCGGCGAGATCGCCTATGGCGCCAGCTATATCGAATGGTTCGCGGAGGAGGCAAAACGTATTTATGGCGATACCATTCCGCACCCATCGAACGATAAAAGGTTGGTATGCATCAAACAGCCCATAGGCGTTGTCGCCTGCATCACGCCGTGGAATTTTCCAAACGCCATGCTGACACGCAAAATTGCGCCGGCGTTAGCAGCTGGCTGTACGGTTGTTTGCAAACCCGCCAATGAGACGCCTTTATCTGCCTATGCCTTGGCGGAGCTTGCCGATCGGGCCGGTATCCCCAGGGGTGTCATCAATGTTTTGAACGGCCGCACCGGGGAAATTGGCGAGGAACTGACATCAAATCCTGCCGTTCGGAAGTTGACTTTTACGGGATCGACACCGGTTGGGAAAAAACTGATGGCCGATTGTGCGGGGACGGTGAAACGCACATCTATGGAGTTGGGCGGTAATGCACCGTTTATTGTTTTTGCAGACGCCGACATCGCCGCTGCGATCGACGGGGCAATGGCGTCTAAATTCCGTAACGCTGGGCAAACTTGCGTTTGCGCCAACCGCATCATTGTGCAGGAAAATATATACGATGAATTCGTCGACAAATTTGCCGCCGCTGCAGACGCATTGAAGATGGGCGCCGGTGTGGACGAGGGGGTAACGATTGGGCCGCTTATAAATGAACACGCCGCCGATGACGTGATAGCGCTGATTGATGCGGCGGTTAGCGGTGATGCACAAGTAATTACTGGCGGAGGGCGGTCAGATCTTGGCGCCTGTTTCGTGGAGCCGACAATCTTGACCAATGTAACGCATGAAATGCGGGTGTTCCGGGAGGAAATTTTCGGCCCCGTGGCGCCAATATTCAAATTCGAAACGGAAGAAGAGGCGATTGCGATTGCAAACAACACCGAGTTCGGCCTGGCCAGTTATTTTTACACGCGCGATATCGGCCGCATTTGGCGCGTCAGCGAGGCGCTAGAATACGGTATCGTTGGGATCAATGAAGGGGTTACGTCAAACGAAATGGCGCCTTTCGGCGGTGTGAAAGAATCCGGGCAAGGACGTGAAGGGTCGAAATACGGACTAGATGATTACCTGGAAATCAAATATTTATGCATGGGCGGAATTGAAAAATAAAGCTATTGCTCTCCGCCAGCCATTGACCGCCGCTTGTCTCTCTAAGACTGTGTCGATGAACCGAAAGAATATCACGGTAAAGCGACGGCATTTGCGGGGGCGTTTTCGCCAAAGAATTCGCCATAGCCTGCTTTGGAAAATATTAACTCACGCCGCGAATAGATGAGCCGTGCGCCAAGAGCGCCAGGCTGCCCAAATTGCCTTTTGCTGCTCTGGAAAGCGGCAACTGATCGGCAGATACTAAAGCAACTAAAATCGAATTTAAGAAGAACAACAAACGTGTAGCGGCGATTACGGGCAAGGATGGCGGGAAAGTTGCCGCGCCGCCCATTTGTCGTCGAAGCATGAAGGCGCCGGTCGTGATGATCCGGACGATGTATGACCCAGTAAGGAAAGAGGGCAATGACAGGCCGATTTAAAATAAGAAAACCGAAAAATATTGGCCTTGCCATAAGGCGGTTTTTTGTCTTTGCGCTTCCGGCAATTGTGCTGGTCGGCGCCGTTGTCGGCAATATAGGCATGGGCGTTTTCAAGCCAAAGCCGGAAGACAAAGAAGAAACGGCGGTTAAAGCCACGCCCGTTGTGGTTGCCGAAGCGGAGGCGGAGAGCATTCAATTGACTGTCACTGCGCAGGGCGAAGCAGCACCGCGTACTGAGATTAATCTGGCGCCGCAAATAAGTGGTAAGATCGTTTACGTTTCACCAGAATTTATTCAAGGCGGCGCATTTGAAAAGGGCGACGTTCTGATCCGTGTCGCCCCTGAGGAGTATCAGTTTCGCGTCATACAGGCGCGTGCGAATGTCGCCCAGGCGCGCAACCGCTATGTCAGTGAACAGGCTGAAACAAATATTGCCCGTAAGGATTGGGAAGAGTTGGGGCAGGGCGAGGGCGCCCCGCTTGCTTTACGCGAACCTCAATTGGCCGAGGCCGCGGCGATGCTCGCTTCCGCAGAAGCTGCATTCCACGAAGCCGAGCTGCAACTTGATCGCACTTCTATCCGCGCGCCTTTTAAGGGGCGTGTCCGCAGCAAGGCGGTCGATATCGGTGAATATGTGACTGTCGGTGCTAATCTTGGTCGAATTTTTTCGACCGACATAATGCAAGTAACGCTGCCGCTTACCGATAGCGAGCTTGGCCAGCTTGGGTTGCCGATTGGTTTCCGCCAAACTTCAGATAAGCCAGGTCATGAGGTGTCCCTAACGGCAATAGTGGCGGGACGACCTCGTGTTTGGAACGGGCGTATCGCGCGTACTGACAGTAGCTATGATCGTGAGACACGCGTTGTTTTTGTATATGCAGAGGTAAAAGACCCCTACGGCGCTGGTGCAGATAACGGGGCGCCGCTTGCGGCGAATTTATTTGTAACAGCGCACATTAAAGGCGCTGAAATCGAAAATGGCGTTGTAGTTCCCCGCGCCGCCTTGCGCGGCGACAATGAAGTGTTTGTCGCCCGCGATGACAACACGCTGGAAATCCGCCGCGTCTCTGTCGCTAGCTCCGACCGAACGCGTGCTGTCCTTATTGGCGGCGTTGAGCCAGGCGAGAAAGTCATCATCTCTCCGGTACGCGGTGCAGCTGATGGAATATCGATAGCGATTGCGGGGGCGCCGGAAGCAGAAACTGCAACCCTCGCCGATGCTACAAATTAGGGGCGGTCATGAACGGTATTATTTCCTGGTGGGCGAACAATAAAGTCGCCGCAAATCTGTTAATGTTTGGTATTTTGATTGCGGGCGCTATCAGCTTCATGCGTATCGAACGCGAGCTTGACCCCTTTGTTGAATTTCCCGGCGCGCAAGTCTCCGTCCAGTGGCTCGGCGCCTCGCCACAAGATGTTGAAGAACAAATTGTTGTGCGCCTTGAGGAGGCGGTGAGCCGGGTTACTGGCGTTGACCGGCTATGGTCCCAGGCGAGCGAAGGGCTCGGCCAGTTATGGGTGATCGGCGATGATGATTTGGATGAAGCCAAATTTCTTCAGGATCTGAAACGCGAAATTGATGCGGTCAGCACTTTTCCTGCTGCGGCGGAACCTGCGCAACTTCGGTTATTTAGAAGTCAGGACGAACTTGTCCGCATTGCTGTGCGCGGCGATGTCGATGAGCGTGTTTTGAAACGTTATGCCGATAAAGTTCGTCGCGACATCGCTCTACTGCCGAGCGTTCCGTCTGTTGAATTATTTGGGATGCGCGAAGAGGAAGTCTCGATCGAAGTCTCCGAAGAGGCATTGCGCCGATACGGGCTGACATTTTCGGATATTGTAGCGGCCGTGCGAGGCACGTCGGTAAATATTTCTGCGGGCAATGTGCGCACCGAGCTTGGCGATATGCAGTTAAGAACGCGCAAACTCGCCGACACTCAGGCTGATTTTGAAAAAATTATTATTCGTCAGCTTCCAAATGGAGCGGTTGTTCGCTTGAGCGATGTGGCTGTCGTTCAGGACGGCTTTGAAGAGGTCAATCTTCTCGCAACCGTCAATGGCGAGCGCACCATCCTTGTTCAGGTTATGAGCGGGCCGAAAATGGATGTTGTGAAAATTTCGCGTGAGGTTGCCAAATATCTGGAAACCGAACGTCCAAATGCACCCGAAGGCATATCGATGACGGTTTGGGACGATCAGGAAGAAGCTTTTTCAGGTCGTATCGGTACGATTTCGTCGAACTTTTTCACAGGACTTCTTCTTGTTTTTATCACATTGATGCTTTTCTTACGGCCTATCATTGCGCTCTGGGTGGCGGCGGGGATTGCGGTTGCATTTGCCGGCGGCGTTGCGTTTCTTCCCCTGGTGGGCGTCTCTTTCAACATGATATCAAGCTTTGCTTTCTTGCTCGTGATTGGCGTGATCGTTGATGACGCAATCATCGTTGGCGAGGCGATACACACAAAAGTTGAAGACGGCGAAACCGGCGTGAACGCTGCAATCAACGGCACAAAGATGGTCATCATGCCGGTTGTCTTCGCGGTGTTGACGACGATGATTTTCTTCGCGCCGTGGATGTTGGTTGGCGGCGGCACAGCGGAGTTCACCCGCGCGATTTCGCTAGTGGTTATCCTGGCGCTGACATTTTCGCTTGTGGAATCCCTGCTTATCTTGCCTGCGCACTTGTCACACTTAAAACCGGTCAGCCCAAAAAACCGTTTTATTCGCTTTCAGACTAAAATTGCCGACAGCGTAGTTTGGTTTGCACGCAATATTTATCGACCGTTGATCACCGCGGCGATCAAAAAGCGATATCTCACCGCCGCCAGCTTTGTCGCCGCTATGATCTTGTCTATTGGATTGATTAGCAATGGTATTGTGCGGACATCGTTTATGCCGGAAGTTGAATCCGATCAAATTGAGATTACCGTCAACCTGCCAGAGGGAACGCCTTATACGCGCACGCTGGAAGTCCTAAAACAGATTCAAATTGCTGAAAAAGAACTCGTCGAAGAGGTCAACATATCAACCGACGGCGAAGGCGAATTGATCGAGAACTGGTATACCAGGTCGCGCGACAACCAGGTGTTGGCGCTGGTCAAACTGGTTCCGCCTGAAACCCGCACGCTGACGGCGAAAGAAACCGCAGAACGTCTGCGCGCGCTAATCGGCGAGATCCCAGATGCGGAAACCATTTCTGTTGAGTATCAGGGCGGCAACAACGGCCCGCCAATCGAGTATGTGCTGAATTCTACAAGTCTGGAAGATTTGAACGTTGCGGCAGAAGACCTGATGGGCAAGCTGCGTAGTTTTGAAGGCGTTTATAATGTTGTCAATGACACGCAATCGGCGACTGATGAAATACGTTTCGAATTGAAACCCGGCGCGGAGGCGCTTGGCGTCACCACGGCTGATGTAGCACGCCAGGTGCGTCAGGGTTTTTATGGCGAGGAGGTTCAACGCTTGCCTCGCGATGGTCAGGATGTTCGTGTTTTCGTTCGTTACCCGCGCACTGATCGTGAATCGCTTGACCACCTCAAGAATATGCGTATCCGTACCAATGATGGCCGCGAGCTGCCGCTTTACACCGTTGCGGATATAGAATTTGCAAGCGGTATTACGCGCATCCTGCGCCGCGAGCGGCAACGCGCCGTTATTGTCAGTGCTGAAGTTGAATCTGAGCGTATCGATGAAATTCGCTCAGCACTGTCAGAAGACTACTTTACAGATTATGATGCGCGTCACCCGACGGTCACCCGGGGGAATATTGGCCGGGCGCAAGGGCAGGCGGAATTTATGGCGGAAATCGGCACGCTTGGCCTGATCGCCATTGGCGTTGCCTATTTCCTGGTCGCCGTTGCCTTCAAGTCTTATTTTGAGCCGATGCTAATCCTGTTCGCCGCGATCCCGTTCTGTTTTACCGGGGCCGTAGTCGGACATCTCATTATGGGATTGTCGCTGTCGTTGTTTTCATATCTTGGGATCATGGCGGCGGCGGGCGTTGCCGTGAATGACAATCTTGTACTGATCGACTACATCAACAAATTGCGAGAGAAGGGTATGGATGGCGCTGAGGCCTTGGTTGAGGCGGGAACAAAACGCTTCCGTCCGATCTTGCTCACGTCCCTGACGACGTTTGTTGGATTGCTGCCATTGATGATGGAACGCTCGATCCAGGCTAAATATCTTGTGCCGGTCGGCGTCGGTCTGTCTTTTGGCGTCTTGTTCGCTCTATTTGTGACGCTGTTCTTTGTCCCTGCGCTGTATTCAATCGGCGCCGATGTCCGCCGGTTCTTTATCTATGTGACCAAAGGCGTAAAGCAGCCAAGCTTTGATGAGAGGCTCCAGCCAGGCTTGGCGTCGGAGCCTGGCTTAGTTCCAGCGCCGCAAGCGGCTGCAACGCGTTAGCAGTTGCGCAGGCAGTTTCGCTGACGGCCTTGTGGGGGCCAGTCAGCGAAAGTCAGAATTTTGAAGATTTTCCCGACTTGAGTATGTATGAGCTTGCATGAGGCGGTGGCTTTGCTCCGAATGCGGGCCCACGTCCACTTTGCAATGGTATAAAAACGATAGGTAATGGACGAATATGCCAGGATTGACATCTGACGGGGATGAAAGCGGATCTTCACCGCAGCTTATACCAGTTACCGCCTTCGATTTGGTGGTGTTCGGTGCAGCGGGGGACCTTTCCTTGCGCAAACTGATCCCGTCTCTTTTTCACCGTTGGCGCGATAATCAAATCCCGTCCGAGTCCAAAATTATTGGCATTTCACGTACGAAGCTGGACGATGAGGGTTTTCGTGCACTGGCATTGGCCAGTTTTGAAAAATTTCATCCCAGCGAGGCGGTTGATGCGGGCGAATGGAAAGCGTTTGCAAGCCAGCTTTTCTACGCCCAAATCGATGCGGCCGATACTGAGGCGGATTGGTCTGGGCTGACCGCCCGGCTGGCAGGCGGTGACGCCAAACAACGGATTTTCTATCTTGCTCTGCCGCCCGGGCTCTATGGCGCGGTCAGCGCCAACCTTGCCAGTGCGGGGCTGAAGTCGCCAGGCGCGCGGATTGTGCTTGAAAAACCGATTGGCCGCGATCTCGCTAGCGCCACCGAAATCAATGAAGCGGTGGGGGCGGTGTTTGAGGAAGACGCGATCTTTCGCATCGACCATTATCTCGGCAAGGAAACGGTTCAAAATCTGATTGTTCTGCGGTTTATGAATTCCTTGTTCGATCCGGTATGGAACGCCAATGCGATTGACCATGTCGAGATTACGGTGGCCGAATCGATCGGCGCTGGCGGGCGTGCGGGTTATTACGACACCGCCGGCGCGCTTCGCGACATGGTGCAAAACCACCTGTTGCAGCTCTTGTGTCTGGTGGCGATGGAGCCGCCGCTTGATCTGGAGCCGGACACGGTGCGCGATGAAAAGATCAAAGTGCTTCGGGCGCTGAGGCCAATTACAGCGAAAAACGCTCGCCAGGCGACAGTGCGCGGTCAATATGGCGAAGGCGCTGCGGATGGCGAGGCGGTGCCCGGTTACGGCGACGAACTTGGCGCGAACAGCGACACCGAAACCTTTGTCGCGATTAAAGCCAATATCGATAATTGGCGGTGGAAGGGCGCGCCGTTTTATCTCCGCACCGGTAAACGTATGAAAGACCGCCGCTCGGAGATTATTATTCAATTCAAGGAAGTGGCGCATGCTCTGGCGAGCAATGGAACAGAGGGTTTGGCGCCGACACGGCTGGTGATCAGACTTCAGCCTGACGAGGGCGTGCGGCTGCTTCTGGTCACTAAGGACCCCGGCCCCGGCGGCATGCGGCTGCGTTATATGCCGCTCAATTTAAGCTACGCTGATGCTTTTTCGGCGCGTTATCCGGACGCTTATGAGCGTTTGTTGATGGCTGTGGTGCGCGGAGATCTCGGCCTGTTTATGCGCCGCGATGAAGTCGAGGCGGCGTGGCGCTGGGTTGATGGTATTTTAGCGGCCTGGCAGATGGACAAGATATCAGTCCATAAATATGCAGCAGGTACGGATGGGCCGGTCCAGTCGGCAATGCTGATGGACCGTGATGGGCGCGAGTGGTTTGATGGTGCGAGCAATTGATGTCATTGAATTTGCGCGCCCGCAGCATATGGCAGAGCGGCTTGCAGATGTCGTTACGGCAAACCTTGTTGGCGCAATAGCACAACATGGTGCGGCCGGACTGGCTGTCTCCGGCGGATCGACGCCTGCAGGGCTATATAAAATCATGTCACAGCGCGCCCTTGCGTGGCCAAAAGTAACCGCGACACTGGTTGATGAACGCTGGGTCCCGCCGGGCGTGGATGGGTCCAATGAGAAATTTGTGCGCGGCGCGCTTGGCGTTAACGCTGCGAAGGCGATCAATATTGTCGGCATGTGGCGGGACGCGCTAACGCATTCGGAGGCGGAGACGCAAATCGATACAGAGTTGAAAAACCAGACGCGCCCGTTTGCCGCGGTAATATTGGGCATGGGTAATGACGGTCATACCGCATCATGGTTTCCACATGCGCAAGGGCTGGAGACTGCGTTGCAGTCAGATAAACGCGCCTGCGCAGTGACGGCAAAACCGAGTGATGTGGTTGGCGTTCATCGCGAACGGATGACCATGACGCTTGCCGCCATTGAAGATGCGCGATTTATTTGTTTGTTATTGTCCGGCGCGAAAAAACGCACAGTTTTTGAACAAGCCTGCAGTGATGGCCCGGTGGAGGAGATGCCGGTGCGGGCAATTTTGGATCGCCGGCCAGATATCTGGGTTTGCTGGTCGCCATAAGGAGAAGACCTTGGTGCAAATAAACGACAGTCTTGCCCGTGTGACGGACCGTGTTCGTGAGCGGAGCAATAAAACCCGCCGGGCCTATCTTGCACAAATGCGCGCAGCGGCGTCTTCTGGACCGCATCGCTCATCGGTTTCGTGCGGTAATCTTGCACATGCCGCTGCGGCCTGTCCTGCCGGAGACAAAAAACTTATCGCTAAAGGCGGCGGGCCAAATGTTGCTATTGTCACTGCCTATAACGACATGCTGTCGGCGCATCAGCCTTTGGGCGGCTATCCGGATATTATCAAACAGACGCTGCACGAAATTGGCGCCACGGCACAGATTGCCGGCGGCGTTCCGGCGATGTGCGACGGTGTTACGCAAGGCCAGCCTGGTATGGATCTGTCGCTGTTTTCCCGCGATGTGATCGCCATGGCGACGGCGGTGTCCCTGTCGCACAATGTCTTTGACGCCGGCCTGATGCTTGGCGTTTGCGACAAGATCGTACCCGGATTGTTTATCGGCGCTGCGCGGTTCGGGCATTTGCCGATCATGTTTCTGCCGGCGGGGCCGATGAGTTCCGGGCTGCCAAATGATGAAAAGGCGAGGGTGCGCCAGCTATATGCCGAAGGCAAGGTCGGGCGCGACGAGCTATTGAAAGCGGAAAGCGAAAGCTATCATTCACCTGGCACTTGTACATTTTACGGCACCGCCAATTCCAACCAAATGTTGATGGAGGTGATGGGACTGCATCTGCCGGGCTCGGCGTTTGTCCATCCAGGCACGCCACTGCGTGAGGAGATCGTCAGGCAAACCGCGCGCCGCGTCGCCGCGACGACGGCGCTCGGGGACGACTATATCGCATTTTGTGACATCATAGATGAGCGCGCAATCGTCAACGCCGTTGTCGGACTGCATGCGACCGGCGGTTCGACCAACCACACAATCCATTTGATCGCTATGGCGCGGGCGGCGGGGATCATCATCGACTGGAATGATTTCAGCGAACTTTCAGCGGCAACGCCGCTGCTTGCGCGGATATATCCGAACGGGCCGGCGGATGTGAACCATTTTCAGGCCGCCGGTGGTCTCGGATTTATCATCCGTGAGCTGATTGATGCAGGCCTTCTTCATGGCGACGTCAAAACCGTGATGGGCGAGGGGCTTGGCGCCTTTACGGCGGCGCCATCGCTCGACGGTGGTGCATTGTCATGGCGTGCGCCGCCAAAAACATCTGGCGACGAGACCGTCTTGCGCCCCGCATCCGACCCGGTCTCGCCTACGGGCGGGCTGGAGTTGGTCAAAGGCAATATTGGCCGCGCTATCATCAAAGTATCGGCGGTAAAACCTGAACAGTGCGTTGTCGAAGCGCCGGCCATTGTGTTCCGCTCCCAGCAGGAGCTGATGGATCGGTTTAAAGCCGGAGCGCTCAACCGAGACTTTGTCGCTGTCCTGCCATTCCAGGGGCCAAAAGCCAATGGTATGCCGGAACTTCACAAATTAACGCCGCCGCTGGGGGTTCTTCAAAACAAGGGCTTCAAAGTTATGTTGATCACAGACGGCCGGATGTCCGGCGCCAGCGGCAAGGTGCCCGCGGCAATTCATCTGACGCCGGAAGCGCATGACGGCGGGGTGATTGGCAAAATCCGCGATGGCGACTTAATTCGCCTCGATGCGGAAAGCGGTGTTCTCGAGCTCGATGTCAGCAATGATGAGTTGAGCGCGCGTGCGCCAATGACGGCTGATCTGGACAGAGATCGCTGGGGATCGGGGCGTGAGCTTTTTGCCGGTTTGCGCGGGGCGGTCTCAGGCGCTGAAGACGGCGCGATGACATTTGCCCTTGAAGAAAAGAAATTGCTGAAGGAATGACAATATGAAAATTGAAGATATTGTTGAAGTGGCGAGCGTCATTCCGGTGCTTGAGGTGGAGGATATGGGTGCGGCGGTCCCGCTGGCGACCGCGCTGGCAAAGGGCGGGCTGCACGTTATTGAAATGACCCTGCGCACGTCCGCGGCGATCGATGCGCTTGTCGCGATGAAGCGTGCGGCGCCGGAGTTAATCATTGGTATGGGAACGATCAGAACGAGCGATGATATTGCTCGCTCAAAACGCGCCGGCGCTGACTTTCTGGTCTCGCCCGGGGCGGGCCCCAGGCTTCTGGCGGCGCTCGGCGAGTGCGGCCTGTCGGCTTTGCCGGGGGTTGCAACGGCAAGCGAGGCAATGGCGGCGCGCGAAGCCGGTTTTGAGGTGATGAAGTTTTTCCCTGCGGAACCGGCCGGCGGCGTTAAGTATCTAAAGTCGTTGGCGGGACCGCTTCCCGATATTTTATTTTGCCCGACCGGCGGCATTAGCGCCGAGCGAGCGCCGGATTATCTGGCATTGCCAAATGTCGCTTGTGTCGGCGGTTCATGGATCGCCACGAAAAACATGATCGCAAAAGGCGAATGGGACATGATAGAAGAAAACGCCAGGCGCGCTGCGGCAATCAAAGTCTAATTGCGGCTATTCCATAATATCTTCGTTCCACAAATCAGCGTTGTCGGCGATGAACTCTCGCATCAGTGCGATGGAGCCATCATGCGCTGCATCAATAACCTCGACGCCATGCTCACGCAGAAAACCCTCGTTGCCGCCAAAATTTTGCGTATCGTTGATTACGAGCCGCGGGATTTTAAACTGAACAATGGTCCCCGAGCACATCATGCACGGAGATAGCGACGTATATAGTGTCGTATCCTTATAGGTGGTTTGCCGCCCGGCCTTTCGCAGGCAATCCATTTCGCCATGGGCGATCGGGTCGCTTTGCTGGACCCTTTGGTTGTGACCGCAAGCCAAAACCGTCTCGCCGCGCGCCAGCACCGCGCCGATCGGTAGGCCGCCCGCATCAGCACTCTTTTTTGCCTCCGCAAAAGCTAGCTCAATAAGTTTCCGGTCCGGTTCGTTCGTCATTTAGACGGTCTCCCGATTTTCATCACCTGGTTTTTGCCAGGTTTGGCGTCATGGACTTTATGAGGCTTATCCCCGATAACAAGAACAATCATCACACCGGCTATTTATCGAGCATTTTATGTCTGCATCCTTCACGCTTGTCGATCACCCCTTAATCCAACACAAGCTCACTATTCTGCGCCAGAAGGACACGCCGACGGCGCTCTTCCGGCAACTCCTGCGCGAGATTGCCTTAGTCCTTGGCTGCGAAGTCACTAAGGATATGGAACTCGGCGAGGTTGAAATCGAAACTCCGCTGGAGCGCGGCCTTTTTCCTTATCTTGAAGGTAAAAAGCTCTGTATCGTATCGATCCTGCGGGCGGGGAACGGGTTGATCGATGGTCTCCTCGATCTGGTCCCGTCTGCGCGTGTCGGCCATATCGGCATGTATCGTGATCCGGAGACGTTGCATCCCGTGCAGTATTATTTCAAGACGCCGGATGCGCTTGGAGAGCGGCTTGTAGTGATGGTCGACCCGATGTTGGCGACTGCAAACACCGCGATTGCAGCAGCGACGGCGCTTAAGGAAAAAGGCGCGCGCAAGCTGAAATTTATGTGCTTGCTGGCGGCGCCGGAAGGGGTTGAGGCGTTCTCAAAAGCCCATCCTGATATTCCGGTGGTGTGCGCGGCATTAGATCGCGAGCTGAACGATCACGGCTATATCCTGCCGGGGCTTGGCGATGCCGGCGACCGCATGTACGGGACGAAAAATTAAGCCGTATTATTTTTTAGCGGCCTGTTTGGCGGCGTCGATTTTTTCGATCAATTCTTCAGGGCGAAAGCCGGTGACGACGTCGACATAGGACCCGTCGAGGCTCGCGATAATAAACGCCGGCGTACCGTCAATGCCCATTGCCGCCGCCAGATTGTGGGTTTCCACAATCGCGTTAGAGATCTCCGCTTTTGTCCGGGATATCTTCAGTTTGTTGACGTCTATGCCTTGTTTTTTGGCCAGGCTGTGTATGCGTTCCTTGGTGAGGACGCCCTTGGCGTCCATCATTGCAAAATGCAGCGGCAGGAATTTATTCTGGTCGCGCGCCGCCAGCGATATTTCGGCGGCGTAATTCGATTCTTCTCTCAAAATAGGCAGCTCACGGAACACAACCTTAACGGATGCGTCCTTTGCGGTGATTTCTTTGATCAGCGGCGTCGCGCGTTTGCAGAATGTGCAGTGATAGTCAAACATCTCGATCACTACGACTTTCGCCTTTTTCGGATTTTTACCGGTGATGAACCCATGCGCTGGATTGAGGAAAGCGGAAAGGTTTGCCGCAGCTGTCTCTTTGGCAAGTGCTGCACTACGCTGGCGCTCACGCGCGCTATATTCATTGACCGCCTCGATAATCACTTCCGGGTTGGTCATCAAATAGTCGCGCACCAACGTGCGGATTTCATCTTCTTGAAGGTCGGAAAATGAAGTCGAAATGTGTGACGGTGCTTTTGACTGTGTTGGCTCTTCCTCAGCGGACGAATATGCAATCACGCTGACGCCCAGCGCAAATGCGCCGATGAGAGCGGCTCCTATGCCGAGTTTAGTGTACAAAGTCATACCTGTCTCCGATGCTCCCTTTGGGAGTTAATTTGCGACTTGAAACGCATTAATATCAAAATCCCTGTGGGCCGACAAAGGCCGGGTCTGGCACATCGGGCCCGCGCTTTTCGCCGCCATTAGGCTCACTTGGCGCCGGGGCTTCCTCTTCTTCGATGCCTCCTGGCAATGGCAGGCCGCCGCCTTCTGGTTGGGTAGCGAGAATAATGTCGGCGGCTTGGCGCCATTCCGGCGTTCCGCGTCGCAACTTGCTAATCGCGCGCCTGGCGAACTGATTGGCGTCGGGCTCTGCGCCGGCATAGTAGCGCGACTCCGCGGTCGCCAATTGAGCTAGTGTTTCGTTGTCCATAGCGCCATAGGCTCTGGCAAGCTCGAACCATCCGAAACTATTGTCGGATTCTAACAACAGCGCGCGCTTGAATTCCTGCACGGCTTCTTCTCTCTCGCCATATTCGCCAGAGGCGAGGAGCGCGCGGCCAAGATTGATCCGCAACAAAGCGTTATCCGTCAAAAGTTTCGTTGCGCGTCGATGCGGGCCGATCGCCTCGTTTGCGCGGCCGAATTCAAACAACATTTGGCCTTCCAGCTCATGGAAATAGGCGTTGTCTGGCTGCGCGGCGGTGAGTTTGCGGATTTCACTGAGCCCTTTGTCGATTTGTGCAGTACGGTAATAGGCAACCGCGCGAGCATACTGGGCGGGCCCAGATTGATCCGTAAGCGGATATGTTCGTAAGGTTACATTCGGGTCATGCAAAAATCCATAGATTTTGGCCTGAATGTAATGCAGGCGTTCAATCTCTTCCGGACTGTCTTCGCTGTCATAATAGGGTGAGGATAGCGTGCGCTGCTGAAGTGCGGTCAGGCGTTCATTCGCCATCGGGTGAGACTGATAATAGGGGTTGATCCGGGTTCCACGAATGATCTGAGAGTTGCGCATTTTCCGCCAGATTTCGAGCGCGCCCTTGCTCGAGTGGCCGAGTTTGTCGAGATAGGTGATTGATGCCTGATCTGCTGTGGATTCCTGACCGCGGCTGTAGCTCAGAAAATTGGCCTGTCCGATTGTTTGCCCCAGACCTAATATGCCGATGCCGGCGTCTGGCGCGCCGGCGGCGATTGCGGCGCCGGCGAGAATGAGGCTTAACAGCATTGGCCGCGTGGCGGCGGCGATGGCGTCGCCCGTACGTGCGGAATGCCCGCCGGCAAGGTGGCCGGCTTCGTGCGCGATCACCGCCTCAATCTGGTTCGGCGTTTCGGCAATCGTCAATAGGCCGGTATTGACGCCCATATAACGCCCGCCCGCGAAGGCGTTAAACGAGCCGTCATTGACGACGATAATTTGAATGGAGTCTTCCGGAAGTCCGGCGACGCGGAAAATGGGCCGTGCATAATCGTCGAGAAATATTTCGATTTCCGCGTCCCGCAACGTCCGCAAGCCCTGGGCCTGGGCCAGTGACCCGCTGAGGGCGACGGTTGCAGCGGCAATCGAAAGAAGTGTTTTACGCAAGGACATCAATAAGGCTCCCAAGAGGTAGGTATATCAGACTATGCGCCATTTGCGACAATTTCGAGGTCGCGCGGAGGCGGCGCCGCAAATGTGAAGCCGTGAGCAGCGCCGCCCTCCATTTTGTAAACGCATGTCAGGCGCAAACCCGGCGCTGCCTCTTGTTAAACAGCCTTCTGCCACCAGCCTTTTCGGCTCCGCTTTTTGGGCGTAGGCGGGCTTTCAGCAGCATCTTTCTGGGCGCCAGACGTTGCTTCTTGCGAGTCATCAGGGGTTTTTGCGGCGCCATTTGAACCGCCGTCAGGGTCGGCAGCGGCCTCACTGGGCGAATTTTCGCTTTGTGCGGGAGGCGCATCGTCGGCGGGTTTGCTTGCGGATTGACTGTCCTGCTCTGCGCCGGTTTGCGCTGCGGCGTCATCGCTCGTCGCAACCTTCTTTTTGACCCTGCGTTTGCGGGTTCGTTTTTTCGGCGTCGGGTCTTTTTCTGCGCTCACCGCATCAGGCGCAGCCTCATCAGCGGGCGCTATCGCCGCTGGCGCATCACCGGATTCTGTCGGTTGCGATGTTGGTGTTGCCAGTTCGCCGCCAGCGTCCATTTGTGATGCGTCTTCACCATTTTGCGGCGCATCGGCCTCTTGCGGCGTTGCCGCCTGATCAGCGTCGGAATTGGTGTGGCGGTTTCGCCGGCCGCCGCGCCGACCGCGCCGGCGTTTTTTGCGCTGTCCGTCGTCGTTTTCATCATCGCCTTCGCGGGCGGCTTTTTCGGCCTGGTCTGCACCGGCGCCGCTGTCGTCGGCTTTCTCGTCCGGCGCCGCGCTTTCTTGTCTGGTGTCACGGCCGCGACCGCCGCGTCTGCGACGGCTGCGTTTGCGGACATCGCCGCGTTTTTCTTCCGTCTCGTCGTCAATCGCCTCGATCACTTCCTCAACCACTTCGACCGGCTCGGTCTGGTCGGCGCGAATGAACGTTCTTTCGGTTTTCCGCTCGCTCGGCGCGCCGCTTTTTTCAAGGTCGTGCGCGTCGCCGGCTTTGTCCGGATCGGCGAGGATTTCAATCGTAACGCCGTTTGCGTCTTCGATGCGTTTGATCCAGTCACGGTTGTGGTTGAGAATGTGCAAGCTGACATCGAGCGAGGCGCGCAGCGTAATGCGTCCAACCTTGCCGGAAATGGCTTCACCTTCGATGGCGCGCAAAATGCGCAGCGCTGCAATTTCATTGGAGCGGATGGCGCCGGCGCCGGAGCAAGTCGGGCAGGTCTGGGTGGTGCCGTCAACAATCCCTGAACGACGGCGCTGGCGTGAGAGCTCGAGAAGGCCGAAGGATGAAATCCGTCCGACCTGAACGCGCGCGCGGTCGGTCTTCATGGCCTCTTTCAGCGCCTTTTCAACTTTGCGGTTGTTTTTCGGCTCATCCATATCGATGAAGTCGATGACGATCAGACCGGCGAGATCGCGTAACCGGAACTGACGCGCCGCCTCGGTCGCCGCCTCGACATTAGTCTTGAGAGCAGTCTGCTCAATGTTGCGTTCGCGCGTTGAGCGGCCCGAGTTGACGTCAATGGCGATCAACGCTTCGGTCTGATGAATGACGATGTAGCCGCCGGATTTCAGCCGCACGGTTGGCTGATACATGCCGTCAAGCTGGGCTTCGATATCATGGCGCAGGAAAATCGGCGCCGCCTCTTTATAAGGCTGCACGTTTTTTGCGTGGCTCGGCATCAACATCTTCATGAAGTCTTTAGCTTCGCGATAGCCGTCCTCGCCCTCAATCAGGACGCTGGAAATATCTTTGTCGTAGAGATCGCGGATCGCGCGCTTGATGAGGTTGGCTTCTTCGTAAACCATGCATGGCGCAATCGACTTCAACGTCAGTGTGCGGATGTTTTCCCACAACCGGAGCAGATAGTCGTAATCGCGCTTGATTTCGACCTTGGTGCGTTTGGAGCCGGCGGTGCGGATGATCAGCCCCATGCCTTGCGGTACATCGAGGCTGTCAACGACGCGGCGCAGCCGGCGACGGTCGGACACATGCGCGATTTTGCGCGAAATGCCGCCGCCTCGCGCAGTGTTTGGCATTAACACGCAATAGCGACCTGCGAGCGACATATAGGTGGTCAGCGCCGCGCCTTTATTGCCGCGCTCTTCTTTGACGACCTGAATGAGGAGAATTTGCCGGCGTTTGATGACTTCTTGAATTTTGTAATTGCGCAACAGGTTGGAGCGTTTGCGCTTTGCTTCTTTGTAGCGCTCGAAAAGCTGGGCGCGGGCTTTGCGCGCGCCGGGGCTCGCCGGTTTTGCTTCCGCCACTTCGTCAGCGTCATCGCCGCCTTCTTCTATGTCGGCGTCAGTGGCGCTCGCTTGGTTGGCGCTCGCGTCATCGATATTCGCGTCTTCCGTCTCCCGATCTTCCACGTTACTGGCTTCAGCAACATTGTCTTCTGCCGCACTGTCTTCTGCATCATCGTCTTTGGCGGCGGCCAAGTCCGGGCTGTCGTCTTCTTCCTCAGCATCGTTATCGGACTTGCCGGCAGCCTCGCCGGTTTCGTTGCTAACGTCTTCTTCTTCTTCCTCTTCTTTTGAGGCGTCGCCGTCACGCGCTTCGCCGCCGCTCAGATCCGTATTTTCTACGCCATCCTCGCCGACCGCATCGCCAGCCTCAATGTTGCTGCTCGCGGCCTGGACGGGCTGGTCATCGTCCGCGTCGTCTTCGGCAATGGCGGCGACGTCCTGGCCGTCATCGTTATCGTTGAGGCCGCCATCATCATCATCGTCGTCTTCGTCTTCGTCGCCGCGCTGGACGAGTTCCAGTTCGGCCGCAAGCCCGGCGACCTCTTTTTCCGCGTCCTGTAACAGCTGCCGGTCAGAGACCGGGATCTGGTAATAATCGGGATGGATTTCGCTGAAGGCGAGGAATCCATGGCGGTTACCGCCATAATCAACGAATGCAGCCTGAAGCGAGGGTTCGACGCGGGTTACCCGCGCCAGGAAAATATTGCCTCTAAGCGGCTTTTTCGCTGCTGATTCGAAGTCGAAATCTTCGATTTTGCCCTGGCTCAGCAGGGCCACGCGCACCTCTTCGGGGTGGGCGGCGTCGATTAGCATTTTTTTTGTCATTTAAATTGGCTCCGCAATGCGGGCCTAGGGCCTGCGCATTGACTGTGTTGGAACGCCTCAGCGCGTGCGCAACCCCATACCGCGCCCTGAAAAGGGCGTTGCTTTGGGTCATATTCGCATCGTGCAGCATCGGCGAAAGCTTTGTTCACGCCGGCTTTATTGCCGGCCGGTTATGTTTTGGCGCTTCATGCGCCAGATCTTTTGCCCCAAGCGCGGCGGCGTTAGCCGTTTCGCGAGCCGGCCGAATGGAGCCGCCGGCGGTTATCCCTTAAATAACGGGCCATAAACCACGCTATCTGGGAGAAAAATTACGGCGGATCAGAGGGGCCTTTCTTGGAACCTTTGCGCCGTTAACATTCCCTTGCCCGGATTTGGCGATTAAATCACCTTTCCGCAAGCAATTTCTAATAATGCCAAACCCCGGGGGAAAAGAAAACCCATCCGGTTCGTGGCTGCTCAGTGTTGCATTCAATCGTGGATGAAATCTTAAACCTGCGTTAACGCTAGCGAAAGAGACTAAAATATCGGACGATTAAGAGGAATCACCCGATATTCTAGATTCTTTGCTGCGCGCCGGGGGATCGAAAAACCGGTTCCCACTTTTTCGCCCTGCGCTCTAAAGCATCAGTTTTCGGGCTGGAATGGGGCCGGCAAGGGCGCTAGATGTGGTTTTGCCGCTCGGAGCGCGGCGTATGGGCGGCGTTGTATGGATGGGCGTAGATGAATTTAGGGCTCAAAATCTGGATCGGTTTGGCGGCGGCGGCCTCAAGCCTCGCTGTTGCGGGCGGCGCTTGGGCTGAGGAGCTTCTTGGCGTGCGCTTTGGCCCCAATGGCGACGCGACCCGGGTGGTTTTTGATATTGCCGGTGCGCCGGTTTATTCAATTTCCGGAGTCGAGACCGGTGAGGGTCGCTTAATCATTGATTTCGCTGACCTTTCGGTCGGCCCAGCGGATCTGAAATACCGCCCCGGCAAGGGCCACATCGCCCGCTATGGGTTTGCCGCACGCGGTGACGGCGGCGTTCGGGCGCTGTTTGATTTTAAGAAAACCGCCCGGATCAGCAAAGCCTTTGTGCTTGAGCCGAAAGACGGGGTCACAAAATACCGTCTGGTCATTGATCTTCAAACCGCTGACAAGCAGCGCTTTATCGCCAGCCTGCCGCCGCAATATCCTGATCTGACAGCGGTTATTGAGCAGGCGACGGCGGGCTCCGCGCCCGATGTCCTGCTGCCGCCGAGCCCTTCTCAGAAAGAAGTTGCGCTGCCGCCGCGGCAAGACCCGGCGACCCAAAAGCGCGTCGTTGTCATTGACGCCGGCCATGGCGGGGCCGACCCCGGCGCTCAGGGGCAAAGCGGGACTTATGAAAAAAATGTCACCTTAGCCGCCGCATTGGAGCTCGCGGCGATTTTGAAAAAGCGTGGCAATTATGACGTGGTCTTGACCCGCAATAGCGACGCCAAGCTCAAACCCGACCAACGTGAAACGCTGGCGCGCAATGCCGGCGCCAATCTGTTCGTGTCGCTGCATGCAGATGCGATAGCCGCCAAAGCCGTGCGCGGCGGTTCGGTCTATACGCTGTCAACGGATGGAACAGCGCGATCGGCGAAGCTGGCCAAAGCCGATGGTAATTATACCGTTTATGATCTTGATGTCGCAGAATATGGCGAAGAGGTCGGCGGCATCATGTTCGATCTGGCTCAAGGCGCCACCCATACCGGGTCCTCGCGATTTGCTGAAAAACTTCTGGAAAACCTCGCTGGCAAGACGCCGCTTCTGGGTCGTTCTCATCGCACCGGTGATTTGCGGGTGTTACTGGCGCCGGATGTGCCGGCGGTGTTGTTTGAGATGGCGTTTATTTCCAACGCGAAAGATGAGGCCAATCTCAACTCCACCGTGTGGCGCAAACGCACCATGAAGGCGGTTGCCGACTCCATTGACCAGTATTTCGAAGAATATGGCGGCCAGCGCTTTGCCGAAAACGGCGCCGGCGGCGCCAATTAGCAGTATTAGCCAAGGCGGAGCCTTACCAAAATGAAGGCAAAACATACTCGCTTGCGCCTCGCTGTCGCCAAGGTTTTGCGCTAAACAAAGGCCTGTAGAGGCGAGGGCAGGCGCCCAAGTTTCCTGCCAGATAGTAACGCCGCTGATTGCGGAGCCAACAGGAAGTAAGTGACGGACGGCATGAGCGACGAAAACGATATTCCCGACGAGGAAGATCCCGAGGAGCAAGCCTCCGACAGCGGCATTCCGAATGACGCCAGCGAAGCTGCCGCCGATGAAGATAGCGCCGTGATTAAGAACGATATGTTCGCGTCGGATGAAGAGACTGGCCCAGTTACGGACACTGAAACTGACCCCATAGCCGAGACAGAAATTGATGCGGCGGCGGATGACGCCTTGGTCGAGGCTAGCGACGAGCCCGCCGACGAAGAGGCGCTGCATGGCGCGCCGGACGAGACGACAAGTTCTTATACGGACGAAGAGGCGAGCCTGCAAAACGCCGATTTAGACGACGAGCCGGAAAATCTTGAAGACGAATTGGAAGATGGGCCGGAAGATGAGGGCGATGAAATCGTTCTTGGCCGCGATGACCGCGCGGCAGTAAGCCGGGGCCATCGCACCAAAGCTAGCCGCGACCATCGCGCCATGGCCAAGAGGCCCGAAAAGCTTTCGGCCCCGCGCAAGTCTGAGTTTGATGTCGAAACAGCTGCGCGTCCGCCGCGCGAGGGGGGCGCTTTGTTTCCATTACTGGTCAGGCTTGCGGGCATGGGCTTTGCCATCGCTGCGTTTGGCCTCATCGCCGCCGCTGCTTTTTCGGGCTGGTATCTTAATCAACTCAATCAGGATTTGCCGGACTATCAGGTGCTCGCGGAATATGCGCCGCCGGTGACCACCCGGGTCTATGCCGGGGACGGATCATTGGTTGCGGAATTCGCCCGCGAGCGGCGATTGTTTGTCCCCATTGAGAACATTCCCGATCACGTAAAAGCCGCCTTTGTCTCGACCGAAGACAAGTCCTATTATGAGCATACCGGCATCGATCTGCGCGGCATTGCGCGCGCGCAGCTGTCCAATATTGGCAACCTCCTGCGCAACCGTCGTCTTGAGGGCGGCTCGACGATCACCCAGCAGGTGGCGAAAAACTTCCTCCTGTCGAGTGAGCAGCGCATTGATCGCAAGCTAAAAGAAATGCTTATTGCCCGGAAGATGGAGCGCGCCTTCACTAAGGGACATATTCTTGAGCTTTACCTCAACGAGATTTATCTCGGCAACCGGTCCTATGGGGTCGCCGCCGCGGCGTTGAATTATTTTGACAAGGCGCTCGATGAATTAACTCTCGGCGAGGCCGCCTATCTTGCAGGGCTCGCCAAAGGGCCGAGCAATTATCACCCGGTCGCTAATGAAGATGAGGCGGTGTCGCGGCGCAATTTGGTGATCCGACGGATGCTGGCCGATGGCGGCATTTCGCAAGAACAGGCCGATGAAGCAAGCGCGCAGCCGCTTGGTGCGGTCATCGCGCCGCCGCTCGGTGCGCGCGACTGGACGATGGAATATTTCGCCGAGGAAGTCCGTAAGCAGATTGTTGATCTTTATGGCGTCGAGGCGCTTTATGATGGCGGGCTTGCGGTGCGGACATCGGTTGACCCGCGGATGCAGCGCGCCGCTGGCGCCGCTTTGCGGCGTTGGTTGACGACGTATGATTTGCGCCATGGCTGGCGCGGTCCGATTGGCGTCATTGGCGCGGAGGACAAAATCGACGCTACTGTCGATGCGCCGCCGAGTGAGCCGGCTGAAGATGCAGAGGAAGACTGGACGACGGCGTTTGCAGAAAAGCTAAAATCCCTAAGGCGAAGCCGCGCCGTGTCGGATGACCTGGCGCCATGGCGTCCGGCGCTGGTGCTTGGCGTCGAGACGGAAGAGGCGAGTATTGGCTTTGAGGACGGTACGCAAGGAGCGATCCCGCTGGCGCAATTGCTGTGGGCGCGAGAGTATATTTCCGCCAACGAGATGGGCGAGGAGATCACCAGCGCGGTGGATGTTTTGAAACCCGGCGAGATTGTTTATGTGGTGCAGACGAGCCTCGCGGCTGTCGACGCCGTGCCGGTTGCGGACGAGGATGCCGAGAACCCTGAGCCAGCGCCGGCGCCCGCGCCAAACGCTTATGCTTTGCGCCAGCCGCCGGGCATCAATGGCGGTCTCATCGCAATTGATCCGCATACGGGGCGTGTCCTCGCCATGGTCGGCGGGTTCTCATTCCAGCTGTCGGAATTTAACCGCGCCGTGCAGGCTGAACGCCAGCCCGGCTCGACCTTCAAACCGTTTGTTTATTCGGTTGCGCTTGATAATGGCTATACGCCATCCTCGCTCGTGCTGGATGCGCCTTTCGTCGCGCCCGGCGTTGATAGCTGGTACAAGCCGGGTAATTATATTGAGGGCCGCCATTACGGCAATTCGACCTTGCGACTTGGGGTTGAGCAGTCGCGTAACACCATGACGGCGCGGCTTGCGCAAGATCTCGGCATCGGCCGCATCATGGAATATATTGAACGGTTCCGGCTATCTGATCGGTTGCCGCGGGAATTGGCGATTTCGCTTGGTTCCGGCGAGACCACGCTGATGCGCATCACCGCCGCTTATTCAACCTTCGTGAATGGCGGCAAACGGGTGGACCCGTTGCTCATCGACCGTATTCAGGATCGCACCGGCAAGACTATCTATAAACGTGATGCGCGCGCGTGCTTTACGTGTGATGCGCGCGTTTGGTCGGGCCAGGCCGAGCCGCAGCTGAGCGATGCGCGCGAGCAAGTTCTCGATCCGCGCACCGCCTATCAGGTGACCTCAATCCTCGAAGGCGTCGTCGTGCGCGGCACCGGCAGCGCCGTACGCCGGGTGTCCAACCGGCGGCCGCTTGCCGGCAAGACCGGCACCACCAACGAGTATAAAGACGCCTGGTTTGTCGGCTTCTCACCGGACCTTGCCGCCGGGGTCTATGTCGGTTTCGATATGCCCCAGACCCTCGGTCAGGGCGAGGCCGGCGGTAAAGTCGCAGCGCCGATATTCGCTGACTTTATGAACCAGGCGCTGGAAGACGAAGCCGCCATTCCATTCCGGGTGCCGTCCGGCATCAGGCTGGTGCGCGTCAACGCCAAGACCGGGCGTCCGGCGACGTCAAGCGACAGCAGAGTCATTCTTGAAGCCTTCAAGGCCGACGACATTATTGGCGGCGGTCTTACCAGCGAGGAAGAACTGCTCGATCCGTTAAGCGCTGCGCCGCGACCGCCAACCGAAATCATCAGAGAAGACGAAGGCCTCGACGGCCTTTACTAGACCTGCGCGCATCACCATAAAAAGAAATGACATGGCGACGGCGGATTGCGTCATCGCGATGAAAGGACAGGCACGATGCGCGCGGAAATGGAAACCCTTATCAAGCAAACCAGGCAGTCATTGGAACTGCTGAGGAGGCGTCTTTGACTGGGATCGGGCGCAACGCGAGCTTGACGAGCTGAACGCGCGCGCCGAAGACCCGCAGCTTTGGGACGATCCCGAAGCCGCGCAAGCCTTGATGCAAAAGCGCAATAGTCTCGAAGCGCAGATGAACGCCATCGGCGAGATTGAAAGCGAAATTGAAGACCTGACCGGACTGGCTGAACTTGCGGCCGAAGAGGGCGACGAGGCGAGCCTTGATGAAGCGCAAGCGATGATGGCGGCGGTGCACGAGCGCGCCGCGCAGGCAGAAATTGAGGCGCTGTTATCGGGCGAGGCGGACGCCAATAGTTGTTTTGTAGAAATCCATCCCGGCGCCGGCGGCACTGAGTCTAACGACTGGGCGGCGATGTTGTTGCGCATGTATGTGCGCTGGGCGGAAAAGCGCGGCTACAAGGTCGATGTGATCGAACAACAGGCGGGCGACGAGGCGGGAATTAAATCGGCGACCATCCACGTTAAAGGTCACAACGCCTATGGCTGGCTGAAAACCGAGTCCGGCGTGCATCGTCTGGTGCGGATATCGCCGTTCGATTCCAATGCGCGGCGCCACACGTCGTTTTCGTCGGTGTGGATCTATCCCGAAATCGACGACAAGATTGAAATCGACATTGATGAGAGCCAATGCCGGATCGACACCTATCGTGCGTCGGGCGCCGGTGGTCAGCATGTTAACACCACCGACTCCGCCGTGCGCATCACCCACGAGCCCTCGGGTATTGTTGTTCAATGTCAGAACGAACGCTCGCAACACAAAAACCGCGCCACCGCCTGGAACATGCTGCGCGCACGGCTTTATGAGCTGGAGCTGCAAAAGCGCGAAGAGGAAGCCGCGGCCACTGCGGCCAGCAAAACCGACATCGGCTGGGGCCACCAGATCCGCTCTTATGTGTTGCAGCCCTACCAGATGGTGAAAGATTTACGCACGCAAGTTGAAAGCCCGAGCCCTGATGCGGTGCTCGACGGCGATCTCGATCGCTTCATGTCAGCGGCGCTGGCCCAGAAGGTCGCCGGCGAAGGCGACAGCTAAGCAAGTCGAATTTTCCGTGGTTCCATAAGATTGCTGGAATTTATCTGATTAATCAGGTATATATCCTGCCATGGATGAAATAGACCGGAAAATTTGCGGATTAGTTCAGTGTGAAGGGCGAAAATCCAGCGCTGAAATTGCCGACGCGGTGGGGGTGTCGGTCTCGACCGCGAATGAGCGCGTCCGCCGTCTGACTTCAAACGGGACGATTGCCGCCTGGCGCGGCGTTCTGGACCCGGCGCATATGGGCATGGGGCTATGCGGTTTTATCCTTATCGACATGGCTTTCGAGGGCGAAGAAGAGGCAAAAGCGCTGTTGAGCGAACAACCTGAAATTCAGGAACTGCATCATATCAGCGGCGCCCATTCCTATCTCGCCAAAGTCAGGCTCGCCGACACCGCTGCGATGCAGGCGTTTTTACAAAGCGTGGTCAAGCCCATCGCGGCGGTTCTCCGCACCGAGACGATTTTTGTGCTTGAGACGGTCAAGGAAACCACCGAGATGGCGATCGCGCTGGCGCCGAAAACGCAATCGTAAATTATCATGCGAACGCCCCGTCATATTGCACTGATCGGCTGCGGGTTTACCGGGACGAGCGCGTTTTTTCAGCTTGTCGATGGCTATCCGGTCAAGGAGATTACAATCTTCGAAACGTCGGGCGTGTTCGGGCCGGGCTATCCTTACCAGGAAGATGAGTGCTGCGATTACCTCATCAACAACACCACCGACACAATGTGTCTCGCGCCGACAAACCGGCGGGCGTTTCTGGACTGGCTAAAACAACATCCCGAGCAGGCGCCAGGCTTTGATGAAAAAGGCCATTTGCCGCGAAGCGTTTATGGCGCCTTCCTGAAAGATGTGTTCGCCTCGACGCTGACTGTGGCGGCGATCAAAGGCATTGCGGTTCGGCTAGTGGCGCATGAGGCGACGTCGATGCGCGAGGATGGCGACGGCCATGTGCATATCGGCTGGAGTGGGGGCGATATCGTGGCCGATATGGCGATTTTGACTACCGGTCGCTGCCCGGATGTTAGCGCTGCCGTGGGCGAGGCGGCTGGCGGGCGCGTGATCCAAAACCATATCATGTCGGACGCGCTCGATGATGTCGCGCTGGACGCAAGCGTGCATGTGCTTGGCGCCTCGCTCAGCGCTTATGATGTCGTCAACAGATTGTTCTCGCCCAGTACCGGTTGCCGGTTTGAGCCTTCTGACAATGGAGATCTCAAATTTATTCCAGGCGCCAATAACCGCCGCGTGGTTTTATGCTCGCGCAGCGGTCGCCTCAAAGCGGTGATCTCTCGCGCGCCCATGGCGATCACGCGAAAGCATTTCACCATCGATGCGTTGCGCAAGGCGGCTCGGACAAAACCGCTGACGCTCGACGATGTGGCGGGAATGATAAGCCGTGATGCCAAGGACAATGGCGTCGATCTCGACTGGCCGGCGATCCTTGATCCATACGCCGACTGCCGCTCCGGCGACGACGTCAACAAACGCGCCGGTGCGTTGCTTGAGGCGGCAATTATTGCGGCGACAACGCCAAATAAGCCAGAGTCTGGCAAACCCGGCGCCGGCAACTTCCTAGTTGATTTCACCCATCATGCGCTGATGGATATTTGGGATGGGTTTGCAGAAAATCTTCTTAGCGCTGAGGCGGAAAAGCGCTATCGCGCGAAAGTCGAAACAGCGGCGCTGTGTTATGCGGCGGCCTGTCCGGCCTCGACCGCGCAAAAGCTGCTGGCGCTCCACCGCGCCGGGCGCCTTCGCGTCATTCGGGGCGTTGGCGATGTGCGGCCGGAGGACAAAAACGGTTTCACGATACACCATGCCCATGGCGCCGAACCGGCGCATGTTTTGGTGAATACGACCGGCGGCGTTGACCGCATGGTCGCCAGCAGCGCTCAGCCGACGCTTATCAAAACCCTCGTCGCGACAGGCTTGCTGGGGCCTTATACGCGCGCCGGCGCGATCGCCAATGGCGCGGCGGTGGACATGGAAAATTATAAAATTACCGGCGCCAAAAATATTTATCTCGCCAACATGTTGCTGTGGGGGCCGGGTTTTTTCACCAGCTCGGCCTATTTAATGGCGGGTGTGGTGGAGCGTCTGCTCAAAGTGGCGTTTGAGAAGTTTTCTAATACCAACGGTCAACAAGAATGACCGCCCTCGCGTTCAAGCGCCACGCAGGCTTTCGCGCCGTAAGGCGCGGCGGCCAACAATAATTAACAATGGCGGCCTTGCCAAAGTGCAAAATGAAAGCTCATTTTGCACTTTGGTATCAACCCGAGCAGACTGATCTCACGCGAACGAAACAGACGATAGCTCCACGTCGCCAGTCATATGTTTCGCAGCCTTAGCCGTTTGCGCTCAGCATATTAATGCTTTGTTTACTTTCATTAACAATGTATTAAATCGTGAATATGGTTAATACGTTTTCACATTGACGACGGCGTCTAGATAGCGTTCGATACTCCTTGTAGATACTAAGTCCCCCTCCCGGTATCTACATCGATTTGGTAAACCGAACACGGAGCAAAATTTCGAAAGAAGCCAAGCTTTGATAGATCGTGAATCCCCACCCGCGCGATAGAACATGATCAAATATATGACCCGCTATTCGGCCGGACAGGGATAAATGATACAAGCGCGGGCGGCGCACACCGCCCGCGCTTGTTTTTTATTGGACGCGTGAAAATCATCGACGCATACTTGTCTCCTAGGGGGCTCGGGGCATGAACGATTTCAAATCTTTCTGGAAACAGAATTTCGCAGACGCGCTGCCGCTCGGTTATATGTTGCGTCAGCACATTGGCGAGCGATGGATCAGGTTCCATTCATTACCCAATTCAAAACGCTATCCGGACAGCCCCGATGACTATGCGACGTTGCTCCGGCGCGCGAATGCGTTGGCGGATAATGTTTTTCATCGCGCGGAAGCGTGCTGGCTTGTCATCAGTCGACCAGACGGGGAAAGCGCCGATATTGCAGATATTGAGGCGAGGCTCGCCGCGCCGCTCGCGCGATCTTATCGATGGGTCGATGACCTTGGCGGCGGCGATCTCGTGGAATGGGGGACCAGCGCGGTGCCCTGTGTTTGGCGCGCCGGCAGGTTTGACCCATTGCTAAGGCGCATTGGCGATGGCGACGCCTATGGCGTGATCTGGGTGGCGCAAAAGTCGGGTGCGATTTTTGCGCCCTATGATGGCGGCAGCGATATTTTTGTTGCCGATCAGGCCGAGCGTCAGCGCCTCAGGCGGGAGTTTTCTGACTGGCTATCGCCGCGACGCGACGGGCTGTGATGGGTGCGGCTGACGCGTTGGGCGCCGGGGCCGGTCAGTCGCCCTGACGGTGAGCGAATGCGAGGGCTTAAATGACTTACAATCCGCGCCGATAGCGACAACAAACCTCTTTCGTTTCGCGGCCAATCAAGTATGTCTGTTGCTTAAATCACGAGATATGAGCGGGCCGGCCCCTTGGGGCGACAACCCCACGAGGAGATCGACGATATGGCGAGCCGCAAACCAGCCAAAGACCAGCCCGGGTCGTTCAATTGGACCGCTGAGAACCAGAGCTGGTGCGATAGCCAAATCAAAAAATATCCCGAAGGGCGCGAGAATTCCTGTGTCATTCCCTTCCTCTGGCGCGGCCAGAAGCAGGAGGGCTGGATTTCGATCGCGATGATGGAGGCGATCGCCCGCCAGCTCGACATGCCGTATATCCGCGTCTACGAGGTTGCGACTTTCTATACGATGTTCAATCTCGCGCCGGTTGGCGAGTTCTACGTCCAGCTTTGCGGGACAACCCCATGCATGCTGCGCGGCGCTCATGATCTGCGCGAGGTGGCGAAAAACGTTATCGGCCCGGAAAATCATATCTCAGATGACGGGAAGTTGTCCTGGCTCGAAGTTGAATGTCTCGGCGCCTGCTGCAACGCGCCGATGGTGCAGATCTCTACCAATGACAGCGATCATTATTACGAAGATCTGACGCCGGAGAAATTTGAAGACCTGCTTGGCAAGCTGCGCCGCGGCGAAGAAGTAAAACCAGGCACGCAAAACGCCCAGCGCCACACCTCAGACCCGGAAGGCGACAACACAACGCTCACCGACACCTCGCTCTACGACGGATCGCGCGCGCAGCCTTTAAAAGAGATCCCAAATGCCGCGCCGGCAACACCGGCGGAGTGAGATGAACGCCCTCGACGATCAAAAGCGCAAAGCCGCCATCAAAGGCCTGATCAATATTGCGATCATTGAGGGCTTTGTACTGATGGCGGTGGTCGGTATTTTTCTTTATACCGGCAATTTGGTCCATCTGGTCGGCGGGGTCATTGGCTCAACTCTGATTTTCGCGCCAATGTTTCTGCGCTGGTCGAGCGCCCATGGCGAGGTGATGAAGGCGAGGCCGAATGCTGGCAGGAGCGGCGATGTCTGAAGACGACAACCAAAGCCCGCATTACATTCCCGAGCTGGATCCGGAGAATTCGGAAAGCGGACCGAAGGTAAATCAGCGTATGCTTTGGTTTGTGTTTTTTGCCGGCTTGGCGTGCTTGGCCGCGGGCGCGGGATTATACGTTTCCGGGTTTGAAAATGCCGGATTAATTGTCGCCGGGATTGGCATAGTGGTGTTGGCGCCGTTGTAGGTTTTTGCAGGGTTTTGATCGCGGGTGACACGCGGCGGAGATGGTAAGAGAAATGCTCGAAGATAAAGACAGAATTTTCACCAACCTCTATGGCCTCCATGACTGGCGGCTGGAAGAGGCGAGGAAGCGTGGCGCCTGGAACGGGACCACTGACTTCATCCGTATGGGGCAGGACTGGTTGATTCAGCAGATCAAGGATTCTGGTTTGCGCGGGCGCGGCGGGGCCGGCTTCCCGACCGGTTTGAAATGGTCGTTTATGCCGAAAGAGGTTGGCGAGCGTCCGCATTATCTTGTCGTCAATGCCGACGAGTCCGAGCCCGGCACCTGCAAGGATCGCGAGATGATGCGCCATGATCCGCATCTTCTGATCGAGGGCTGCTTGATTACCGCCTACGCGATGAAGGCCAATACCTGTTATATTTATCTGCGCGGCGAATATGTCGACGAGCGCAACAATCTCCAGGGTGCGATTGACGAGGCTTATGCGGCGGGGCTGCTTGGCAAGAACGCCGCCGGTTCGGGCTGGGACTTTGATCTCTACCTTCATCATGGCGCGGGCGCGTATATTTGCGGCGAGGAAACCGCACTTTTGGAAAGCCTTGAAGGCAAAAAAGGCCAGCCGCGCCTCAAGCCGCCTTTCCCTGCAGGGGCCGGGCTTTATGGCTGTCCGACCACGGTCAATAATGTCGAATCGATTGCCGTGGTGCCGACCATCTTGCGCCGTGGTTCCAGCTGGTTCCAGAAATTTGGCCGCGACAATAACAAAGGAACGAAAGTTTTTTGCATCTCCGGGCATGTAGAACGTCCGTGCAATGTCGAAGAGGCAATGTCGATCCCGCTCCGGCAATTGATTGATGCGCATTGCGGCGGCGTTCGGGGCGGCTGGGACAATCTGAAAGCGGTGATCCCGGGCGGGTCTTCCGTGCCATTATTGCCGCGCGAGATATGCGACGATGTGCTGATGGACTTTGACGCGCTGAAAGACGTGCGCTCCGGGCTCGGCACGGCGGCGGTGATTGTGATGGACAAATCCACCGACATCGTGCGCGCGATTGCCCGGATCAGCTATTTCTACAAACACGAAAGCTGCGGCCAGTGCACGCCCTGCCGCGAGGGCACGGGCTGGATGTGGCGCGTGCTGGAGCGCATGGCGACAGGCAATTCGACGACGGAAGAAATCGATAAGCTGCTGGAAGTCTCAACCCAGATTGAAGGCCACACGATTTGCGCTCTCGGCGACGCCGCCGCCTGGCCAGTACAGGGGCTGATCCGTCACTTCCGACACGAGATCGAAGAGCGCATCAACGACTATCGCGCCGACCGCGGTCATGTTGCCATGGCGAGCGTTGCGGCCGAGTAACCCAATAAATTTGCACATAAGCGCGGAATCTGCTTTGTGCAATTTCGTAATAGTGCTTGTGCCGCAGCGATTCTCGTGATTCTGTCTGCGCCAGGCGTTAAATGAGTCGAAATCAAAAAGGATCGAGTAATGGCCGTAAAACGTAAAACTGCTAAGAAGAAAGCTCCGGCGAAGAAAAAGGCGCCTGCCAAGCGCGCCGCTGCGAAGAAAGCACCCGCTAAAAGAGCGGCTGCGAAAAAAGCGCCGGCCCGCAAGGCTCCAGCGAAAAAAGCAGCAGCCAAAAAAGCGCTGCCGGATACGCTGACACTGAAGCACCTCGCAGCTGAACTCAGTGAAAAACACGGCTATCCGAAAAAGGATTGCGAAGCATTTCTTGGCGATTTTGTCGACACGATGGGCGCCTATCTGAAAAAAGGCAAAAAGCTGCGCATCTCCGGCCTTGGCATTATGCAGGTCAGAAAACGCGCCGCCCGTTGGGGTCGCAACCCGGCAACTGGCGAACGCATCCGCATCAAAGCGGCGAAAAAAGTC
>JAJFFY010000060.1 GCA_021776415.1 Hyphococcus sp.
GCGGCAGCCGGGTTTTTGCTCACCGCTGTGGCCAACTGGACCGGTACCGCGCCATTGCACGGCAAGGCTTTGCTGCTGCTGTTTCTGCTCTGGCTGCTCGCACGCATACTGTTACTGGTTCTGGCAGTGGGTTTCAATCCGGGGGCGGACTGGTTCGGCGCACTGGTGCTGCTGGTGGATTTGGCCTTTTTGCCCTGCCTGCTGTTGCTGGTGGCACTGCCGGTGATCCGCACTGGTAACCGACGCCAGTGGGTATTGTTGCTGATGCTGCTGCTGTGGTCAGCGCTGCATTTTTACGCGCATGCCTTTGGCACGGCGCTGTGGCCGCTGCAACATACCCACGCCAGTCACGTCACACTGGACATGCTGTTGCTGCTGATTGTGCTGATCGGCAGCCGTATTGTGCCGATGTTTACCCGCAACGCATTGCAGCGCAGCGGTATTGACGGTGCAGTCGTGCGCGATCCCAAACCCTTGCTGCTGGCCAGCATGCTACTGGGGGCAGTACTGATACTGACCACCATGTTGCAGCTGGCACCGGGCTGGCGGGCGTTGGTGGCTGCAGCCCTTGGCCTGGTGTTGCTGCTGCGGTTGGGCTACTGGCAGGGCTGGCGCGCGTGGCGCGATCCACTGGTGTGGATGTTGCACGTTGGCATATTGTGGCTGGCGCTGGCATTGCTGTTGCGCGTTGCCGCGTTGTATCAACTGGTGCCAGCGAGCATGGCCTATCACGCGCTTACCGTGGGTGGTATCGGCGGCATGATTCTAGCCATTATCACGCGTGTGCCGCTGGGTCATACCGGACGTGCATTCGTGCTACCGAAAGGCGGCGCGTGGATTTACTGGCTGCTGTTACTGGCGGCGATCACTCGCGTGCTGGCGACGCTGCCCGGCCTGCCGCAGCGCGAACTGATACTGACCGCCAGTGTCGGCTGGGTGGGGGCATTTGCGCTGTGGATTGTATTGTACTGGCCGGTCATCTCTCGCCCGCGGGTGGATGGCAAGCCGGGTTAAATGCTTGCATATCTCGTTGATAATTCTAACAAAGATAAGTCTGAGTGATACAAATCAGATTGCGCCTGTTTCGTATGCCTTGGTATGGAGGGGGCAATGTTAGGCTAATATCTCAAAATGCTGTAGGATAATGGCCGTTGAATGTAGATATTCCAGGATGAGTTGCCAAGATGGCATGTAACAGATTTGACAAGGATCGGCAGAAAGGGCGCATATTACCAGTGGGTATAATACACATATCAAACAAAATCAGTATGATATGCCAATTTCAGACTTTTGGGTGCGTCATATCAGGCGTTTTTGCACAAATGCTCGATATGAGGCGTTCTTGCCTACTAATTATTAGTTATATGGCAAATACATGATTGATGCCCAATTCAAAGTTTAAAGATATATTGCTGAATACTCGGAAGCTACCGATGAGCTGCTTGCAAAATATGATCTATCATCCTTTGAATTAGAGAAATTTCAAGTCGAATTTGGGGAACCCAATATTGAAAACCCAATGTTTGATTGTTACCCAATAAATGAGAAAAATATAAATTTTCTCAAATGGTATATAGAAAAAGAACCAAAATGGGATTTTAACAATAAATCATACTTTGTAGAGGCACATGCCATATAACAAGTCATTCGAGTACGCCCGCAAGAAACGCGGGCAGGACGCGCAAACAACGCGCGCCTCTCAGTTAAATCGTTAGATTTCACCAAACAAATTGGAGGAAACTTTGATGAAATACATTGTAAGCGGACTGTGCCTATTAATGCTGGTCGGGTGCGGATCCAGCCCAATAATCGCAGTTGATTCGACGGAGACAAGGAATTTCAATCGCCCACCAGTCGGAGCTGTCGAGACCAAACAAATTGGCGATGTGATACTGGTGAAAGGATCTCAATCATTTAGAGAGGCTGTCGAAATTCTAGAGGAAACTAGTTTCAACAAGAAGCCCGGCGAATCCTCGATGTTGACTTGCGCGCTAAGCGTAATTCCAGATAAGGCATTTAAAAAGGGCATATACGAAACAGTGGACGTGAACGCAGACTGCTTTGGCCCAGTACAATTTCGAAGAACCTTAGCTGACGGAAGCACTAACTGGAACTGTCCAGGGAACCCCCTTATTGTTGGTGATATCTGCAAAGATTATGATGGAAAAATCTTCTTAGCAATAGTGGCGAGCAGGGTTTATCTGGAACAAGATTTTGAAAAAATAAAGTTCGTGAAGTCCGTCCTTGAAGAGCAAGAGAATTTTGTTCAAGAGATAATCTATAGCGGCAGATCGGGCGACAAGCTGAAGTTCGTGTATAGAGAATTTACCGACAGTATAACTAAGCCTACTTACTTTCAGGAGTTTGAATTCGATTCCGCAACTGGCTTTATTCATTTCAAGGGAGCCAAGCTCGAGATTGTAGAAGCATCGAATGAGAAACTGACATACAAAGTCGTAGACAGCTTCAAGTAGGTTCGGGCTCAATCTATTGGATCACTTACATGAGAAATCTAACATGTCGCTCAAGGTGACTCCCGGCAGAACAGAACGAACAGAACAGGACGCCCAAGAACGAATAAAACAGCGAACAAAACAGGACACCCACACCCCATGAGTGAACTAAAGCACGACCAGCATCATGATCCTTTAGCAGCATCAGCAATGTCAATTCATGGTTGTCTGACCAGATAACCTCAAATGATGTCTGATCAAGCCGTAATACCTGAATGCCAGGCACACCAAACCTCGGCTGATGCCGATTCAGACGATAGTAGGCGAGTTTTACCTAGATTCCGCTGGACAAGCGCTAGACTATCCAAACACGACGATGCTCAAATTTGCGGCCTGAGTAATGATCAACCCCACACAGAAGGGCTCGCTGCACACAACGACAAACTCAGTGGTAGTAAGACGTTATAGAGGCAGTGTCATGGTGAATCCAGATGTTACCTGGGCTCATCATGCATCATTGATGCATACCAGAGAATATGGCAAAAGGCTGAAAATGTTGTAGGATAATCGCTATGGAGTGTGGGTGTCCCGAGATTGTCCGATTAAATAGAGCATCACTCATACTGTATAATGCCATAGGCCCAAGGGTGTTCAGGACACTAGATCAGAATGTCAGGCGAGACGTGCTTAGTAGAACGCCGGAAGGACAAGGAATATTATTGCAGGAAAGGCTG
>JAJFFY010000007.1 GCA_021776415.1 Hyphococcus sp.
TGGAAGATCAATCTTATTGAAACAATGAACCCCGATTGGGATGATCTATTTGATACGCTGAATCATTGAACGGCATCATCCCGGACATGTTTTCACTGGTTCGAGAATGCGGCAAGCGATCCCGTGCTAGCAGTGCATCACCCCGACCGCGAAGGCGGTCGAGTTTTTGTTTGCGCGCCTTCGCGCGCGGGGCTGCACGGCACACGGGATGACGTCGAACGAGTTCTTTTCGTGGCGGCCAGAGCCCCCTCCGTCCCTTCGGGACACCTCCCCCGTTGTCACGGGGGAGGAATTAGGTTGCGCTTGAGGTTGAGCTCTTTCTTCCCCCGTTTATGGGGGAAGTGTCGGCGGAGCCGACGAAGGGGGCTCTTGAGCCCAGTAAATCCAAACAACCACAACACGAATCGAATCTTCGATTTTACAACCCTGAGAGGGTAGTTGGCCATAAAACCTATATTTGGTGAAAAGTTATCCTCACGGAATCCAGCGGCCCTATACTCTCAAACGGTCGGAATATTGGAGAGGCGTTGAGCTCACCGTTCCTCAGTGGTTCCGACTGCGGCGAGCGGGCAGGTGTTCGGCGGTGTTCTCGGGATTAAAGAGCGCCGCACCTACGGACGGACGCTATTTGCCCGGCCGGCTGTTCCAACCGGGCCTTTCGGACCCGTGACAGCGCCCGGTGCTTTTCAAAGGGCGGTCCCGTTACGCAACCGGTTGACGGCGATGTAAAAGCCGCGCGCGAGATGCGATGCGTCCCGTGTTTAAATATTTGTTTGGATGTTTCGCGTCTCGCGCAACCTCTCCACCCTTATACGTTCGGACTCGTGCGAGTCGCGGCGCGGGAAAGCTATATTAAAAAACCGTACACAGAGGATTGATGAATGAGAAAACAAAAACCGCCCCCAGAGCCGGCGCCGCCAAAGCGCAAGCGTGCGCGGCGTTCAAAGTCGGGCGACGGCGCGGCAACTGGCGGAAAGGGCGGCGGTGATCAATATACAGATGAGGAGATACGCCGCATCTATCGCCGGGTCGAAAGGAGCATGACGCCGCGCATATTCGCCGTTACCGCGCGAGAGCTTGGCTTTGTCCGCGCCCGGCCGCGCGATTTTTTCTGCCTGTGCCCGCCCCATGGCCGGACCGGGGTTCCAGATTGCTGCGGCGAGGTTGAGGGCTGCCCTTATGCCGGGCGGTTCAGCCCGGAGGATATCGAAAGGCCGGGAGCCTATGAGCGGCTGATGGCCCGCCTCAACCGCATCATCGCCGCCCGTGTGGGGCAGTACAAATCGGGCGCAAAAAAGCGATCCGACCCGTCGCGCAAGCAGGTTCGGGCCGGATCGTCTTAGATCATGGGTACGGCGTTAAGGCCGCCGCCGGTGGTCTCAGCCTTTTTTGAGCATCCGCGTGAACTTGCCAGAGACGCCTTGTTTGCGGGAGATTTTTGTCCAGCAGGCCTCAAATCGCGAATTGGCGTTTACGGCGCTGGCGAGGCTGTCCGCCGCACTGAGCGCCGCGCTTTGATTGCCAGCGGAAACCGCGTCGGCGAGCGTGCGATAGCGCTCCACAAGTACATCAATGCGGCGATTGCCTTCCTGGCCATAGGCGCCGCATTGATCAATGCGGTTGCCGGTTACGCGCAGCCAGGTATCGTCGGCGTCCTCAAACGCGGCTGTGTTTACGGTCTCGGTAAGGGCGCTATATTCAAATGCTGAAGCGGATGTCGCCGCCAGGGACGTTGTTGCTACTAGTGTCGCCGCGAATGCGAGGGTGGATTTTTTCATTCTGGGGTCCTTTTAATGTTACGTACACGACCCCCGTCTTGCCAAGTTTAAATTTGCCAAGCTGTCGGTATACTGACTGTCTACAGAAAAAAGCGTATCACTCCGCCGGCGCGTTCTCAATCGCGATGCGATGTATCGATTGTCAGATGCGGCGAGCCGCGCCGGAAAGCTTATTTGGTCTTTTTCCGGCGCGCCGGACGACGGCAATCCGAGCCGGCCTCGCCAGAGGCGATGTTTATCCAATCCTTGCACTTATAAGTGAGGTTGATCGAATGGGTTGCGCCGTTGCGGCCGGTCGCGCGCGGGCGCTGATATTCAACATCATGCAAGGTCCATCTCTTGACCACGCGTCCGCCCGCAGTTTGGTCATAGGTCATGCGATCCTTGTGGCGCAATCGCTCGGAAACGCGCCCGGTCGCCGTGCGCGCAGATGTTGCGGCGCGCGCGCTTTGCACCGCCGGCAACAACAGGCCGACCAAAACGGCTTGTTTGTTTTCCTTGATGGTCAGCTTCGCACTCTGGCGCCCCGGCGCGGCGCTGGAACCCAGCTTATTGCTGCCCCAATCGATGCTGAGGACATCGATCCATTTGTCGTGATTGGCGTCGGCGGTATCGGTCGATTCGCCCTTGATATCGCCAAATTTCACGTATCCCGCCGCATGGGCGCTGCCCACACCGAGCGTGATCGCGACGATCATCGCAATAGATTTATGCATAATGGTCTCCCTCTTTGCCCGCATAGCCGGCGTCAGCTTAGCCTTTATCGCCGCCGGCTTGCGAGGAATTTCCGCCAGCCAGCGCGCCGGCAAGGCTTGCTGCTTGATTTTGTTGAGGGATTACGAGGAATGATAGGCAGGGTGGGAGGGATTGTATCGATGTGGTTACAAGGCCAAACGCCCAGCAGGAGGGCCAACAAGGGGGGGTGCTACTGCCGGCGGATGGTAATGAAGCCCAATACGCCGAGGACGGAATTGACGGCGATAAAGCCGATCAATGCGATTTCTATAATGCCCATGGTCTGTCTCCTTGCTGGCGGCATAGCCAAGCCTGACCGCCAATGAAGGAGCATTTAGGGCTGAATTGCGAAATTCCAATGGCCCGTGCGGTCACATGCGTTCACGAACCGATGAGCCGATCCGGCAGTCGCAACCAGCTTGTCATGCCTCCAGCCTATTTCGAGCCAGGGGCCATGGCTTTTAACGCAACCCGCCCGAAATCGGCCGCCATCACCAGCAAGCCGATCGCCACGCCGCGATGGATCTGGCCGGTCAGATGATGTTCGTTCCATGCATAATAGACCACCGCGGCGAATATGGCGGTTCGTACAAGGAATGTCATAGAAAAATTGACGGTCTTGGCCGCAAGGCGGCGCTTGTGCGCTTCCGGCGTCTCATCGACCATATTGGTCTTGCGGATGCGCGAGACATCCGGCTCAAGACTAACCGGCCTTGCCAGAGGCGCTGCCGCCGCCGCCACCGGTTCTGCCGTTTCAACAACATCGCCGCGCCCAGCAACCGCCGCCAGTCTGTCCAGACTGATCTGCGGGGCCGGTTTTTTATCACCGAATCCCATCGCACGCCTCGTCCGTTTTGCCCGGGTTAACTCAAGACAATATTTTTTTAGATTGCATGAAAGATGTGATTCAAATTTTAACAATCTTCAGGCGCTATAGCGCCGGGCGAAAAAGTGGGAACCGGTTTTTCGCAAAATCCGGCGCGCAACAAAGAATCTATGCCATCGGGCGATTCTTCTTAATCACCCGATGGCATAGACAAACCAGCCCGCGCTATTAAGCGGCGTTTCTGGCGCGTCTGGAGTTTGTTGAACGCACCCTGTCAGCTGGCAGCATGATGACCGCCCGGGTGCCGATGCCGACGGTAGAGTTCATCCGCAATTGCGCGCCAGGGGCGCGCGCGATGGCGCCGGCGAGCGGCAGGCCGAGGCCCAGCCCCTGCTCGGCGCGTTTGAGCGACATATCTGACTGCGTAAATGGCGCCAAAACACGTTTCAACCGGTCAGGCGCCATTCCCGGACCGGTATCCTTCACCATCAGCGCAAGCTCGCCGCCTTTGGTGAGCGCCGCACCGATAATAATTTTGGCGCCGCGCGGTGAGAATTTGGCGGCATTGTCAATCAGTTTTGAAAGCGCCCGCGCCACCAGCCGCTGGTCACAGATTATTGTGAGTTCGACGTCTTGAACAGCCTCGACGACTTCAGCTTGTGTTGTGGCGGCAACACCGGCGGAAATGGTTCTTGCCGCGGCAATGATATCGCCAACCGTCGTTTCCGCCTCAGCGATCGCAATCGGTCCGGACCCGGCGTCAGAGGCAAGCAACATATCCGATATGGTATTGAGAAGCCGCTTACCACTATCGATAATGTAATCAGCATATTCTTTATGAAGAGGGTCGTTTTGTTGGGCGAAGCGTTCGCCCAAGAGTTGACCGAAGCCGATAATGGCGTTGAGCGGCGTTCTAAGCTCATGGCTCATGACCGACATCAGCCCATCTTTATATTTGGCGCCCGCCTCCGCCTGGTCGCGCGCCAGGCGCAAGGCGCGCTGATCATTGCTCGCCCGCAACACAAATTTTACCGCCTGGTTAAACAGCGTCCAGTTAATTGGCTTTGCCAGAAATGACGTCGCGCCTGCAGCAAAAGCGCGGTCCACCGCGTCAGCATGATCGCTTGCCGTGATAACGATAACCGGGGTTTGGGCGATAGCGCGATCGGCGCGAATTTCCCGGGTGAGTTCAAACCCGTCCATAACTGGCATTTCAAGATCGGAAATCACCAGATCAGCGCCGTCGCGCTTCAAGATGGTGAGCGCGTCAGCGCCATTTTCCGCTATCGCCACCTGATAGTTCGCCGCGTTTAGCTTTTCATGCGCAAGCTCGCGCATGATCGGGTCATCATCAACCAGTAATATTCTTGGCGCTGAGGACACAAGTGAGCCCCTTTTCATAGGCAGAGGCCTCGGCATGCGGCCTGCGACGGTCAGAAGTTAAGCAAAAGTTCCTTAAAAAGTGATTGCTGCTGTCATCGGGAAAGCAATTAGCAAGTAATTTAAGCAACTACTGGTCGCAGACGGGGCATTTTGACACTAAAGAACGGGGCAAGGGCTTAGGTGAAAAAGCGTATCCATTCGCTGCGCAGCCGGATGACCGCACTGGTAATCGTCGCCATATTCGGAACGGTGGCGATCATCACCCTGTCATCTGTGATACGTGAGATCACGCATTATGGCGACGGCGAGCATGCCGAGCTTGATGCGAGCGCGATTATTCTTGCTTCGACGGTTTCAGGGCCTATGGCGGCTGGTGACCGACCGGGGGCCCTGAGCGCCTTCAATGCGATTATCGGCATTGAGACAGTTAAATGTGTCCGTATAGAAAATATGAGCGGCGACGTTATTTTTGAGCATCGCGCCGAAATCCCGCACGCAAGCGATGACGCAACCAAGACCCATCTTGATAAGTTCAAGAGTTTGCTTGCCTCAAGGGCTGTTGTCTCAACTGCGCCGGTGATGCATGGCGACGAGAAGATTGGCGTGCTTACCATTCACGCCTCAGGACCTGGGTTATATCACAAATTTGGCGCTCTGTTTTACGATGCTCTGGTGGCCGGCATATTTGCTGGCGGCATCGGATTATTGATCGCCCTTAAAATGCAGCGATCGATTACCGACCCTATCCTCGCGCTCGCAGGCGTGATGGGCGAGGTTCGCAAAACCGGTGACTTTTCGATGCGTGCGCCCCCCAGCGAAAACAATGACGAACCTGGACAGTTGATTGACGCATTTAACGATATGCTGGACCAGCTCCAGCAACACGATGCTGAGCTTCAGGCCCATCAACGCAACCTGAAGAAAATTGTTCACCGCAGAACCCGCGAGCTGCAAACCGCCAAGGAGGTCGCCGAAGCGGCCAGCATCGCCAAGTCTGAATTCCTGGCGACCATGAGCCATGAAATCCGCACACCAATGAATGGCATGATGGTGATGGCTGAGTTGCTGAGCAAAACCCAGTTGCCGCCGCGGCAAAAACGCTATGCGGATGTCATCTCAAAATCCGGTCAAAGCCTTCTGGCGATCATCAACGACATTCTTGACCTTTCCAAAATCGAGGCCGGCAAACTTGATCTGGAGGAAATTCCCCTGCGGCCGATCGAGATTATCGACGATGTGGTGGCGCTATTTTGGGAACGCGCGACAAGCAAGGGCATCGATCTTTCCGCTTATGTCGCGCCGTCAACGCCGGAATTGATCACGGGCGACCCGGTCCGGATCAGCCAGATCCTTTCCAACCTGGTCAATAACGCGTTGAAATTTACCGAGAAGGGGCATGTGGTTGTCGCCGCAAAGCGCCTTCCAGGCGACGACGGCGAATGCATTATCGAATTTTCAGTTACCGATAGCGGGATCGGCATCGCCCAAGAAAAACAGGATGCAATCTTTGAAGCATTCTCGCAGGCCGATCAGTCTACGACGCGGAAATTTGGCGGCACCGGCCTCGGTCTTGCGATCAGCCGCCGGCTGGTTGAGGCGATGAATGGGTCAATTGGCGTTGCCAGCGGGCAAAATAAAGGTTCGCATTTCTACTTCCATTTTCCGGCGGAGATATTGGCGGCGCCGGCCAGGCCGCGGCGTGCCGAGGACGACAAGCGCGCGATCATCGCCATAGATGGTACGGCAACGCCGACGGTGTTGTCGCGCTATCTGAAAGAGGCGCGCATTTCGGCAGAGGTCATTGATCGCAACAGTCCAATCGGTGCAGATTTCGCCTATGTGGACATGATCTTCGCCGACCCGGTGTTTCTTGATGCGTTTCAAAAAGTCGCCAAGGGCGGGCCCAACCAATGGGCGCCGGCGCGCATCTGCGTCAGCGAACTGGGAGATGCGGCGCCGGACCGGCTGTTGGCGACAGGCGTTGCGGAAGATCTCTTGATCGCACCCCTGTCGCGCCGCGAAGTCATGGATCAGATTGGCCGCATATTCGATAAAAAATTACGCGGCAAAGCCGCTCTCAGCTATGCAGAAGAACCATCCGGCATTGCCGCCATCTTCAGCCGCGAACGTGTCCTTGCCGCCGACGACAGCGCGGTAAACCGTGAAGTCGTCAAGGAAGCGCTGACCCGTCTAAACTTGGTTCCGACCCTCGTTGCTGACGGTCGTGAAGCGGTCACGGCGGCGCTGGAAACAGACTTTGATTTGATCTTGATGGATTGCTCCATGCCAGAAATGGACGGCTTTGAAGCCACAAGGGCGATCAGAAAAATTGAGGCGCAAAAGAGCCGCCCGCCAACCCCAATCGTCGCCCTCACAGCCGATGTCGCCGGCAGCGGCGGTTGGCGCGAGGCCGGCATGACCGACTATCTGACGAAGCCCTTCACTATTGAAGCGTTGTCAGACCTCCTGGAAAAATATCTTGATCGTTCAGCAGACGAAGTCGCGCGAGCGCCGCTACCGGTCGCGGTTGCGGACCGCGGCGAACGCCGCGCCGATCCATTCGATCGTTCTGTGCTGAACCAACTGGCGGCGATGCAATCGAGCGGCTCCAACTTACCTGAACGCGCGCTCAAATTGTTCCAGACCCATTCTCGCGAGTCTATGGTGCGTCTCAACGATAGTACGCAAACAGATCATTCCGGGATTGCAAAGGCCGCCCATGCGCTCAAATCTATGAGCGTGAATGTCGGCGCCGTGAGGTTGGCGCAGTCCTGTGCCGATATCGAAGAACACGCCATTGCCGGAACTTCGCTTGGCGAGATCAGAACTCTCGTCAATATCTGCGGTCAACGATTTCGTGAAGCGCAAACACATCTGCCAAAGATGATTGAATATTATGCGCAGAATGCAGCCTGACCGTAATCGTCAGATAGGCTAGTGAATCCGGATCGACAGGCGCGCGCAGCCAATGATGCGGATAGCATCATCGGCGAAGACGGTCTCGTAACGATCCTCGCTTGACGCCGGTTCAAACCGCGGCGGGCTTTCGCGCCAGCGGCGTAAAACCGGATCGCCGGCAACTGATGCGAGACAAAAGACACCGTCATTGGGTGCGCGATCGGCATAATCGATTACCACCAGCGTGCCGATTGGAAACACCAGATTAACCGCCTCGTCTTCCATAAAAACGCCGAACATTTTTGGCGAGCCGGCGGTGACCGGAATATAGTCTTCGGCCATGGTGTGCGGGTCCGCCGTCATATCAATTGCCAGCAATGCAGCTGAGCGAAAGCTGATTACCGGCACATGCTGTACGGGCCGGCGCAAATACGCTGCGGCTGCGTGCTTATCGCTCTCGCCGACCGAACGGTCGCCAGCGGCGAGCCAGTCCAGCGGGGATTCCAGCGCCGCTGCAAGCTTTGCCAGCATCAACCGCCGCGGGTCATGCAGCCCGCTCTCCCAGTTGGCGATTGCCGGCTGGCTGACGCCCAAACGCCGCGCCAGGTCCGCCTGGCTCATGCCAGACGATTTTCGCGCCTGCCGGATCCGTTCGCCAATCGATCGGGCTCGTTCAATCTGCTCAAGGTTGCTCATATCCGTCCTCAAATATAAGTCTAGCTTATATTGCTTTTGCGTTTCACGCGATAAAATTCTCATACAAACCGAACTAAAGTAAGAAACCCAGTGTTTTCAGGTAAACTAACGGGTATAAAAAAATACCTCAATGGTCTTGAAAAAATCAGATTTCCTTATATTCTTCATCCAGTAGCAGTTGTTCAATAAAACATCGGGGTAGTCTATGACTGACCAGTGTGATCGTGACGGCGCTGGCCGTCTTGCCACGAGAATCCAGGATTTCTGGCGCAAGCGGGGATTCGACGTTTCCGTTGAAATGTCGGATGAAGGGTTTGTCTCCACCATGCGCTCGGCGCGTACGGATGTCCGCAGCGATATGATCAATGGCATGCCGACCCGCGCTGCCATCAGCGCAGAGGCTGGCTAGCGCGCCAGCAATTTTTCAATCATCGGCGCAGCCTCGCTATAGGCCTTAAACGAGCCTGCCGCTTGGTCGCGTAATGTCAGCGGCCCGTAGCCAAACTCAGCAATCAGACACGGCAATCCAGCGGCGTTCGCCGCCTTGATATCAGTGTCGCTGTCGCCAATAAAAACCGAACGTGTCGCGCCGGTCCGCTCAATGCACAAAAAGACCGGCGCAGGATCAGGCTTGGCCGCGCTACACGTATCCGCGCCGACAATAGTATCGAACAGAGCACCAATGCCGAGCATATCGATCAACAGGCGCGACATCGCCTCGCGTTTATTGGTGCAGATTGCGATCCCGGCGCCGCGGCGGCGAAATCCCTCAATCATCTCAATGACGCCGTCAAACGGCCGTGAATGGGCGGCGATATTGGCGCCATAATGATCGAGGAAGAGCTTCAACCCCTGGTCCAACTCATCATCGCTGGCCGCGCGTCCGGCGCCGGCCTCAATGCCGCGCCTCAACATTGCGCGCGCGCCATGGCCGACGAGATGGCGGACTGTGTGATGCGCCACTGGCGGCAGGCCGGCCTCGCCAAGGGCGTGGTTCATGGACGCGGCGAGATCGTCGGCTGTGTCGATCAGCGTGCCGTCAAGGTCGAATATGACTGCCGCACCCTTCAAATCCTGCATCATCGATGTTCCTTATCGCACATACGCCCTGATGGTTCGAATCTAGCGGTTCGAACCATCAGGTTTATTTGTTGATGGATCAACTTATCCAAACATTTGAATGGACTGGCGTTCTTCATCAACAACACTCCCGCATTCAAATGTTTGGGCCGATCCACGAGCGAATCGCTGCAAGGCTCGCATAAGCTGTTTTCAATAAGTTATGATACAGCGGTTGCAATGGAATAAATGGGCCTGGAATGACCGATATTAACATCGCCGCTGTAGTTCTCGCCGCAGGCCAGGGCAAACGCATGAAATCCGCCAAGCCGAAGGTGCTGCATGAAATCGGCGGCCGGGCAATGCTAGGCCACGTTCTTGATAAGGCAATGATGCTAGCGCCGGATCGCGTTGCACTGGTAATTGGCGATCATGCGCCACAGGTCGGCGATTACGCCAAAGGAATATACCCGAAAACGACGATTGCCATCCAAACGCCGCCGCAAGGCACCGCCCATGCGGTTGAACAGGCATTGCCGGCGCTGGCGGGTTTTGATGGCGCGGCGCTGATCTTGAACGGCGATACGCCGCTGGTAAGACAGGAAACCTTGCGCGCGCTTGCAGGCGAAATCAAAAACGGCGCCGCTGTCGCCGTGCTTGGCTTTCGCCCCGACGACCCGGCGCTTTATGGTCGCTTGAAACTTAATGAGGCAGGGGAACTAGAGGCTATCGTCGAGGCCCGCGACGCAACCGAGGAAGAGCTAAACATCGACCTTTGCAATGGCGGCGTCATGGCGATTGAGGCGGCCTTTCTTCATGCCCGCCTAAAAGACATCGGCAACAATAACGCCAAGAACGAATATTATCTGACAGACATTGTCGGGCTTGCTCGCGCAGATCATCGCAAATGCGCCATGCTCGAAGTTGACCCGGACGAAATACTCGGCGCTGACAGTCGCGCTGATTTGGCTGAAGCGGAAATGATTTTTCAAGACCGGGCCCGCGCGAAAGCGCTCGAGGGCGGCGCCACTCTGCACGATCCGTCTACGGTTTATTTTTCCCATGACACGCAGATCGGCCAGGATGTGGTTGTTGGGCCGAATGTTGTGTTCGGGCCGGGGGTTGTGATTGGCAATAATGTCGAGATTAAAGCCTTCTCCCATCTGGAAGGCGCAACCGTCGCCGCTGGCGCGACGGTGGGCCCGTTTGCGCGATTGCGTCCCGGCGCCAATCTTCTGGAGGGGGCGAAGGTCGGCAATTTTGTTGAGATCAAAAACGCCGATATCGGCCCGGGCGCCAAAGTCAGCCATCTGACCTATATTGGCGATGCGGAAATCGGCGCGGGCGCCAATATTGGCGCCGGAACCATCACCTGCAATTATGACGGCTTCAGCAAGCATAAAACCACCATCGGCGCCGGTGCGTTCATCGGATCGAATTCATCGCTGGTCGCGCCGCTGACCATTGGCGCCGACGCCTATGTCGGCTCCGGCTCGGTGATTACAAAAGAGGTAGAAGCTGACGATCTTGCCGTTGCACGAGGGCGCCAGAAGAGCGTCAAAGGCTGGGCGGCGCGGTTTCGAAAAACCAATCAAGGCGAGCGTTAGGGGTGGTTATGGATAAGGAAGCGGGCAAAAGGCGCGCCGGCGAAGAGGCCGCAAAATATGTCGAGCGCGGCATGACCCTTGGTCTCGGCACTGGCTCCACCGCGCGTTATTTCGTTGACGCCTTGGCGGAGAAGGCGGCTGACGGATGGGAGCTGCGCGGGGTTCCAACCTCGGAGGAGACCCGCCGCCAGGCCGAAGCGATTGGCATTGAGATCATTACCCCGGACGAGACCACCATCATCGATCTTGCCGTTGACGGAACCGATGAGGCCGACCCGCAGCTGAACCTCATCAAGGGCGGCGGCGCGGCGCTGTTGCGCGAGAAAATTGTCGCCAGCGCCGCCCGGCGCTTTATCGTCATCGCCGATAAGTCAAAGCGCGTCGCTGCGCTGGGCGCCTTTGCCTTGCCGATCGAGATTGAGCCCTTCGGCTGGGCGCTTACCGTGCGCAATATCCGGGCTGCACTCGCCAGCGCCGGGTTTGACGGCGCCGGAGTTGAATTGCGCGCAGATCAGGGCGTCGTCGTTAAATCCGATGGCGGCCACCTGATTATTGACTGTGCGCTGGGCCGGATTGACGAGCCGGCAAATCTCGACGACATGCTGAAAGCCATTCCCGGCGTGATCGAGACTGGCCTGTTTTGCGGCATGACCGATATGATCATTTACGGGGACGAGACCGGCGTCAGCATCGATCAGGTCTGAAGCCTCATTTCACAATGGCGTGCTTTGCGCTTTATGGCCGCCATGCAATACCTTATCTACCCACTCCAGCCTGCAATCGTTGAGATCCATGACAAAAACCCGGTTTGAAAAACTACAGGACGCGATCAAAGCCTATGGCGCGGCGGCGTTTGAAAATCTTATGCGTTGCAAGGGCTTGGGGGATGCGGTGGTCTCCGGATTTCCTGACTATATCGGCTGCGAGAAGGGCTGTGTCAAAGCCGTGCCGCCAGTGGGCGCGTTCGATCCGCGTAAGGATTATGGCGACGCTGCCTTCAGCTATAGCCAGCGTGAGGTGATTGTTCTTGAGCCGATCCACTTCGCCATCGCGCTGACGATTGAAAATTCTGAAGATTCCGGCGCGTTGTGGCTGCGCACGTCCATTGCGGTCGAGGTTACCGGCGACAGTTTTGATATCTTTGTCGCTGACCGGCCGATGATCCGTGTGCCCCTCGATTACAAGGGAAAGCTTAAGCCGGTTTTTGAGGCGATCTATAAAGAATTTATGCGCATCTTCAAAGTTGAGCTGCTGGAGTTTAACGACAAACGGTTTGAAACTGGCATTGGCTTTCTTCCAAAGAAATAAGAGATTGAAATGACAAAATTTGACTATGACCTGTTCACTATCGGCGCTGGCTCGGGCGGGGTGCGCGCCTCGCGCCTCGCGGCCACTTTTGGCGCGCGCGTCGGCGTTGCTGAAGAATATCGCGTCGGCGGCACTTGCGTGGTGCGCGGCTGCATACCCAAGAAATTTCTGGTCTATGCCAGCGAATATGGCCACGGGTTTAACGAGGCCAAGGCCTATGGCTGGACGGCGGACAATGTGTCGTTCGACTGGACCCGGTTGATCGAGAATAAAGACAATGAGATCGACCGGCTAAACGGCATCTATATTCGCAATCTCAAAAACGCCGGCGCGGAAATATTCCAGTCGCGCGCAACCCTGAAAGACGCTCACACTGTCCATCTTGAAGCGGAAGGGCGCGATGTCACCGCGGAGACAATCCTCATCGCCGCCGGCGGGGCGCCATTTGTCGATCAATCGGTTCCCGGCCACGAGCTTGGCGTTACCTCAAATGAAGCCTTTCACCTCGACAACTTGCCAAGCCATGTCGTTGTCGCTGGCGGCGGATATATCGCCGTTGAGTTTGCCTGCATCTTCCGCGGCCTCGGCTGCGAAGTTTGCCTGGTTTATCGGGGCGAAGATATTTTGCGCCACTTCGATACCGATATCTCGGTTCAAGTGCATACCGAAATGAAACGCCAGGGCATTCGCGTCATCACCCAAAGCACGTTTGAAAAGATCGAGAAGCGCGATGGCGAGGCGAAGCGCGTTCACCTCACCAATGGAACGCATATTGATACAGATCTGGTTTTCTGGGCGGTCGGGCGCACGCCATCGACTAATGGGCTGGGCCTGGAGACGGCCGGCGTTAAGGTCGACAAACAAGGCGCGGTTGTTGTCGATGATTATTCAAAATCATCCGTAGACAATATATATGCTGTCGGCGACATCACCAATCGCGAGAACCTGACGCCGGTGGCGATCCGCGAAGGCGCGGCGTTTGCGCAAACCGTGTTCAACAACAACCCGACAAAGATGGACTACACATTCATCCCCAAAGCGGTTTTCTCGCAACCGCCAGTGGGGACGGTGGGATATGCCGAGCACGAGGCGCGCAAAAAGTTTAGCAATATCGACATTTACAAAACCAATTTCCGGGCGATGAAACACACGCTGACCGGATCGGAGGAGCGCGTTTTGATGAAGCTGGTGGTCGATGGCGACACCGACCGCGTCGTCGGCTGTCATATTGTCGGCGCGGAGGCGGCGGAGATGATCCAGTGCATCGCCATCGCCGTCAAAGCCGGGGTCACCAAAGCTCAGTTTGACGAGACCGTGGCGCTCCACCCGACCATCGCCGAGGAACTGGTGACGATGCACGAAAAGTTCAAACCGAACATTTGAGGGCGCTGGCAAGTGTAACGCCGCACGCGACAAAATTCGCCCTGGGGTTGAGCCTAGCGCCTGATTTCTTGCTCAAGACGCGCCCTATAAGGGCTCCAGCGCCTCATCGGTCTAATATCAGGCTTTGCCGCCAGATCTCGTCCTCACGCTTTTTGGCGGCCCTATTGTTCCAACTCATCCAATTGGATGTGCGGCCTGATACCAAAGTGCAAAATGAGCTTTTCATTTTGTACTTTGGCAAGGCCGCCCATTTTACGTGTCTTTGGCCGCTGCGCCTTATGGCGCGTAAGCCTGCGTGGCGCTTGAACGCCCAACGGTCATGCTTTTTGACCGTTGGTATGACTTGGCGCCGGCGCCAAGAAATATTGCGCTGCACAAGGCCCTCGGATAGACCGGGCGCAACGCGAAATTACTGACGAAAGGAACAACAGGCATGGCGACGACAATCAGCGGGCTGGACTTTATCGGCGAGGTTACCTCAGCCGACCGGGATATCCTGACGCCGGAAGCATGCGCGTTCCTTGCCGGGCTGGTGGAGACGTTTGCGCCGCGCCGCGACGCTCTTCTGGGGGCGCGCGCTGTTTGGCAGGCGAAGATCGACGCCGGCGCGTTGCCTGAATTTCGCGCCGATTCAAAATCCGTACGCGACGATGACTGGCGTGTTGGCGCCCTGCCGACGGATCTTCTTGACCGGCGGGTGGAGATCACCGGCCCGGTGACGCGTAAAATGATCATCAATGCGCTCAATGCCGATGTTAAAGTCTTCATGGCGGACTTTGAGGATGCGCTGTCGCCGACCTGGCGCAATGTTATCGAGGGGCAGGCGAATATGCGCGACGCGGTCAGTCGCACCATCAGCTTTGAAGACCCGAACTCCGGCAAGCAATACAAGCTGGGCGACAATCCGGCGGTGTTGATCGCCCGGGTGCGCGGTCTCCACCTTGACGAGAAGAACGTCCTCAAAGGCGGCAAACCGATCCCTGGCTGCCTGATGGATTTTGCGCTCTATCTTTTCCACAATCACCAGCGCCTGCGCGAGAACAGTACTGGCCCATATTTCTACGTGCCGAAGCTGGAGCACTATGAAGAAGCGCGGTGGTGGAACGAGGTGTTCGTTGCGGCCCAGGAACAGCTCGGGATCGCATGCGGGACCATCAAAGCGACCTGCCTGATCGAGACGCTGCCGGCGGTGTTCGAGATGGACGAGATCCTTTTTGAGTTAAAAGACCACGCAGCAGCGCTCAATTGCGGCCGCTGGGATTATATTTTCAGCTATATCAAAACCTTGAAAAACCACCCCGACCGGATGCTGCCGGACCGCCAGGCGGTGGGCATGGGCAAGCCGTTTCTCGACGCCTATTCGCGGCTTCTTATCCGCACCTGCCATCGTCGCGGGGCGTTGGCCATGGGCGGCATGTCGGCGTTTCTGCCGGCCAAAACGCCGGATGAAGACGCCGCCAACAAGGAAAAAGTGCGCCAGGACAAACAGCGCGAGGCCGATAATGGCCATGACGGCTCGTGGATCGCCCATCCGGCGCTCTCCGACGTCGTCAACACGGTTTATTCAGACGCCTTCAAGCCCGGCCAGACCAACCAGCTTGAAGTCATTCGCGGTGATGGCGCACCGATCACCGCCGCCGATCTCGTGGAAACGCCCCAAGGCCCGTTCACCGACGCCGGGTTGCGCAGCAATATCCGCATCGCGCTACAATATATTGAGGCCTGGCTTGGCGGCCTCGGCGCGGTGGCGATCTATGGGTTGATGGAAGACGCCGCCACCGCGGAAATCTCCCGCGCGAGCATCTGGCAGTGGATCAAAAACAGCGCCCAGCTCGACAATGGTGAGACCATGACCGCCGATTACTATCGCAAGGTCAAGACGCAAGAGATGGATGTGGTTAAAGCCGAGCTAGGCGAGGCGCGTTGGCGCGAAGGCTGCTTCGCGGACGCGAGCGATCTGCTCGACAATCTTTGCCTGTCGGACGGTTTCGATACGTTTTTAACGCTGGAGGCCTATGACAGACTCTAGCCGATACGCCGCCTTAGCGGCATTCGCGCGCGACGCGATCAAGCGCGGCGGAAACGCCGCGCAGCGACATCACATAATTGGTCGCGGTGCCGCGCTGGGAGACGGCGCTGACGCGCATATCCGCGCCGCGGCGCATGGCCCGCACCAGCCGGCCTTCCTCATCGGTAGATTCAATGAACGCCTCGTTCTCAGAGGTGTACATTTTCCATTTGTCGGACCCGACCCGCAAGGTTGGCTCCGGCTTGGTGTTTAGCGCATAGCCGGTCATCAGGCTCGGCTGCGCGGTTGCGGCGCCGGACTTCCAGCTCGAGACAAGAAAGAAGACATCGCCGTGATTGACCGATTTTGGCGATTTGTCCTTGGCCTCAGTCGCCGCAAAGCAGATTTTGTCGCCGCCGGCGTCGCGCACGAAGACGCTCCAGTCCTTATAGGTCGCTACCGCCTTGGGCTCGGCGGCCAGCGCGCTGAACGAGGCAAAGCCGGTGATGACGGCGAGGGCGGCGAAAATGATCGGACGAGCCATGGCTGCGGGTCTCCTTTGGGCAAACACAAATGGGCGGACAGGCAAAAACGGGTCTTTGCACCCCATATCATAGAGCGTGTTCACAAAAAGTGTGAGCGGTTTTTGGGTTCGAACACGCGATCACTAAAGAATCTAGTCTGCGTCCCTGATTCGACAAAAACTGTACGCAGGCTAGTTCTGAATATGTCGCGACTATTGCCGAGTCTCTTGTCGAAATTTGGGCAAAAGCGTGAATTGCATGGTCGCGCCGCAGGCGCCATAAACGGCGCTGAAATTCCTGATATTTTCCCAACCGGAGGCGCTAAATGATACCCGGACGCGATTCGCTGAAAACCAAAAAAACCCTCAAAGCCGCCGGCAAAGACTACGCCTATTACAGCCTCGCTGAGGCGGGCGCCCAAATCGGCGATATTTCGCGTCTGCCGTTTTCGCTCAAGGTGCTGCTCGAAAACCTCTTGCGGTTTGAAGATGATCGCTCGGTCACGGTCGATGACATCAAGGCTTTCGCGCAATGGGCCAAGGCCGGTAAATCAACCCGCGAGATTGCCTATCGGCCGGCCCGCGTGTTGATGCAGGATTTCACCGGCGTTCCGGCGGTAGTCGATCTTGCCGCGATGCGTGATGCGATGAAGGCGCTCGGCGAGGACCCGGAAAAGATCAACCCGCAAGCGCCGGTTGATCTGGTCATCGACCACTCGGTGATGGTCGATTATTTCGGTGCGTCCGATGCGTTCGGAAAAAATGTCACGCGCGAATATGAACGCAATGGCGAGCGCTACAAATTCCTGAAATGGGGCGAGCGCGCGTTCGATAATTTCCGCGTTGTGCCGCCGGGCACCGGCATCTGCCACCAGGTCAATCTTGAATATCTTGCGCAAGTTGTCTGGACCGCTGAGCATCAGGGCGAGACTTACGCCTATCCCGACACGCTTGTGGGCACTGACAGCCACACCACCATGGTCAACGGGCTGGCGGTGCTTGGCTGGGGCGTCGGCGGTATTGAAGCGGAAGCGGCGATGCTGGGTCAGCCGATCTCAATGCTGCTCCCGGAAGTGATCGGCTTAAAGCTGACCAACAAAATGCCCGAAGGCGCGACCGCAACCGACCTTGTGCTGATGGTCGTTGAATTGCTGCGCAAGAAAGGCGTGGTCGGCAAGTTCGTTGAATTTTTCGGCGCCGGTCTTGACCATCTCTCGCTCGAAGATCAGGCGACGATCGCCAATATGGCGCCGGAATATGGCGCGACTTGCGGGTTTTTCCCGATTGATGAAGAAGCTTTGCGTTATATGCGCGCCACCGGTCGCGATGAGGACCGCATCGCCCTGGTCGAAGCCTATGCGAAAGAGCAAGGCATGTGGCGCGATGCGTCAACGCCCGATCCGGTGTTTACCGACACGCTCGAGCTTGATCTTTCCACTGTTGTTCCCTCCCTGGCCGGGCCCAAGCGCCCGCAGGACCGGGTGCTTCTCTCAGAGGCGCCGCAAGGTTTCGCCACCGCGCTCGACAAGGAATATGGTAATGCCGCAGAAGCCGGCAAGCGCGTCGCCGTTAAGGGCGAAGATTTCGACCTCGGCCATGGCGACATCACTATCGCCGCGATTACTTCCTGCACTAACACATCGAACCCGTCGGTCATGATTGCCGCCGGTCTTGTTGCGCGCAATGCGGTGGCAAAAGGATTGACCGTCAAGCCGTGGGTCAAGACATCGCTGGCGCCAGGCAGTCAGGTCGTGACCGATTATCTGGGTGACGCAGGGCTCTCCGATGATCTCGATGCGCTCGGGTTTAATCTTGTCGGCTATGGTTGCACCACATGCATTGGCAATTCCGGACCGCTTCCCGAGCCGATTTCAAACGCCGTCAATGAAAATGATCTGGCGGTGGCGTCGGTCCTTTCCGGTAACAGAAATTTTGAAGGTCGGATTTCCGCCGATATTCGCGCCAACTATCTGGCTTCACCGCCGCTGGTGGTTGCTTATGCGCTGGCCGGGTCGATGAACATCAACCTCACCACAGACTCTCTTGGCAAAGATAAAGAAGGCAACGATGTTTTCCTGAAAGACATCTGGCCGTCGAACCATGAAATCGCCGATGTTGTGCGCGAGCATGTCACCGCGAAGATGTTCGCGACCCGTTACGCCGATGTTTTCAAAGGCGACGACAAATGGCAGGCCATCGCTGTCAGCGGTGAGGAAACCTATCAATGGCCGCCCTCGACCTATATCGCCAAGCCGCCGTTCTTTGACGGCATGAAACGCGAGCCGGAAGCAGTCATGCCGATTGCCGGCGCGCGCGTGCTGGCGATGTTTGGCGAGTCGATCACCACCGACCACATCTCGCCCGCCGGCGCCATCAAGGAAGACGGGCCGGCCGGGGAATATCTAAAATCGCATCAGGTGCCGGTTGAAGGGTTCAACTCGTTCGGATCGCGGCGCGGCAATCATGATGTGATGATGCGCGGCACCTTTGCCAATATCCGCATCAAAAACTTGATGCTGCCGGGCACGGAAGGCGGCGTCACCAAATATGCGCTGACCGGCGAAGAAATGCCGATCTATGATGCGGCGATGAAATATAAGGAAGCTGGAACGCCGCTGGTGGTCGTTGCAGGCGAACAATACGGAACCGGGTCATCACGCGACTGGGCTGCGAAAGGCACAATCCTCCTCGGCGTGCGCGCGGTTATCGCCAAAAGTTTTGAGCGCATCCACCGCTCCAACCTCATTGGCATGGGCGTTCTGCCATTGCAGTTTACCGGCGATGATGGATGGCAGGCGCTTGACATGACCGGCGATGAGGAAGTGACCATACACGGCATCGACGACATCAGCCCGCGCGATACGATCAAAGCGTCGGTTAAATTCGCCAACGGCGATGTCAAAGACATCGATGTTCTGGTGCGCATCGATACCGCAGACGAGCTCGACTATTTTCGCCATGGCGGGATCTTGCATTACGTCATCAGAAAGCTGGCGGGGTAGTTTTCAAATCAAAGGGAAGCAAACTGCAAATACAATTGCAGGTTGTTTTGTAGTTTATTTACTACCTTGGGTTTGTGGATTGAAGCCAATACTTGAGTAGTCTCAAGTATTGGTTTTCAGGCAAATCGGGGCAGTCGAGATTTTCCGTCTGATAAATTATTTCATCTGGTGCATCGCATTTGTCGCCAGCAGCGCCGCCGTCGCTTCGCCCTGGGCGCGCGCCGACAACGAACTATTCGTTATAAGCCGCGCCGATTATTTCAAAGCCGACCTCGGTCCCGTCAACACCAATAACGGGATTGTCGACAGCCGTTTTGAACGGCTCATGTCAAACACCTATGTTGAATACGGCTTGACCGAAAAAATAACCATCGGCGGCAAGGCGCTTTACGGCACAAGCTGGTTGACCCGCGGCGCCGCGACCGAGGTAGCGTCAGGGTTTTCCGAAGTTGAAGGATATGCTCAGTATCAAGTGCTTCGGTCACCCGCCCACGCTAGCGCGGTGCGCCTTGTTGTTGCACGGCCCGCAAAATTCTCATCCGGATCGCGCCCGGAGTTGCAAAGCAACGGCGTCGATATAGATATTTCTACGCTATACGGACGAAATATAATAAGCGCCCCAGTGAAGATTTTTGCAACTACGGAGATTGGCTATCGGAAAAGATTTAGCGACTCTGCCGATCATATTCGAATGGATGCAACGATTGGCGTCGAGCCGAGTGAAAGATTTCTGTTTCTGTTCGATTTTTTCTCAACGATTTCAATACAAAATGAAACAGCTGACGGCGCTGATTTCGACATTGTAAAAATCCAGCCCTCACTCCTTTGGCGGGCGAGCAAACGGTGGGCTTTTCAAGTCGGGATGACAGAAGAAATCGCAAGCCGAAACATTTCAACCGGCCGCACCTATTTTCTCGGCTTGTGGACGAGCTTTTAGATGTTCGACAGCACGCCGAAATTTGACGCCGACAACGCGCCAGATGCAAAGGGGCCGCCGCCGGATATCGAACTACAAAAATTCGCTGACCTCCGCCGCTACGTAAAGTCTGGCAAAATTCCGTGGAGAAAAATATCTTCGTGGAAACGTGAAAACCTGTGCAACCAGGATATCTTGACGCGCGAAGAGGTCGGCTATCGCAACGGCATCCCGTTCCCGCTACGCGCGCATCGCTTTATGCCGAGGAAAATATTCCAGGAAAATCTTCGCGAACGTTTTGCTGACGAAATCTCGTCGGCGTCCGTTCACGATCTGCGCGAACAACACCCGGATCGATCCGCTGCCGGGGTTTTGAATTTTGCTCAGAAAATTCTACTTGCTGTGTCAACATTCTTGGCTGTCATTGCGCTTATCAAATATCCGATGACGACCATTATTACAGCCAACACCGCCATCACGACCTACTTTCTGCTTGCCATCTTTTATAGAATTGTTCTTGTTTTCACGCCGACTGCGCCGTTTAAAACTAAAGGCCGGCGTCTCGAGCTCGACGATGATTTTCTTCCCACGATCACGATATTGCTGCCGCTTTATCATGACGCCGATGCGATAGTTACGCTCAGTCAGGCGATTGATCGGTTGCAATATCCGACTGACAAAAAAGACGTAAAGCTTCTTGTTGAAGAGGATGATGATGCAACCATCAACGAGGCGCGCCGCCTCGGATTAGACGAGCGCTATGAGTTGATAACTGTCGCTGCTGTCGGCCCGCGCACAAAACCTAAGGCATGCAATTACGGCCTGCATCTCGCGCGCGGCGATTTGATTGTAATTTTTGATGCGGAAGACCAACCCGAACCCGACCAGTTGCTCAAAGCGGCAAATGCTTTTCATAATAGCGATCGTCAGCTTGCCTGTGTTCAGGCGCGGCTTAATTATTATAACGCGAATGAAAACTGGCTGACGCGGCTTTTCACGCTGGAATATTCTTTGTGGTTTGATTGGCTGTTGCCGGCGCTGCAAGCGCAGGGCGCGCCCATTCCGCTTGGCGGCACATCAAATTATTTCAAGACCGACACGCTTATAAAAATTGGCGGATGGGATCCATTCAATGTTACCGAGGACGCTGATCTCGGCTTGCGCTTGTCAAAACTTGGCTACCGTGTCGAGATTTTGGATTCAACCACCTTTGAGGAGGCAAACTGCCGGACCGGAAACTGGATCCGTCAGCGCTCGCGGTGGATGAAGGGCTATCTTCAGACCTGGTTTGTCCACATGCGGCGTCCCGGTGATATCGTTGCAACGACGGGCTGGTCCGGTCTGTTGTCCATTCAGTTGTTCACTGCGGGAAATGTTTTCAGCGCGCTTATCAGCCCCATATTGTGGGCGGTGTTCATCGGATGGATGGTGACAGGATCGCCGTTGATCTCCGAAGCGTTTCCCGGGCCGCTCCTGTGGTTCAATATCTTTGCCCTGGTATTTGGTAATTTGTTTTTCATATTTCTCACCGTCATTGCGCCCTTGAAACGCGGCTGGCGGCATTTGTGCGTCTTTGGACTTACTGCCCCGGTCTACTGGCTCCTGGCGTCGGTCGCCGCCTATAAGGCGCTATGGCAAATCATATTCAGGCCACACTATTGGGAGAAAACCGATCATCTCATTAGCGCCGTGGCCATTCAAAAACGCAAAGATGCGCTGCAGGATACAGCGAAAAAATAAAATTGGCCTGCGCAGCGATTGACATTATATCGTATCTACAAAACCTGATGAGAGTTATGAGCGCATTGGCTGGCCATCCCTATCGAAAAATGAACGGGCTCGGAAACGAGTTCGTTATTCTCGATTTGCGCCAGTCCGGCGCCAGCATCGACGAGGAAAGCGCGCGCCTGATCGCTGATCCGAAAACCGGCCCCGGTTGCGACCAGGTGATTTCTCTGGAAAACCGTCGCGGTGTCGATGGCGTCTTCATGGGCGTATGGAACGCCGACGGGTCTGAAGTGGGCGCTTGCGGAAATGCAGCGCGATGCGTCGGCTGGCTGTTGATGGCAGAGACCGGCGCTGAAGAGGCATCGTTTACGACGCTTGCCGGCGCCTTAAGCGCATCAAAGGTTGGCGATAGCCGCATCGCCGTTAATATGGGCGAGCCAAAATTTCACTGGCGCGATATTCCGCTTTCTGAGCAGATGGATGATACAAGGTTTATCGATATTAAGCTCGGTCCCATCGACAATCCGGTTTTGTGGGGCCCGTCCGCTGTCAACGTCGGCAACCCACATTGCATATTCTTCGTTGACGACGCAGAAGCGCAAGCGCTTGATCGGTTTGGGCCGCTGATTGAAAACCACCCGCTGTTTCCAGAGCGCGCCAATGTTTCCGTGGCGGAAGTGCGCAGCAAACATCTCATCCGCCTTCGTGTCTGGGAGCGCGGCGTTGGCATTACCAAAGCCTGCGGCACCGCCGCCTGTGCGGTTGCTGTGGCCGCAAACCGCCGGCGCCTCACTGAGCGCAAATCAACGCTGATCCTTGATGGCGGCGAGCTGGCGGTGGAATGGCGCGAAGATAACCACATCATTATGACCGGACCAATTTCGGATGACGGCGAGGGTGTTCTTGCGGACAATATTTAACTATGGCGAAGCTCTATTTTAATTATGCTGCTATGAATGCCGGTAAATCGACATCGCTGTTACAGGCGAGTTTTAATTACCGCGAGCGCGGCATGCACACATTCGAATTCACAGCAGAATTGGACGACCGCGACGATAACGGATCGATTTCATCGCGCATTGGTCTGAAGAAGGATGCTTATTGCTTTGCCAAGGATACCGATCTGCACGAAGTTGTCGCCGAACATAATGCAAGGCGCAAAATAGATTGCGTTTTTCTCGACGAGGCGCAATTTTTAAGCGAGGCTCAAGTCATGCAATTGGCTTGCATCGTCGATAGGCTCAATATCCCGGTTATCTGCTACGGTTTGCGCACCGATTTTCGTAGCGAGCTGTTTGAGGGGAGCGCCCGGCTGTTAGCTATTGCCGATGAAATCCGCGAGTTGAAAACGATTTGTCATTGCGGCGGAAAAGCCATCATGAACTTACGCATTGACGGGCAAGGAACAGCAGTCACGCGTGGCGAAACAGTAGAAATTGGCGGTAATGATCGCTACACCGCACTTTGCCGAAGGCATTATTTCGAAGCCTTCGACGCCTGAGCTTGCCGATAGGCGCGCCTTATTCTGCGCTCTAGCCAAAGGCTCCATAATGGTTCGCTATTGCGTGGCTGATCGCGACCAACGCATCTTCAATTTCTTCGACCGGCTCAATGATATTGGCGTGAATTTCCGGATAGGCGCCGCCATGGATATCATCATCGTCAATCGGTTCCTGTAGCCCCGACATCAGGTTTTCAGCCGGGCTTTCTTTCGGGAATATCTCTCGCAGCAACATTGCTGCTTCATCCAACCTTAAATGCAAAGTCAGATCGATAAGGTCATGTTTATTGACGTCATGGCGGCGCGAAAATGCGGGTGTGCGCGCGACAATTGCGATGGCGCGCGCCAATAAAGCTTGCCGCAACGCGTGCAATAGGCCGAGGTCGATCTCCATGCCGTCCGCCTGCCCCTGACCGTCGTTATCCGCCAGAGCATCGCGCAGCGCGTCTGTGGTGCGCAGATCATGCGCAAGATAATTTGCCAGCCGGTCAATTGATGTAGCGGTATCTTGATGCACTAAAGTCTGTAAAACGTTCTCATAGATTTCAGCATCTTTTGTTTTTCTGGCGTTGCCCGCAAGCGACGACCAATAAGATGAGGAATAGATACCCGCATAAGCGCGCAAAATTGTTACGCTTGTCAGCGCGCGCGCATTGAATGCCAGATGCATAAGCTCCCGCATGCGCGGCGAGGCGCGGACATGATCGATAAATCTGTCAACTTCACGCCCGCTCGCCACGCCGATGCCGCCCGAGACATTTGACGGTATCGCAAGCTGCTGCAAAATTGCGTTATGCGGGATTGCGCGCATCGACCGTATCTCCGCCGGCCCGGCGCCCTGGCGTGGGCGCTTTGCCTCGCGAGAGCCGGTTTTGTAGAGCAGGCGTTGCGGAAACCCGAACAGGAGATCGCGATAGTCTTCACGCTCATAAAGCGCTTCCTGCCAGGCTTTCAGGCCGCGGTAGAAATCCCATGAAAAATTAATGTCGTTATAAAACCGGTCGGAAAAATTTGGAGCCGGTGTTTCGCTGGCCTGCTCCCAAAGCATGCGTATGGTGGTTCCAGAAAGTGTTGGGTTTTGAAAATGGAAATAGCCTTCGCCGCCCTGGAAGCTGCATTCGCAATTGAGAAAGACACCTTCTTTTTGAAACCGGCTTTTGACCCATGGGGTCGCAAGATGGTTCATCCGTTCGCGAAAACTGCCGGGATGGGCGCCGCGCCCCATGGACTCTCCATGCGTATTAAAAATCAGCGCCTCAACATCAACCAGTCGCGCCTTGCCCAAGGCTTTAGCAAACAGGACCTGCAACCGTTCGATAGCAAGAGAGGCCGAGCACTGACCAATAAACCGCCCGCTGTCGGAAAAGCCGATCTGAATGGTCATCCGGCCGCGCTTCTTCACATAGTCAATATATTCCGGATCAACTAACAATCGCTCGATAAACCGGCCACCGCGCTCCATCGCTTGCGACGTTTCAAACAAGGGCGAAATATCAAGTTTGTGATCAACGCCGTAAAGCCTGGCAAGATAGATCGCGCCCATCACCGTTGCCGGCGCATCGCATTCGGCGATCAAAAAACGGATTGGCGTGTCGGCGTCGATATGTTTTAATATCTGCGCACAAAGCATGAGTTGGCGGCGCGCCGTCATCTGTTCGAGAAAAACAGAACCGAAGTTAATGTTGCGATGATCGGCGGTTTGCGCTTTGCGTGAGGCAATATCTAGAGCTGAGCGATCAAAGAAATCTGTGTCCGGATTTAAGCCAAGATCAGCTTTTAGCGCGGAACGCACCTGGGCGGCGTTCACGCGAAGATGAATGCGCGCGACACCCAAGCCGCAGGCTTCCATTTCCGCCCGCAGCAAACACAGCGCCAGCGCTTTTTCTTCATTGGCCTCGCTGAGGATAATTCCTGATATTTCCTCGATGATCGGGGTAAGGCTGTTCAGCCTGTGGTCTTTTTGCTGGGTTAAAAAATTGGCCGCCGCGACGACGATTTCAGCGTCGTTAAGGTCGCCGGAAAATCGTTCCGCCTGTTGGCGGGTTAATGTACAAGCGCCAGCCAATCGGTCGTGAATTTTTTTAAGCCGCGCATCACCACCATCAGCCAATATGTCTTGCAGCGCCGACGCATATCGGTTCAGTTGCGCGGCTTTTTCTTCAAGCCGAATTCTAACTGACTGCCCCCAATGAATGTCAGTTCGGCCATCAAGGTCATACCCCACCCAGGTTGCAAGGCTGACCGGGTTTGGCGTCAACGATGTCCATTTATCGGGAAACTTTGTGCGGGCGCATTGGAGAATATCATTGTTAAGGTCGCGGACCGCATCTTGCGCCCTCGTGATCGCCCGGCGAACGTGGTCATGCTCATCTTGCAACGTGATGGTGTTGAGGCGGGTTGCAATTGCGCTTTCTGCTTCGGTGCGCCACTTTTGCAACTTTGCCGGCGTCTCGTCGCGGGGATATTGCGCGATCAGGTCAGACTTTGTTTCGCTCAAAGCAAATGTTGGATGCGCGGTAAAAACCGCTCCGACGCAGGTTTTCTCCACACGCTGGCGAAAGGTATTAAAGTCGAGCTTGTCTAAAGCCTTCAGGCTGTCGCCGAGCCCGCTTCTTTGCGGATCATGGCGGAGGTGAAATTCCTTCGCGCGCGCTTCAAAAGCGTCCAGTTCAATCTCACAAATGATGCGATGAATGTCCGCTGTTGAAATGTTCCGGTTCTCGAGGTCGAGAAAAACTTCAGACGCAAATTTCTGCACCGGATTGACCAACGGATCGCCAGCGCCGCCTTGTCTGATAGTCTCAAAATGACCCCGGAAAGCATCAGCGGTAAAATCCACGAATTCATCATCCTGTATAGTGTCGGCGCTCTTGTACTAATATGCCGGGTTCTTTCAAACAGCTTATTTCAAAATAAGCGGTGCGAGACCGATAATCTGTCATGGCGGAGCACTGAGGTGTTATTATTTGATAGCTCACGATAGTTTTTTGTTGATTGCCTATTCCTTACGGCAACGCGCCAGACCCAACCGGTTGATAGGCGGCGGCGGAGCTGCCGCTCGCAGGCGAAGAAAATGTCCTTACTGTGTACGGCTGCCACAAAGAGGAGACAAATGTTGCGGACCCATGACCGAAGCGCTATAGCGCAGCTCCTCGGAGAGGTGCCGGAGTGGTCGATCGGGGCGGTCTCGAAAACCGTTGAGCGCGCAAGCGTTCCGAGGGTTCGAATCCCTCTCTCTCCGCCACTTCTGTCTCGCGGTGCAGCGCCTCCGTCGGGGCGGGCTGACTGCCGGTGTGCAGTCGCGCTTTTGAAGGCCATAGTTCGAAATGGCCCTCCAATTCTCTGCCAGTTGTTTCTGACATTAGTATTCGCCAAAACTCAAACGGTATACGGACCGGTATTGATCTGCGCCCAATTTTCTGACCAATGCCGTTGCTGTAACGCTTTTACTCCAAGTCGTTCCGGTTGTCCGTGGGCTAAACACCCCTTCTTGGGAGCCTGTGCTGCGACAAAGCCCGCCCTGCGACAAAATTGTATCGGTGGTGCAAGGCTTATCTAAATTTGATACAAGCCAGCAAAAATGTTGACGAAATGAGCAAATAGGCCTGCTTGTTTCATAGGCAGGTAAGGGAAAATCGGCTTATGAGCCAACATATGATCGACCGGAATGAGGGCGGCGGAGAGATTGCCGTGATCGGTGCGTTATTAGGCGTTGGCGTGCTTTGGGCGTTGACAACAGCTGCCCGTACTGTTGATCCGTTGATGCAGGTTCACGCCTTTATATTTCTGGCTGCTTTTGTTCTGGGCGGCATAGCGCTTGGCGCACAGGTGTATTCGGGCACGGACGCCAACCGGAGCGACTATCAGTTCGGCGTCGTTAAAGCGGGCGTCATCGCGACGATGTTCTGGGGGATAGCGGGCTTTCTGGTTGGGGTCCTCATTGCATCGCAACTGGCTTTTCCGAACCTGTTATATTTTGATAATCTTCCGTGGACGAATTTCGGCCGACTGCGCCCATTGCACACATCCGCCGTGATTTTCGCTTTTGGCGGCAATGCGCTGATGGCGACCTCCTTTTACGTTGTGCAGCGCACCTCCCGCACGCGCTTGGCGGGAGGCATGTGGCCGTGGTTTGTGTTTTGGGGATACCAGCTATTCATTGTAATTGCCGCGACCGGCTATCTAATGGGCGTTACACAATCAAAAGAATACGCCGAGCCGGAATGGTATACTGATATTTGGCTGACCATTGTCTGGGTCAGCTATTTGCTGGTTTTCCTTGGCACGATCTGGAAACGCAAAGAGCCGCATATTTATGTGGCGAACTGGTTTTACCTCGCTTTTATCATCACTGTTGCGATGCTCCACATCGTTAACAATCTCGCCGTACCGGTTTCTCTGACGGATACGAAAAGCTATTCGCTATTTTCAGGCGTACAGGACGCGCTGACGCAATGGTGGTATGGCCATAACGCTGTCGGCTTCTTTCTCACTGCCGGGTTTCTTGGGATCATGTATTATTTTATCCCCAAGCGGGCCGAACGGCCGATTTATTCATACAGGCTGTCAATCGTTCATTTCTGGTCGCTGATCTTCATCTATATCTGGGCCGGCCCGCACCATCTCCATTATACGGCTCTGCCCGAATGGGCGCAGACGCTCGGCATGACTTTTTCCATTATGTTGTGGATGCCCTCCTGGGGCGGGATGATCAACGGGCTGATGACGCTGTCGGGCGCCTGGGACAAGCTGCGCACGGATCCGGTTTTGCGGATGATGGTGGTGTCTGTCGCGTTTTACGGCATGTCGACTTTCGAAGGCCCGCTAATGGCGATCCGTTCGGTCAATTCTCTTTCTCACTATACGGATTGGACCATCGGTCATGTCCATTCCGGGGCGCTTGGCTGGGTCGGCTATATTTCCTTCGGTGCGGTTTATTGTCTTGTGCCGTGGTTATGGAACCGGCGCGGGCTATATTCAAAAGCGCTGGTCGAGTGGCATTTTTGGATATCGACCCTCGGCATCTTGTTATACATCACCTCAATGTGGGTATCGGGCGTCATGCAAGGCTTGATGTGGCGCGCCTATAATAGTTTCGGTTTTCTGGAATATTCATTCGTCGAAACTGTCGAGGCGATGCACCCTTATTACATGATCCGTGCTCTTGGCGGGGCCATGTTCCTCACCGGCGCGTTGATTATGGTGTATAATCTCTGGCGCACGGCGCGCGGTGATGTCTGTGAAAAAGAGCTCACGCCCCAACATACGGGCGAGGATGCAGGGGTGCCCGGCGGCGTTGCTGCGCCGGCGCGAATGGGGGCTTAGTCATGCTGAATAAACACGCAATCCTTGAAAAACACGGCTGGCTTTTGAGCGTCGCTATTCTCGTTACCGTCTCCATTGGCGGCATCGTTGAGATCGCGCCTCTGTTTTATCTCGAAAGTACTATAGAAAAGGTGGAGGGCATGCGCCCCTATTCCCCTCTCGAGCTGGCGGGACGCAATGTCTATGTGCGCGAGGGATGTTATCTTTGCCACAGTCAGCAGATACGTCCGTTGCGCGACGAGGTTGAGCGCTATGGCCATTACTCATTGGCGGCTGAGAGCATGTATGATCACCCCTTTCAATGGGGATCAAAACGCACAGGGCCGGATCTTGCTCGCGTCGGCGGTAAATATTCCGACGCATGGCACGTCCAGCATCTGATCGATCCACGTAGCGTTGTTCCTGAATCTGTTATGCCGCCATATGGTTTTCTGGTAAAAAATACCATTAATCTTGATCGGCTGGAGTTGGACTTGAAAGCCAATCGGGCCGTTGGCGTGCCGTATACAGACGAGATGATTGAAAAAGCGGCAAGCGACGCCAGTGTTCAGACAGATCCCTTCTCAGCGGATTATGACGCGTTTTTGGCGCGCTATCCCAAAGCACAAATCCGCGATTTTGACGGGAATGTGGACGCCATCACCGAAATGGATGCGTTGATCGCGTATTTACAGGTGTTGGGCACAATGGTTGATTTTGAAAAATATCAACCGGAAGAAAATTACAGGTAGGCGATGATGTACGAAACCCTTTCACAATTCGCTCAAACATTTGGACTTGTACTGTTTGTCGTCGCATTTGCGCTGGTGCTGATTTATGCGCTGAACCCGCGCAACAAAAAGTCGTTTGACGAAGCGAAACGCATTCCGCTGGAAGAAGAGGATATCTGATATGGCGGAAAATGAGAAAGACATTGACGAGCATTCAGGCGTGGAAACAACCGGCCATACTTGGGATGGCATCAAAGAGCTTAACAACCCGCTGCCGCGCTGGTGGTTGATCACCTGGTATATTTGCATTGCCATATCGATCGTCTACATGGTCTTGATGCCGGCATGGCCGGGTATTCACGGTTACACAAAAGGTTTGCGTAACCACTCAGAGCGCGCCAATGTCGCGGCCGCCATGGCCGACCTTGAAGCTGGCCGAAATGAAACCTTAAAAAAACTACTACTGGTCGAGTCTGTTGGGGATATCGAACAAGATTCCGAATTGTTACAACTTTCGATGGCTGCCGGCGCGTCGCTGTTCGGTGATAATTGCGCCACCTGTCATGGGTCGGGCGGCCAGGGTTTTGTCGGGTATCCGAATTTAATCGATGATGACTGGCTTTGGGGCGGTACATTCGCGGCTATTCAGCAAACATTGCAACACGGCGTGCGCGCCGACGATCCTGAGACGCGGATAAACCTGATGCTGGCTTACGGGCGCGATGGAATGCTGCCGCGCGAGCAGATCTCAGATCTGGTTGAGTATGTGACCAGCCTGTCTGGCGGTGAGGCAGACGCACAAGCAGTCGCCAGAGCGGCGCCAATTTTTGCACAAAACTGCGCCTCCTGCCACGGCGCCGATGGCAAGGGCATTCAGGCGCAAGGAGCGCCGAACTTAACCGACGCTATCTGGCTTTATGGCGGTGAGCGCAAAAATATTAGGGAGACGCTTCAAAACGGCCGCGGCGGTGTTATGCCAGCCTGGACGTCGCGCCTCTCCGACGAACAGATCGTCGCGCTGGCCGTTTATGTCCATTCCCTTGGTGGTGGCGAATAAAACAACAAAGCCACCGTTTGCGTGAAAGAAAAAACGTCCCAGGTGGTAATAGTGTATGATAGGGACTGATGAGCCAAACGCACACATTGATTGAGGATGGAATACCTGCCGTTGCGCGCGAGGCGGCGGTGGGCGTTGAGCGCGTCGATGTCGAGGCCGTAAACAGCGCCCCCAAGCGCGAGCTCTATAAAGCGCGTGAACCGATTTATCCAAAACTCGTGCATGGCAAGTTCCGCATGCTGAAATGGGTCGTGTTATTCGCGACCCTTGGCGTCTATTACGCACTGCCCTGGCTGCGCTGGGCGCGCGGACCTGGGGAGCCGGACCAGGCGGTGCTGGTGGACTTTCCCGGCCAGCGATTTTATTTCTTTTTTATCGAAATCTGGCCTGACGAACTTTATTATGTCACGGGCCTGTTGATCCTCGGCGCTCTGGCGTTGTTTCTGGCGACGGCGTTGTTCGGGCGGGTGTGGTGTGGCTACACTTGCCCGCAGACTGTGTGGACGGATCTTTATATTGCGGTTGAGCGATTGGTCGAAGGCGATCGCAACAAGCGCATGCGACTGGCTGCCGCGCCGTGGAGCGCAAACAAAATCAGTAAAAAACTCACTAAACATTCGCTTTGGATATTGATCGCCATGGCGACCGGCGGCGCATGGGTATTTTATTTCCACGATGCGCCGACCATCCTGCCGCAGCTTTTGCTCGGGCGTGCGCCGATGTCGGCTTATCTGTTCATGGGAATATTGACGCTGACGACCTATATTTTCGCCGGCTTCATGCGTGAGCAGGTTTGCACTTTTATGTGCCCATGGCCGCGCATTCAAGCCGCGCTGACCGATGAGGAAACGCTGCAGGTCACCTATCGCGAAGATCGTGGCGAACCGCGCGGTGCGCACAAAAAGGGTGATAGCTGGGATGGCCGCGGCGATTGCATATCGTGCCGGGCCTGCGTCGCCGCCTGTCCCATGGGCATCGATATCCGCGACGGTGCGCAGTTGGAATGTATCAACTGTGCTCTGTGCATCGACGCTTGCGACGACATCATGAAAAAAATCGATCGCCCGACGGGTTTGATCGCCTATGACACAGATAAAAACAGGACGTTGCGCGCGGCTGGGAAAAAAGAGACTTTCAATCTTGTCCGCCCCCGCACTATTTTATATGCATTTGTGCTCGGCCTTGTCGCCGTGATGATAACATATGGCCTTTCGCAGCGCGCGACCATCGAGCTTAACGTTCTGCGAGATCGTACGCCGCCATTCGTACAGCTCTCCAACGGAGCCATTCGCAACGCCTACACCGTAAAGATCCTCAACAAGTCGAATGAAACACGAACCCTTGTGTTGACCGTTGACGCGCCGGAGGGGGCTCAGATCAGCGCAATTGGCGAGACTGTGGAGGGTGGAAAAATTCAGCTTAATCCCGAGAGCGACGCCATCCACTCCATCCGTCTTTTCGTGACGCTCTCCCAAACCTCAATCACTAAATCTTCAATCCCGGTGACCATCTCCATCCTTGACCCACAAAGCGGTGAAGAGGCGGTCAATCCCACGGTATTTTTGTCGGAGGGCAAATGAGCGCGCAGACATTTCGTTTAAAGGGCCGGCATGTACTGGCGATGTTGCTGGGCTTTTTCGCGCTCGTCGCGAGCGTCAATATGATTTTTATTACCCTGGCGGTTCGTTCTTTTCCGGGCGAGGAAGAAAAAAAATCCTACCTTCAAGGCCTTCACTATAATGATCGTTTGGCGCAGCGGCGCGAGCAAGCAGCGCTCGGCTGGTCCGCAGAAGTCGCAAGCGCCCGTCTTGACGATGGCGTAGCGACCGTTGAGTTGGCTTATCGAAACGCTGACGGCGCGCCGATATATGCTCTTGAGGTCAGCGGATTGATTGGCCGCCCGGCGAGCCGAGCCGATGATCAGACGGTGGTTTTCATACCGACAAGCGATGGCGCATACCGAGCGGAGATTGAGGGCGTGGCGCCCGGCGTATGGAAACTAACCGCGCATGCGCAAAATACAGGCGGCAAGGCGTTCGATCTGGAGATAAAATTGGTGCTCGAATGACACTAACAACGATAGATGCGGAAATCGTCGCAGAGGAGCGTGGTTGTCCGAGCGGGCTTGAGCCGCCGGCTGACGGATCGCTGATCGATCCGGCGCCGTTCGTGCGCCGCATTAATGGCATTGCACGCCTTGACCTGGCCGTTTTCGGCGCCAAATGCGCCGGCTGCATCCGTAAAATAGAAGCCGCCATGAATGCATTGCCGGCGATGCAATCTGCACGGCTCAATCTATCGACAGGGAAATTATCCCTGACATGGCGCGACGGCGGTTTTTCGCCCAGAGAAATCGTCGAATGCCTTGATGCACTCGGTTACCGTGCTGCGCCGTTTGATCCGGAAAAAGTAGAGCAAGAAAATGACGCCGAAGGGCGGCGTTTGTTGCGCGCGCTTGCCGTGGCCGGTTTTGCAACTGCCAACGTCATGCTTCTTTCGATTGCGGTTTGGGCGGGCAATGGCGGCGAGATGGGGCCTGGCGCGCGCGGGCTGATGCATTTGATCTCCGGTCTGATCGCCATCCCGGCGGCGCTCTATGCGGGCCGTCCCTTTTTCTCCTCGGCCTTTCGCGCACTGAAAGGCGGACACGCCAATATGGATGTGCCGATTTCGCTGGCGGTTATTTTGGCGCTTTCGATCAGCCTGTTGGAAGCTATGCAGGGCGGCGTGCACGCTTATTTCGACGCAGCGGTGATGTTGCTGTTTTTCCTCCTCATTGGGCGCTATCTCGACCACCGATTACGGCTTCGCGCCAGAGCCGCAGCGCGCGATTTGCTCGCTCTGCAATCGGCAACCGCAAGCCGTCTCAGCAAGGATGGAACGCTGACGGCGGTTGCGGCGCGCGAGATTGTACCGGGCGATCTTCTGGTGCTGGCGCCGGGCGACCGCGCGCCAGTTGACGGTGTTGTAGAAGAGGGCGCGTCGGATGTTGATCTATCCCTGGTGACGGGTGAGAGCGCACCGGCGCTGTTGGCGAAAGGCGGCGCGCTCCACTCGGGTGTTCTCAATATTTCGTCGCGTCTTGTTATGCGTGCAACCAAAACTTCTAACGATTCCCTGATCTCTGACCTCACGCGTCTCATTGAAGCGGGAGAGCAATCGAAGGGTAAATATATCCGCCTCGCCGACAAGGCCGCGTCGCTCTATGTGCCGGTCGTTCACACAGTAGCGCTCGCGACATTTCTCGGATGGTTTTTCCTGATGGATGCTGGTTTGCGTATTTCAATGATGTACGCTGTCGCCGTGCTCATCATCACCTGCCCATGCGCTCTCGGGCTCGCGGCGCCGGCAGTGCAGGTTGTTGCAACGGGCCGGTTATTCAAGTCCGGCGTGTTGGTAAAATCCGGTGACGCGCTTGAGCGTCTTGCCGAAGTCGAGGCTATTGTTTTCGATAAAACCGGCACGCTGACATTTGGCAAGCTACGTGTTGCAAACTCGGATAAAATATCAAAAGATGCGCTTATGGGCGCCGCCGCATTGGCGCGCATCAGCCGCCATCCGTTGTCGCGCGCGATTGTCGCTGAGGCGGGCGCCGGACGGGCCGCACCCGATGCGGTGGAACTTCCCGGATTTGGTATTGAAGGAACGATTGATGGCGTGCGCGCCCGCTTTGGCCGCGGCGATTGGGTTGGCGTGGAGAGCGTCGGCGGCGCCACGACGGAAGGCTGGTTTAAACATGGTGATGACATGCCTGTTCAGTTTCTCTTTGAAGACCGCCTGCGCGATGACGCCGCTAAGACGGTCCGGATGCTGCGGGATCGCGGATTTGAAGTTGAAATGTTGTCTGGCGATCGTCAGGCGCCAGCAAACGCCGTTGCTGAGGCGCTCGGTGTTTCAACATGGCGGGCTGAACTAACGCCGCAAGACAAAATCCAACGACTTGAAAACCTGAAGGCCTCAGGGATTAAAGTCGCCATGGTCGGCGACGGCCTTAACGATGCGCCATCGCTTGCCGGCGCGCATGCCTCGTTGTCGCCGGGGAGCGCCGCTGACGCCAGTCAGGCAGTGGCGGATTTTGTCTATCAAGGCGAAGGAATCAGCCCGATCATTGAAGCTATTGATATTTCACGCAAAGCGCGCCGCCGAATTTTGGAAAATTTCGCTTTTGCAGCGATCTATAATCTATGCGCTATCCCGCTCGCCGTGCTCGGTTTTGTAACGCCGTTAATAGCGGCGGCGGCGATGTCAGGCTCGTCGATTGTCGTGACGCTGAACGCATTGCGCCTTGCTGGCGCGCATAAACAAAAAACCGCCTCATGACGGCGCTTATTTACCTGATACCAATTGCACTTTTCCTAGGCGGTTTAGGGCTGGCGGCTTTTATGTGGGCGCTTAAAACCGGACAGTTCGATGACCCGGACGGCGCCGCCGAGCGCATTCTTCTTGATGATGATCTGGAAGAAAATGAACCCGATTAGGTTGTTATGATAGTGTCGCGATAGGCGTGCCAGCTTGCATGACCGAGGAGCGGAAATGCAATGGCCAGGCCGACAAAGAAAGTAGCAACACCGGCCGCTGTAATGATCCCAATCAGCCAGGCCCATAGCAACATTGGCCCAGGGTTTTCCCGAACGGCCCTAATTCCCTTATAGATGGCAGTGAAAGCATCGGTATCTTCGCTCATTAGGGTCGGGATCGAGAACACCGTCAAAATGTATATGCAAAATGCGATGGCGCCGCCGATCAAAGAGCCAACCACCAGCATAGCGATGCCTGACCGGCTTGATAGCGCTACACTCAAGAAGTCGCCTATGGGTTGATAATTAGCTGATGCAAATAATGCATAAAGGACGATTGCAAACAACATCCAGATCAATGCGGCGAACATCAAGAAAAACCCAATTAACGCAATCTGTGTTGGCGATTTTGTTTTGACAAAGATTATACCACCCAGATCGAGCGGTTCGCCGGCATCTAGCCGTCGGCTTATTTCATATAGTCCAACCGCGATTAACGGGCCGATCAACGCAAACACGCCAAACACCACTGGGATGAAGGCCGATAAACCAGACCTCCAGAGAGCGGCGATGATCAATAAACCGCCGCCAACAACCAGCGCGCCATAGCCGATTGAATAAAGTGGCGCGCGCCAAAGGTCGCGCCAGCCTGCGGCAAGCCATCGCCATGGAGCATCATTCGTCAGTTGCATTTGCGGCAGGGATGAAGTTTTCATAGCTAATCTCTTAACATCTCAGTTGGGCTGATTCTACCGAAAACTCGAACCTTGCGAAATTGCGGTGGTCTCTCGGTGGGGCGGTTTTCTCTGGACTCGAGTTTCAGTTCCTGATCCACCAAAAATCCTTTGTTACATTGTTTAGAAATTCCTCAATTTACGCTCATGTAGTTTTTAGCAGAGCAAGTCATGCGGGCGCGAATGTTGCATCGCTTTATCAGGGGGGTGATATATATATCACATATATTCGTCGTACTAATAGAAATCATTTATAGCGACCGCAGGTGGAGTTATGGACGTGGAGACCATATCAAAAAAAGGATCTGTTCAGGACATTAGACCCACTCACCAGCGACTAGTTGAGGCCGCCGAGAAAGAGTTTAGAGAGTTTGGGTATTCGGGAACCAACTCCAATCAGATCGCCAGTCGCGCCGGATTTGCACCGCAAACATTCTACCGTCATTTCGGCGATAAGCTGGAAGTATTTTTTGCTGTTTATGAAATCTGGACTCAAAAAGAATTAGCGCTGCTGGAGCAGCACGCCGGCATTGGGAAAATCGCCGATACAATAATCGCGCACCACCGTATCTATCGTGTTTTTCGCCGCGACTTGCGTCAGCTTACGGTGGAAAACGAGGCCGTTGCAACCGTGCGCGCTGCCAGTCGCAAACGCCACCTGGAAAAATTTAGCGAAATTAATCCTGCCGCCGATTCAATTGACCGAGTACAACGAATAGCGACATTGTTAATCATTGAACGGTTGGCAGATGCTGTTGCAGATAGAGAATTTGCGCTACTGGGCGTTTCTGAAGCTGAAGCGCGAACAGTGTTGATAAATATGCTTGGTACATTGTTAAAAAAAGAAATGAGTGAATGAATCGGCATACGAAAATTACCTATACGGATTGAAATATCGACAAATCGCGACACTGACCTGCGCAGCGCATGCCATGGAACTCTCGTTATTTTTGGCCTTCTGATGCATTCTCTGTTGGGGCTAAAATTTCCCGCCAAAGAGTGAGGCGTCACCGCGGGCTCTCTCAGACACGATGATTTCCTATTAGGCGGGGGAGGGATTCCGGCGATCCAGGTTGCGCCGGAACAACGACTTGACGCTCGTGGGAGGCTTGGGCCGGCCCGCGAGGGCGGAGTCTCGTGCTGGACACCCCCCATTGATCTGGGCATTCGCCATATGGATGAAGGTCTTACTATTGAGGCCATTTATCGGCTGCTCAAGGATGATGAGCGTTTACATTCCAGGAAGGACCTATGCCTGCTCCTACTATCGGTCCTGGCGAAGCTCCACAAAACCGCAAGCTACGGTCCTGACGTCGATACTGGCTTGGAGCAGGAATGTGCACGATCCTGTTAATTGGGTGTTAACATACGTGATATAAATATCACTTAACTATGAAAAACATGGGTTTTTGCATCGCCTCACTGTTATAAAATTCGTTTCAGTGGAACACTCTGGTGGGATAATCCGTTCAGTTGCCGCACTTTGTGTGAGAGCAACGAAATCGACGCTGGGAGGGTCAAGAAGAATGAATAACCTGAAGAAAATCGTATGCGGCACTGCATCCGTAATTGCTGTCGCGGTTGCATCGAGCGCTGCGCTTGCTGCAGACGTCATCGTCGTCACTGCCACCAAGCGCGCAACAACGCTGCAGGAAACACCGGTCGCGGTTAGTGTTATTGGTGCTGACGATTTAAAAGATTCGCAGATACGCGATGTTCGAGACCTGCAGCTTCTGGCGCCGTCTCTGACCGTGATCCAACAACAAACATCGTCCAACACTGTTTTTGCAATTCGCGGCATTGGCACATCGGGCAACAATGCCGGGCTTGAGCCGTCAGTCGGCGTTTTTGTCGATGGCGTCTACCGCTCACGCCAGGGCGCAGCCATCAACGATTTTCCGACAGTGGAACGTATTGAGGTTTTGCGCGGGCCGCAAAGCACGCTCTATGGTCGCAACACACCCGCTGGCGTTATCAGCATCATCACCCAAAAGCCGGAATTTGAAGCTGGGGCCGATGCAGAAGTCACTTATGGAAATTTCAACAACGTTATCATGAAAGGCAGCGTGACCGGGCCGATAAGTGAGAATGTTGCAATCCGTATTTCTGGCAACGTCAACAAGCGTGACGGCTTTATCGATAATGTGGCTACTGGCGAAGATGTAAACGGCCGGGATCGCTGGGCTCTTCGCGGGCAGTTGTTAATTGAACCATCGGACAGCGTCTCTATTCGGATTATAGGTGATTACAGTTCACTTGACGAAGAATGTTGTGCGGCGCCGTTCTTCGTGAATAATCCGACGAATGCTTTCGTTCTTGGTACCTTGCTCGGCGCCAATATTTTGCCGGCGACGCCGTTTGAACGTGAAGTGGCGTTTGATGGCGGGCTTCGCACTGACCAGGAAATATTTGGGTTTTCTGGTGAGGTTAATATCGATCTGGGCTATGCTGAGCTGACATCAATCACCGCCTATCGCGATTTTGATGAAACTTCTGATATCGACGCTGATTTTGTTGATATTGAGCTTTCCAGAGATAATCTAAACGCAGACGCTTACAACACCTTCACCCAAGAGTTACGTCTTGCATCCACCGGCGACAATCGTCTCGACTGGATGTTCGGCGCCTTCTATTTTAATCAGAACTTGATGCATGACCGTAGTTCGCCTTTTGGCGCCTTCCTTCGGCCGTTTGCTGATATCGCCTCTGGCGGCAACATCACCAATCTTGAAAATATTCTGATAGGCTTTGGTGCGGCGACGCCGGGTTCATTCCTGGCTGCCGGTGGTGGTCTGCAACAGGAGCTTTTCACGCAAGACGATGAAAGCATCGCTGTCTTTGGCACGCTTGATTACCACCTTACTGATAACCTCACTGCGACCGGCGGCATTCGCTGGGAATCAGAAACCAAGGACGTCATCAGTGATGTTCAGGTCACAGGGCCGTTCCAGGCGCTGGATTTAACCAATGTCCCGCAGCTGCCGTTCTTACCGCCAGCATTCGGCGGCCCGCTTCCCGTTGGCGCCTTCGCCGCGCTTTCGCCATTTCAGTTCTTCCCTAATCCTTTCGTGAACTTCTCAGATTCACGTACGGATGACAAAACTTCCTACCTCGGTCGGCTCGCCTATGACGTGAGCGATAATCTCAGCGTCTATGGCAGCTACTCAACGGGGTTCAAATCCGGCGGGTTTAATTTGTCTTCCGGTTCATCGGTATCTACGGCAGATTTTGCGCCGGAAACAACAAGATCGTTTGAAATCGGCGCCAAAAGCAGCCTCTACGATGGGAGGATGACCGTAAACATCGCATTGTTCGACCAGAAAGTGACGGACTTCCAGGCGAATATTTTCAATGGCACATCTTTTGACCTGACCAATGCTGGTGAGAGAAAAATTAAAGGGTTTGAATTTGAAACCGTAATCACTCCTCATGAGAATTTTATTCTTACTGGCGCGGTAACCTATCTTGACGCTGACTTTACGGAATTCCTACGTGGGTCTTGCGTCAGCTCCGGCTTTATTGACGATACCAATATCCCGCCCGAATTGCTGACATGTTCGCCAACTGTATCGGGCGCTGCAAATCCGGCATTTACAAACACCCGTGACTTCAGCGGTCAGCCAGACTTGGGCGTCCCCAAAGTCAGCGCAGTGACCACGGCGACCTGGATTGTCCCCATGGGTACTTTGGAAGGTTATGTCCGCGGTGAATTTCAATACGGCGGCAAATTTAATGCTGGCGGCGACCAGAATCCTTTGAAACTTGTGTCGTCTCAAAGCATGCTTAACGCCAGCGTCGGCATCAGCAACCCAGACCAAGGCTGGCAACTCGTTGGCTGGATCAAAAACATCACTGATGAAGAATTTGCCCAAGGCATCTTCGACTCGGTGGCGCAACCGGGCAGCCTTAACGGCTATCCGAATGATCCACGCACCTACGGAGCGACTGTACGGCTCAGCTTCTAGGAGTTCTTCTACCCCTGCAGAATTATCTGTAGGGGAAGGTCGTTTGTTGCTTATTTTTGACAATATTAAGGCCGCGCCAATTGGCGCGGCCTTTTTTCTGTAGGTATCGTTATGCCGATACACAGCCTATTTCCGAGCTTGTTGCGACACATGTAATAACCGTGTGACGCGATTAGCAATCATCGTTAGGGTTGTCATGACTGGCAGCCAGCACAGGTACATACATGTCGGAAAATACAAGCGGCGGCGTTGTCTATGCGCGGCCTGATGAGGGGTATTTCGAACGGCGCGGCCTGAAACGCTATGCTGGCGTGTGGTCGCTTTGGGCGCTGGGTGTTGGCGCTGTCATTTCGGGGCATTTCTCGGGCTGGAATCTTGGCCTTGGTGTCGGTGGCTGGGGCGGCATGTTCGTCGCCACAATCATCATTATGACGATGTATTTGGGGCTGACATTTTCCATCGCGGAAATGAGCCCGGCCTTACCGCATACGGGCGGCGCATATTCTTTCGCCAGAACCGCCATGGGCCCCTGGGGCGGGTTTGTGACGGGGCTTGCGGAGAATGTTGAGTTCATTCTCACGCCGGCGGTGATCGTGTTTTTTATCTCGTCTTATCTCTCCGGAATATTTGAAACACCGGACAGTGTTTTGCCAGTCTATTGGTTCTTGGGCTATGCGGTATTCGTGACGCTGAATATCGTCGGTGTTGAGTTATCCTTCCGTGTGACCTTGCTAGTCACGCTGGCGGCGCTGACCTGCTTGATCGTGTTCTGGTTTTCAGCCTTGCCGAATATAGATTTCAACGCATGGGCGCTTGATATCGGCGCCGACGGAGAAAAGCTGGAGGGTGGCGGTGGTCCGTTCCTGCCATTTGGGTTTTCCGGCGCGCTCGCGGCTTTGCCGTTTGCGGTCTGGTTATTTCTGGCGATTGAACAATTGCCGTTGGCGGCGGAGGAATCGGTTGACCCAAAACGCGATATGCCGCGAGGGATAATAGCGGGCATGGTCACGCTCATCATTTCTGCGTTCGCAATCTTGTTTTTGAACGCCAGCGTCATCGGGGTTGGCTCACATGCGCTTGGTCAGTCGGGCGAGCCGTTGCTGGATGGCTTCCGCGCGATCTATGGTGGGAGCACCGCAAAGTTGCTCGCCCTAGTGGCGGTTATCGGGTTGGTCGCGTCTTTCCACACAATTATTTTCGCCAAAGGTCGGCAGATTTATTCTCTTTCACGCGCCGGGTATTTCCCGCAATTTTTGTCGCTTACCCATGGCAAGCGTAAAACGCCCTATGTGGCGATGATTTTTGGGTCAGCCGTTGGCCTCACCGTGATGATGACGGTATGGCTACTGGCTGGCACGGCGCGCGGGGAAAGCATCATCGGCGGAACATTGTTAAACATGGCTGTTTTCGGTGCGATGTTTTCTTATGTTTTGCAAGCAGCCTCATTCCTACTGCTTCGTAAAAACATACCAGATATGGATAGACCTTTTCGTAGCCCACTCGGCCCATTGGGTGCGTGGACGACGATACTGATCGCTCTGCTCACGTTATATTATCAGCTCAGCGACCCCACTTATCGCGTCGGCGTATTTGCCGTTGCGGGGTGGTTTGCGGTCGGCATCACTTATTTTGCCGCCCATGGCAGACGCCATCTTGTTTTGTCGCCAGAAGAACAGTTCGCAATGGATCAGCGGTCAACATCAAAACAATCAACTCACGGATAAATCTGATGAAGGGTCTTCTTTCCCTAGATGCGTTACGAGACGAGGTTCGTAAAGAACGCATTGATACGGTTCTCGTTTGCTTCCCAGATATGCAAGGGCGGCTTATGGGTAAGCGTTTTCACGCGGAATTCTTTATCGATGGCGGGTATGAGGAAACCCATGCATGCGATTATCTTCTCGCCAATGATATGGAAATGGAGCTTGTGCCCGGCTATGAGGCGGCGGGTTGGGATAAGGGTTATGGCGATTTTATTTTAAAGCCTGACCTTTCCACGCTTCGCATCACGCCCTGGCTTGAAGGAACGGCGCTGGTTCTGTGCGATATTCTGGACCACTCCGGCAAGCCAGCGCCGATCAGTCCGCGCGCAATGCTTAAAAGCCAGCTTGCGCGGCTGGAGGCGATGGGCATGACGGCGATGACTGCTTCTGAGCTTGAATTTTATTTGTTTCATGAAACTTATGGGTCAGCTGCGGATAAATACTTTCAAGACCTCAAACCAAGCGGCGCCTTCATTGAAGATTATCATATTCTACAAACATCCAAAGAAGAGTCCGTGCTGCGCGCCATGCGCAATGGCATGCAAGGCGCCGGCATTCCGGTTGAAAATTCCAAAGGTGAATGGGGTCCTGGACAGCAGGAGTTGAATGTTCGGTATGCGGATGCACTGACCATGGCCGATCGCCACGTCATCATGAAGAACGGTATGAAAGAAATAGCCCACAGCCATAATCGGGCCATCACCTTCATGGCAAAGTGGAAGCATGAGCTTGCCGGCAATAGTTGTCACATTCACATGTCGTTGTGGGATAAGGGCGTCAAGAAGCCGTTGTTCTATGATGAAACCGCTGAATACGGAATGTCGGACTTAATGCGGCAGTTCATGGCGGGCCTTTTAACCCATGGTGAAGCGATCACGTATTTTCTGGCGCCTTTCATCAACTCCTATAAACGGTTTCAGGCGGGCACATTTGCGCCGACGCGTCTGGTGTGGTCACGCGACAATCGTACGGCTGGCTTTCGTTTATGCGGAGAAGCAACAAAGGCGATACGCTGTGAATGCCGAGTGGGCGGGGGTGATCTAAATCCTTACTTGGCGAAGGCCGCGCTCCTCGCCGCAGGCATTGACGGTGTTGAAAAGAAAATGACTTTAGCTCCGGGCTTTATCGGTGACGCCTATGGCGACGAAAGCCTGCGCGCCGTGCCCATAACTTTGCGCGCCGCGACCGAGGCGCTTGACCGATCGGACATGCTGCGCGCCGCTTTTGGAGATGGGGTCATTAATCACTATGTGCACGCAGCAAAATGGGAGCAGTCAGAGTATGACCGGTGCGTCACTGATTGGGAGTTGAAGCGTGGATTTGAACGCTCATAACGGGCGCGCGGTATGACAGAGACGATACAGTGCATATCACCGATTGACGGCTCGACCTTTTTTGAACGGCCCGTTGCGAGTGGCAAGGAGATAGCGGCTGCGCTGGATGCGGCACGTAATGCCCAAGCCGACTGGTCTGCATTTTCAATTGCCGAACGTGCGCAATATTGCACTTCTATTGTCGATAATGTGCTTGCCATGGAAGCGGAGATCACGCCTGAACTTGCATGGCAAATGGGGCGTCCTATCCGGTTCGGCGCTGGAGAATTGCGCGGCTTTGAGGAGCGCGCACGTCACATGATTGCGATTGCCGAGGAGGCGCTGGCACCGGTTGAGCCAACACCCATGGACGGCGTTTGCCGTTTCATTCAACGTATTCCCATGGGCGTTGTTTTTATTATCGCCCCGTGGAATTACCCCTATCTCACAGCGGTAAATTCGCTGATCCCGGCATTGATGGCGGGTAATGCCGTCATTTTAAAACACGCTGCGCAAACCCTTGGTGTAGGTGAACGGTTGCAAATAGCTTGTGATAAGGCAGACTTGCCAAAGGGCGTATTTAAAAACCTTTTCCTCACTCACGATCAAGCTGCGGTGATGATCGCCAGCAACAAAATCGATCAGGTGAATTTTACCGGCTCGGTCACGGGCGGTAGGGAGATTTCTACGGCTGCGGCGAAAACATTTATGGGCGTTGGGCTGGAGCTGGGCGGCAAGGACCCCGCTTATGTGCGAGAGGATGCCGACCTTGACCATGCGGTCGAAAGCCTTGTCGATGGCGCCTATTTCAATTCAGGCCAAAGCTGTTGTGGGATTGAACGCATCTATGTGAGTGATAAAATCTATCAGGATTTCGTCGATGGTTTTGTAGAGCTCACGCGGGCTTATGTTTTGGGCAACCCGCTTGAGGGGGCGACCACCCTTGGGCCGATGTTGAAGCCAGCTGCGGCTGATTTTGTGCGTGGGCAAATCAACATAGCGGTGGATTTCGGCGCGCGCGCACTGATTAATGCAAAGGATTTCAAACTGGACGCTCCGGGCTCATCCTATATGGCGCCGCAGGCGTTGATCGATGTCGACCATTCCATGGCGGTGATGATGGAAGAATCGTTCGGGCCGGTCGTCGGGATCATGAAAGTGCGCGACGACAACGAGGCTGTTCGGTTGATGAACGATAGCGACTATGGGTTGAGTGCTTCCATCTGGACGGCTGACCTCGGCTGTGCGCAAAATCTTGGCGGCCAGATTGAAACCGGGACAGTTTTTATGAATCGTTGCGACTATCTTGATCCGACGCTTGCATGGACCGGCGTTAAAAATACTGGGCGCGGCGCGACACTGTCGCATATCGGCTATCATACACTCACGCGGCCAAAATCTTTTCACCTGAAACACCAAATCTAAAGGGCGCTGACCATGCAGATGTGTGCTGACTGGAGTTATCCAACATCTATTCGCTTCGGCGCAGGTCGCATCAATGAGCTTGCGGATGTTTGCGCGAGTGCCGGCATGCGCCGGCCCTTGCTGGTGACGGACCCCGTGCTTGCGACGTTTCCAATGATTGAGGATGCCTTGTCGCAATGTCGCGCGGCGGGATTGGGCGTTGCACTCTTCTCGAACCTTAAGCCAAATCCGACCGGCGCGAATGTCGAGGCCGGCGCCAAAATATTCCGCGAAGGCGGACATGACGGCGTCATCGCCTTTGGCGGCGGCAGTGCAATTGATTGCGGCAAGGCGATTGCGTTTCTGCATGGTCAATCGCGCCCGCTCTGGGACTATGAAGATGTCGATGATTGGTGGAGCCGCGCTGACAGCGATGCGATTGCGCCGGTGATTGCCGTGCCGACGACGGCGGGAACGGGGTCAGAGGTCGGTCGTGCATCCGTTATCGTTAAGGAAACAACTCTTGAGAAGAAAATCATCTTTCACCCCCGGATGATGCCGGCAGGCGTGATTTGTGATCCGCAACTGACCGTTGGAATGCCGCCGGTTCTGACGGCTGGTGTGGGGCTTGATGCGTTTGCCCATTGCCTGGAGGCTTATTGCGCCCCAACATTTCATCCGCAGTCGGAAGGAATCGCACTTGAAGGCATGCGATTGGTCAAAGATGCGCTTGGCGATGCTGTGAAAGACGGCACAGACATAAAGGCTCGTGCGAAAATGCTTGCAGCGGCGTCCATGGGCGCTGTCGCTTTTCAAAAAGGGCTTGGCGCCATTCATTCCCTGTCGCATCCTATTGGCGCCATTTATGACACCCATCATGGCATGACAAACGCCGTGATCATGCCTTATGTGCTGGCTTTTAACCGCGATGCGATCGAGGAAAAGATTGAGCGGTTATCGGCCTTCTTAGGGATAGAGAGAAATTTTGATGCGCTGATGAAATGGCTGATCGACATCAGATCAGAAATACACGTTCCACATACATTAAAAGAATTTGGAGTTGATGATGCGCAAGTGCAGAAGGTTTCCGAAATGGCTGCCATTGATCCAACTGCTGCGACGAACCCAATAAAGCTCGACGCAACGGCTGCCCGTGAAATCTTTGAAGCCGCCTATACGGGAAGGCTGTAGTGGTGGAGATCTAATTGCTGCTTTAGCGCCAGCTCTCAACCAGCGTGTCGTAGTCGATGGTTTCCGGCGTCGGGCGTTCATTGGCGAGCTTGGCTTTGGGCGAACCTTCTCTCGCCAGCCAATCGGCGGGATTTGTTTTCTTGTTAAGTTTGGGCCCGCATTCGCCATGCACGCCGGCGCGCTCCAGCCGCGACAGAATTTTATCTTGCGCGTCGGCGAGGGCGTCCATCGCCTGTTGCGCGGTCTTTGCGCCGGAGGAAGCGTCGCCAATATTTTGCCACCAAAGCTGGGCAAGTTTCGGATAGTCCGGAACATTCATGCCTGTAGGCGACCATTGAAGGCGGGCGGGCGAACGGTAAAACTCAACCAGGCCGCCAAGCTCGGTCATCCGGTCCGTGAAAGATTGATCCTGGATGTCCGACTCTCGAATAAATGTCAGGCCCACATGGCTTTTCTTTAAGGATACAGTTTTGGAAACCACAAACTGTGCATAAAGCCAGGCGGCTTTGCGGCGATCGACCGGTGTGGATTTCATCAATGTCCACGAGCCAGCGTCCTGATAGCCAAGTTTTTGGCCGTCCTGCCAGTAGGCGCCGTGCGGAGAAGGGGCCATGCGCCATTTAGGCGTGCCGTCTTTGGCGACAACCGGCAGACCCGGTTTGACCATGTCGGCAGTGAATGCAGTGTACCAGAACATTTGCTGAGCGATGGCGCCCTGGGCAGGCACGGGCCCGGCCTCGGAAAAAACCATCCCGGCGGCTTGCGGTGGCGCATAGGATTTCAACCAGTCGATATATTTTTGCACGGCGTAAACGGCGGCGGGACCGTTGGTCGCGCCGCCACGCGAGACCGATGAGCCCACCGGGCGACAGCCGTCAACGCGAATACCCCACTCGTCCACAGGCAAGCCATTGGGAATGCCTCTGTCGCCCGCGCCGGCCATGGAGAGCCACGCATCAGTGAAGCGCCAACCGAGCGATGGGTCCTTCTTGCCATAATCCATGTGCCCATAGACGCGCACGCCGTCGATTTCACGCACATCGTGAGTGAAGAAATTGGCAATATCTTCGTAGGCGGACCAGTTTACTGGCACGCCAAGGTCGTATCCATATTTTGCCTTGAAGCGGGCTTTGATATCTGGGTCGGTGAACCAGTCATAGCGAAACCAATAGAGGTTAGCGAATTGTTGGTCTGGAAGCTGGTATAATTTTCCATCCGGCGCCGTAGTGAAAGACCGACCGATAAAGTCATCAATATCAAGCGTCGGTAAGGTAACATCCTTGCCTTCCCCCACCATCCAGTCGGATAGCGCTACAACCTGTTTGTAGCGATAATGCGTACCGATCAAATCGGAATCATTGACGTAGGCGTCGTAGATATTGCGCCCGGTCTGCATTTGGGTTTGCAGTTTTTCAATAACGTCGCCTTCGCCGATGAGGTCATGATTGACCTTGATACCGGTGATCTCAAAAAACGCTTTGGCGAGTTTCTTGGATTCATATTCATGTGTGGCGATGGTCTCCGACACGACATTGATTTCCACCCCCTTGAAGGGTTCGGCGGCCTTGATGAACCACGCCATTTCGGTTTGCTGTTCATCCTGGCTTAAGGTCGAGGGTTGGAACTCTTCGTCAATCCATTTGCGGGCGGCGTCCATATCGGCCTGTGCTGAACCGACGGCGATGGCAGAAATAGCAACAACCCTGGCGGCTTGTTTTATTGTGGCCAGCAGTCTCATGAAGATACTCCTCATAACTAAAACGTCGGCGAACCGGGTTGCGACGATGAATATGCAGGTATGAAAACCAACAAGGTTATCCCCACCGAAAAACGATAGCGGCGTAAACCAGCGATATCGCCGCCGCCCATTTGAGATCATACCCGGTTGCGCCAAGCCAGGCCAGGTGGATAAAGGCGCTGCCCAACAGGGAAATAAACAACCGGTCGCCGCGCGTGGTGGCAAGCTTGAAAAATAGCCCCGGACGCGGTTCGGCGCCATTTGGTCGCAAGAAATATAGGCCAGCCATCAGGGTGAGAACGGTTCCGATAGCACCAAAAAACAGTGCGGTGGGCGCCGTCCAGGTCATCCAAGATAGGTCCATTGCCGCCTCCCGATTCCTACACACGCCCGAGCGCAAAGCCGCGCGCGATGTGATGGCGCACAAACCAGATGACCAGTGCGCCGGGAAGGATGGTCAAAATGCCCGCTGCCGCGAGCACGCCCCAGTCGAGGCCGGAGGCGGAAACTGTCCGCGTCATCACCACAGCAATGGGTTTGGCGGCGACAGATGTTAATGTGCGTGCGATGAGCAATTCGACCCACGAAAACATGAAACAGAAAAATGCGGCAACGCCGATGCCGCTGGCTATTAGCGGTGTAAAAATTTTCACGAAGAACTTAGGGAAGGAATAGCCGTCAATATAAGCCGTTTCATCAATCTCACGCGGTATGCCGGACATGAACCCCTCCAAAATCCAAATTGCTAGCGGGATATTGAAAAGCGTATGCGCTAAAGCGACGGTTATGTGAGTGTCGAAAAGATTGATAGAAGAATAAAGCTGGAAGAAAGGCAGGGCAAACACGGCTGGCGGCGCCATTCTATTTGTCAGCAGCCAGAAGAATATGTGTTTGTCGCCCAGGAAACGGTAACGCGAAAAAGCATAAGCCGCTGGTAGCGCCGCCAGCACCGAAATTACCGTGTTCATCGACACATAGATCATCGAATTGATGTATCCAGAATACCACGACGCATCGGTGAAAATTACCAAGTAATTTGCAAAGGTTAGGTTTTCCGGCCAGAGGGAAAAAGTTGAAAGAATTTCCTGATTGGTTTTGAGGCTCATTGTTAGCAGCCAATAAATCGGCGTCATCAGGAAAATGATATAGAGCACGGGCGCAACGTATTTTGTTCGAAATTTCCTTGCAGGGGCAGTCATTGCGAGCGCCTGTATTGTTCAAAATCATCACGCGTCATAATGGTGTAGAATGCCCAGGACACTAAAATAACGATAAGAAAATAAATCACTGACATCGCCGCCGCCGGGCCTAAGTCGAACTGGCCAATCGCCATTTTGACTAGATCGACGGAGAGAAAAGTAGTGGCGTTGCCGGGGCCGCCACCGGTGACAACGAAAGGCTCCGTATAGATCATGAAACTGTCCATGAATCGCAACAAAACGGCAATCAATAAAACACGACTCATTTTTGGGAGTTCAATATAGCGAAAAATTGCCCATCTTGATGCGCCATCGATACGCGCGGCCTGATAATAAGCGGGCGGAATAGCAACCAGTCCTGCATAACAAAGCAGGACCACAAGGCTTGTCCAGTGCCAGACATCCATGATGATGAGGGTCACCCATGCCGCGCCGGCGTTTTGGGTGTAGTTGAAATCAATGCCAAGCCCGCTCAGCGTATGGCCGAGAAGGCCGATGTCGACCCGCGCAAAAATCTGCCAGATAGTACCAACAACATTCCACGGGATTAATAGCGGTAACGCCATCAACACGAGGCAAACAGATACGCCCAGTCCTTTTTTCGGCATGGAGAGCGCGATGGCGAGTCCCAGAGGAATTTCGATTGCCAAAATTGTGGCGGAAAATGCAATTTGCCTGAGGAAGGCGGCATGAAAACGGTCAGAGCGCAGAATTTCCCGGTACCATTCGGCGCCGACCCAGAAAAATTGATTGTTCCCAAACGTATCCTGTACGGAATAATTAACTACCGTCATTAAGGGAATGACAGCCGTGAATGCCACTAACAATAATGCCGGCGCGACGAGCCATAGTGCTTTATGATCATGCGCTTTTTGCACGGGCGCTAGCTCCGCTTTCCGACGAGATGGCCGTTGGCGTATATATGCGAATTTTCTGCATCAAACATTATGCCGACGTTTCCGGAAGGTTGCGGCTCGCCATCGGGAAGAATTGCGGCGAGCGTCAGGTCGCAAAACTTCAAACGTGCGATTTGATAACGCCCGGCATCCTCAATCGCTTCAACAGTTACCGGCAGGGCGCACTTGTCAGTGCTGATTTTGACAAATTCCGGACGCACGCCAAACTCTATGCGTTCGGCGCCGGTGGGAAGGGTGACAGTGCAGCCGATATTGATGGCGTGGCCGGCAAGAATGAGGTGGTGATTGTCAATTGTGCAGGGCATCACATTCATCCCCGGCGAGCCAATAAACCGGCCGACAAATGTATGAGCTGGCCGTTCAAACAATTCTTGCGGCGAGGCGGTCTGCACAATCTCGCCTTCAGACATTACAATCACCTGATCGGCAAATGTCAGCGCTTCGGTCTGGTCGTGGGTTACATAAATCATCGTATGATTGAATTCAGCATGAAGTCGTTTCAGTTGAGATCTGAGCGACCATTTTAGTTGCGGATCGATAACCGTAAGCGGCTCATCAAATAAAATTGCGGCGACATCTTCACGTATAAGACCGCGGCCTAGTGATATTTTTTGTTTTTCATCCGCGGACAAATCGCGCGCTTTGCGCGATAAGTATTTTGATAGCTCCAGCATGTCGGCGAGGCGGGTCACGCGGGTGTTAATTTCATTTTTAGGGATTTTGCGGTTCTGAAGAGGAAAGGCAAGGTTTTGATAGACCGTCATGGTGTCGTAGATGACCGGGAACTGAAAAACTTGCGCGATGTTACGCACTTCGGGCGATTTTGAAGTTATGTCAGCACCGTTGAAAAGAACCGTCCCTTGCGATGGATGCAGTAACCCTGAAATGATATTGAGCAAGGTTGTCTTGCCGCACCCCGAGGGCCCAAGAAGCGCATAAGCTCCACCATCTTTCCAGCTGACGTTAAGCTTTTTAAGAGCAAATTCATCTTCTGATGATGGCTCCGCAGCGTAAGAATGGGCAATGTTTTCTAAGTCAATACGCGCCATTCAGATCAGCCTACCGGCGCGGCGACAAGAGCGCCGTTTCCATCAAAAACAAACAACTTATTCGGGTCGGGATTGAGTGAGATTTTATCCCCCGCATTTAACGCATGGACACCATGTAAAAGCGACACCCAGCGTGTCCCCAAAAATTCTGCATGCACCATTGTTTCAGACCCAGTGACTTCAGTCGTCGCTACAATCGCCTCTATGCCGTCATTTGTCGGTGCTCCAATGTTAAGGTGATGTGCACGTAGGCCAATTTCATAAGGCCCGTCGGCAAGGGCTTCCATATGAGTCCCGGCATGCAAATGTCTGTCACCATCAAATTCCAGAACAGCACCTTTTTTCTTGATGCGTATTGTATTCAACGGAGGGTCGCTCATGATCTGCGCGGTGACGAGCGTGTTCGGGTGATCATATAGTCTTCGCGCCATTCCTGTACTGGCAATGCGACCCTCATGAAGGCATGTAACACTGTCGCCAATCAACATTGCCTCGGTTGGTTCCGAGGTTGCATAGACGAACACCGCGCCGGTACGCTTAAAAATCCGGGGCAACTCTGTGCGCAGCTCCTCGCGAAGTTTATAATCTAGATTAGCCAGCGGCTCATCCAGCAAAACTAGTGAAGCTTCTTTTACCAGCGCGCGCGCCAGTGCGATGCGCTGCTGTTGGCCGCCGGAAAGCTCGCTCGGGCGTCGGCGCAAAAATTCCTTGATGCCGAGAATTTCAGCGGCGCCCTCAACTTTTTGTTTGATTTCTCGATTGGTGGCGCGGCGCACCCGCAAGGGCGAGGCGATGTTCTCATAAACGCTCAAGGACGGGTAGTTGACAAATTGCTGGTAGACCATTGCGACGTTTCGTTTGCGCACCGGAACGCCGGTTACGACTTGACCATCCATGATGATCTCGCCGCTTGTGGGTTTGTCGAGGCCGGCCATTAACCGCATCAGGGTGGTCTTTCCGGAAAGCGTCGGGCCCAATAAAATATTCAATTTGCCGGGAGCCAGTGAAAGATTGACGCCCTCCACATGCGCTTGTCCACGTTCATATTTTGTGATGGATTTTAGTTCCAGCATGCGGGCTCAAATTCAGTATGCGTAATACGCTTGGTAAATAATATATGACAGCCAGATCATATTTCAGGAGATTGGCGCTCATAGCAATACAAACGCTCACCTCTCAAGGATTATTATTGGTTTTACGAAATGGCGGTGGGAAGCTTAGCCAGACTGGTGTAAATGGGAGTGGAATTCAGTGTGTCCAGTGATATATTGACGTCTATTCAGTGACGCAGATGTGCGTAGCGGCGGGGAGGCTACATGTTCAAGAAAACCATTATAGCGCTGGTGGTAGTCGCCGCCGCCCTTATCATTCCCTATATGTGGATCGGGATGGGCGACAAGCCATTTGACGATGAGGTGCGTGCCCGGGCGCCGGGTCAATTCGCCGAACTGACCAGTGGCAAACTCCACTATGTATGGATTAAACCTACGCCAGAAGTTGCCAATGGCGAGACTATCGTCATGTTGCACGGGCTTTATATTCCTCACTTTATGTTCGCTCAAAATGCTGAGGCGCTTGCCGCTGCTGGTTATCGCGTGTTGTTGCCGGATCTGTTTGGTCATGGCTTTTCCGATCGCCCAACCGAGAGCTATGATCAGGCTTTCTTTGAGCGTGAAGTGCGCGAATTACTGAATGCGACAGGCGTAGATGAGCCGTTTTATCTCGCGGGCCAATCTACCGGCGGCATGGCCGCAACGCTGTATGCAAGCCAACATCCTGACCAGATAAAGGGTCTGATGCTGATTGTTCCGGCAGGGCTTAAAATGCATGGTCGTGACGACGATATAATCTCGAACATATTACGCACGCGCATAGCTGGCGAGTGGCTCTGGCGTGTTCTTGGGCGGCGCCAGTTGTTGGCGCCGTGGAAGCCGCCTTGCGGTGAATGCGGCGATGGCCCCCTTCTCGGGGATCCGCTTGTCCAGGCAGAATATCGTGGTTACTTTCCGGCGATGTTGAATATTCTTCGCCATTTCCCTTTGCGTGACCAAGACCCAATTTATTATGCCGCAGGAGAGGCAGGCTTTCCGATGATGGCGATATTTGGCGGCAAAGATGAAACCGTTCACATTAACAGTACGGATACATTTGCAGCGGCGGCGCCGAATGCGGAGCTGGTGATTATTGAAAATGGCGATCACGCGATGCATTTTCGCAAATCGGAAGCAGTCAATCCGGTGTTGCTGTCATTCCTCTCCGGCCTCAATGCAGCAGAGCCGGCTGACGAGATGGGCGTGAGCGAGGAAATAGCGAACGAACAATATAACCGCCACTAAAGTTGGATGGCGGCGCCTGCAAGTCGCGCCGCATAAGCCGTATCGGGAAAATCCGTGAAAACACCATCGACGCCGAGTTTAAAGAAGAATTCAAACTCGGCATGAGCGGTCTGAAAAGCATCGGGTAGCTGGTCTGCTCTGAAAGTCCATGGGTGGACTTTCAGGCCAGCCGCGTGGGCGTCTTCGATAAGCCCGTTCGACTGGCCATCAGTATTAACGAGCAGTTTTTTGTAGGGCCCAATGCCATCCGCAAAGGCGGCTATGTCTGGCATGGTGAGGTCGCTCTTTGATTCGAGAAGGTAGATGAGTGGCAATTGGGTTTTGGTTCTGAGGTCTTTCAATATCGGTATTTCGAATGACTGAATAAACACTGGCGCGTCTTTTTCATTCCATCCTGCGCGTTCTAATGCACCGAGAACTACAGTTGCATAATCATAACCAAGGCTTGCGAAATAATCGGGCGATTTCGTTTCTGGATAAATACCGATTGTTCTGCCCAGTTTTTTTCCTTCAGATTGCGCAAGCGCAATTACCTCGTCAAACGTTGGGATTTCAAACATGCTATCCGCGGCATGGCTGCGAAATTCCATCGCCTGACGCGCCCGTAGAGTTTTTATTTCAGCGAGAGTAAAATCTTCTGTGAACCAATCAGCGCCGTCATGGCCAGGCTTTTCAGTTTTCCTCGTTGCAAATTCTGGGTGGTCAGCAATGTCAGTGGTGGTTGATAGATAATGATCATGGCGCGCAACCAAGCGCCCGTCCTTGGTGAACACCAGATCAGGTTCGATATAATCTGCTCCAAGCGTGGCTCCTAAACGGTACCCGGTGAGGGTATGTTCCGGGAGATAGCCGGGCGCGCCGCGGTGGGCGATGATCAGTGGTGATGGGGTTGTGTGCGCCATGGTTAGTTCTTTCGCTTTGGTGGAGATAATTTTCGGTGCCTTGATGGTGCAACCGCCTGTGGCGGAAGTTAGTACTGCGCCTGTTGCGGCCTGTAAAATGCTCGACGCTTAACTCTCATGCCATTATTCCCTATAGATTCATTGAGTTTGGCAATTTTTTTGATGTTTGGCGAGAGTGCGCTACCTTCTGATACGGTCAGTTTCATCTATATGAGAACGACATTGCGCCCAAGCGGTCAGAAACTTTTTGATAAGCGTTTCATCAGCAAAATAGAAATCATACCCGCCCATGCGCCGATGAAATTTAAAACGGTTTGTTCAGATGTGGAATGCCGTTTTGCCGGCATGCGGCGGCAAGAGTGTTCGCCATCAATAGCGCAATCGTCATCGGGCCAACCCCGCCAGGCACAGGTGTGATATATCCGGCAACAGTAGCGGCGCTAGCGAAATCAACATCACCGACAAGCCTGGTTTTGCCTTCACCCTTTTCTGGCGCTGCGATGCGATTGATGCCGACATCAATGACCGTCGCGCCCGGTTTAATCCACGTGCCTTTGACCATTCCAGGCCGTCCGACAGCGGCGACGACAATATCGGCACGGCGTACAACATCTTCAATATCTTTGGTTCTGCTATGCGCGATGGTAACTGTACAATTTTCAGCGAGGAACAGCTGGGCCGCTGGCTTGCCGACAATGTTGGAGCGGCCGATGATAACCGTATGAAGGCCGGACAAATTATCGCCTAGCATAGACTTGGCGAGAATAACGGCGCCCGCTGGCGTGCAAGGGATCAGCGCAGCATCAAAATCACCGGCGCCGAGGCGGCCGACATTGATCGGGTGAAATCCGTCAACATCTTTTTCTGGCGCGATCAATTCAATAATTCTTGTCGCATCAATATGCGCCGGTAGTGGCAATTGTACGAGGATACCGTTGACGGCTGGGTCGCCATTTAGAGTGTTGATGAGTTTGATCAGGTCACACTCAGGCGTATCGACCGGGAGTGTGTGTTGAATTGATTTGAAGCCGATCTTTTCCGCGGTCCTGCCTTTGTTACGGACATAGACCGCACTCGCCGGGTCTTCTCCGACAAGAACTACGGCAAGGCAGGGAGGTGTCCCGGTTTCGCGAATATAGTCTTTGGTCTGCGCTGCGATCCTGTCAGTAACGTGAGCGGCGATGGCTTTGCCGTCGATGATAGTGGCTTCAGTCATTTTTGAGCGCCTTTTTTAGATCGGTCAGATAGCGCACTGTAGCGGCGCCCGAAAGACCTCTTTTTTAGAGCCAATCTTTGCAGGGCCGTTTGTCCCACCGGTTTAGGCAAGAAAAAACTGGCCAACAGGCCAGTCATTGAATAATCTTTAGCGGTGATATTTCAGGCGGCAAGTCTCGAGGCGGGTTGTTTTTCTGACAAGGTCTATTGGCGAGAGGGCCGACAGCTCCACCCGCGCCAGCCACTATGGAGGAGACCGAACACATGGTTAGCTTGAGGGATAGTGATCGTGACAAATTGGATGCTGCGGTGATGCGTCGCCTCATTGCTCACCTTGACTCCAACAAAGATGTGCAGAATATCGATTTGATGATTTTGGCCGGATTTTGCCGAAATTGCCTCTCGAAATGGTATATGGCAGCGGGGGATGAGTACGGCGTCACCATTTCCAGCGAGGAAGCGCGCGAGTACATTTATGGTATGCCTTATGAACAATGGAAGGCGCAGTATCAACGGCCTGCGACGTCGGAACAGCTAGCGGCGATGGAAAACCGAAAAAAAGACTGACTGCGTCAAGCAATGCGGGCCTGGTCCGGCTAGTGTAATATAAGAAGCGAGAAATGGTGGCATTGATTGATAAGCTTGAGCATGCACCCGCCCACCTGATCTGCGGGCGGCATAATAATCGTCCAGACGCGCTTTTGGAAATCCTGCACGAGACGCAGGCGGCCGAAGGTTGGCTCAGTGACGATGCGCTTCGCACCATCGCCGACGTGCTCAATATTTCGCGTGCAGAGATCCATGGCGTCGTTAGCTTTTACCATGACTATAGGCGCGCGGCGCCGGCAAAACACTTCATCAAAATATGTCGCGCCGAGGCCTGCCAGGCGGTTGGGTCGGAGGCGCTTGCCGCTCACGCTGAGCAAAAATGGAATGTGTCCACAGGCTGCAAGAGTGCAGATGATCTAATTGGACTGGAAGCGGTTTACTGCCTTGGCAACTGTGCTCTTGGGCCGTCGGCGATGATTGACGGTGAGCTTTTTGGTCGGGTGACGCCAGAGCGCCTGGACGCGCTGGTTGAACGGTGTATCGAGAAAGCGGAGCGTGGGTGATGGCCGGCGGAACAATTAGGGTTTACGTGCCGTGCGATGCCGCCGCGATTTCTGTCGGTGCAGACGGTGCGGTAGCCGCCATTCGCCGCGAAGCAGACAGGCGCAAGATTGACCTTGAGATCGTCCGCAACGGTTCACGCGGCATGTTGTGGCTAGAGCCTTTGGTTGAGGTGGAAACCGGGGGCGGGCGGGTCGCCTATGGTCCGGTCGCGGATAGTGATGTTGCGTCGTTGTTTGACGCCGATTTTCTTAACGGCGGCGATCATGGGCTGGCGCAGGGGGTGACCGAAGAGATTTCCTATTTAGCTAAACAAGAGCGCGTTACATTCGCACGCTGCGGTGTGATTGACCCTTTGAGCCTTGCAGATTTTGAGGCCAATGGGGGCCTTGTTGGGTTGCGCAAGGCGTTGGCGATGGAGCCAGTAGAGATTGTTGAAACGGTTACCGAGGCCGGCCTGCGCGGTCGCGGCGGCGCAGGTTTTCCAACCGGGATAAAATGGCGGACCGCGCACGAACAACCGGGGGACGAGAAATATATTTGCTGTAACGCCGACGAAGGCGATAGCGGCACGTTTGCTGACCGTATGTTGATGGAAGGCGATCCGTTTATCTTGCTTGAGGGAATGGTGATCTCTGCGCGCGCCGTCGGCGCCGCGACCGGATATATTTATCTGCGTTCTGAATATCCCCATGCAGTTAAAACCATGCGGCGTGCGGTCGACATCTGGCGCAAAGCGGGCCTCCTTGGCGACAATATTGACGGCTCCGATACGGGTTTTGATGTTCATATCCGCATTGGCGCGGGGGCTTATATCTGCGGCGAAGAAAGCTCAATGCTGGAAAGTCTTGAGGGCAAACGTGGCGAAGTGAAGGTGAAACCGCCAATCCCTGCGATCAAGGGGTTATTCGGCAAGCCGACGATCGTCAACAATGTCCTGACTCTGGCAACCACTCCGGTTATCTTAGCCAAAGGCGCGGCACATTATAAAAACTTTGGCGTCGGCCGTTCGCGCGGTACACAACCGTTTCAATTGGCGGGGGATATCGCGCAAGGCGGTCTCGTTGAAAAAGCATTCGGCGTTAGCTTGCGCGAGTTGCTCGAAGATTTTGGCGGCTGCACGCGTTCCGGCAAGCCTATACGGGCGGTCCAGGCGGGCGGACCGCTGGGCGCCTATATCCCGGTTCGAAATTTTGATGTAGAAATGGAGTATGAAGCGCTGGCAAAGGCTGGCGCCATGCTTGGCCATGGTGGCATTGTGGTTTTTAACGATACTGTTGATATGGCGCGTCAGGCGCATTTCGCGATGGAATTTTGCGAGATTGAATCCTGTGGAAAATGCACTCCCTGCCGCATTGGTGCAGTGCGCGGCAAAGAAACGATTGATAAAATTATCACCGGTGATAACCGTGCGGAAAACTTGAAAGTCCTTGATGATTTGTGTGAACTTATGACTGAAGCCTCGCTCTGCGCCATGGGTGGTCTGACGCCAATGCCGGTGCAAAGTGCAGTGAAGCATTTTCCGGAAGATTTTGGCGGGTAACGCCAGTTTGTCGAGGAAGCAAGATGCCTATTCTTCGAGAAAAAGATTTTGGCACTCCGGATGTGGATGTTGCCGGTACGGTTTCGGTTGAGATTGACGGCCATGCATTGAGTGTTCCTGCCGGCGTTTCTGTGATGCGCGCGGCCGCAATTGCCGGGCTCTCAATCCCAAAACTTTGTGCTACGGATCAGCTAAAGGCGTTTGGTTCCTGCCGGCTCTGTGTAGTTGAAGTTGAAGGCCGGAAGGGAACGCCGGCTTCGTGCACGACACTGGTCGAAGACGGCATGAAAATCCATACTCAAACAAAAAGGCTCGCAAAACTGCGCCGCGGCGTGATGGAGCTTTATATTTCCGACCACCCGCTTGATTGTTTGACCTGCTCGGACAATGGAGATTGTGAGCTTCAGGATATGGCTGGTGCGGTGGGCCTGCGTCATGTTCGCTACGGCTATGCGGGCGATAACCATCTGGATGCTGAAAAAGATGAGAGCAACCCCTATTTCACATTTGATCCGTCGAAATGCATTGTCTGCTCACGCTGCGTACGCGCCTGTGATGAAGTCCAGGGCACGCTTGCGCTGACTATTGAGGGCCGGGGCTTTGGCTCGAAAGTTTCGGTCTCTATGGGTGAGGACTTTTTCGATTCTGAGTGCGTTTCCTGCGGCGCTTGCGTTCAGGTTTGTCCGACGGCGACGTTGCAGGAGAAATCTGTCATTGATCATGGCGTGCCTGATCGCACGGTGTTGACGACCTGCGCTTATTGCGGCGTTGGCTGCTCGTTTAAAGCTGAAATTAAAGGTGATCAGGTTGTGCGCATGACGCCATATAAGGATGGTAAAGCCAATCACGGGCATTCTTGCGTCAAAGGCCGCTTCGCCTGGGGGTATGCAACGCATAAGGACCGGATCACCAAACCAATGATCCGTGAGACCATTACGGATCCATGGCGTGAAGTTTCCTGGGATGAAGCGATTGGTTATGCGGCAAGCCGCCTCAAAGCCACCCAAGAAAAACATGGCCGCAAATCTATCGGTGCGATTTCATCTTCCCGCTGCACCATTGAAGAGGTCTGGCTGGTTCAAAAGATGGTACGCACTGCGTTTTCAAATAACAATATCGACACCTGCGCGCGGGTCTGTCATTCGCCGACGGGCTATGGGCTGAAGCAAACCTTCGGCACATCCGCAGGCACTCAGGATTTCGATTCTGTTGCTGAGGCCGACACGATCATGGTGATTGGCGCCAATCCGACGGATGCGCACCCGGTGTTTGCCTCGCAGATGAAACGACGTTTGCGCGAAGGCGCCAAGCTCATCGTTGCCGATCCGCGCGCGATCGATCTTGTTCGTTCGCCACATATTGAGGCGGCGCACCATTTACCGCTTAGGCCGGGTACGAATGTTGCGCTGATTAACGCCTTTTCCCACGTCGCCGCCGTTGAGGGGTTTATTGATGAAGCATTTGTTGAAGAACGCTGCGATCTTGAGACCTTCCGAGAATGGCTCGGCTTTATAAAGTCCGCTGAAAATTCGCCGGAGGCGGTGGCTAAGATAACAGGCGTGCCGGCTGAGGATATCCGCTCCGCTGCAAGGCTTTATGCGGGAAGTAAAAATTCGGCAATCTATTACGGGCTCGGCGTTACCGAACACAGTCAGGGCTCAACCATGGTCATGGGGCTGGCCAACCTTGCCATGACAACCGGCAATATCGGCCGCCGAGGGGTCGGGGTTAACCCGCTCCGTGGGCAGAATAATGTTCAGGGCTCGTGCGACATGGGATCCTTTCCGCACGAGTTCTCCGGATACCGCCCTGTCTCTGACGACGGCGTGCGCGCTATCTTCGAAAAGGCCTGGGGCCGGAGCCAAGATCCGGAGCCCGGTTATCGCATCCCCAACATGTTTGACGAGGCCTGCGCTGGCTCGTTCATGGGACTTTATATTCAAGGCGAGGATGTCGCTCAGTCCGACCCGGACACTAAGCATGTGGAGACTGCGCTCAAGGCGCTGGACGTTCTCATCGTTCAGGATCTTTTCCTCAACGAGACCGCGCGCTTCGCTCATGTCTTCCTGCCGGGCACTTCATTTCTAGAAAAAGATGGCTGCTTTATTAATGCCGAGCGCCGAATTAATCGCGTGCGTCCGGTAATGAAGTCGCAAACCGGCAAAGATGAATGGGAAGTGACGCAAGACCTCGCCCGTGCGCTCGGCTATGAAATGGGTCACAGTTCGGCTTCGGCAATCATGGACGAAATCGCGGCGCTGACACCGACTTTCAAATATGTTTCCTACAAGCTGCTTGATAAAGAAGGCAGTGTTCAATGGCCATGTAATGACGCTTCGCCGGATGGCACGCCGATTATGCATGTTGACGGTTTTGTGCGCGGCAAGGGAGCCTTCGTTGTCACCGAATATGTGCCGACGGAAGAAAAAACAAACCGCAAATTCCCCCTGATACTGACCACAGGACGCACCTTAAGCCAGTATAATGTCGGTGCACAAACACGGCGTACGGAGAATGTTGAATGGTGGGAAGAGGATGTTCTGGAAATCCACCCCTCTGACGCCGAAACGCGCGGTGTGCGCGACGGGCAATGGGTGTCGATCCGCAGCCGCAAAGGGGAAACCAGCCTGCGCGCGGTGATCTCTGAGCGCATGGCGCCGGGCGTCGTCTACACGACGTTCCACTATCCGCAATCCGGCGCTAATGTGGTGACAACTGAGCTTTCCGATTGGGCGACGCAATGTCCGGAATACAAGGTGACGGCAGTGCAAGTTACGCCGGCAAACCACAAGTCGGACTGGCAAAATGCTTATGAACGTGAAGCGCCGGGCTATCGTAAGATCGCTAAGATACCGGCTGAATAGGGCCTATGTTTCCCGTCAAAGTAATCGGCAAGGCGGCGGCGCCAGATAGCCGGACCGCCATCCGTGCAGCCGACGGCGTGCAAGAGCAGTGGCGCGTGCCGGAAGAAACCCCTGTCGCCTTGGTTTACAATCGGCGCAATTATGCAGTGATGTTAGCGACGCCGCAGGATCTAGTTGATTTTGCCGTCGGATTTTCTCTGACGGAACGCATTGTCGGATCAGTCAAAGACATTCTTGGTCTTGATATCATCCATACCGATCGCGGCGCCGATTTGCGGGTGCGGATTGCCGAGCACTATCTTGAGCTGTTCGATCTGCGTCAGCGGCGTCGCAACCTGCCGGGCAATACCGGTTGTGGCGTTTGTGGTCTTGAAAACGCCGATGCGTTTTTTGAACCCTTGCCGAAGGTCGCAACTGAGAAAACCTCACTCAACTTGTCGGCAGTTTCAAAGGCGATTGAAGCGCTCCCTGGACGCCAACCGATCAATCAGCAAACGCGTTCAGTTCACGCCGCTGCCTGGGTCAACTATGACGGCTCTATACTGCATGTACGCGAAGATGTGGGCCGTCACAATGCGCTCGACAAGCTGCTTGGCGCTCTGGCGCTGGAAGGCGTAGACATAAAGAACGGATTTGTTTTGGTGTCGAGCCGGTGTTCCTATGAACTGATCGAAAAAGCAGCGCGCAGCGGTGTGACCGCGCTGGCCTCGATCTCCAGCCCGACGGGTTTTGCTTTGCGCAAAGCGGCGGAGGCCAATATGGCGCTTTACGCGCGCACGGCTACAGGGGTTGGCGAACTTGCCTGCTAGCGCATGATAGTCACTATTATATAATGCTTGCTGAGTTCTCGCAGCGCTTGGGGGCGGGTCGGTTAAGAGTGAATTCTAACGCAGTCGGGGATTTCCTGGCAGATAAATAACAAATACTGCGGTGAATTTGGAGAATGATATCATTTAGGCAAAAGATCGTTCAGCCGGCTGGCCGCATCATCGCGAATAAGTAAGGATGAAGTTCACCAGATCGCTCTGGCGCGTATCGAGACGATTAGAGATGGCCAACAATCTGAACTAGCCCGTTGGCGGTATCGACATAAAATGGGAACGGCCTAGTTAACGCCGTCAGGATTCAAATGACCGACAATACGCTTCCGCCGCCAGGCGCTCCTGATATTGAAATTGCCCGCGCCGCAAGCATGAAGCCGATCTTGCCGCTTGCAGAAGAACGGCTTGGTGTGCCGACTGATGCACTCGTTCCTTATGGTCACCACAAAGCGAAGCTGACGCTCGACTATATTGCTTCAATCCAGGATCGGCCCAAAGGCAAGCTCGTACTCGTCACCGCGATCACGCCGACGCCGGCGGGCGAGGGCAAGACAACCACCAGCGTCGGTCTCAATGACGGACTTAACAAAATCGGTGTCAAGTCGATGGTGTGTTTGCGCGAGCCGTCGCTAGGCCCATGTTTTGGCATGAAGGGCGGCGCTGCCGGTGGAGGGCGCGCGCAAGTCATACCAATGGAAGATATTAATCTCCATTTTAATGGCGATTTTCATGCGATTACATCTGCACACAGTCTTTTAGCGGCGCTGCTCGATAACCATCTCCATTGGGGCAATGAGCAGAATATTGATCCACGGCGGATCAGCTGGCGCCGTGTTGTTGATATGAACGACAGGGCGCTTCGCAACATTAATGTCGGGCTGGGCGGCCCGGCGCATGGCGTGCCGCGAGAAAGCGGGTTTGATATTACCGTTGCTTCTGAGATCATGGCGATCCTGTGTCTGGCGAACGACCTTGTCGATCTGCAGCGCCGAATCGGTAAAATTATCATCGCGCGCCGACGGGATAAAAGTCCCGTGACCGCACTAGATATTGGCGCTGACGGTGCGATGGCGGTGCTCTTGAAAGATGCGCTGCAACCCAATCTTGTCCAGAGTATTGAGCATAACCTGGCATTTATTCACGGCGGACCGTTCGCGAATATTGCTCATGGTTGCAACTCCGTAATGGCGACGAACACAGCGTTGCTGCTTGCGGATGTGGTTGTTACCGAAGCAGGATTTGGTGCAGACTTAGGCGCTGAGAAATTTCTCGACATTAAATGTCGACAGTCCGGTCTGCGACCGGACGCGATAGTGCTCGTCGCCACCATACGGGCGTTGAAAATGCAGGGCGGCATCGCCAAGGGCGATCTTGGGTCGCCAAACGCCAGCGCTATTGAGCGCGGCTCAGTCAATATCATCCGACATATCGATAATTTAAAAAAATATGGGGTGATACCGGTCGTTGCGATCAATCATTTCGTCAAGGATACCGACGAAGAAATCGCCGTACTGCAAAGCATTTGTGAGGAGCAGGGCGTACGGTTCGCGATTGCCAGACATTGGGCGGAGGGGGGTGCGGGTGCTGTTACGCTTGCTGAGGCAGTTAGAGACCAGCTCGATTCCGGATCGCCTGAAGTAAACCTTCTTTATCCTGATGAAATGCCGCTGACCGAAAAGATTGAAGCCGTTGCAACAAAGATCTATGGCGCGGCGGGAATATCTCTGAACGCGTCCGCAGCGCGAAGCGTCAAGGAGTTTGAAACGCTGGGCTATGGCAATTTGCCGGTTTGTATCGCCAAAACCCAGTACAGCTTTTCGACGGACCAAAGCCTTCTCGGCGCGCCTTCAGGCCATACGCTAGAAGTGCGTGAGGTGCGGCTATCAGCTGGCGCCGGATTTGTGGTGGCGGTGTGCGGTGATATCATGACCATGCCGGGCTTGCCGCGTAAGCCTGCAGCGTTAGAGATCGGTTTAGATGAGAATGGTGAAATTGTTGGCCTCACCTAATCGAGTTTGCCCCCTGAGCTACAGGAAAGCACAATCAGTATTTATTTCGGGCTTAAGAAACGACGCAGTCGCGCCCTTGTTCTTTTGCCTTACTCATTGCGGCGTCGGCAGCTCTGATCAGCTCGTCTGGGGATTCTGAATTTTGTGATTCGACAACACCAAACGACATGGTCATGCGCCCGAGATTATCATTGGTCGTCTTGTTGACCAGCTTTCTTTTACCGATAGAAACCCGAATGTTGTCCGCGAATGCAGCGGCGTCGGAAAGAGTTTTGTTGGGTAGCGCAAGCACAAACTCATTTCCGCCATAACGCGCAAAAAGGTCTTGACTCTTGACGTTTTCTCGAAGGACATGGCCAACTAGCTTTAACACTTGATCCCCAATTTGGTGGCCCCACTTGTCATTAAATTTCCTGAAGTGATCGATGTCAGCTACGATAAAGCACAGAGGTTTTTTTTCTGTGCGCATAGCTGCTAGCAATTTTGGGGCAACAGTATCAAAATAGCGGCGGTTATGTAATTTTGTAAGCGGGTCGGTGTTGGCGTCGGAAACGACTTTTCCAATCGATTGCTGCAAGGAAGAAATTTGAGCTATCGCACGCGCTAAATTTTCTTCAAGCTTGCTATTTTGCTCAATAGCTTTTTGCGCAGCCCCAACTAGGGATGAAAAAACCTCTTCTACTTCAGAATCGCGATCAATAGAGGCGTCAGCTTTTTGAGACAGGCCGGACAAGTCTTCGCGAAACTCTTTTGCTGATGAGCCAAACGTGACTGCAAGTTCTTTTAACGTATTAGTTTCTTGCAACATGTCGCCAGCAAAATGCTCAACTCTTTTTGTAGACTGAGAGATTTCGAAATATTTCTCATGCATATCCTTCAGAAAATATTCATCGACCTGCTTTTGAGAATTTATTCTATTTTCGATCTCTAGAGCGAGATCGTAATTCTTTTTTTCTAGATAGGAAAACCATACTTGGTAAAATGGCGGCATGGGGGGGATGTCCATTTTCGCCATTTCTTGCATTGCCGTGCTACCGATACGATGGGGTTCGCACGCCATGTTTGATTTTTCACTCATCCGGCCACCCGCAATTGATGTCAACAGAAAATTAACTCCAGTATAAGCGCATTGCGATTGATTTATTCTTAATCCAGGCTGGCTCAATACCCAGCGCAATACCTATTGCACTGTAGTTTTTATGAATAGACTGGTGCTGAAATTCACCTGAGTAATACTTGAGATGAAGTTGGAAAGTATGTGTTGCCGCAAAATTATGACGCTGATGTGGTTATTCGCGTTATTGGTGTGTTATTGATTTAATACAATTAACAGCTGATTAACCTATTCAACCTAGCTAATTAGACATTGGCATTCTCTCCAAATATTTGAGGGCATGTTGGCAAAAAACGGGGCAAAATCTTGGCTCACCAAATGAAGGCGTCACAGCAAAACATCGTTGACTTGTATGTTGGGCGCCGGTTGAAGCTATTGCGTAATCAAAAATATATCTCACAAAAGGAACTTGCCGGACGGTTAGGGGTAACTTTTCAACAAATTCAGAAATACGAAAAGGGGCTTAACCGCCTGCCGGCAAGCCGCATGCTGGCGATTTGCTTTTCATTAGACATCACCCCAAATGATTTATTTCGTGACCTCCTGTCGAAGGAATTTCCACCCAGGGAGAGTATAAGTTACACGGACCAAGAAATGGAACTTATAGAAACGCTACGACTGTTGGCGCCGCCACTGAAGCGTCAGGTGCGAAAAATTGTTGGAACCTTGGCAAGCCAATAGCCTAGTCGCTGAGCGGCTATAGATATGGCCGGTTGTTTCGCGGCCGAAGGTTTTTCTCATTCATGGGGTTCAAAGGTTGGCTTGCTGGCTAAATTTTACCAGAATAGATTGCTCGCTTTGTCGTTCTTCCTTGGTATTTCTTTGCTGTCGCGCCACTCGTTTGAGGTTGTTGGTGGTTTTGGCCCAAGCGAGTTCGCGCTGCAGGGCGTGTTGGAGGTTTGTACGAGCAGATTGGATCGCCAGCTTAAAACTTTCAGCAGTTGCGAATTTTCGGTTTGCTGCTTCGTTAAGCTGCGCTCTATATCTTTGAAAATGCGACAACTCAACTGCTGTGGGGTGTAAGGCTTCATGCAGGGCGCTCTCGTTCGCGAGAAACCTTAGGCGTCTTGCCTCATCGAAAAATAGTTTTTGCTGATTTATAATTTTGGCGTATCGCATTTTTTCGATCTGAGTTTTTGTTTGCAAGAGGCCACCGAGTTTTATTACTTCCTTATGCTTCATGGCTGCACCTCTCCACGACCTTTCTTGCGAAGCTCGTCCGCATAATGAATTGCTGCAGCCACGGCGGCGTAGTGTTCACGTTTAATATCTTTGCCAATGTCTACAAGCGCAAAAATTGAGCGCGCAGTTGGCGCATCTCGTCGTATCGGGACGCCGTGTTCCGCCGCGATCTGACGAATGCGTGCGGCAATTTCATCAACCCCTTTGGCGACGCACACCGGCGTTGCGCCTCTTTTGCGATCCCACTTAAGTGCTGTGGCGTAGTGCGTCGGATTGACGATTATTATATCGGCTTTAGGCACGTCCGCCATCATTCTGTTCATTGCTATCGCTTCGGCGCGCTGGCGCCGGGCGCCTTTAAGCGCTGGATCACCTTCAATATCTTTATTTTCCTTCTTTACTTCCTGGAACGTCATCATCAGGCGTTTGCGATGTTGAAAATAACTCCAAGGCATATCGATAGCGGCAATCACAACGGCAGTGGTGGTAATAAGGCCAAAGAAGAAGATCGCCTCATTATGGAGAAAATCTAATATCGACCTCGCTGGCAGGCCGGCAAGGGCCGGCAGCTGGAGAAATCGATCTTTAACCGCGAACAGAACAATGGCGAGTATAGCGCTTAGTTTTGCAAAGCGCTTAACAAACTCGGCTAAACCGTTTGTTCCATATTTTTGTTTTGCGTTGTCTAGCATGGAAATTCGAGAGAGTTTTGGTTTGATCTTTGATAGCGAAAACGCAAATGCTTGTTGCGCAAAAGCTGAGCATAGGGCTGCCAACGCTAAAATCGCCAACAGCGCCATCGCTGGAACGGACGCGCGGGCGATTAAGTCTCCCAGAGTTTCAGTGTTGTTGGATGAAAACAGTAGCGTGCTAATCTCTTCGGGTTTAGTGAAAAACGGCAACAGTGTTGAGTGCGTATGTGCCGCCATCCAACCAGCAACAACGATCAAGGATATAAAAAAGGCGATATAGGTAGCTGCGGAAGTCGCCTCCGACGAATAGGGGACATCGCCCTTTTCTCGCGATTGCCGCAGCTTTTGCGGTGTCGGGGCGTGTGACTTGTCCTCACCGCTGGGTTGTTCATTGTCGCTCATTGGGCATAACCCATAAGCTCTCCAATGAGCTCGCCGACCAAATCGAGCCATATGCCAAGAAGCATAGGTGCGGTCATGGCGAGCAGCATCATGCCGGCAAGGGTCACCGCAGGAATGCCGACAAAAGCGACCATCAATTGCGGCATGGCGCGGTTTGCGGCGCCGATAGCTAAATTATACATAAATCCGAGAACGATGAAGGGTAGGGCAAGCGACAAGGCGGCGGAAAACGCAAATGCTGCTCGGTTCGCCGCCCATTGTCCGGTTTCGTTGCCACCGGGGAAGGCGCCCACCGGAATGATTTCGTAAAAGACAACCAACACGCCGACAGCCTGAAAATGCAGGCCGGAAGAGACAGCAATCACAATAGCGGCGAACATTAGCAAATTCGCGATCGGTGATTCTGGTTGAAATCCGAAATTGGATCCGAACAATTGCGCTAGCGACAAGCTCTGACTGGCGATGGCCCCAGCTGTCTGGATTGCAAAAACAGCGATACGAATGCTGAAACCGATCAATGCGCCGGAGACTGCTTCTGCCACAAGCATTGCGAAGGTCTGCGACAGGTTTGCAGGGGAGGTGAACCCACTCATTAGAACCGGGCTGATAACAAGGGTTATGGCCATGGCGACAGCCAGCCGCACTCGAACTGGCACGGCACGCTCGCCAAGACCGGGGAGAAAGAATGCAAGCGCGGACATTCTTGTAAATATCGCGGCCGCCAACATTATATTTTCAGTTGCAACGCCGCTGAGTAGGGTCAAGGATGAAAACGCTTCCATAACGCTTGCCTTACGCGACGCCGAGAATTGACGGCCTCTCCGACGGGTCAATTTCTTCGTAGGATATGACTGGATTGCGAATGCCTTTTGCAGCGAGAACCGTCGTCAAAAAGCGTCTGCGTTTTGCACTCGTAACAATAGCAGGAAATACTCCGCCGGAGACGGCGCTCGAAATCTTTTCGCGAATAGAGGATGCAAGGCGGTTAAAGTCGTTTGGAGAAAGCGCAATATCCGCAACTCCATTTCCTTGTTCTGTCTCTTGCTTTTGAAACAGCTCTTCCCAGTCAGGCGCCAGTTGAATTAGCGGCAAGTAGCCATCCTCTCCGCGGAGTTTTGTTGTGAATTGAAATCCAATGCGTTGGCGGACATATTCTGTGATTTGCTCAGGCGAAGACAGGACAGAGCGCCCCTCCGCAATCGCTTCCAGTATTACGGGCAGATTGCGGATCGATATGCGTTCTTCAAGCAATAACCTCAACACGGCCTGTATAAGGTCGAAGGGCGTTTGGTCGGTGATAAATTCATCGAGAATTTTTTGATTTGCCTCAGCCTTTGCCGGATCGGAAGTAGCAACAAACTCGTCAAGAACACGGCGGAGCGCGCGCCGGGTCATCAACCGTGCAAAATTTGACTTAATCACTTCGAGAAGGTGAGTGGCGGCTACTTCCACTGGCTCGATAACCGGCAGCCCCAGAATAACGGCATCTTCCTGACGGTCGGCTGCAATCCACCGTGCGGGAGCGTTGTAAACCGGTTCTTTGACATCGCGGCCAGCGATATCCAACGGTACATCGTCTCGCGTAAGGACCATGACGCCTCTTGGGTCCAAAGTGCTTCGCGCAACTTCAACGCCATGTATACGGATCACATATTCATTTTCGCGTAGCGCCGTATTGTCGGTCAAACGGATTGCAGGAACAATGAATCCGAACTCGGCGGCGACATATTTCCGGATCTTCGCGATGCGTTTATCGAGCCCCACGTCGGAGTCCATACAAAGCGGGATGATATCCGGTGCAAACTCGATATGAATTTCATCGAGGTCTAGAATGTCGCCAAGAGATTCTTGTTTTGGCAAGCCATCTGCGACCTCATCTTCTGGTTCTGTTTTGCTATCAGCTGCGCGATGTTTTCGTTGATACGCAAAATACGCCGTGGCGCCTAAAATTAGAGCACACACCATAAAAGGTACAAATGGCATACCTGGCAAGAGAGCGAACACACCAAGCATCACCGCGACAGTTGCAATGGCGGACGGATATTCGCCAAACTGATCAAAGAGTGCGCGATCAGCAGATCCATGAATACCGCCTTTTGATAGCAGAAGCGCTGCGGCTATAGATATGATGACTGAAGGAATCTGCGAGACCAGGCCGTCGCCTACGGTCAATATTGAATATGTTGTAATCGCATCGCCGAATGAAAGTTTATGCACGCCGATGCCTATTGCCAGACCAACAACGAGATTAAGAAGAGTGATTAACAGTCCGGCGATAGCGTCGCCTTTTACGAATTTTGATGCGCCGTCCAGAGATCCGAAGAATGTCGTTTCTTCCTGCTCGTGTTTACGCCGCTGTTTTGCCTCTTCATGGCTTATGGCGCCGGCCGCCATGTCAGAATCGATTGCAAGCTGTTTGCCTGGCATGCCATCGAGTGCGAACCGGGCCCCAACCTCAGCCATCCGCCCTGCGCCCTTGGTGATCACCATAAAATTGACGATCAACAGGACGACGAAGATGACTAGGCCCAAAAATACATTGCCGCCCATGATGAACATCGCAAATCCACGAATAACACCGCCAGCAGCATCAATACCGGTATGGCCTTGGCCGATAATAAGTTTTGTCGATGAAATATTCAGCGACAGTCGCAGCAAAAGCGAGCCTAGCAGGATTGTCGGGAACGAGGAGAAGTCCAGCGGACGCTCAATGAAAAGTGTGATTGTTAGGATTAGAAAGGCCAATGCAAATGATATGGTCAGTCCAACATCGACGACCCATGCGGGTGCAGGTAGGACCATCATCACAATGATGATCATCAACGCGATAGCGAGCATTACGGTCGGCTGGAAAAAAACGCGTATATTATTTCCCACGGCTACCCACACTATAAAACATAAACGCGCTACCTTGTCGGCTCTTGGCTGCACCCATGAGTGCGCCGGTTAAGGGATGGTTTTGCATATCGTTAATTCGCGATGAATCTAACGACGCTCTCGTTGAATACAGAAAGCATCAGGTTGGCTGAAAAGCCGATACACATTGTAAATGCGATGAGCATGGCGACAAGTTTCGGAACGAAAGTCAGGGTCAGCTCCTGGATAGAGGTCAGCGCCTGGAAGAGGCCGATTACAATACCCACGACAAGCGCAGTAATGAGTAGTGGGGAGGCGATCCACACGCCTGCCCAAAGGTACTCTCTCAGTAGGCCAATAATTTCTGCGTCAGACATTGTGAGGACCTGTGTGGTTGCTAAATCGGCATTCGCAGCAGTTCTTGATAGGCTTCGACAACACGGTTGCGCAGTGTTACTGCCGTTTCAACGGCAAGCTCAGCGGATGCGATCGCTTCGACTACGGAATGGGGGTCGGCCTTACCGGTCATATATGCAGACGCGGCGCTTTCACTTTTCGCAACAGCACCGACCAAGTTCTCGGTGACAGATGAAAAGTTGAATTCCTCTTTGCCGTCTTTTGGCGTTGTTAGCTTTGCCCCTTCCGGGGTAAGGACTTTTTGTGCTGAACTGTAAGTCTTAAGTGCATTGAAGGCGCTGATATCCATGACTGAGTTTCCTACCTTCTGAGAATATCGAGCAAGCTCGAATACATTTGCCGGGCTTGCTGAAAAGTTGCGAGATTGGCTTCATAAGACCTGGATGCCTCGCGCCCATCCGCCATTTCAACCATTAGATTGACGTTCGACATTTTTACAATGCCGTTTTCATCAGCCATAGGATGTGCGGGGTCGTATTTTTCCTGCAATTCTGAATTGTCGAGCGACATGCGACCAACGTCCACAAGATTCATATTCGTTTTGTTGTCGAATGCGTTGTTAAAAGAAATTAACTTGCGGTGGTATCCGGGCGTGTCGTTGTTCGCGATATTTTCGCTAACTACACGAATACGAAATCCTTGCGCACGCATTCCGCTCGCTGCCGCACTCATTGAATTTACAAAAGAGTTCATAACAGCCTCTACGCTCTTCCTCTGACGGCTATTCTCAAAATGTCGATCGATTTTTTATAGATCAGCGTTGCCGTCTCATGATCGCCCTGCGCTTCGATAGAGCGCATCATCTGATCCTCAAGTGAGACGTTGTTCCCGTTCGGCGATTCCATGCCGGGTGTATCAATCTGGTTGACGCGCCAGGGCGGCTCGTTTCCAGAAATTGGCGAGTGATCACCCGTTTGATTAAATTGCTTAGCCATCCGCGAATAGGCCTCGGAAAATGGCTCGAGGTCTTTTGCACGGAAATTACTCGTATCGGCATTGGCGATATTTTCAGATATCAGCTGATGACGATCTGCGGCATGGCGCGCCAATGCCGAAGCGAGTTTCAAAATGTTTATGTTGTCAAGCATTCTGCCGACGTCCTGTTAAGGATTACAGGTTATGAAAATAAACTTCAAAGTTGAAAATAATCTTAATTGGTGTGTTAACCCTATGAACATGAAGTTTAATGATATCGTAAACGGCGTTGCCGCTGGGGCAAGCACGCATCAGCTATGGGGAAGTGTCGCCGCGATTGAGCGCGGTGTCATACATATCGCGGGTTTGCGTTCCTTGGCGCGCATTGGCGATCGTGTGGAGATCTTCGGGCGCATGTCATCGTTTGGTGAGATCATTGCGATCAGAGATGATGTTGTGTTGGCTATGCCGGATTCTTCCATGAACGGAATGTCGCCCGGGGATCGAGCCTATCTTCATGCAAGTAAAGAGGTGCGGCCGAGCAATGCATGGGTCGGCAATGTAATGAATTGCGACGGAGTATTTGCAGACGGGCGACCGACGCCTCAGGGCGAGCGTGCGATGATGTTAAATCCGCTTGGGCCATCGATAACGGTGCGGCGAGGGTTGGGTGAACGCTTGAATACGCGGATGGCGCCGTTCGACACCTTTCTACCGATCTGCAAAGGACAGAGGATTGGCCTGTTTGCCGGGTCCGGCGTTGGAAAGTCCATGCTGGTTGGACAATTGGCCAAGGGCGTGGAGGCCGATATTGTCATCGTTGCGTTAATCGGTGAGCGCAGCCGAGAGGTGCGTGAATTTGTTAAGGAAACACTCGGAGAAGAAGGTCTCGCGCGCGCGGTAGTTTTTGCATCTACCTGCGAAGAACCGGCGCCGTCAAAAAGGCGATGCGCACTGATGGCGATCACAGCAGCAGAGTATTTTCGAGACCAGGGTCTGCATGTCCTTTTGTTGTTTGATTCGATTACCCGGTTTGCGGATGCGCATCGCGAAATTGCGCTTACCGCTGGTGAAACGCCTTCCTTGCGTGCTTATCCGCCTTCGACATTCCGAGCTATCGCTTCGCTTGCTGAACGCACGGGGCCAGGCTCTCTCGGTACAGGCGATATAACCGCAATTTTCAGCGTGCTGGTCGCCGGTTCTGATATGGATGAACCGGTTGCCGATATGGTGCGCAGCATTCTTGACGGGCACGTTGTGCTCGACCGGGAAATATCCGAACGCGGTCGCTTCCCTGCGATCGATGTTCGGCGCAGTGTTTCACGGTCGCTGCCGAAAGCGGCGTCTGACAATGAAAACGCTCTGCTGATCGAAGCAAGGAGGCTGATTTCGGCTTATGATGATGCGTCTGCGATGATACAAACCGGTTTATATGCGACAGGCTCAGATCCGGTTATCGATCGCGCCATTGATGTTTGGCCGCGACTGGAAGCCTTTATCTCTGACAAGGCTGAATCGTGTGAGGCAAGTTTTGAAAAATTAAAAACCGCATTAACGCCGCAGCTGTGTGAAAGCGGATCAGATTTGTGAAAGCAGCAAATTTTCAATTGCACCGGCGCCGAGGCTAGGGCCCTGGAGGAGCATTAACGCTCCATATCCCGGTGTCGCGGGGCTGGGGCCGCTCTCTACTTGCCGCATAAGAAAGAAACGGCGTAGAACTTCGTCGACTACTTCCGGGTCGTCAAACTGAGCTGGGTCTGACGAGCCCAGTATGCTTATAGCCCGATCTGCAAAAATTTCCTGCTGACGGTCAATACTGAGTTGGGCGACGGATGGCCCAATATTGAGGGCAGTCGCCAGCAATTCTCGCAACGGCTGCTGGCCCATGATTTGAAACCAGGCGGTCTTTTCAGTTGTATCCGGGTCCAACAGGGTTGGAATTTCTCGTCTGAAATTCAGTGCGAGGCGCATATCATTGTCGCCTTCCCCAACCGCGCGATCAAATTCTCGAACTTTAAAACGCGCAATCATATCCTCACGGAAGGATTCAAGCAGAACACTCGAGCCACCCTGGATATTACCATAGCCGAATGCTTCCGACAGCGCCTTAAACCGTGGCTCGTTAAATCGGTTGGCGAAGGCGTCTGATTTTTCAGTACCTTCGTCGAGGATTTTTTCAATAAAGGCTTTTTTATTAATCTCATCGCCAAGGCCAAAGGCGCCAAGGGCGACGGTTAGCAATCGGCGATCATTGACGAGGTCTTTTGCAGTCAGAGCTTTGCTGATGTTTTCGCGAAAATAATCGATATCACGCTTTATAACTGGCGAGCGTTCAAAAACTTCACGTTGACGGGCCTCCGTCCTCTCAAGTACGAGCCAGCCAGGTAGGCCACCTATCCCAGCCGTCGGCTGAAAGAGCACTACGCCTCACTTTCGCCAAAATGGCGTAGTTCATTGGCGCGAGCGATGAGGAGTAGTTTTTCCTCGTGTGGGAAAAGCGACTTTAAGGAGCGCATCACTTGATAGTATGCTTTATTGTTTAAATGTTTTTGCCCTTGATCAACTATATCGCGGCACTCTTTTTCCGGTAGCGCATCATACAGTGCGCGCAGGCCACCGAGCAGTTCTGTCGCGCCCTTGTCCGGCTCGAGGTCACCTGTCACGATCAGTTGCGCCACATAATAAAGTCGTTTTACCGGTGTTGTTGCCTCATTGGGATGCAGCGCATCGCGCAACCTTAGCAAATTGGCGTCATGGGATTTGATGCGTAATTTCGCGCGCTTCTCGCCGTTTTCCAGTACAACGCCGTTCACTAAAAACTTCTCGTGAGGCCGTAGCCGTATGACCAACCCACCAGTCATTAATCAGGAATTTCTGTTGGGGGCTGCGTACGTAATCCGCGCATGACCATCGTGTTCACCTCAATAAGAATTCCTAATTCACCTTCGCCAGCATAAATTTTAGAGGTATGGTGTCGTGTAAATTCCGCGAGGTGAAAGAGGTTTGATCGCAACTGAGTAGGTAATTTATTGTTCTCGTTAGCAACTTCAACAGCAAGAATAGACCAGAGCTTCATATTTTTGTTGAGTGCAGCCGCCCTCTTTGCATGGTAATCTGGAGCGCCAGTGCGTATGTTTGAAAGATCTCGCGTGATGCGGGCAAAGATCTGATATTCCATGCCGCTGTCACTGTTTATTGTTTTTGTGGAAGCCTCATAGCCATTTTGTGCGAAAGATGTTGCCATCGTTACTGCCTTGATCCTTTTGATCTGTCATTTGTGGTTGATGGAAAACAGGAGCAGGCGAACCTGCTCCTGTATCAAAAACTTACTGGAATAAGCCCAGGAGAACTTGCGGACGCTGGTTTGCAATCGCAAGGGTCTGGATGCCGAGCTGTTGTTGCACTTGCAGAGACTGCAAACGCGCGGACGCTTCTTCCATATTGGTGTCGGTTAGCGCGCCGATACCCAGTTTCATTGAGTCCGACAAGGTCGTGATGAACTCATTTTGAATATCAATGCGTTTTTGAGCGGAACCAAAGGAGGCGGCCGCATCAATGCCGACTTGGATAAAGCCTTCAATTGCGGAAAGTGCAGACGCTGCACCAGCCGACGTCGTAACATCAATGTTTCCGACAGCCGCGAGGCCGGAAGTGCTTGAATCGTCAACAGATGATCCAAGATCAACAGCGGCTGTGCCAGAGTTAGTGAATGTAATAGTATCAGCCGCAGCGGAAACGGCGACGTCGGTGATGCTGCTACCGATAACACCGGCCAGGCCGGCGGCAACTTCATTCACGCCATCACCCGAACGTGCGACATAGTAATACGTGTCTGCGCCATTGGTGACATTGTAGGTTTCACCTTCAATAACGGTGCCGGCAATGACAGCAGTAGCGGTCGTCGGCGTGGTTGATCCATCGAGCATCGCGGCAGGATCTGTAATCGTGCCTGTGGCCGTTATAGCCGTGCCGCCAGTGACTGAAATGTCGTCTCTGCTGACTGAGATGTGTGAAGCTGTCACGGTGCCGTCGGCGGCGCGGTCAAGAGACGCCAGGATGCTGACGGAGCCAGTGCCGGAAAGCAGATTCAATCCGTTAAACTGAGCGGCGCCGACAATGGAATCAATTTGCTCAGAGAGCTGTGTAACATCTGTCTGGATTTTCGCTCTATCAACATTATCTTCTTGAGCGGCGACAACCAGGTTTTTCATCTCTTGGAGAAGGCTTGTGACTTGTTCGGCCGCGCCTCGAGCAACAGCAACAGTTGAAGCGCCGAGGTTAAGCGAGTCAGAAATAGCCTCAAAGCTGTCAACGTCTGACTGCATGACGGTTGCAACCGCCCAAATCGAAGCGTTGTCGCGAGCGTTAGAAACACTCTTACCGGTTGAGATTTGTTGTTGAACCATGTTAAGGTTCTTGTTGATTTGACGCAAAGTGGTAAGCGCAATCAGTGAACTTTCGTTCGTAAGCAAACTAGACATTTTCTACGTTCCTTTACAAAATCGTTTGTGCTTTATGCACATGTGCAAATCCCATTTTAGGCTTTGCCATATTATTTGGGGCCAGCATCATTCTAACGGTAGTGGAACGCATTCTGCCTATCCCACGACAAACACTTCGGGTTGTCATTTATAGTAATACAACCCACGGGATAAATTTTGGTTAACCGCAATTATGCAATTTTCCGACGTGTAATACTGGCGTCTTGTGTGCGTAATTTGTCGCCATCATACGTATACGTTCCAACCATACTGTCGGCAGATTTTATGGCTGTAATACGTGCTTGCGCCGCCGTTACACCGTATTTTGCCGATTTCAGTAAGGTTTCGTTTTCAATTGCCAATTTCTGTACGCGGTTAATGTCGGCAGCGAATTGTGTGAGGGCGACATTGTTGTTCAAGCTTGAAATATGAGCGTCCAACAGCTTCAAATGATATGTTTTTGCGTTGGAAATTTTCGATAATTGCGAATAGGATCCGGAAAGAAGTTGTTCCTTTTCATACTCTAAAATCTTGGCGAGTTGCAAAATGGTTTCATCAAGCGGCAGTGTCTGTTTCATTTAAGCCCTCCTTCTTCAGGAGTTGTTCGTAAATATTTTCGGCGAGTCCGAAGCCACCGTTGTCCACGATCTTGCCTGCGTATTGCTCGAGCAATAATGATGAATAGGCTTCCCCGCCAAAACCGCCTTGGCTGCTGATTGCTTTTTCCAGGCCGCTATATTTCAACATCTGAGCTATAAAAACAGATTCAAATTCACGCGCCTGCTCAAGAATTTGCGCTTTCCTCTCCGGAATCGAGGACGCTGTTGGCTTTGCTGTCGGCGCTATTATTAGTTCTGTGTTTACCATCTCGTGGCCTGTGAGTTGATTAGTTAACAAAATTACACGCAAAGAGTTAGTAACCAATTTGTGCCATGTTCTGACTAACAAATATTTTACGAGATGACGGGTTCATGGAAGTAGCGTTAAATATCGGCGTCCAGCTGGGTGGGGTTGTGCGAAAAGAAGCCAACCAGCTGTCCAACGGGGCATTGTTAGGCCGTCAGAATGAGAAATATGAAGGCGCTCCGGGGCAAGACGGAGAGGAGAAGGATTTTCTCACCGTGATATTGGACCGATCTACGCCAACCAAGGATGAAGCAGTAGGGGGCGCATCTACGCCAGACGATCCAGACTCGTTTCCGCTTAAGTTGCAATTCGGAAGTCCAACGGCGCTGAAGATTGATAACACCGAAAGTAAATCAGGCGAACCGCAGCCCCAAACTGTCGCCTTCGCTGCAATCCATGATAATGGTATTGATCCGCGTGGCCGGCAATCTGGCGCCTCATCGCTGTTGGTGAGTCATGACGCAGAAATTAAATTGCATGGACCGCAACTCCGTACCCCGGCGTCAGTCGTGCTCGACAGTGCTGATAGTGAAGCGTTGATCATTAGCGATAACGACCAGGTTGAGCTCGCGCCGAGCGTTGGCTTGATAGCAGCAAACCGATCCGCAACGGATGACCAACCACAAGCTCGCCGGCCATCTCAGTCTGAGGCCAAGGCGGAGATCGTGGAAGGAACTCAGAGGGTGCTGACGCTAAAAGGTCCGCCAATTGTGCTCGGTGGACTATCACAATCGATCTTGCCGGATACTGAAAATCCAAAAGCTGAAGAGATTCGCCCAACAGAAAAGCAGACACAACAGCCCGCTACGTTCAACGATTTACCGCGCGCAACATTGTCACGACAAGCCGCTCTATATTCCTCGGCGTCGACAGGTGATACTGTTACTCAGGTGTTGATTGCCAATAGTGGTGAGGTGGCCATCAGTGATTTTGACCTCGACATGGCGGTGGATTTCATCTCTGGAAAGCGATTAATCGGTCAAGCGGCTTCGATTCCACAAGCCTTAACAAGTTCGACAGCGACACCGGCGCCGGTGCCGCTCGTCGGAGCGACGGCGCAGATTATTGCCGCAATTAAAGCAAGTAGGTTCTCCGATACGATTGAAATTCGATTGGACCCGCCTGAGCTAGGGCGCGTGAAAATCGAATTCGCTATGGAAACTATGGATTCGGTAAGAGCAATATTGTCCGCAGAACGAGGAGAGACCCTTGATCATATGCGGAAAAATATTGGCGAACTTGCAGCGCAATTAAAAGACGCTGGTTTTAAATCGATGGAGTTCGAGTTCGCTAAAAATAGCGAGCATGAATTTTCAACAGGAAGCGCCGCACAGGAAGCACCGGACAAAGATGGTGGCGGTTTGTCGTCTCTAGGGCAGGGAGAGATTGTATATTTATCAATACGATCGGATGCCCAGCTCGATTTGCTTGCATAAATTGGCGTTCTGGCCAGAAGGAGTGAACCAAGATGGAAATCAACGATACCTCGCTAAGTGGTAACAGTGGGATTCCGCCCGTAACGCGGGAGCCTGAAACCTCAATAGCGTCAGCGGCATCCGATTTTGATACTTTTTTGAAACTTCTGACTGCTCAATTGCGTAATCAGGACCCGTTAAGTCCGATAGATTCAACTCAGTTCGTTGAGCAGTTGGCGAGCTTTTCCGCAGTTGAGCAACAAATTGAAACCAACAAGAGGCTAGAGACTCTGGCTGAAAATATGGCTGTTTCCGGCCTCGATGGCGCCACTCAGTGGGTCGGAAAGCAGGTCGAAGCAGTTAGTAATGCGGCGCGGTTTCAGGGGGATCCGCTGAATTTTGTAATCCCTAAAAGTAATGTTGGCGAGTCAACCGAGATCGTGATCTCTGATGTTGGCGGTAAAGTCGTATACAGTGAGCAGACCGATAATCAGAGGCGGCAGTTTTCTTGGAAGGGTGAAGATAATAATGGCGGTGCAGTTCAGAATGGCGACTATGTCATTTCAGTGAATCGCATGACCGACGGCGAAGTTGTTGAAGTTTCTTCTGCGCTGTCTTTATCGAGAGTTATGGAAGCGCGCTTGGAAGGATCAGACGTGAAGCTGGTCTTGAGCAATGGGGGCCTGATTAAGCCCGGTGAAATTACTGCGGTGCTAGAAGATAGCTTGACGCAGGACGCAACGGCCAAAGATTTATAGGTCTTGCCGGGCAAAATTGAGAATCAACACGCCAGTAACATCGTCCCCTAATATAGATTGCGCGGAGGCGAAAAGAGCCGCGCGAATATCTTCCATATTGTCCGGTTGTAATAGGTGTTTGTTGAAAGCGCCCTCATTGGACAAGCGCAAAAGCGAACTCAATATAGCATCGCGAAGTTTTGGCTCTTGCAAATAAACGTTTTCGTTTGCTGATGCGCTTAGCTCCAGATTAATGTCTAATGCGACGAGCGACCCGACGCCGTTCTGCCTTATCACAGGAATAATAAATTGCCGGCTGAATTTCATATAGTTTGAATCGTTGCTGTCACTAGCGCCGCCGCTACCATGGCCGCCCTTTGTCTCTCCATGCCCTGATGCTGATTCCTTTTTCTTCTTCTTTTTCTTTTTTTCGCTCTTTTGTTTTCCAGCATCTTCATCAGCGTCATGCGATACATCGCTAGCTACTTCTATCTCGTGCGAACTTTCTTCCACAGCTGACGTGTCGGCGCCGGGGGATCTGAGTGAAAGACCAAGCGCAACACCGCCTGCAACGGCTACGATTTGTAATATGATTGCAATAATTTTTATCATGGTTCCTCAGACGGTAATACGGCGTCTAAACTCTTCTGGCCGTAGCGCGGTTGTTGTATGTCACTGATAACGCCGCGACCGCCATAAATTATACGTGCATCGGCTATTTTTTCGTAGGTAATCGTGTTGCGTCTGGAGATATCTTCGGGACGAATAATCCCCGTGACTTGCAATTCACGCAATTCATGGTTCACACGCACTTCCTGGCTTCCTGCAATGAGCATGTGGCCATTGGGAAGCACTTGAGCCACTGTTGCCGCAACCTGGAGCGTAATTTTTTCTTCACGCTTGATGTTTCCATTGCCACTATTTGAAGACGAGGATGTTGCATCGATCGCGGGGTCGAGTGTTGCATTATTTGGCAGGACCTCACTCGCAAGACCTGCCAATCCAAAGAAGTTTGGAACGGACAGGCCCTCTGATGCGTCGCGCGTGCGGTTTGTACGATTTTTTAGCTCCGCCTCTTCGTCAATTTCGATGACGACTGTGAGAATGTCACCGAGCGTACGGGCGCGGCGGTCGCCGAACAAGGATGCCGGGCCATTATGCCAAAGAGATCCGGCGGATGCCGGCGCTGTCTGTTTTGGCGCTGCACTATGGGCAAGCGCCATGCGGTCAGTAGATACGGGTGGCAGCGGGTTACGTGGAGCGCCGGGTGGTGACATGCTTGGGGCGGATGCGAGGTAATCCAATCGGCCAATGCTGCATCCTTCCAGCACAAGTATAGCTCCGGAAAGAGCCAAAAAGGTGCGAATATTTTTCATAGCTGCGCCTTTACGCTGTCTGTACCAGTGATGACTACGGTTACGATGCGCTTGGAGGTCAGGTTCATAACCCGAACGCGATCACCCAGGCCGCCTTTATCAAGCGCGCGGCCCTCCGCCGAAATTTTCATTGGGCCTTTGATATACTCCATCTGGACGATAGCATTTCGTTTTATGAGCGTCGGTGTGCGCAGGGTGACCGTATCAATGGCCTGTCCTTTATAGAGTGTACGCGTCGTCTCCATTCCAATGATATCAACAGCACGCCGCAAAGCTTCGTGATTATTGGGCGTCACGATATCAGTGGCAGAAAGAATGGACCCCGCACGGATAATTTTGGAAGCTAGAAGTTCTTCCGCAGTAGCGGTCGTGTTGGCAAGTATTGATGCGGCTATCAGACCGGCAAATTTATTCATGATATCACCTGATTTGTGTTGTGGCGCCCATCATCTGGTCGGCCGCCGATAATACTTTTGAATTCAATTCATAGCCGCGCTGGGCTTCGATAAGCGCGGCAATTTGCTGGACAACATCGACATTGGATTCTTCAAGATGGCCTTGCCGCAACGTACCTCGACCATCCAGCCCCGGTAGACCAGGCAGGGGAGTGCCGGAGGCAGCCGTTTCTTGAAATAAGTTGCCCCCGAGCGGCTCCAGCCCTTTTTCATTAGAGAACACTACGAGATTGATTGTACCGACAAGCTGACTGGCTGTTTGACCGGCAAATTGCACCGAGACTTCCCCTTCCGGATTAATGGTAATCTGACGCGCATCTGGGGGAATCGTAATGTTCCCAGCGATAGGGAAGCCGTCGGCGTTAACGATCACGCCTTCAGCGGATCGCTTTAAGGCGCCGTCTCGTGTGTAAGCTAAGCTGCCTGACGGCAATGTTATTTCGATGAAGCCTTTGCCTTCGATGGCGATATCTAGGTCACCGCCAGTGTTTTTTAACGCTCCTTGAGATGTATCAACCGAGATTGATGTGGTCTTAACGCCAAGGCCAAGCTGTACACCTTCGGGGACGATGTCGCCGGTAGCGGATGAAGATGCGCCGGCTGCGCGTACGATTTGATAATGCAAGTCGGAAAATTCTGCACGCCGCGTGGAATAAGCGGTGGTGTTCATGTTGGCGAGGTTATTGGAGATTACTTCAACACGAGTTTGTTGAGCGTCCATTCCCGTCGCAGCGATACTTAATGCGCGCATGAGATTAGCCCTTTCCTTTTTCTAGATTCCATTTCATCACGACTGCCCTAGCGCTCGAATGGTGCGCGTGATGCGCTCACCATCATTGTCAGAAAACTTTTTGCTTGCTTCGTATGTGCGCTGGACCTCAATCAATCGAGCGAGCTCTTCAACGGCGCTGACGTTTGAGCCTTCAAGAGAAAATTGGTGTACGCGTGTGTCTAGGGCTGGCTGGTATCCGTTTTCAGCCAGGAATTGGTTTTGCCCCACACGGACGAGAAACGCCGGGTCGGCTGTGACAATGCCCAGTTTGCCGACAATTTGTGCACCAACATTAATGACGCCATCGGCAGTAACAGAAATTTTGCCGCCGCCTGGCGGAATGACGAGCGCGCCCCCACTTTCATCCAGCACCCGCGCCCCGCTTGAAGAAACCAGCTCGCCTTGCGCATTTAACGAAAACGCGCCGTCCCGCGTAAGGCGTTCGCCTTGAGGAGCTTCGACAAGAAAAAATCCGTCGCCTTCGATCGCAACATCAAGGGGGTTGTTTGTTCTCGTGATATCGCCGGCGTTTAGGTCAACATAACGCCGGGTCATGGTCGCAATGGAAAGGCTCGGGTCGCCGTTTTGCAACGCTTTGACATGCTCGGCGAACATGTTGGCCTCGCGGCGGTAACCGTTAGTGTTAATGTTCGCAATATTGTTTGCCACGGTGTTTAGCTCACGCATGAGCCCCGATTGTCGCGACAGGCCGATGTACCCTGCGTTATCCATTTTCCAATAACTCCTGATACGCTAGAATTTCTTGAGTGACGTCGCCAACAATTTGTCTACTTTTTTCAAGTGCGGTACCGGCGTCTCCGATTGAGAATAGGCTTTGAAGGCCATCCCTGATAACGGACGAATTTTTTGATAGAACAGCATCAGCCGCTGCCGGCAAAGCGGTATCGCCACTCATATAGGCCGATAGTGCAAACTGGATGGCTGCATTGCTGTCAATAGAATTGGGGTCCATGCTTTTGAATCCCACAGTCGCATTTTGCCACGCTTTTGCCAGCCAACCCGCGCGTGCGGTCATAGCCGCTCTGGTGATATCATCATTTAGCGCTACTGCAGAGGCGAGGGCGGTGTGATATTCATTTCTTTCGATATTAGCTTTAACCAGAATTTGCCCAAAAGCTAAATCAGTCGTATACGGAGCAGAGATAACTATTGCTTCATTTGTCGCGCCAGCGGCCAAGGCGGCGGAAGCAGTTGCCAGAATGTAGTCCTTGCTCGGATTTTTGGGGCCATTCTCCAGGATTTCGAAAGCCAGGTTAGGCAATCCAAAACCGAAGGCGGCGTCGGCAATCTGGCTGCGCAATTCAATTTCCGAGACGCCAACCCGCAACCAGTCACGGTGGTCAAGAAATGCATCCAACGCGGAAATTTTTGATTGCCGACCCTGCTCAAGGATTGCTTTTTTTAAAATTGGGATCGCAGTTGTTCGCGCTTGCTCGACCAAGGTGGGAGATTTTGAGGCCTCGTTTCCAAGTAACATTAACGCCGCTTCAGTATTGCCGATTTGCGCCCACGCGATGGCTTCAGAAAATGCCGCCTTTGAAGACCCGGCGAGTTTGGCCAACGCGCCGATGTCTTCTCTAAAACCTTCATGAGGCTCACGACGCTTTTGCGCATAGGAGTCTGCAAGCGCAAGCAATGCGTCGTCGGACGCATTTGAGTTTTCGGCAGCGATTTCGAGCAGCGCTGTCCTTGCGGCTTCCGCGTCGCCATTGACGTCGGTGAGGCGTGCTTGAACATATTCAAGTTCGGGTCCAAGCGTTTCTTGTCCCGCGCTTGCGATATCATACAACTCTTGGCCCTCTTGCCAGGCTTCTGCTGTGATCATTTTCATCGCCAGGCGCGTGGCGATGAGTGTTTTAAGCCGCGGTGGGAGGTGTTCGACGGCGCCGCTAGATCTCCTATAGGCGTCAACTGACTGGATAGGCGCCATAGCGGCCGCCTGCCACAAAGCATGATCGCCTTGGCAATTTTGTGCATGCATCAACTGGTTGTCGCTTGCAATCGGACGTTCGGCGATGGCCCTGGCGATATCTGCGCGATAGGACTTGCCTTCACCATAGTCTTTTAGGAGAGACAAGGCTTCCTCGCCAAAGCCAACAGAAATGAATCCCGCGGCAAGTTGGTGCAGAAGTTTAACCTCATCATCGCCAGATGCATCTGCGAGCAGCATCTGAAAGTTTGCTATCTCGACAAGCGGTTCGGCGTCGAATGCTTTGCCGTCGATACGGAGCGCAGCGTCCGGAAGGCATCGAGATTTAGTTGCTTGCAGCGCGACTGTGGTAGCTTCCTTTTTCGGTGAGCTGGATGGCGTTCTTACTGTTTCCTGTTCGGGTGTGGAATTTACAGAGGGCGTATCTTGAGCTACTAGCTGGGTAGGAGCGCCGATACCCTCTAATGCTGCGCCATTGTCAGTGATCGTAATCAATCCTTCGTCCGCAGCCTTTTTCAGCAGCGCTACCATCCGGTTATGAGCTTGTTCCACCGAGATCCGGTCATCTAGAGTCAGTAATTTTTCTTTGGCGCCTAGCTCTTGCGCGTTGTTGGTCTTATTTTCGCTTGTGCGAGGTTGCGAGGCGACCCTTCCGGAATCGACGATATCGACAACGAATTTTTTATTAGCAAGAAGAGATGAGCGCACTTCGCAATCACAGTTTATGGTCAGTTCAACCATGCTACCGCCAGCGGTTCGAATTTGCTTTGCGCTCAAGATTCTGAACGCCTTTCGCTGATCGTTAACTTCCCGTAGGTCCAGTAGCGCAGACGCATCGAGATTTTTTATGCGCACCAGTCTGCCGGTTTGCTCGACCTCGATTTTGTTGGAGTTGCTGGCGATTACAATGCGGGAGTAATCTTTATGCTCACCAGCAGAAACACGTATAATTTTGTCTGCTCCATGGGCGGGAGCAATCATCATCACTGCGTAAAATATAATAATCCAGATACGCATCATGCGGCCTTTTGAACTTGACGCAATGCGTCTTCAACGTCGGTGAAACTTGGCCTCAGGCTCTTTGGAGCGTTGCGGCGTGCAACTTCGATGCAGAGCTGGGGTGTGTGTTTGTGAAGGTTTGCAACAAGCGCTTCACGGATTAGATTATAAAACTGCTGTTCTTCATCGCGGATGGCCTTTACTTTGTCGCTAAACGGACCAACCAGACCGTAGGCGAGGAAAACACCGAGAAATGTACCGACAAGAGCGCCGCCGATCAGCTGCCCCAGCACTTCCGGCGGCTTATCGATCGATGCCATAGTTTTGATAACGCCAAGAACCGCTGCAACAATGCCCAATGCCGGCAATCCATCGGCCATCTTCTGCAGCGCATGTGCGCCGTGGAGGTTATCATGATGAAGCGACTCAAGTTGCTTTTCGAGCAACTCCTCCACTTGGTGAGGGTTATCAAAATTCATGATCATGGAGCGGATGGTGTCGCAAATCATTTCTATTGCGGTGCCATCTTTGGCTATTTTTGGGTATTGTTTGAAAACGGTGGAGTCTTCCGGGTTTTCAATATGACTTTCTATTTCTACCGGACTTTCTCGTGCAATGCGCACAAGCGAGAACATTAGGCAAAGAAGATCCTGGTAATCCTGTTTCTTCCAGGTAGGGCCGGTGAAAACCTTAACCAGGTCACCCCCAGTATGTTTGATCGTTGAGAAACTATTTCCTACCAGGAAGGCGCCAATAGCCGCGCCACCGATGATCATCATCTCGTAGGGAAGGGAGTGCAGAATAATGCTCATCTTCCCGCCGGCGAGAAGATAACCGCCGAATACCATGGCCACGGTAATAATGATGCCGAGAATCGAACCCATTAATTCACACCCTTCTGGCGTTCAAGCGTATAGTACGCGCCATTGGTGTATAAAGATTTATGATTAATGAGGCGTAAAATACGCCAGTGGTTATTTGTTGTGAACCGCTGCGTTGCGACTTGCGATGATCATGCTTGTCTGATACGCTTTGTCCGTACTCATATTAGTTAGAATGAGTGCGGCGCTTTCACTATTCATTTCTGTAAGAAACCCTGCGGCAAAAGTTGGGTCCATTTTGTTAAAAATCTCTCCGGCCTTCTTGGGTTTCATTTGTTCGTACATTTTTGAAAGCAGCGCAATATCCTGCTCTGCCGCTTCATCTGCAAAGGCGACCAGGCTTGAGAGGGCGTCCTTGTTTTTCTGCAGTTCTGTGATGCGCTCTTCAACTCTTTTTTCGATAATTTCAAGTACGCGAATTCGGTCCTCCACGCGGACTGTTCTTGCATCGAGAGCTTCTGAACGCTCTCTTATTGCCCCCAATAACGCATCTGTTTGTGCTGCATTGCGTGATGTTGGGATAGTTTGGGCGTGGCTTTGCGTTTGTTCGGTTTTGCTGGCTTCAACTTTATTTGTAGGTGTTGCGGCCTCGGGTTCGGCGCTGTGTTCGCTATTTGTGTCTTGTATTTTGGGCTTTGACGATTCGGTTTCTGGCCGACTCAACGCGGCATCAGCAACGCCTATGACGCGGCCGGCAAACGATGCGGCAAATATAGCGCCAATAATCAACAGCGGATGTGGCTTCACGCGACTTCTCCCTGAGCGACTTGCGGTTCTTCATCAGCGACGAAGGTGAGTTCTACTACGCCCTCTTCACTAACCTCAGGGGTGTTTTTGTCAGCAGCGGTTTCGCCCGCTGTATCAGTTGTTACCGTGGCTTTATCCGTAGCTGGTGTAGCTGACGCCTTCTCCAAAGAACCGAGAAGTGCGTGCGCTGCGGTGCGCGCGCTATCGATGTGAGGGGAGAGTGTTTCAATCAGGTGCTTTGTCGCGGTTTCAGTTTCTTCTACTGCACGCTCGCTGATCTCCTGGATCTGGCTAGCGAGCATTTGTAGCTCGGGAATTTTGTTGCTGGCGTCTTCTAACAATGCTTCCAGTTTCACAGAGTCAGTCGCGGCCTGATTTTTGGTGTTGGCCATCGCGGTTTGCATATCGTCAGCTGACTGCGAGAGCGCTGCGATGCCGGTATGAATACCATCTTTTGTGCTCGTGAGCGCCTTTATACGCGTGTTGAGCACCCAGCAGTAAAAACATGCCGCGCCGGAGGCGGCGAGTAACAGAAAGTCTACGATAAGGGACATTAGGGTGCTCCTAACTGAGGATAAAGTCTGTGATTAGGACATTTGCAACCGCGCCAGCGGGCGCGACGACCTGCAGCCGCCTTAGGATTTGTGCGCGGAGTCGGGTCGTTGCGGATGGCTCCACCAGATCGGCCTCTTCTACGGCGCGGAGATAAGTATTGAGAACGTCGCGGAATTTTGGCTTGAGATGCTCAACAGTGCTCAGGTCGCCCTCTGATGTTTCCAGGCTAATAGAAATCTTAAGATATCGTGATGTCGCGTTAGGACCTAAGGTGATGATCAGGGGTTCGAGATTAACGAATGCGATCTCTTGGTAATGTTTTGTTTGCTTTTCGTGGAGGTTTTCCACAACTGCTGGGGTCTCACATTTATCGCCAGCAACAGGGACAATAAATGCAACACCTGCAGCGATAGCGCCCAAACCCAGCGCAGCAGCCATGCTGAACGCAAGTGTTTTAAACAAAGACGGCTTTGCTGGCGCCTCTTCTTCGGGCGCATCCAAGTCTATGTCGTCTTTATCGGTCATTTTTCCCAATCAGCTCAAAAATAAGCTCGCAGCGCCTTTCGCGTCTGCTCTTTGTAACCTCCTCTTAATGATCAAATGGTAAACAATAATACGCGTATTGAGCGCATCGTGTTGTAATTCGCGTTAAGGGTTGGTGAGAGAATGCAAGGATTCATTTCGGTCTGGAACGGGTTGACGGCTGGCAAGCGGCTGCTTCTTCTTATTGTAGTCCCCGCGACGATGTTTGCATTTTCAATGCTTGCCCGTACGGCGTCGACGCCCAGCATGACTTTACTATATAGCGGTCTTGACTCCAGTTCGGCCGGCGAAGTGGTTGCGGCACTTGAACGGCTGGATGTGCGCACGGACGTCCGCGGTGACTCGATATATGTGCCTGCCGACAAGCGAGATTCGGTGCGTATGAGCCTTGCCCGCGAAGGGCTGCCTCAACAAGGGCAGGCTGGATACGAGTTGCTTGAAAGCTTGAACGGTTTTTCCACTACATCAGATCTGTTTGACGTTACCTATTGGCGCGCTGTTGAGGGCGAATTGGCGCGGACGATTGTCGCGACGCCAGGGATTAAGTCTGCACGCGTGCACATTGCGCAAGGACGCGGCGGCGCCTTTTCACGCAACGCTCCAGAATCAAAGGCTGTTGTCACTGTTACGATGGGACGCGGCAACTTAAGCGTCGGACAGGCCCAGGCCATTCGCTTTCTTGTTTCTTCTTCGGTGCCCGCCCTGTCTGCGGAGCGGGTGGCCGTTTTGGATTCAGACCGGGGGGTTGTTTTAAGTCCCGGCAGCATCAATCAGATTGAGGGCGGCCAGTCGGGCGCTGCAGGTCGCGAGCGTAAATTGGAAGCTGGCGTTCTAAACCTGCTTGAAGCGCGCGTTGGCGCTGGCAACGTGCGTGTGCAAATCGCCGTTGAGATCGACCGTGAGCGCGAGGCGATTACCGAGCGGGTCATTGATCCCGCTGGTCGGGTCATGTCCGGAAAAGAAACTACGGAAGTAACGGAAACAACTTCTGGCGCCAATAGCGGTGCAGTAACGGTTGCAAGCAATTTACCGGAAGGTGATGCAAGCGGCGGCGGATCTCAGTCGAGTTCCGAAAGAACCCAAACCGACGAGACCGTTACTTATGATCTGTCAGAAATTCGCCGTGAGCGCGAAAAGCTGCCAGGGTCAATAAAACGTCTAAGCGTTGCGGTTCTGGTGAATGAAGTTTCTACAGAAGAGCAAGCTGGTGGCGCCGCACCAACACCGCGAACCGAAGAAGAATTGGCGGCGCTTAAAGAGCTGGTCGCCATGGCGGTCGGGATTGATGAGGCACGCGGCGATACGCTGACTGTTCACAGCATGCCATTTAAGCAGATTACGAATGATGGTGTGGTTGTTGAACAAGACGCGGTCGCTGACTTTATTGACCGTAATTTGATGACGGTTATTCAAATCGGGATTTTGTCTATCGTAACGCTGATCCTCGGCCTGTTTGTAGTCAAGCCGTTATTAACAGCCAGTGCTGCGTCATCGGCGGCAGCACCGGCGTTGTCCGCGACTCCAGCGCAGATGGACACGCTTGCGGCCGCGCCGGCGCCGCCGGGGTCTGACGCAATTGAGGCATTAAAGAGTTTAGCAAGCGATAAAACCGATGAAACTGCAGGTTTAATTCAGTCATGGCTGGATGAAACGGAGGACGCGGCATGACAGCCTTGAATGTAGTTCTCGAACGTTTCGATGACGCGGAAAAAGCGCTATCCGAAATGCCCCGCGGCGGCGGCAACGATGCGCGGGCCCAACAACAACACGCCGCTGCCTATGCGGAAGGCTATGCTGCAGGCGAGGCAGCCGCGACGGCTAAATCCCAGCCGCAGGTGGATTTTTTGAAGTCAGTTGCTGAGGCTTTGGAAAATAAAGTCGTCAATTTTCAAAGCCAGGCTGACGCCAGCCTTTGCGATGGCCTTGCAGCGATACTTAGCAAAGCCTTTCCTGTTCTGTCTGAAAAAGGCTTTGCGGTGGAAGCGGCGAGCGTGCTTGCGCAAACCCAGATCGGAAGCGCAGACTTTTCCATTACCGTCAAAGCGGCGCCTGATCGTATCGAATTGTTGCGCGACGCTGTTGCCGGCTTTGGTGAGGACGCGCGCATTGCGGCAGAGGAGGACGCCGGGCTATCCGGCGCAAAGGTTGTAGCCGAGTGGGAAAATGGTGGCATGGAATTCGACACAAATAGGGTGATTGAACAATGCTTAGCGGCATTAGAAAAAGCGGCGCAACAGTTAAGGGACGGAAATGACAATGAGTGAAGAGCCAAAAGTAGAAGATACAGAAAATTCTAACGCTAGCGACGATGTTGTTCTGGATATGGCGGAGAACAGCGATGGCGAGGCGCCGGTTTTAGAGCGACGCGACGAATCCGATAGCAACGGCCTAAAGCGGGCTATTTTTGATGTTCCGATTGAAGTTGTCGTGTCAGTTGGCAGGGCTCGTCCGCTGATTGGCGACCTTTTAGCGATGGGCCGCAACCACCTACTTCCAATAGACGCTTCAATTGAAGACCCGGTGGAATTGCTTGTTAAAGATCGTGTGATTGCACGGGGCGAACTGACACAGGTTCCCGAAACTGAAGGGCAGCTTGGTATACGGCTTACGGAAGTTGTGAATATTTCCGCTTTGTCTGAATAACGGGCTTATTGATGAAATTCTTACTAGCGCTCATCGTTGGTCTACTATCTATCGGCGCAGCGGATCCGGCTGTCGCGCAGATCGCACCTGTCGATGTTGTTGTGCCGGAGGGAGCCTTAAGCGCGCGCGTCATCCAGCTATTTCTCCTAGTCACGGTATTAAGCCTGGCGCCGGGGATTGCGATGATGGTGACGTGTTTGCCGTTCATGGTGATCGTCTTTTCGATCTTAAGGCAAGCGATCGGGTTACAACAATCACCGCCCAATATGCTGATCATGAGCTTGGCGTTATTTTTGACGTATTTTGTAATGGAACCGGTTTTCACCGAGGCGTGGAGCGCTGGCATTCAACCCTTAATGGATGGCGACATCACGCAAAATCAGGCCTTTGAGCGCGTATTGGCGCCGTTCAGAGAATTCATGGAGGGTCGCGTTTCACCGGTCGCCATCGAAAGCCTGAGCGATGCGGTTGCTCGGCCCAACGTAGATGGGGAAACGCCGATATCGATACTGGTGCCGGCGTTCATGTTGTCCGAAATACAGCATGCATTTCAAATTGGATTTGTAATTTTCTTACCATTCCTGATTATTGATCTGATTGTAGCATCGGTGCTGATGGCGATGGGTATGATGATGGTTCCACCGGCAATAGTATCGCTTCCGTTTAAGCTGGCGTTTTTTGTTTTGGCGAACGGATGGGTTGAAATTTCGAGTGCAGTTGTGAAGGGATATGGTGCATGACAACGCCTAGTGCAAAAAACAGCTCTGGCCTTCCGATGGCTTTGCAACCGGGGCGCAATACGCCAATGCGCACCGGTGGTGAGCCTGATCGAAATGTGAAACTGATTCTAACGCCACCACAAAAAGCTGCGCTTGTCATCACTGCGCTGGGCCCAAGTGCTGCGGGGCCCATCATGGAGCGCATCAGCGACGATCACTTACGCGCATTTACTCGCGCTTATGCGCATTTACAGTCAGTGCCAAAGGCTGCTTTGCAAGGCGTTGTGGTTGAGTTTGTTTCGCAACTTAGCACGGTGAATGATGAAATTACCGGCGGTATTGAAAATACCCGTGAACTCCTCGGTCAGTTTTTTGATGAGGATGGTATTACCCGGTTGATGGATGGGCTTGACGAGCCGGATGGGGAGAGTGTCTGGAAAAAACTTGAGCAGGCGAGTGACGAGGATTTCGCCGAATATCTTTCGAGCCAGAAGCCGCAACTTGTAGCGGTGGTTCTGTCGAAGCTCGGCGCAGAACAAGCATCCAGAATCCTTGATCAGTTTGAAACGGATGTAGCCAGTAAAGTAATCTTGTGCCTTTCAAAACCGCTGGACGTTAATGAAAGTACGTTGCAAATTCTTAGCGACACAATCGAACGCAACTTTCTGTCGCCAATGAAGACTACAGCTGGAAAATCTCATGATCCCGGAGATATGATTGGCGCGATGATGAACAATATTATGTCGGACAAACGTGAAGAACTGCTCGCGTTCATTTCAAAATCTGCGCCGGATATCCTGCAAAGCGTGAAAAAATCAATGCTGACCTTTTCGGATATTGCGACGCGTGTACCACCAAAAGCCATACCGATGGCGATAAAAGAAGTTGAGCTGGACGACCTTCTGCAGGCCGTAAAATACGGCAAAGAAAATGCACCAGCGTCCTCGGAATTTATATTGGGCAACATATCGCAACGTATGGCGGCCCAATATCAAGAACAGATGGAAGAGCTGAAGCCGATCACACCGAAGGAAGCGGAGGCTGCACAGTCCTCGTTTATGGCTGTGATTCGAGCGCTCGCAGCGGCGGGTGAAATTGATCTTATTGAGCCTGTGTCTGAAGAAGAACAAGCCGAAGGTGCTGTGGCTGCAGAAGCAGACGAAGCATAGCGCACAGCCTGCTTGGTTGTGTGACCATAGTCCTAATATTAGCAGCGCCGATCTGCAACTCATATTGGTTGCTGTGCCGGTTGGAAATTTATGTAAGTGTCGGTAAATGAATGCTGCGATAGCATCTTTGTATTATTCTTTTTGCCATAAGGCTATTTTGAAGGGCAGTGCTTTACTTTCTACCTAAGCATACGATTTTTAACCAAATAAATCCATCTTGAGACTCAAAACGTTCGTAACATGCATGCGAAGACTAGAACAGAGTATGTCTGCCACGAAGATGGTTGTTGAGGGCGTGCGGGCTTATTGTGTAACTAGCTCAGCGTGGAGGGCGCCTGCCGCCTTGATTGATTTTAATATATCAATCATCTCCCTCGGACTTACGCCCAAAGCATTGAGCCCGTCCACGAGATCGGCGAGGGTCATGTTTTCTTCAATGAGGGCAACGCGCCGATCTCCCGCATCATCAATTTGGATATCAGTGCGCGGTACGACTATGGTGTCGCCATTGCGTGAGAACGGATTAGGTTGTGAGACACCAGGCGTTTCTCTGATGCGAATGGATAGATTTCCTTGAGCAACCGCGACGCTGGAAATGCGGACCCCTGCGCCCAGTACAATTGTTCCTGAACGCTGGTCGACGACAATTCTGGCTTTTTGTGCTGGGCTGATCTCAAAATTCTCGATTGCGCTCATCAGGTGGGCCGGAGAACTAAATTGTGTATCAAGCTTTATATCAACGGCTGCGGAATCGAGCATGGCGGCGATCGGTTTGCCAACACCGGCATTTATCGCTTTTTCAATTCTTATAGCTGTTGTAAAATCAGGCGCCCTAAGCGCAAGACGGATGCTGTTTAAGTCATTAAAATCAAATGCTAGTTCACGCTCTACCCGGGCGCCGTTTGGTATTGTGCCAGAGGTCGGAACACCTTCGGTGACCGATGCGGCCTCTCCTGAGGCAGCAAACCCACTGACAAGAACCGGCCCTTGTGCAACAGCATAAATTAGCCCGTCCGCAGCGTTCAGCGGCGTCATGATCAAAGTGCCGCCGAGTAGATTGCTCGCATCGCCGATCGCCGAGATTGTTACATCAATCTGTGTGCCGGCGCGCGCAAATGGCGGCAATGTTCCGGTGACAAGCACGGCGGCCACGTTTTTGGGCCGAAATTTCTCGCCCTGCACGTTCACGCCAAGCCTTTCTAGCAAGCTCGACAGTGCTTCCTCAGCATAAGGGATGTTGCGCAAACCGTCGCCGGTTCCATCAAGCCCGACGACGAGGCCGTATCCAACTAGGTCGTTGCCCCGAACACCTTCAACTTCCACAAGATCTTTCAGTTTGACGCCAGCGGAGGCGGCGTTAACGAAAAACAGGAAAAAACTACAAAAGGACAGGAAAAAGAATCGCATGTTATATCACCTGATAAAATCGGCAATTGTCAGTCGCGCCAAGCGTGCTGTCAGCAGATAAGAAGCCTCAAGCTGACTTTCGAGAAGTTGTAACTCCGAAGCTGCCTCAAATTGATCTCTGCCCGTCATTTCATTAAACAGGCTGGTCAAGATCGTCTCTTCCGCTTCGTGACGTGATATGGCGGCGCCAATTCTGGCCTGGCCGACGCCGATGACGGCCCGTAGATCCGTGATCGACGTATCAGCGCGGAGTGCTGTCGTGGCGCCGTAATCTACAATACCGGATTTGTCGGCGAATGTTGCCGAGCCATGAGTCGCGATGGCGGCGAGGCCGCGAATCAGATCTTTAATTGGTTGGTCGGCCGCCGTAGCCGACACGTCTACCCTAATCCCCGGCGAGGTTTCGACGGCGGGCGCTTTATTGAGGCCGCCCTGATAAATTGTTGTTGCATACCCGCCAGCTGGGTCATTGAAGTAAAAATCAAGTTGTGCTTGAGCGTCGGCGGTATCTGTCGCGCCCGCCATGATCGCATCGATGTCAGCAAGTAGCTGTTCGGGGGCGGCAAGGGGTGGCCGATCGGTTATATCTCCGCCAAACAAAGCGCGCCCGCCTTCGGCTGTGTTAAGGGCGCTGAAAATACTTGAAATAGTGCCGCGCGCATCGAAAGCGAGCGTTTCAAGCGCCTGAAGGTCATTGCGTCCCGATGCGCCTAGAGTTTCTGTTCCAATCCGCACTGCGTCGACGCCGAGCAAGGCCAGCGCTGATTGAGTTCTTTGTGAACGATTTTGCCCGAGAGCGAGAAGGCTTTGGAAGGATTTGGCGTCGTTAATCGCTTTATTCAAAACATGTGCGCCGCCGATATCGCCGCTCATTGCCGCAGTGATGTCTTCACGCCTGCCTGTTGTGGCTTCAGTGCGTGTTACATCCGCGCGAATTTTGATATCGGACACAATGCTAGAAAGCCGTGAAAATGATAAGATAGTTGGAACACTGATACCGCTCATCTACAACTCCATCAGTCTACGCATCATATCATCAGCGGCTTGAATGACCCTTGCATTTGCAGAGTATGCCTGTTCAATCAAAAGCAGCTGTTGAAGTTCAAAGTCAGTATCAACAGCGGTCACGGTCTGCTCTGCCTCGGTGAGCAACCTGGAACGCGCTGCAGTTGAGGCCAGTTGCGATTCGGCTGAAATACGTGAGCGGCCGACTGAAGATGTGACCTCTGCAGCTGCGCCCACCGCTGACAGCGAACCACTTAATCCAGTGCCGGGCGGCGGCGCCCTCAATGCGGTTAAGGAATCCAGTAGTGTGAGGATGATTGTGGCGCTGCCAGACGCACCAGGCACGGTTGCGCCAATACCATCTCTAAGCCGCCACGCAGCGCCACCCTGATCCGGATCGACAGCCGCGTTAATAGAAATACGCGCCGACAAACCCGTCTCAAGAGCTGGATTGAAGGCTGCGCCAGCATCCGTAAACAGGCCGGGATCACCTGGCGACAATGTCGGGTCTATACCCTCAAACCGTTCAATAACATCGCGCGCCAGGGCGTCTATCTGCATTTGAAATTCTGGCGCTATCTCGTCGCGTACAGTAAACAAGCCGGCAAGGGCGCCTTGTGTAACTTCAAATGCGCCGCCTCCATTTGGCGTTAAGTCAGCGCCGTCAAGTGTCAAGCCTGATAGCGTACCATTAGCGAGCGTCATTCCTGGCCCGATATTGTTTGTTGGTGTGAAAACTAACTGGCGCGCGCTTCCGGAAAGGAGGAAAGTACCCTCATTAGTTATAAGATCGATCTTGCCGCTCGCCTGACGAACTTCTTTCACCGGAATAATTTCTGAGATCTGATCGATTAAAATTTTGCGCTGATCTTCAAGGCCTGTCACATCCTGGCGTCCGGTGCTGGCAGTGCTGATCGCCAAGTTCAGTTTTTCGATTTCCTTTAGCGCGCCATTTACAAAACCTACCCTGCTGGCAATTTCAGCATCCGCATTCTGCCTGGTTGAAACTACATCGTTTGCCAATTGGTGAAATGTTGATGTTAGCGCATTCGCGGAATCAAGCACCTGGGCTTGAAGTGGACGTGACTCGGGCGTTTGCGAAAGCGACCGTAAGGAAGATTCAAAATTTTGATATTGCGTAAAAAGGCTAAAAGCATCGCCAGGCTCCCCCAAGGCGCTATTAAAGGAGGCATAAGTTCCTGCGACGGTTTGCTCGCGGATGAGAGTGCTATCAGCGAGGCGGCGATTGCTCGTGAGCGCATGATCAACCGCCCGAGTAACACCATCGAAACTCACGCCTGCACCTGCGCCAGCAAGCACATTTGAGCTGACTTGAGCTGTGCGTTTAGAAAAGCCAGGCGTCAATGCATTGGCGACATTATCTGAAACAATGCCAGCACGCCTTGAGGCGACCGCAAGGCCGGAATTTGCATTCGCTAGAGCTGATGAAATGCTCATAACCTACTACTCATTCTGAGTTTTGCAGCTTCGAGTTACCTAATCAGGTTCGTCGTCTCCTGCAGCATTTCGTCTACAGTCTGGATAATTTTGGCGTTAGACGAATATGCGCGTTGGGTTTTAATGAGGTCGGTTAATTCACCAGCGATGTCAGTTGTTGATTCTGCCAGAGAGAATCCAACCGTGGTGCCGACCGGTCCGGTGTTAGCGTCCCATAAGTAGAAGTCGCCGCTCGCTTGGGATACTCCAAAAGTCTGGTTGTCGAATGCTTTCAACCCATTGATGTTTGGAACATCCGCTATCGGAATCTGGTAGATAGTGCGGCGGAAACCGTTATCATAGATACCCTCAATGCGGCCGTCTTCAGTGATTTCAAGTGTGTTTAGGTTGCCGACTGGCGCACCGTTAGCCCGCACGCCAACCGGTGAGAAGTTTGAAGACAACTGAGTGAGCGGCCCGCCAGCCCCTGGGGCGCCAATATCAATATCAAGCGCTCCGCTTCCGGTTGTCACAGTAACAAGTCCGGTTGCCGGATCATAGGCGGCGCCAACGCCTGGTGTGACGCTTAGAATAGAACCGCCGCTTCCCAGCGTGTCATCGAAAGTGACGTCCAACGTAGCGATTGGCGTGGCAGGATTACCTGCCAGGTCAGTGATTGATATTGTCCATGCATTACTAGAACCAGTTCCTGGCACTTGTGGCGCAAAGCTGAGATTTAGTGTTTGAGTGCTGCCAAGGTTATCAAAATATTCAATCGGAAGATCAAGGGCGATGCCGCTTGCACCGGCCTGGGTTTCCGTAGCCGGAATATTAAGACCAAGCTCAATTTGTGTTGTCGGCACGGCGATAAACTGGTTTGCGGTTACCTGAACCGGCTCCAGTCCTGTGGAGCTGGTGCGGGTAGGAACGCTTACTGTGCCATCGGGAGCGGCGGGCCAACCCATAAGAAAATTACCGCTTAGCGTACGGAGAAGACCATTTTCATCAGGCGCAAAGGAGCCTGTTGATGTGAAAAACAATGGTCTGTCGCCGGTTGTAGAAGTCGCTCCGGTGAGGTTGGTGACCGGAAGCAGGCCACGTCCAGAAACCGATATATCTGTGCTGTTGCTTGTGGATATCAGCGCGCCTTGGGCTGAAACATCTTTAAAGGTTGCTACACGAACGCCGCCCGCGGAAAACTGGCCGGCGCCTTGTTGCAGAACCAAACTGGAGAATTCTGTGTCCGCACGCTTATAGCCAAATGTCGCGGAGTTTGCGATATTGTCTGATATTGTGGCCAGCTTTGTGGCGTTGGCCGCCAGGCCGCTGACGCCGGCGTTCAGAGAAGATGAAAGACCCATAACTACAACTCACATTTGCATTTTTGTTAACCAAGTTCCTCCGGACTATCGGTCAATGTCCTTAAAATTTTCATAATCGGGTCAGCAGGTAATTATGATTTGAGTATCGTGATAGATATTCTTCGGTTTTGTGGCGCAAACCGATCCTCAACCAATGGCTCGCTATTGGCTTTGCCGGCGACTTCATTGACTTGTGTCAATGGCAATCCGGCGGCGATCATTAAGCGCCGCGCCGCATGCGCGCGGTCGGTTGAAAGTTCCCAATTTGTGTAGTTACGCCCGCTAGAATAAGGAAGACCATCAGTATGCCCGACAATGGAAATCTTGTTTTCTACTAATGACAGGCTTTTTGCGACAACCTCCAAAAGTAGCACCATTATGGGGGAGGCGTTTGTCGAGCCGACGTTAAATAGTGGGGTGTCGTTTGTGTCCGCGAGTTCAATTACAAGCCCTTCGGGCGTTACGCGTAACTGAATATGGTTAGCTAAACCCTGGGTTTCATCGCCGCCGATCTGACTGAGAAGGTCTTCCTCAACAGCTTCCAATGCTGCTTGTTGAGCATTCTGGATGCGGGTTTCTTCTTCCTTTAATACTTCACTCGCCGACTGGTTGTCATTTTTTTTGGGTTCGGTGCTGGCGTTCGATTCGGCTTTTGCGGAGAAAATGGTGGCGCCCTCTAAAAGGTCAGTGCCGCCGCCAGATATTGGACTTACGGGGATAGAGGGATTAAAATAGTCCGCGAGCCCTTTGCGCTGGTCTTCCGTTGTTGCGTTGAGCAGCCACATGAGCAAAAAAAAGGCCATCATCGCCGTTACAAAATCGGCATAGGCCACCTTCCAAGCGCCGCCATGGTGACCCTCGGCGGCAACTTTCTTCACTCTCTTGATGATTATTGTTGGCTCGGAGCTACTCACAGGATGCCGGGATCGGTTACGCTACAAAGGAGCGATAATTTAGCCAACTGCGTGTTAATTTCGAGCTAACACCAACACCGGGAAAAGCCGTTAAGGTTAGCAAAATATAAACAAATTCACCGCTAAGTCTGGGCTCCTCGAGACGTTAAAAAAGGTTACTGCGAATGACGCAGAAGCAGGCCGCGACGCTGACAAAAAAGATCGAAAGTGCGAGTATAGATATTTCAATTTTTCCTCGCCTAGAGAGGCTTGCGTTTGAGCTTGCGGAGGCATGCGTCACTACGGCTTCAGACGCAACCAAAACGCCCGCCCAGCTTGTAAAAATGGATGCCTGCATGGCGGACGGCAGACTAGCATTGGGGAATTTGCAAGAGGGTGCTCCGCTTTATGGCGCGGTCGTGGCGGGTACGGGCCAGGCCATTTTTGTGGCGTTGGCGCCGGGCTTTACAGCATCGCTAAGTGAAAGTTTGTTGGGCGGTATTTTTACGCCTCCGGAAGAAGGCGCCCGTCCGACGGATCTTGATATTGCTTTGGCAAGGCCGACGATCGATAGTTTTTTGGCGCCACTATGCGCAATTCCTCCCGAAGATGCGGGCGTCCGTCATGAAGGCATGCTTCATCCGGTAGAAGTGACCGACATGGAAGCGGAAATGGTATCTAGCCAGCATGACGCTACATATATCAACCTATCATTTGATCTGAGTTTTGAAGAAACATTGGCCTCAGACGCCGTCACTATGCATTTGCCGGCTGATTTTCTGGAGTGTCGTGGCCTGTTAACGACAGTCCGTAAACGTATCGTTGTTGACGGTGAGAATTCGCGTTGGCGTAAGGAAATGGAAGCCAATATCGACCAAAGCAATATCGAACTTGAGATTGTTCTTGATCGATATAAGGCGACTTTATCTGATCTATCCAAACTCGAGATTGGTCAGGTTATTCCCCTTACCAACAAGGCGGATCACTCGCTTGATATTACAATGGCGACAAGCGCCGGGCGATGCTCAATAGGCGTTGGTCGGCTAGGGGCAGTCGGAAAGTCGAAAGCGGTGAAGATAAGTTCATTGCAGGACCCCGTCTTACTCTGACCGTTTCGACAGCAATAGCATTGAAGCTCTACGGTGGGCCGCTGAAAAATATCGTACGGTGGTCTATAAACTTTGTTAACCAGTTTACACCATTTTAGCTATTCGTTTACTAGGCCGCCTAGAATGGGCGGTGCTGCGAGCGTCGAAATTTTTGTGTTTTATAAAATAGCGCGGCCTCAAAATCGAGGAAGAACTCTGAAATGTCTGCAATACATAAGCATATCGAAACTAACCTCTCCGGGGAGCATACGCGCACCGACGACGAGGGCTCGAATGTGCAATGTCTCTTCGAAGAAGCGGCGCCATTCATTCAGCAGCTTAATATTGTAGCAGAAACAGAATCCTCAACAGAAATTGAAGATAGCGGCATTGCACTGGAGCGATTGAGCATACTCAGTGATGAGATTGCAAAATACCCATCCGATAGCATGAAGGAAATTGCGCTAAAGGTGGCGCTTTATCGGGCGATAGCGCCAGAATCCTCACAACATCAAGAGCCATTGACAACGGATGAGCGCCTGCTGGGCTCCATCATGAGCGACATTGAAAAAATTTCGTGAATAAACCAAACTGATGCGTTGCAGTCGGCCTTGCGGAGTGTCGTCGCGGAATTTGCCTTGGGCCTTTTGTCCGGGTCGTTCCGTTTTCTGGAATCGACTTAGCCTTACCCGAATCTTGAACCTGCGCCCGGTTGTAGATTTGCCGCGTTTCATTCACGATATTGACTGTTACATCATACAGAATAACTCAGTCGCAAGGAATTGATTGCGATTTTCACACAATCTTATAAAAGATCTAGCTCGCCGGGTTGCGAGCGCCGTTGCTGTCGATGATCCCGTATAGAACAGTACGAATATGGGTATTTGGCGGTGACGCTCCACTACCGGTTCTTTTAGGCGCCTGCTGGCGCCGTTGTGTGGGTAGAGTGATTTGCGTTAGACTTAATTTCTTTCGGTTCATATAATTAGCGGAGCGGGTTTGCCGGGTGAAGCATTTCAAACTTACCACCGATAATTCACGATTGAGTTCGCGCGATATCGCCGAGAATTTTGACGACCTTCATCCGGCGCTGGATGGCGCTCAAGCCATCGTTGAGGCTGCCCGATGCATTTATTGCTATGACGCCCCATGTATGAATGCCTGTCCGACGCGCATCGACATTCCGAAATTCATACATCAGATTCGATCCGGCAATCTTGACGGTTCTGCGCAAACTATCCTGTCAGAAAATATCATGGGCGGCGCCTGTGCGCGCGCTTGTCCGACGGAAGTTTTGTGTGAAGAAGTTTGTGTTGTTCACCATACGGAGGGTGCGCCGGTGAAGATCGGTGAATTACAACGTCATGCCGTCGACCATATCATGATGAAAGGTGGTTCTCACCCGTTTTCGCGTGCGCCATTGTCAGGTTGCAAACTGGCGGTAATCGGCGCCGGACCGGCGGGGCTCTCCTTTGCCCATCGTGCTGCTATGCTTGGCCATGATGTGGTTGTCTTTGAGGCAAAGCCGGAGGCCGGAGGACTTAATGAATATGGTCTTGCCGGTTACAAGATGGCGAATGATTTTGCTCAAGCTGAAGTTGAGTTTCTTCTCGCCATAGGCGGAATTAACATTGAGCACGGTAAAGTGCTTGACGACAATCTTTTGCTTGATGATCTTCGCGGCGCCTATGATGCGGTGTTCATTGGCGCCGGGCTGGCCACAGCGCGAGGCCTTGGCGTTGATGGCGAAAATCTTGCCGGGGTTGGTGACGCGCTTGAGTTTATCGAAAATATTCGCGTGGCGGCGGACAAATCAAGCGTTCAGGTTGGCGACGATGTTGTGGTTATCGGCGGCGGCAACACTGCCATTGATGCGGCCGTGCAAGCCAAATGCCTCGGTGCGTGCAATGTCACTCTGGTTTACCGGCGCGGGCCGGACGCCATGACCGCTACCCAGTGGGAGCGCGATCTTGCCACGGCAAACGGTGTCGTCGTGCACTATTGGGCGTCGCCCGAGGCATTTTCGGGTGGCGCAAAGGTTGAACGCGCGGTATTTTCTGCAATGCGCATCGATGATGGTAAGTTGACGCCGAGTGGCGATAGCTTTGAGCTACCTGCCGATATGGTGTTGAAGGCGATTGGCCAGACTTTGAACAGCGACATATTTGGCGAGATGAAGCTTGACGGCGGCAAGATTGCCGTTGATGCGCAATATCAAACCTCGCTACCTGGCGTTTATGCTGGCGGCGACTGCGTAAAGTCTGGTGAAGATCTGACTGTGCAGGCTGTCGAAGATGGCAAGCAAGCGGCGATTGCAGCGGACATCATGCTGCGTGCAAAACTGAAGGGAGCAGCCGAATGAGTGATCTTGGTTGCATCATTGGCGGCGTTGAAAGTATCAATCCGTTCTGGCTAGCCTCAGCGCCGCCGTCGGACAAGAAGTATAATGTCGAGCGTGCGTTTAAGGCCGGCTGGGGCGGTGCGGTCTGGAAAACTCTCGGCGTCGATCCGCCCGTTGTCAATGTCACCGGCCGATACGGTGTACACAGAACACAGGATCGGCGAATTATAGGCATCAACAATATTGAGCTGATTTCCGATCGGCCATTGGACGTTAACCTTCGCGAAATGGAAGAGATGCGCCGGGAATGGCCCGACCGGGTGATTATCGGCTCGATTATGGCGCCGATGGATGAGCAGGCATGGAAATCGCTGGCGATCAAGGTCGCCAATAGTGGCGTGCAGGGGATCGAGCTTAATCTCGGCTGCCCCCATGGCATGTGCGAGCGCGGTATGGGCTCTGCGGTGGGCCAGGATCCGGAATTTGTCGAGCAAACTACGCGCTGGGTGCGCGAGGTTGTCGATATCCCGGTGTTCACCAAGCTGACGCCGAATGTCACCGACATTATTGTTCCTGCGGCCGCAGCCAAAGCTGGCGGCGCCCATGCGGTGTCGCTGATCAATACGGTGAACTCCGTCATTGGTATTGATCTCGATACTATGGCGCCAACGCCAACGGTTGATGGTCGCGGCACCCATGGCGGCTATTGCGGCGAGGCAGTTAAGCCCATCGCGCTGCATATGACGGCAGAGATTGCGCGGCAGCCGGAAACCCAAGGCCTCGAAATATCAGCCATTGGCGGGATCACTACTTGGCGTGATGCGGCGGAATTTATCGCCCTTGGCGCAGGCGCGGTGCAGGTCTGCACGGCGGCGATGCTGTATGGTTTTCGCATTGTTGAGGATATGAATGAGGGGCTCGGCGCGTTTATGCGCGATAAGGGTTTTCGCTCGATAGCCGATTTCAAAGGCAAAGCCATGGCGCAGACGGTCGACTGGAATGAACTTAACATCAACCATGATTTAAAAGCGCGGATCGACGATGAGGCTTGCATCGAATGCGGGCGATGCTTCATTGCCTGTGAAGACACCGCACATCAGGCGATCCGCATTGATGCGAAAACCGATGGCGGCCGCAAATTTACAGTGATTGACGATGAATGCGTCGGCTGCAATCTTTGCATGCATGTGTGCCCGGTCAAAGGCTGCATCACCATGGAAGCGGTCGATACCGACCGGCCTTATCTCACCTGGCCGGAACATCCGAAAAACCCGCTGCGCAAAGTGGCTGAGTAAAACTATAATAAGGACAGACGGCGCGGATGAAACGAATTGGACATATTATTGGCGGTGATGGGATCGCCGAGGGCGATGTAACGAGCCCGGTGTTTAATCCCGCAACGGGCCAGCAGAGCGGCGAGGTTTTGCTTGGCGGGGCGGATGAGGTTGCGCTGGCGGTGAACGCCGCCAAAGTCGCCTTGCCTGATTGGTCGGCGATGCCTCCGGCCAAACGTGCTGGTGTCATGTTTGGTTTGCGCGAAGTTATGAAGGCGCGCAGTGATGAGATTGCTGAAACCATCAGCGCAGAGCACGGCAAGACCCATGATGATGCGCTGGGTGAGGTGACGCGCGCTTTGGAAGTTGTTGAATTCGCCAGCGGCATTCCGCATTTGTTAAAGGGAGATTTTTCCAGCGCTGTCGCCGGCGGCGTCGATACCCATGCAGTGCGCGAGCCGCTTGGCGTTGTTGCGGGTGTCACGCCGTTTAATTTCCCGTCAATGGTGCCCCTGTGGATGATCCCGATGGCGTTGGCCTGCGGCAATACATTTGTTTTAAAACCATCAGAGAAAAACCCGTCATCGGCCAATCTCATTCACGACATGTTCACCGAAGCGGGCCTCCCCGCAGGGGTTTTAAATGTCGTTCACGGCGCCAAGGCGGCGGTTGACGCTGTGCTTGACCATCCGGATATCGCAGCGGTTAGCTTTGTCGGCTCAACCCCGGTGGCGGCATATGTCTATAGCCGGGGCTGCACGGCCGGAAAGCGTGTGCAAGCGCTCGGCGGTGCGAAGAACCATATGATTATTATGCCTGACGCCGACCTGGATCAGGCGAGCGATGCGTTGCTCGGCGCCGGCTTTGGCTCCGCCGGCGAGCGTTGCATGGCGATTTCTGTTGCGGTGCCGGTGGGGGAGGAAACCGCTGAGCGGTTGGTAGAAAAACTCGGCCCCCGCGTGCGTGCGCTCAAAATCGGTCCGAGTACGGATGGCGAGGCGGAGATGGGCCCGCTGATTACCGAGGCGCATCGCGACCGAATTGCGCAACTGATTGGCGCTGGCGAAAACGAAGGCGCGAAGATTGCCGTTGATGGACGCGGCCTGACATTGCAAGGCTATGAAGGCGGCTATTGGCTCGGCGGATCCTTGATTGATCATGTCAGGCCTGGCATGCGGGTCTATGACGAGGAGATCTTCGGCCCCGTCCTGTCGGTCGTCCGCGCGGCTGATTATGGCGCCGCGATTGAGCTCATCGACAACAATCCGTACGCCAACGGCACGGCGATCTTTACCCGTGACGGCGATGCTGCACGTGATTTTACATCGCGCATCAAGGTTGGCATGGTCGGCGTTAATGTCCCGATCCCGGTGCCGGTTGGCTATCACAGCTTTGGCGGCTGGAAGCAGTCGATCTTTGGCGGTCACGGCATTTACGGCCCCGAAGCGATCCATTTTTATACCCGCCTCAAAACCGTCACCACGCGCTGGCCGACCGGTATTCGTGCGGGCGCTGAGTTTAAATTTCCGACTATGAATTAGGAGACCAATACTATGACCACTCTGCGCGGCGGCCTTATCCAGATGGGCCTGAAAGGCTCAACCAACGACACGCCGGAAAACATTCGTCAGGCTATGATTGATGCGCATATTCCGTTGATCGAAAAGGCCGGCCAGGAAGGCGTTCAGGTCTTGTGTTTTCAAGAGGTGTTCACACAGCCCTATTTCTGCCCCAGCCAGGACGTCAAATGGTATGAGGCGGCGGAGTATATTCCCGATGGCCCGACCACCAAATTGATGCAGGATTACGCAAAAAAATTCAGCATGGTGATTGTCGTTCCGATCTATGAACGCACTAATGTGGCGGGCGTTTATTACAACACTGCCGCGGTGATCGACGCTGACGGATCCTATCTAGGAAAATATCGCAAGACGCATATTCCGCAGGTCAAAGGCTTTTGGGAAAAATTCTTCTTCAAACCCGGCGCCTCCAACTGGCCAGTGTTCAACACCGCTTATTGTAAGCTCGGGGTTTATATCTGCTACGACCGACACTTCCCTGAAGGCTGGCGGGCTTTGGCGCTGAACGGTGCTGAATATATCGTCAATCCGTCTGCGACTGTGGCGGGGCTTTCGGAATATCTGTGGAAGCTTGAACAGCCGGCGTCAGCCGTCGCTAATGGTTGTTGGATCGGCGCCATCAATCGCATCGGTGTCGAGAAGCCCTGGAATATAGGCGAATTTTATGGCCAAAGCTATTTCGTCAATCCTCGTGGAGAGATTGAGGCTGAGGCCAGCCGCGACCAGGACGAGCTTATTGTTCATGACATGAATATGGATATGGTGCGCGAAGTGCGCGATCTGTGGCAGTTCTTCCGTGATCGGCGCCCGGATACTTATGGACCACTTGTGGTAAGCGAATAGCGGCTCGCAGATACTAACAAAAAGGCGGATCCGCCCATGACCGACATCGCGGCGTCTGCTGACGCTACAGCCAAACAAACCTACAACCCCAGCTTATGGAATGAAGATCTCGCGCCAGCCTCGGCGTCGGCGCGCAACTGGGATGCTCAGGCCTATGCGGCCTTGTGGGTAGCGATGGTTGCCTGCGTTCCGACCTATTTGTTGGCCGGCGGATTAATTGCCGCCGGAATGAATTGGTACCAGGCCGTGCTGACGGTTTTTCTCGGCAATATGATCGTCCTGGCGCCGATGATGGCGATCGGCCATATGGGCGCTAAATATGGCGTTCCTTTTCCGGTGCTGCTGCGCTCGGCATTTGGCCCGCACGGGGCCAAGATCCCTGCCGTTGCGCGTGGCCTGGTCGCGTGTGGCTGGTTCGGCATTAATACCTGGGTTGGCGGCTCGGCGATATATGTGATTTTGAATACTCTGACTGGGAATATGTTTATTGGCGCGCCGCTTCCGGTACTAGGGATCGATCTGGCGCAAACCATCAGCTTCCTCGTCTTCTGGTCCATGCATCTCTATTTTATCCGTAGCGGGACGGAATCCATCCGCTGGCTGGAGGTGCTCGCGGCGCCGTTTCTTCTGGCGATGGCGTTTGCCCTGCTGGTATGGGCATATGTCACTGCAGGCGGCTTTGGTGAAATGCTGTCTGCACCGTCGCAATTTGTTGAGGGCGGAGCCAAGGAAGGTCAGTTCTGGAGCACGTTTTTCATCTCGCTGACTGCCATGGTTGGCTTCTGGGCAACAATGGCGCTCAATATTCCGGACTTCACGCGTTACGCAAAAAACCAGCGCGCACAGATTTTAGGCCAAGCCATCGGCCTTCCGATACCCATGGCGCTGTTTGCCTTTATCTCCGTCGCCGTAACATCGGCGACCGTCGTCATCTATGGCGAGGCGGTATGGAACCCGGTTGACCTGGCCGGGCGCATGGGCGGCGTTACAGTTGTCTTTGCACTTGCTGCGCTTGTTGTTGCTACACTGACGACCAACCTCGCGGCGAATATCGTCGCGCCCGCCTATGGATTTTCTAACCTCGCGCCGTCAAAAATTTCCTTCCGCATGGGCGGATATATCACCGCCGGCATAGGCATTGCGATTTTCCCGTGGAAGCTGGTTGAGGATGCGGGCGCCTATATTTTTACCTGGCTGGTGGGATATTCAGCGTTGCTTGGGCCGATCGCGGGCATTTTAATCGCGGATTATTTTCTGCTGCGGCGAACCCAATTGAATGTCGATGAACTGTTCAAGGCTGACGGCGTCTATGCTGGTCACAAAGGCTGGAACCATGCGGGGCTGATAGCTTTGGCGGTTGGCGTTGCGCCCAATCTGCCGGGCTTTCTCCACGCGGCCGGAGCGGTGAAATCGGTTCCTGCAATTTTTGACGGGATATACGTCTATGCCTGGTTTGTCGGTTTTCTTGTCGCGGCGGGGGTGTATTATCTGCTGACCTGGGGTGCGATGAAAAAATGAAAGGACGTCTGACATGTCGCTTTTAATACGGGGCGGAACTGTCGTTAATGCCGATGGGCGCGCACGCGCTGATGTTTATTGCGCAAATGGCAAGATCGTTGCGGTGGGCGAGAATCTAGAGACGCCATCCGGCGCCGAAGTGATCAATGCAGGCGGGCAGTATGTAATGCCGGGCGGGATAGATCCGCACACCCATATGCAACTGCCATTTATGGGAACCGTGGCATCGGAAGATTTTTATACAGGCACAGCTGCAGGGTTTGCCGGCGGCACGACGATGATCATCGATTTCGTTATTCCCAATCCGCAACAACCCTTGATGGAAGCCTATCGCGATTGGCGCGGCTGGGCGGAAAAATCTGCCGGCGATTACAGCTTTCATGTCGCCGTCACCTGGTGGGATGAGAGCGTCGCTGCTGACATGAAAACCCTGGTCGAGGAAGAAGGCGTCAACAGCTTTAAACATTTCATGGCCTATAAAAACGCCATCATGGCGACAGACGAGACCATCTATCACAGCTTTAAGCAGGCGTTGGCGCTTGGCGCGATTGTCACTGTCCACGCTGAGAACGGCGAGCTGGTCTATCAGCTGCAGCGCGAAATTCTGGCGCAGGGCATTACCGGCCCGGAAGGCCATCCGCTTTCGCGCCCGCCGAAAGTGGAAGGCGAGGCGGCGCATCGGGTGATTAAGTTTGCCGAAGTAATCGGCGTGCCGGTCTATCTCGTTCATGTTTCGACCGAAGATGCGCTGGGCCACATTATGCGCGCCCGCGCCGAAGGCAGCCGCGTCTTTGGCGAGGTGTTGGCGGGGCATTTGCTGATTGACGACAGCGTCTATCGCAACCCCGACTGGGAGGCCGCCGCCGCGCATGTGATGTCGCCGCCGTTCCGGCCAAAGGAGAATCAGGAAGCGCTTTGGCGCGGGCTGCAATCGGGCGCGCTGCAAACCACGGCGACCGATCATTGCTGTTTCTGTTATGAGCAAAAAGCAGCGGGTAAGGATGATTTCACCCAGATTCCGAACGGGACCGGCGGCGTCGAAGATCGGCTTGCGGTTCTGTGGACCCATGGCGTCAATACGGGCCGGCTGACGCCTGAGGAATTCGTCGCCGTGACATCGACCAATGCGGCAAAGATTTTCAATATCCACCCGCGCAAGGGCGCAATCATCGCCGGCGCTGACGCAGACATTGTTGTCTGGGATCCGGCGGCGACCAAAACCATTTCCAAAAAGACCCACCATCAAAATGTAGATTTCAATATATTCGAAGGCATGAACGTGACCGGGCTCGCCTCTCATACGGTGAGCCAGGGCAAGCTTGTTTATGCCAATGGCGAGTTGCGTGCCGAGCGCGGGGCAGGGCGGTATATCAAACGCCCGGCGTTCCATCCGATGTTTGATGCGCTGGGTAAGCGCGCTGCTGCGACGGTGAACACGCCGGTTGTACGGTAAGGCTATCGAAAAAGCCGCGCCCTAAAAATACCGCGTTAAACGGAATGTCAGGAAGTCATCGTCGCGAAAAGAATTGGCGAGGTTGACTGGATCGACATTGAAAAATAACCGGCTTTCTAGTTCCGCGGTCCAGTTCTGGCCGAGGCGGCGTTCGGCCTCGATAAACATCGAAAGCGAGCTATCGTCGGCGTCAACAGAGACACCAGCCAGCATGGAGGTGTCTTGCGTATCATTGAAGGCAAGGCGCCCGCCTGCAAATACGTCATTTTGGAAAGCTGTAAACGGGGCTTCAGAGGTTAGTCCAAATGTTTCTGTGACAAATCCATCATCGCGGTCATCATAGAGATATTCGGCCAATAGTCCCAAGTCCCATGATTTTTCGAAAATCTGGTAGATGGTGTATTCAAATCCTGCGACGCCAGCGAAAAATGTTTTGCCTTGTCCACCGCGGACAATCGCCTCGCCCTTCCATAACCATGCGCCAGCCGTATACTGAACATCCAAACTTCCCTGGGTAATGCGGTCATAGACTGGGAGAAGCTCGCCGCCTGTTGGCGCAATCACAAATCGGGGCTCGCGCGAGGTTCCGTGAAAGGCTGACACGCCGACATCCCAATTACCAAAGAAATTGGAATAGCGCACAGCATAATCCACTGCGCCGCGCCGTGCGTTGCGTTCAAAGATCGGGTTTTCTGTGTCGATCGGCAAAGCAAACCGCAGCCGTCCATCGGGCCCGGGAAAGGTTCGGGTGCGAAACCCAGGCAGGACAAACAGATCCAGCTGCCCCCAGTCTTTCAACAGCGAGAGCTTGACCATCGGCTGGCCAAGCTTGTCCTCTTCGTCGATGTCCTCAACGCCATCGGTCTGGTTGATGATATCGACGAGATGGCGCGATTCAACCGTGCCCCAAAAAACCTTTGCGGCGCCGATAAGCAATGTCCAGTCACTATCGCTGACATAGCGATAGTATCCTTCACGCAGATCCACATGGCTGCGGCTGTCGTCCTGCGCGTCAAGGCGGCCAAAGGGAATGATGACGATCTGGTGCTTGTCATCATCGCTTTTCCAACGCAGATCGGTTTGCAAGATTAGCGACGGCTGCCAGTGTTCGAATTGGTCAGGAAACTGGGCGCTTTGCGGGAAATAACGGACCTCGCCTGCAATCTCGCCGTCAAACTCCCATTCGCCAGCGCTCGCCCCGCCCGAGGCTGCCAGGGCTGCGCATGTCAACGCCGCAACAATGTTCAGGCCCTGCCGCATAATTTACTTCCTATCAGGTTTGCGACTATCGAATGCGCTGCAATACGCCTTTCACGAAATCACCCTCGTCAAGTCCGGTTTTGAATTGAAACTCGGAATAGATAAGGTCGGTTTCCTTGTTGGTCTTATGATTGACCATGGCGAGTTTATGCGCCCGCCAAATACCGTCATACTCCCGGTAGTCGGACAGAGTGAGTGTCTTCAGCAGGCCGCCGCGGCGATCATAAAACTCGATCTTGCGCGCCTGATAGATATCCTGATCGATCCAGGATATCTGTTTAGTATAACCAGATTTCTCATAGCGAGGAAACCGATCGACGACATCCATCATCATGCCATCAACATCCTCTTCGCCGACATAGGCATAAGTGAATTTATTTAGCTCAGTGAGTGTGAAATCCTCAAACGCAAACTCAGAACCAACAAACGGTCCTGATTTATTTGCAGAAGAAATGCGCTTTACGCGCTTCAATGCCGGTAGAAACAACCATTGATCATCCGGATCAAGGATTTTCGCGTGCGACAAGAGCGCAGTACCTTCAACATCGCGGGGCGAATTAAAAATCACCAGAGATTTATCGCCAACGGTCTCGTTTTCTTTCTCCAGCGTTGAAAATGATAGGCTACGCTCCGATGTCTGGCCGGCGGCGTTGCGCAACACCATGCTTGCTTCCACCTTACTGTCGCCGAAGCCGGCATCGCTACGATCGCTGCGCGCAGCTATTTCATAACCCTTTATAGATTCTGGCGTATCTCCTCTTGCCATGAGGTCGTCAGCATGTGTGGGCTGATCTTGCGCAGATGCAGGCAGTGAGAAGAACGAGGCGCCAAGTAGTGTGACAGCTAGCGCCGCCTTAAGTGCGGACATCGAAAGAGTGTTGGACATATTCGTCTCCTTTCACGTCAATTGTTTCGCCAGAAAACCGCGCCAGTAATAGCAGCAGCGTCGGCAGAAAGAGAAAATCAAGGATCAGCGCGAAACCAATTGTCAATGAGGTTAGCATCCCCATCTCCTCATTGATCTTAAACGCCGAAAGCGTCAGCACCAAGAAGCCTGTGCCAAGGATTACCGTATTGACAATGATCGCCACCCCAACAGTTTCAAACGCATAACGGATCGAGTCGGCTGAGGACAAACCTTTGTCTCGGCGCGCGCGCATGTATTTTGCAAGAAAATGCACAGTATCGTCGATGACAATCCCCATAGAGATCGCAGCGATGGCGGCGACTGAGAATCCGACCTCGCCCACCAGGATCGCCCAGGCGCCAAATGCAGAGAGGATTGGCAGCGCGTTTGGCACCAGACTGATTAAACCCATGCCAACGCTGCGCAACGCCAAAATCATAATGATCGCAATGGCGATTATGGCGATAGACGTGCCTGCGACCATGCTTTCAACATTGCGCTGGGCGATGAAAGTGAACATCACCTGTGGACCGGTCGCTGATGTTTTTATTTCGGGCGCATTATCCTCAAACCATTTCTCAGACTGCTTGAGGAATTCACGCACCCGTTTTGTGGTCACGCGGCCGTCTAGCGTTGCGGTGACGCGTGTCGCGGATTTGTCGATATTGATGCGGTCGTTGAGATCAAGCCCATAAGGAAGCGACAATTCGTAAAGTAACAGATATTGAGCGGCCAGCTCGCGTTCGTCTGGCAGTCGGTAAAACGCTGGATCATCAGCATTTAAGTTTTTGTTTAGCCGCTTCATGATGTCGGTGATAGAATAGACATGGGTTACATCCGGCTGAGCTCTCAACCACTCTGTGTAGGCTTCAATCTTTTGTAAAAAACCTGGTTCATTAACACCGCCAGGCTCATTGGCCGGAACCGAATACTCAATTGGATAGAAACCAAAATATTCTATTACCAAATCACTCTCGGCGCGAAATTCGATGCGTGGTGCAAAATATTCCCTCCATTGATCACTGAGTTCAATCGTCGGGATAAACGAGATCAACGCGGCTGCGCTAATTCCGATAATGAGGAGGAGAGCTCGAAACCGTCCGATCACGAAATTGGCAAAACCCAGCATTACCTGGTTGCGTGTTTGTCCTGCAGCGCGCGATTCTACGCGAATTGGAGCCAGGCTTAAGAGGGCGGGAAGTAACGTGATGGACAAAAACCAGGCGGCGAAAATGCCGACGGCTGTAATAGTTCCTAAATCTTGAAACGGCGGCGAGTCAGAAAAGCGGAGCGACAGAAATCCGACAACAGTGGTTATTGATGTCACGCCAATCGGCAGGAAATTGATGCGCATGGCCTCGACGATAGCTGCGTGTTTTTTTAGCCCATCGCGCATCGCAGCGCGCATTGAAATCAGGATATGAATTGAATCTGCGATTGCCAATGTCAGGATAATCACTGGTGCGCTGGGGCTTGGGCCAGCGAGTTTTATGCCGATATAGCCGGCAAAGCCCATAGCGATCATTGTTGATAGAATGATGATTGTGAGGGTTGCGGCGGTAGCTGAAATAGACCGAACGCTGATTGCGGTCAGGACGAGCACTACCAGAAACATTAATGGCACTAACGTGGCTAGGTCATCACTTACAGCTTCGGCAAAGGCGTTGTTCAGCATCGAGGTGCCGGTGAGGTAGACATCGAGATTGGGAAATTTTTCCTTGATCATATCTCTTGTAGTGCGCGCCACAGCGACCGCTTCGGGCACTTCGGTCAATGCTTTTTCAGGATATTGAAGAACCACATTGACGGCGGTTACTTTTCCGTCAGTGGTAATGAGCTGGTTGCGCAGGAGCGGTTCGGCGAGCGCAATATCGCGTTTTTCGATGAGCTCCTCAGGCGTCAGGTTGCGGGCGTCATTGATCAGATCCTCGACGATCAAATCGTCTTCAACCGCATAAGTATATTGGAAATTACTGAGCGAATCGACGCGCAGCGCATAAGGGATTTGCCAACCTTCTTCGGTTAGAAGCTCAACTGCGGCCAGCGTGTCGTTTGTAAATGCCCCGCTCCCGTCCTTTGTTTTAAGTACAAACAGGAATGTATCGCTTTTTGTGTAAGTGCTTTGAAACTCTTCAAACGCCTGTAATTCAGGGTTTTGTTTAGAAAAGAACGCGCGGTAATTGTTAGAAAATTCAAGTTGTGATGCATATGAACCAATGGCAACCGCACCCGCAACACTGGCTGCAATAACGATCCATCGCAGTTTGATCATCCATCGCGCCAGCTCGCTGGCAAAAGTATCCAGCAGTTTATTAGATGCAGCCATGGTTTACTCCTATAACGACGCCTCAGCATCTATCGCGACGCAGTCCGCGTATTAATTCGATACCTGTTTGACGGTTGTAGCTTTTTGATTTCGGCGCATGGAGCGCTGGTTATGGGCGCCACTCTCGCGTCTCAAGAGGCGTAGGCACGTATTGAATAAAGTTAGCAGTTCATCCTTGCCGGCGCCGTTGCGCGCCATAGCCCCGACGCCAAGCATGTTAGCGATCAGTAGTGCAGCGCCTTCCTTCGGCGTAATGGATGGGTTTAGCTCGCCTCGCTCTTTAGCTTGCATCAACGCCATCTCATCGGCGTTACGTATCTCTTCGAGATAGCTGAGCACGCGCTTCGATACGGCTTTGTCATAACGCCCGACTTCCGCTGCGACATCGCACATGAGGCATCCGGCTCCACGGTCCGTCATTTCAGTGATGCAGTATTCGGAGACTTCGCGTATTGCCGCCATCGGTCCGCCTTGCGGATCGCTCAAGGCCGTAAGGAACAAATTTTTGCGCTCACTGAAATAGCTTTCCAGTACAGCTAAAAAGAGCTCCAGCTTGCCCCCGAAAGCATTATAGAGCGCATATCTGTTCAGACCGGTCGCGCAAACCACATCCTCAATCGAAGTTTCATCGTAACCTTGACGCCAAAACAGCTCTTTGGCTGCGTTAATGGGGACGATTAAAGTTGGTTCTCTTAGCGCGATATCGGCTTGTGGGGTCATAGGGTATATCCAGAATGGTCAGTCTGACTTAGAATGCCTATTCTGACTAAGCAAGCCCTGAGTTGAAAAAATAAATATACCAATAAAATCAGTGGCTTGCTGTGTTAGGCAAGTGGTGCACTGCTTTTTGGGTATAGGTTTGCCCGGCCCGTAGCGGTGTGGAGGAGAACTGACCTGCATAAAGAAATTGCTCAGTGTGAGGATAGGTTATGTGGTTGGCGTGGTATTTCTCCCGCGTTAAGACGGGCGACACAGAGTATTGTGAGCAGATGGGTTTCGGGAAATGAACACCATGCGGAAAATTGACCGCATGATTGATCATATTTTTTCTTTTCGGCGGTGGCCGTCTTTTTGAGTATCCTCGCGCATGGCGCCACCGTGGCGCCGTTTCCCAGTCGATATGGTGAACCAGCGCTGCTGGTTGATGGCTGCTGAGGCTGAGTTAAATGCGTGTATAAGCATTAGCGTTAGCGCGAAACTGCAGCATGTCGCCGACCTGAACGATTTCACCTTCCGCCTCAACCGGATCCGCGACCAAGGGCAGAATACCCATCGGCATCGGGCCGCCATCGGCCGTCGTCATTAGCAAAACAGATTCAGCGCCGTCCCTCGTCCGCACCCAGAGGCTTGGCGGTATGCCGCCGCGGATGCAAAGGCTGGCGCAGGCTTTATGGGTCTTGCCGCGGCCGGGGCGCATAACCCCGAAAAAACATTTCGAATCCATGATCGCGCCCGTAAGCCGGGCGGCCCCCAAAGATTTCACTGGCGGGCTGACAACAGCGGCGGCCAGTTCCATTTTTGCCGGCGTGAGCCAGTCGTCGAGAAATGGCGGCACTTCCAGCATTTGGCGCTGCTTACGCTGAATAAGGACGCCGCGCGCCGTGACCGGGCTGCCGCGCTGGTCGTTCAGCTGCAGTGCAGAGGTGCATTTGCCCTGCGCGACGACCAACACCGTGCGAACGCCGCCGGGCGCTGTCTGGTCGATGATGCGTATCATCGGATAGGGATCCGTGATCAACGTGCCGGAAATCTCATGGCTCGCGCCGGTCAGCCAGGCGCCGGCGCCGGGATCGTCAAGTTCACTGGCGATCAGCCAGGCGGCGCCGCCAGCCCCGGCAAGGCCGAGTGGCAGAGCGCCAAGAAGGAAACGGCGATCGACGGTGGGCGCCTCGGCCCAACCGACAAACATCTCGTCGGGATTTTTCGGCTCAGGACCGATCACGCCTTTGGGCAGGCTCATGTCGCAACACTTTCTTGTTCGGGGATGATGGCAGGTTCCGTGCGCGTGCCCGGCGGGTTTGGTTTTGGGTCGACTAACACGCGGCCGGCCTCGATTTTGACATTGTAGGTGGCAATTTTTTCCGTGAAGGGCGGCGGCGATACGCCGTCATCGGGCCGGTATTGCCATCCGTGCCAAGGGCAGGTGATGCAGCCATCGATAACCCGCCCCTCACCCAACGGTCCGTTCTGATGGCGGCAGGCATTGGTGACGGCCGAGATTTTGTTATCGTAGCGGAACACCGCAACACGGTCGCCTTTCGGCAGCGGCGCAATAACCGCGCGCATGTTTGGAATATCGTCCGGCGCACCGATTTCAATCCAGCCCTTTGCCTTCAGAGATTTCATGCCGTTGTCCGCACGCCATTCGCGATACCCGGTATAAAGATGAAGCGCTGATATGGAGATGAAAGTGACCGCCGTCATGATAGGATAAATTACTGACTTCTCGGTCATCAAGGCGCCAAGGACGATATGAAAAACCAGCAACACATAAGCCGGGTAGACCAGCATATGCAGCGCTTTCCAGGCCGGGGCGGAGAGGTTGTTCAGCCAGAAGTCATGGCTTGTTGCAGCCATCACAAAAAGAATGAGGAAGGCGGCAAAACCCAGCACTTCAAACGGGAAGCCGGGAATGGAATCATAGAGCGGGTTACTGACAAACAGCGACACCAGCGGATTGAGCGGTCCGCTGCTGTGATACCACAACAGCGCCAATCCGAAATGCGCGGAGGCGACGATAAACGTCATCACGCCGAGATGGCGCCGGTTATAGAGCATGGGTGAAAACCGCGGCGATATCCGCGCTAATGGGCCAACCGCCAAAATAACCGTGAGCAATGTAAACGTGGCGACGCCAAGGGCGCGAATCATCAAGACCACCGGATCAGCAGTGTGGCCGGTCGGCTGGATTTGAAGCCCGACCACCATGAAAACGCCGATAAACACCACCACCACAATGACCGTATAGAGATCATATACGATTTTGTTCTTATTCCATTGTATGGCCTTGTATTGATGGCCCATCAGGGTTGTCCCGTTGTATCTGGGAGATTATGGATCGCAGCAGGGAGGTCCGTATAAGGGATTTGCGGGCGCTGGCTCCACGATATGACGGCGCCGATGATGGCGACGGGCGTTACAATCAGCCAGAACAGGAAATGCACGCGCCGGTGAGGGCGTTTCATGATGCGCTCCCGCCTGGTGGGTTAACATCAGGCTGGTTGATTTTTTTCAAGGAAAAAAATCGCAAGATGATATATGGCCATAACGCGACACATCCGAGAAAAACCATTGGCCTGAAAAACGGGCTGGCGCCTTTGGCGGCGTGGTCAATGCGCGAGACCCCGAAACCAAGAAATAAAATTGCGACAACGATCCCCGCGCCGAAATAGATGCCGAGGCAAGCAACGACTGTTTCTGCGAGCGCCATGTTACTGTGCGCTCCCTGGGTGCGAGACGACAAGGGCGCCAAGTCTCATATGGGAAATGAAAAGCAGTGTTTTTAGCATCAATTTTCTCGCCTTTCATCGCCCTGCAGGCGGCCTCATCTGATTATGGTTTGCACCACCCTATTTGTTCCGCTCAAAATTGCAAAACACGATTGCGATAACAGCTGCAAGCCAGCTATCGGATGAGATTGATCTGACGTTGAAAGCTATACTTTCCAGAATTTTCGGCAAGGGCCAGTTTCGGGCATAGATACTGGCGCGCTACAAGGATCCGCAACGAGGAGAACACCGATGAGCGATGCGACGCTGGAAAATATTCAGCGAAATTTGCTGCCACTCGAGGACAGGGTAAAATCGGTAATGGTCGGAAGGCTCTGGCCGCTGGTGGAAGTGCTGCTCACCGACGCAGAGTTGGTGTAGGGACAAAGATTAGAAGTTTACACGCGTTGAGAACGAATATCGGCGGCCAATTACATCGTAGAAAGTTATCGGCCTGTTATTAAGCCGAGAAAAAACGGATAGTGGCGGATCTTTATCAAATATGTTTTCGACACCAAATTGCAAATAGATGCTATTATTCAATTCCATCCGAAGGCTGGTATCTAGATAGGAAACAGCGGGAACTCTTACTTCGGGTGTGCCGGAGCCGGCCGTCATTACCTTGCCGCGACGGTTGAATAGAAATGCAAGACTTATAGGTCCTCGATCAATTCCTGCAGAAACGAGACTTTGATGGCGCGGAAAGTTAAACTGCCCGTCCAGTTGTGCAACATCACCATGTTGGTCGATGAGCGCCACACGATCAGTATAGGTATGTAAGGCGTTAATCCAGAGGCGATCAAACAAGGCCCCTGATTCCGGCTTCAGAGCGTAGTGCGCTTCAATATCTAGTCCTTGCCAATTCGTCGCGCCGACATTTCTGGCAGTTTGTTCAGTAGATATGATTTGCTGAGTGATTGGATCACGCCTTATGCGGGGGTTGCCCGTAAGCGGATTAAGTCCGCAACTGTCATCGGACAAGTCGGCACTGAGAAAACATTCAAGCACTAGGTCGTTTCCGGTAAATGTAATTTGATTTGAAATTTGATATGCGAGCCACGTTGCTGTGATGTCCATTTTCCCCGGTATCAAGGTAATGAGTTCAGTCGGTCTAACAGTGGTGCTCACTCCGTAAAATTTCACTTTCTCTGGCGATAGCTCCGGGTTGCCAAAAGTAGTAACCTGCGCAAGTGTGTTGTCTTGCATGAAGCCGCTGTCTACGCCAAGCGGCGTGTCACTCATGCAATTTTCAGAAATTGTTGGCGGAGGTGAATCAAGATCATTACCACAAGGGTCGAACACCGGAAACCCGGTGGTTGGGGATACCGCGAACAACTCGACGATACTTGGTGCGCGATGACCGAGATGTCGAAAAACTGAGAACTCCACCACATCGTTCGGCCGCCAAGTTGCATTGGTTTCAAAATTGGTAAAACTATTGTACACGGATGATCTGGACAGTCTAAAATCGGTAGAGATCTCTAGTGCTCCAATCCAACTGGGCGAGTCTAGTAAGGGAATGTCTATATTACCGTAGAAGTCATTTTTAAATAATACGCCTCTGGCCGCGGGAGTATTGTCGGTGCCAATCAGTATGATATCCGGTCTAGAGCTTGCATTGGTTTTCATCAATGAATGCTCAAAATCTGCGCCGACTTGAAGGGTGATGTCATTTGTTAGTATGCCGGTCAGTGATTTGTTGACTGAAATTGAGACCTCATGTCTTTCAAGGATGTATTTGGAATTAACTGGCGGCGATCGCACAAATTGTTTTGCCTGGCTTGATGTTCCGGAAAGTGCAAAGAAATCGATTGGCGCGCAGCCAGGCGTTGCCGCGCAAATGTTTGGTTGTAGTGCTGTGGCCACATTTGCTCCATTCACCCTGTTGCGAATTGTCCAATCGGCTTGAGTTTTGCCAAAGCGATACGACAGCGCATATCGTTCCTTTTCGTTTCTAGAGAATTCTGCGCCAATGATGAGGTCAAGATAGTATCTGTTAATCTTGTCGCGCCGCGGGCCAAGCTCCACATAGCGACGATCAAGAACAACAGATTGCACAGGGCCGCTAAAATTATCCTGCACCAGGTCAAGCACCGATTGGGGTAGTGTCGGGTTCGTAAACGGTATTGCGACTGCGCTACCAGTTGTCAGATCAGGGCCCCGCCTGCGTGAGGCTGGAGTGGGGGCGAGTTGCAGTTCAGTTGCAATTAATCCTGCTTGGATATCCGCATAAAGACGCAGCGAGTTTGAAGGGTTAGCCGAGCCGGACATATAGCCCATGAATCGATTGAGTTCTGGAACAAGCGCAGTTTGGTCAATAGCATTAAACAATTGGTCGGACGAGCTGATAAACGGCGAAACCGTTCCGTCCTGGTTTGGAACAAACGCGCCGCCCCCGGGGAATTGCGCAAACGATCCATCATTCAAGACGACGCCCTGGATTCGTCCTGTTTCAGTAAAGCTGCTTGGGATGGCGTCCTCGCTCGTGAACGGCCTGTCGGCCCCTAAAAGCCCGGTGCTTTGTGCAATGTATGCGCCGATAGTAAGGTTAGCGCTATTTTGTAAGAGGTCCTTTCCGCCAACAAAATGCAGCGACAGCTGTTCACGATCGCCAAAATCTGAAACTCCGTAATGTGCTCCGGCTTCGGCGCCTTTTAGGTTTGAACGCAGGACAAAATTCACCGCCCCGACTGTCGCGCCGCTTCCATGCCGCGCGCTAGCGGGCGTGGTTTGTATTTCCACGCGCTCGAGAAATGGTGTTGCGAAACGATTGAGGTCAACGCCAAAAGCAGGATCTGGCTCACTAAATGTTGGGGTGACGGGGCGGCCATTGACGAGCACCATGCTGCGGTTTGGCCCCAGTCCGCGCATATCTAAGAAGCTGACGCCAGCTAGAGCGCCATTTAGAACGGTATTTGTTGGCGTGATGGAAGCGAGCGTCTGAGGTAGATCAAAGATTGCACGATCAGGTGTTGCGGCGTTGAAGTAGGTTAAATATCGCTCGTCCAGCTCGAATATTTTTCCTGAACTGACAGGGGAAACTTTTACTGCGGATGATGAAGTGACAATAATTACATCATTAAACGGCCTGGCCTCTTCGGGTCGCGCGTTTATCTTCGATACATCCGTATTCTGAATGACTGTAATAACGAAAGTTTTTTTAGAAATCTTTTTTAGTTGCAGGTCTGCATCGGCGAGATATTCTGTAAGTGTTTCTGCAAGCTCCGTGGAGTTTATTATTGGTTTAATTTTTTTCCCTGTTACCACCCGACTATCAAATATAAACGACCAGCCAAACTGGCGGTGAATTTCATTAAGAACGGTTTCTAGAGGAAATTTTCCGTCGGTTGTGGCCTGCCCCGGGTAAGTGCTCGCAATGTCAGCTTCAGAGGTCTGAATGCGGTTTTCTGCATGCGCGACACAAAGAGAGATTGTAATTGCGGCAGCAGCGGAGGAAAATAAAATTACGCGGAGGCTGCGCATTTACTCATCCTTTTTGGACAAAATAAATGTGCCATTTTCAATCTCGTTGTTAAGATCGAAGATTAACGTGATCGCATCGATTGCGGCTGCTTGATCTGTTATGTCAAATTCGCCGGTCACAGGAAGCATTGAAAGTGATGCATCGCGCAGAATAATTTTTCTGTTAAAGTACCGGTTAAGCTCGTCCACGACTTGATGAAGGGGAGCTTGCGCGAAGCGCAGCTTTCCAGCTGTCCACGCAAGAACATCAATTGGATCAAATGGCGTGATGGCGCCGGCATCGCCATTGCTATCGACATGTATGCTATCGCCTTTACCGAGTGTTCGCATCTGGCCGGAGATGGGCTTGACCTGAACCGTTCCAGCAACAACGAATATCTCTGTATCCTTCTTTGATGCCAGGACGTTAAATGTTGTCCCGGTTACAATGATTTCAACTGCGGGCAATTCAACAATGAACGGCTTGGCCTCATTGCGCTCGACATTAAATATTGCCTCGCCTTCTTCGAAGCTTATGACCCGGTTGGAGCGAGTGTACTCAACCGCCAAAGTTGTGGCGGTGTTCATATTAATGCTGCTGCCGTCGTTAAGGCTGACGGAACGGATTTCGCCAACCGCTGTCGCATAGATTTGAGGTTGCGGGCGGGGCGAATAATTGAAAAATATTGTTGCCGACAGGGTAAGAAAAGCGAACGCTATTGAGGCGGCGAGCGCGGGCATTTTCCATGCCGCTGCTTTTTGCGCCTCTAAATGCAGCTCGTCTTCAAACATATCAGACAAAATCGATTGCGCCGCGGCGTCGGTGTGGGTTAACGCATCTTCTATACGTTTAAAGGCGAGGCGGTTAGCTTCGGACGATTCCAGCCACTGAGCATAAGTTGCTCGTTCATCAGCCGTCATCGCTCCGGACATATGCTTTGCATGCCAAAAAGCTGCTTCTTCTGACGAGCGTGCGAACCCGTATGAAATAACATTATTCATTTGCGGTCACTTTTTTTCGTTGTGGGTGACCCGTATGCCGACTGACGGTTTTTTGTATTGGCGGGGCTTGTTCCAGTGCGTCACGCAGAAGCTTCAATGCGGCGATGATATATTTCTCAACGCTGCTTTCCGACACTTTCATAGCAGCGGCTATTTCTCTGTAGTTCATATTTTCGAAACGGCTCATGATGAACGCCCGCCGAATGCGGTCAGGCAGTTGCTTGATGGCGGCAATACCGGTTTTTAGGTCCTGTTTTGCGGCTGTGATTTGTTCGGGAGAAGGAGCGTCGGACGCAAGATTTTCAATCTTATTGAGGTCATTGTCGTCATCTGCTCGGGGCGTCATGCGCTCAATAAAGCGCATGCGATGCCGGGCCCGAAATTCATTTGCGGCAAGGTTCGCTGCAGTTTTGAAAATCAACGCTTGCGGGTTATCAATTTCGTTGTGTTCGGCATAGCGCCAAATGCGCAGATAGGCGCTTTGGGCAATATCTCGCGCCGCCTCCCGGTCTCCGATTTTTTTCGTTAACCACTGCACCAGCATGCGGTCGTGCTTGCGAATAGCGCGATCAACCAGCTTATCACGGGCAACGTCTGAGTGCTTGCGAGAGTTATCGTCCAGCGCCATTTGTACTCCAGTATCTCGCGGGGCACGCTAATTGTGCCTAACAAGACAAACCCCTAACCTTTTGCCTCAGGAAATTTTGAGGGGTTCTCAATTCCTGGTGTCAAAAGACTCGGGACTCCGATGGCGCGTCTATCGGTTGTTCCTCCGGTTTGGTCGGGGCGCGTCCCTCGCGCCTCGACCATGTATCGACCGTAACGCATTTTCCCCACGCCCGCAACGGCGGTTCGTTTGAGGTGTGACTTCTGGGGCACAGACAGGCTGGTTAACCATCGGTTTCATATCGAGAGCCCCAGAGACTGGGCGGTCGGCTGATAGCGGCGCTGGGCGGCAGGTGGCTTGGTTTATGCGCTGCCTTCGCTGATGTCGCTTAATATCTCCTCACGCAGAATGATAATCCGGTCATCGCGGCGTGCGACGGTATTTTCCGCCTCCCAGGCGCGCAATTGGCGGTTAACGCTTTCTCGCAAGAGCCCCGCATGAGCGCCTAGTGTCGATTGCGATAGCGGCAGGTCGATGATGACGCCGTCATCTGTTTGGACGCCGTTTGACCGCGCCAGGCGCAGAAGAGTCCGTGCAAGTCGCGGCGCGGCGGCTAGCAGTGCTGCGTCCTCTACCATTTCTGAGGTCGAGCGAAGGCGTTTGCAGAGGATCTCGATAATTTTAAGCGCCGTTGACGGATTATTCTCCAGAACGTTCATGAATGCGCTGCGGGTCAATTCCAGAACCCGCGAGGGCTCAATGGCTTGTGCCGATGCGCTGCGTGCGCCGCCGTCCAGCACCGTGAGCTCGCCGATCACATCGCCGGGCCCCATAAACGCCAGTACGCATTCTTTTCCGTTAGCAGCAAGTGAGGTGATTTTAATTTGCCCGGAAAGCACCATCAATAAGCTGCCACCCGGATCGCCTTCATGAAAAATTAAAGCGCGGCTTTTGTATATTTTGGGTTTGGCGGCGCGCAGTAAATTATCAAACGTGGCGTCATCCAGCTCGCGAAAAAGTGAGTTCTTTTTTAATTCCCATTTAAGGCTATCGTTGAGGCCACTCATATGGGTTTCTTATTCTATTGATACGGACTATGGCAATAGCGTTGGAAAGCTTGACCTCAAACAGCAACAAGGCCCGGAGAATATATCTCCAGACCTTGTTTCGCTGTTTTGATGTTGCTCCTAGTTGCCTTCGGGCGCTGCGGCTTGACTGCTGGTGGCGGCTTCGAATTCAGCTGACGAGCCATAGTCCCGCGCCGAGCCGCCTTGAGGAGTGATCATTAGCGTCGGCGGGGCGACCTGGATCATTTTTCCACCATTGTATGAACCGGGGACCACCAGCGCTGGCGTCTCGGTCCGGGTTTGTATCTGGGCGCCATAGCCGCGCTGAGGCGCTTCAAGATTACGCAACGGTGCTATCGGGTGCGCTGTTCCGCAGGTCCGGCATTCTTTCTCCTCGACATCGTCAGAAGTGACGCCGCCGCGCGTGGTTAGTTGGTTACGCGAGGGCCCAACACCGAACGATCCCGGGAACCAGAGTTTGTCCTTGATGATCGGACCTTTGAAATTGCCTCCGAGACGTCCGTCATAGCCGTTTTCGAGCGCATTATCGCCCACAGGCGTATCGGTTGCCGGCAGATCTACTTCCTCTTGTCCACGGCCGCCTGACAAGGCGCCCGTATCCGAGGTCGTCGCCGGAACGTAGGCGGGGGTTTCATATTTGTCTTCGACTTTTGGCGTTACCGGCTGAGTGGTCTCGCGTTGCGTATTATAGTCATTGTAGCCAGCCGAAGTTTGACCATCGTCCTGGTCGCGCCGCGGCTCACGCTCAACATGGTTGACGGCGTCGCGCACAGCATCTTCAGCTTCACTGCCGTCAAAGCCGTACTGAGCCTTGAGCCGGCGATTCCGAGAAATCTTGTCGAAATCAGGATAGCCGTGGACTGGAGGATATCCGTCTCCATAGGGACCATATCCACCACTGTTGGACCCGCCGTTAAATGTCGGCGCGGTGACGCGTGCGTTCCGGAGCGCGTCGTCAAGCGAGCCGGCATTGGCATTTCCGGTGTTTCCCGGAAGCGACAGCGAGGATTTATTCGACTCTTCGCAATCGCTGACTTTCATGTCTTTCAGCGCCCAATAGACTTTGTGAGCGACTTCCTGCTGGTTGCTCCAATACTCATTTTGTGCGCGTGCATCGAGCAGAGCTTCATATTCAGGCCCGCGCGGGTTGGGTGTTGTGTTGTCGACGAACAGCATTTGACCAAGCGCAACCATGCGTTTGCCCCATTCGCTGCGATTGTGGGCGGCGACTTCCCGGGCGGTAGCCGCTATGGCGATCAGCGCTTGCAGCTCTTCCCAGGTGCAGACGATTTCGGGAACGTCCGGCAGATCATAAGCTTTGAGATCCGGTACAGGAATGTCGCCTGACAATTGACCAAAGCCAGGAATGAGACGACCGATTTCGGTTGCGCCGCCAACGCCTGAGCAATCTTCAACAACAATTGCTTTGGCTTTGGCTTCGATTGCTTCGGCCTGGGCTTTTATTTTCGCCCATTTAGCGGCCTCAAGGCGGGCTTCATTACGGGCGCCTTCCATTTTAGTGATAGTCTCCGCCGTAACGCCGTCTTTGTGGTAGAGAAGGTCAAGATTACTGGCGATCTGATCGAGACGCGCGGTCCACTGCGATACATTATATGCAGCTTTGGAAAGTTCCGTACTGGCCGCCATAACGAAGCTGTCTTTGACTTCCTGGAAGCAAGTTTTGGTGATGTTGACGTCGATCAACTCCACATCTTTTAAAGAGATGTTGTCGACACCCTTATAAACTTCAGGAAATGCGGTCGCGCCGAGCATGCCGTCTAGCGACACAGCGCCCAGGCAATCAACCACCGGGATGTTATCGACTTTGGCGCTTTCAGCATCAATCGTATCGACGACGCCTCTCCATTTGCGCATATCGGCGCGGGCTTTTTGAATGCTCGCCTCGAGTTTTTTCAAAGCGGCGTCATAGGCGCGCATTTGCGCGGTTTGATTATCCAGCGTGTCGCGATCGCCGGTTTTCGCCGCAGTGTCAGCAGCTTTATAGGCGTCGTTTTTCTTCTGTGCGACGCTGCTCTTTAGCTCTTTGAGGCGTTCAGAGAGTTCGCGAGCGGCAACCGCGTTTTTACGGGCGACCATGCGCAGCTCGTAAAGCATGTGCTTCAGGGCGCGCCGTTCGTCCTCATGACAAAATTGTTTCGGCAAAGTCGGGACTGTCACATCGGTATATTCCGCAGTCATGACCACTTCGGTGAGCGGGTTATGCACCGCAAATGCTGGCTGGGTGGGTTGCGATGATGTCGAGCTCTGTCCGCATGGGCGTGTCGGCGCGGCTTTCAGCTCATTAACCTTTTTCCCCTTCGCGATGTTGATATCGCGCCTGAGATTGTTGAACGGCCGGAAGAAAGAACCGTCGATGATTGTACCGGTGCCGCCGGGAATATCGTGATCCAGCGTGGTGCGCGCCGCCTGGTTGCGGGTGATGGTGGCGATCAGAATGCGCCGGATGTTTGATACGCTACGCATTTCCTGCGCCGCTCTGTTGGACAGGTTCTGTAGCGCTGTTTCATCGGCTCTCTTGTCCTGGCGGTGTATCGGGTCGCAATAGGAGCCCTTGATATTGAAAGTATCAATTTGCGACTTGATTTGCGTCAGTGTGATCTCGTGTTGACGCAGCTGCGCCAGCCTTGCTGTGGCTCGGCTCGACGCGCTGTCCGCAAATGCGGGCGCGGTGCTGGCCGCAAGGACCAGCACTGAGAATATTGCGGTTGTAATTTTTCTGCTGAACGGTTTCATAGCAAAACCTCCGTATCGTGAGTTTGTTGATGTACGTTTGAATGTTTTCGGGTTGTGGGTGGTGGTAGTCATGGCGGGTGTTCCTTTTTGAAAAAAAGCAACCGCCCGGAGCCGCAGCTCCGGGCGGCCCGGGGCTATTACTCAGCCCCGGACGCTCCCCCAAGCTGGGCGAGTTGCGGGTTGGAATAGGTGAGGATGTCGCCGGCTTCCGGCGCTGTCATTGCGTTGAACGTGGCACGGGCGTATTGTTCAGCGACACTTGCAATAACCGCGTTGCCGATTTCAACTTTTTCGATGCCGAGGGCGGCGCCGGTAATCGGGTCGATGATTTGTTCGACGATGCGATAAATTTTCAGGCTGTCGCCAGGTTGCAATCCGGCATCGGCGCCGACATTGACGTAAAGCGTGTCGGCGCGGACCTGGGCCACATGGGCCGACCAGGAGCGGTTTTGCAAAGCCTGTGAGATACGCATGGAAGCTTCGGCGATGGCTTCGCGTGCAGCCTTGCCAAGCGGCGTGTTCTTGAAGGTGTTGGCGCCAACATTATAGCCGCTCTTAGCAGCAGAGATGGCGATCGATTTGCTTTTGATTTTACGTTTGACTGAGAAACTCTCGACCACTTCGCCGGTGGTAGAATCAATCACCTGAAAATCGATCGAGATGCGGCCGGTGCGTGATTGCGGGCTGATGCCGCCAAGAACGCCGCCGACCGTGCCGCCGAGGGAAATCCCGCCGCCTTTTTCCGAGAGAGTGAAATCAGTCACCGAACCGCGCACCAGATATTGTGCGCCGAGCAGCTGACCGGGGGTTGCGGTCCGGGCGGCGGTAAGGCCGTTGGCGGAGAGCTGTTGCTCGTAGAGCGCGGCGTCGAGATGGCTGCGATTGGCGAGGCGGAACTGGTCGGTTTGCGAAAGTTCCGTTTCCAGCATCGCTGCGAGGCCGCCGCCGGCTTCCCATTCGCCATATTGGTAGAGGAATGAGCCGTTGGCGCTGAAGTCGATGACGGCGAGTGATTTTTTCGGGCCAAGGCGGACCTGCGAGGCTACCGTTTCAATCGCCTCACCATCCTGATTGTGCTTGGCGGCGACCGGTGCGGTCATCATACCGGCCATCACAACAGCCATTGCGGCGCATGAGGCGGATTTAAAAAAGTTCGGTTTATTCAAAGTGTTAGTGGACATTTCTTCTCTCCGTTTGATTGGCGCCCTGGGGGGCGTCGTGAATTACCGGGAGAAGTTATGGGCGGGCGGAGAATTTGCCTGTGAGCCCGCGCACAGGGTTAACTGGTTTATGGAATTTAACCGTGATTTTAGGCCCTGGCGGCGGCGTGACGGGCCTTGGAGATGGCGCTATAGTTAATCTGAAGCGGAAACGCCGGCTCGTGGGCCGGTGTGGAGTTGGGCAAAATGACCATATTTCGGTCGATCATCGCCGCCGGCCTGATGGCTGCGATCTCAAGCGGCGCGGGCGCGCAAGACCGCCCCATAGCGCTGGTTGAGCACGTCGATGTGCCGGGCGCAGCAGTGCAGCCATTCGATTATGTTTACGCTGGCGACAAGATAGATTTGCGCCCCGGCGGAGAGTTGCGTCTGGCCTATTTTGACAAATGCATTGTCGAGACTTTCAGCGGCGGCGTGATCAAGCTGAAAGATGACGCGGTAAAAATCACCAAGGGCGGCTCGTCGATAAAACAGCCACGGGCCTGTCAGACGGCGGCGTTGTTGGTAACCGCTGATGCAAGGGAGGCTGGCGTTTCGGTCAAACGCGTCACGCCTTTTTCCGGCGAGGACTGGAAGGAAATTTCTGTTGCAGTGATGACGCCGCGCTTTATCTGGCCGCGCGATAAAAAGACTGATGGCGCCGCCTCTGTCAGTATCTACCTTCTTGAAGCTGAACCGGCGCAGCTGGTCTGGCAAGGCGATGCTGACGGCAATTATCTGATGTATCCGGAAGATGCCCCGGGGCTGATACCCGGACTGCCTTATCGGGTGATCGTATCGTTTGACCCAAAACGCCAGACTTCGGCGGTGTTCTCGATTGACCCGCAGCTGGAATTGCCCGACGGTCTTCTGACCACAGCGGTGCCCCTTGGGCTTTAAAAAACCTGGCGAAAGCACGTTTAGCCGGCGTGCGCAACAATATCGTTTTCCGGTCGCAGCCGGGCTTTGTTTTATCATCGCGTTGCTGGCCGCGCTGCCGCAGGCGGGATACTTTGTGCGTCTCAGCGGTGATTTTTTAACCCCGCTTGCGGCAAAATTTTATCAGCAGCAAGATGAATTGGATAATGCGCCGGTTGCGCTGGTGGTGATTGATGAGATCACCCATCAGACGCTGCCTTTTTCCGAAACCCCGGAAGTCGCATGGACGCCATTTCTCGGCGAGGTCATGACGGCGATTGCCGCCGCCGATCCCCAGGTGATCGGCCTTGATATGATCTTTCCAAAGTCGATCGCCGGCCGCGATATTGCCCCCGGCTATGACCGCTCGTTTTTGCAGGCGATGGCGAGGATCAGCGCCCAAGGCAAGCTGGTGCTTGCCGAGGCAAGGCTGTCCGATCTGCCGATCCGGCCTTATACCGGCCAGGAGATAGCTGTTGGTGGGCCGGATAATATTCGTCCGGTGCATTTAACCCCCGACCGCGACAATGTCGTACGGCGTCACCCGGCGTTTTTGGCGCTGGAAGATGGCGGCCGGGTTCCCTCTTTTGCGGCTGAGTTAAGCGCGCGCGGTGGTGTGGCGGTGAGCCATGAGATCTTGATTGACTACATAACCCCGGCGGACAATTTTCCGACCTACCGGTTTTCAGATCTTTATGCCTGCCTCCAACAAGGCGATGCAGCTGTGTTCGAGAGCTTTCGTGGCAAGGTCGTTGTGATCGGTACGGCGCTTGATATTGAAGACCGTCATGTTGGCGCCAACCGTCTGCAACGCGATAAAACCTCGAAAATATTGGATGTTGCTTGCGGGCGCGGCGTCGTTCAAACCGCGACGGCGATCTATCGCGCCTCCATGCCCGGCGTCTTTGTTGAAGCGCGTGCGGTTTATACGTTTTTGAAAACAACGGCGCCGCAAGCGCCATCCGGTTGGTTTGTATTTTTCAGCACGCTGATTTACCTGGCCGGATTAGGCTACGCCTATTTCCGCCTTGGCCCGGCTGCCGGATTTGCCCTGCTTGGCGTGACTGCGGCGGTGCTGTGGCTCATTAGCGCTGTTCTGCTTTCGCGCGGCGTATTGGCCCCGATTATGCCGTGGATTATCGGCGGCTCAATTTTATATGTCGTTCTTTATTGCTACCGCGTTATCCTGGAAGACCAGTCCAAGCGCTGGGTGATGCACGCCTTTGAGCATTACCTAAATCCGGCGCTGGTTAGTCAGCTGGCGGAGGACCCCGAGGCCTTAAGACTTGGCGGCGAACGCCGGCGAGTTGCTGTGTTGTTTGCCGACCTTGCCGGCTTCACCACCACAGCCGAGAAAATGGCTGATCGGCCGGAAGCTTTGGTTGCGCATCTCAATGCCTTTTTTCAGATCATGGCGGAAAACATTGAGGCGCATGATGGCTATATTGATAAATTTATCGGCGATGCGGTGATGGGCGTTTGGGGCGCGCCGGCGTCTGTCGATGAGCCGGAGCGCTGCGCGTTGAGCGCGGCGATCGCCTGCGCCGAGGCGGTCGAGGCATATAATGCCGGCAACAGCGATGGGTTGGCGATAAAGATGCGCATCGGCATCAGTGCCGGCGAGGTCATTGCCGGAAATCTCGGATCAAAAGATCGTTTCAACTACACGGTGATCGGCGATGCGGTGAATCGCGCCGCAAGGCTTGAGCAGAAAAACAAGCAATTGAATACGCAAATTTTGATGGATGCATCAATCGCTGAGCATTTGCCAACCGAGACCGGCGTCAGGTTCATCGAAGAAACGCAATTGCAGGGCCAAGCGCAAGTGACAAAAATCTATACGCCGGAGAAAACCCAATGAGCGTAAATGCTGTGCTGCGAGGGCGGATTTGCGCTTTTTATCGGGATTGGGCATTGTCCGTGTTGATGATGACGGGGAGGAATTAAGATGCGGCTGGATGAAGTGAAAATTTCACGTCGCGCCCTGGCCTCGGGGCTTGTCGGATTGTCGCTTGGCGCAAGCATCGCGCCCGCGCAAGCCCAATTCCGGATTGATCTTGGAAAGATCAAAGATATTGGCCGTATGCTGAAGAGCGTCAATCTTGATGAAGAAGACGAGATTGAACTGGGCAATTCGCTGTTTAGTGCGCTTATTCAAACCATGGGCGGGATTTACCGAAACTCCGATGCGCAATCGGCGGTGACATCAATTGCCCGCAGACTGTTTGAAACCAGCGCGCGCAAAGCGTTTGGCTGGGAAGCAGTGATTGTCGATAATAACGAGGTTAATGCATGGGCGCTGCCCGGCGGCAAGGTTGGCGTCAATAAAGGCTTGCTGCGCTATGTCGACAGCGAGGACGAGCTGGCCGCGGTGATTGCCCATGAGATGGGCCATGTGGAGTTCAGTCACGCGGCTAAGGAAATGCGCAAGAAGGCGTTTTATTCGGGGCTGTCGACCGCAGCGCAGGCGGCGGCGGTTGCGGCGACAGACAAAGAAACGCGGATCGGCGCTGGCGCCGGTATGAGATCGATCGCGCTGCCGATGATGCGGCTTGTAACCGCCGGTTATTCCCGAGATTTAGAGGCCGAAGCCGACATGCATATTGTCGATGTCTTTTCCAAGACCGGCTACAATGTAATGCGCGGGGCCGGGTTTTATCAAACGCTGCTGGATATTGTCCCGCGCAAAGCCAAAGGTACGACGTCATTATTTGCCGGTCATCCGCAAACCACAAAGCGTCTGGCGGCATTGCAGGAGGCGGGGGAAGGGACGGCGCAACCCGATTTGCTTTTTAACCCTGACTACTACGCTTTGAAACAATCCTTCCCGACACGGAAAATATACAAGCGAACGGCGGGTTAACGCCGTTCGCTAAGTTCTCGTTTCGGTGTGTTTAGGGATTAAGCACCACTTCGATTTTTTTCTCCTCTCCAGATTTCAACGACATATTGGCGCGGGTGATTTCTCCGCCATATCTGACCGCGATAATGAAGTCGCCCTCGGGAAGGATGAAAATAGGTTCGGCCGAGCCTGTGTAAGTGATCTGTTTTTCGGTTCCTTCAAGATCGCCTGTCGGCTGGTAAACCCACCAGTAAAGACCGCTGGTCAAGGCCTGTCCGCCTTGGGTCTGGAATGCGTTGAGTTTCACGCGGCCCGAGTTTTGGACGATCAATTTGTCGGTGAGGACGCCGGGCGTGACGGTGACGGTCGTATCCTTGAACGCGACGCCATGGCGCGAGCGCAAGAGATAATCACCGGCCGGCAGGCGGAAGATATCCTTCGCAGAGCCTGAATAGGTGACCGTTTTGCGGTTGCCTTCAAGATCCATATTCGGCTCAAACACCCAATAATACATGTCTTTATCAAGGGGCGCTCCGCCTTCGCTCATTGTTGTGGCGACACGGAGGTAACCGGCGTTCATGTCGAAAGTGAGGTCGGTGAGCTCGCCTGGCTTGATGGTGACCGTTTGCTCCGCAAAAGCGTTGCCGTGGCGTGCGCGGACAAGATAATCGCCAGCGGACAGGCGGAAAATCTCTTCCGCCGACCCGGAATACGTAACCGTCTTGCGGTTGCCTTCAAGATCCGTATTCGGCTCAAACACCCAATAGTACATATTGTCTTTGAGGATATCGCCGCCTTGGGTCGCCGCCGCGTTCACGCGGAAATTTCCAGCGTTAAGGTTGAGTACAAGATCCGTCAGTTTTCCCGGCTCAACCGTCACCTCCGTGTCAGCGAAAGTCACGCCGTAACGCCCGACAATCTGATAATTGCGCGTCGGTAGTTCAAGGATATCGGTTGCGCTGCCGGTATAGGTGACGTTCTTGCGATTGCCTTCGATATCCTGTTCGGTCTCGTTGACCCACCAGAACATATTATCTTCAACAATATCGCAGGTCTCGCAAAGTTTGGCGCGCAGACGCACGCCTTGAGGGCCCTCGTTCACGGGTTCGGGTTCTGCTTGCGCAACAATCTGCACCGTTTCGATAAGTGCGGTTGTCAACTCGCTGGCGTTGCCGGCGCTGATGAAACGTCCGCCGGTGTTTTCTGCAAGGCAGGACAGTCCGGCTTTTTCTTCTTCGGTAATATCAAAGCCGATAACGTGAGTTGTAAAATCGACGCCAGCCGCCTCTAGCTCGTTCGCCAATGCGCATGGGTCGGCATTGCAGGTCTCCAATCCGTCGCTTACCAAAATGACGGTGGCCTTTTCTTCCGTATATTTCAGGGCTTCAGCGGCCTTGCGCACGGATGCGGAGATCGGGGTTTTGCCTTTGGGGTTAATCGCATTGACTTTTGCCATGACCGCAGAGCGATCTACGGGGCCGACATTGATTAATGTTTCAATATCGTCGCAAGAGCCTTTTACTCGGTGACCATAGGCCATCACGCCAAGCTGGAGGTTCGGGCTCCACCCATCCAGGAGATCGCCGATCACATCACGGGCAATTTCGATTTTTGAAACGCCGTCAATCTGGCCCCACATGCTGCCAGAGCCATCGAGAACCATCATCACCGATTGCGGCTCGGTTGTATCTGTTGGCGTGGCTTCTTGCGCGCTTACGGCGGTGAGCGCCGCCGCAAATGCGGCTCCGGCCGCGAGGATTGTTTTGCGGATAGTGTTATTGTGTCGTTGCATGGTGTTCACCTTGTTGAATGAAGCTGGGTCGAATGAAGTTGGTTGAAAACCTAAACTCAAACTCGAACTATCAGGCAACGCCAGTGCGTCCTGTGCGCCGGATCACAGGTTTGGGGCGGCGGTAAAACGAAACACGAAATTAATTGCGGTTGTCCCCAAACCAGGCGCCGTCCCTCTTAAGGGTGCGCGCCGCCAAGGGATTATACCGTGATTGCTGCGCGATCGCCATGAGCCCGGCGCATCTTCGCTTGTGCATAGCATGGCCGCGCCAATAACCAATTGAAATATAATAACATTCTTGTTTCTCCAACACAAACCATCGGGGTCTGTGCGCGAGATCACAGTCGGATTTCGCCCGCCCGCCTAGGGTCGTTTCAACAGCAAAAACGACCTCAGGAGAGACAAATGTTGGAATTTATTTTGATCGCTTTTATCGCAGCCACAATGAGCCTCGGCGCATCCAGCTACCTCGTTCCGGCGATAGCAACGCGCGGCAGACGCTGAGCACCGGCGGCTCCGGTAACGGTTTTTGGTTTGAGCCGGCGCCATCCGGATACAGATATTGATACGGGAGAACGGATTTCGAATTGGCAAAGCCTGATGATTGCGCCAGACTCAGCGGACTCATATCAGCAATGGCAAATGATTCTTTATGGCAAATACGGCGGCTCCCCGTGGCGACATCCGTGGACAGATAGAAACCGGTCCAATGACCACGTTCCAGCTTGTGGCGATCGGCATATGCTGGACCATCAACATGCTGGACGGCTTTGATGTTCTGGCGGTTGCGTTTACCGCGCCGGAAGTCTCGCGCGAATGGGGGCTAAAGCCCACCGAGCTTGGCATTGTTTTTAGCGCCGGACTTTTTGGCATGATGGCGGGCGCGCTGATGCTAGCGCCGATCGGAGATTATTTAGGCCGCCGTCTAACCATTCTCGGCGGGCTGGTCACCATCACCGGCGGCATGATCGCGACCGCTTATGTCGATAATGTGTCCGAGATGGTGTTGATGCGCGTCATTACCGGCCTCGGCATCGGCACGATACTCGCCAGCCTGACCACCATGGCGGCGGAGTATTCATCGAACCGCCGACGCAACCTCGCAATCAGCTTTATGCATGCCGGCTATCCGGTTGGCGCGATTATCGGCGGGCTGATCTCTGTTTATTTGATTCACGCCTATGGTTGGCGGTCGGTGTTTATTTTTGGCGGCGCGGCTTCGGCGATCATGATCCCGCTGGTTTATTTCCTGCTGCCGGAATCGGTCAATTATCTGCTCGACAAGCAACCACGCAATGCGTTGCGCGATATCAACGCCATCGCCGGTCGCTGCAAGGCGCCTCCGTTGGAAAACCTTCCAGCCAAGCCGGTGCAGGGCGAGGCGCCGCGGATCAGCGTGGCGGTGCTTTTCTCGCGCGACTATCTGGCGCCGACCTTGGCGTTGTGGGCGGCGTTCTTCCTTTCCATGGTGGCGCTGTATTTCCTCTTAAGCTGGACGCCGAAAGTGATCGTCAATTCCGGGTTATCTGCTGACCAGGGGCGGTTTGCGGGCGTGTTGATGAATGCTGGCGGCGCTGTGGCGATGACGATGCTTGGATGGCTGTCGGCGAGGTTCGGTTTAAAACGGTTGATACAGATTTATTTTCTCACATCGGCTGTGATGATAATGATTTTTGCAACCGCGCCCTTGCCAACCGGACTGCTGATGGTTTTCGCGTTCCTCATGGGCAGCGTCATGGCCGGGCTGGTCGGGCTTTATTCGGTGGCGGCGCGGCTTTATCCGACGCAAATCCGTAATACCGGCGTCGGCTGGGCGATCGGGATCGGGCGCTGGGGCGCAGTTCTTAGCCCCGCAGCGGCGGGCTGGATGATCGCCGCAGAGCTTGACCGGTGGACATATTTTCTGGCGCTGGCGGCGGCGCCGACGGTTCTTGCTGCTATCGCCGTCGGGTTTATCAGGCTGCGTGAGTAAATCAATCCGTATACGAATATAACGAAAATTACTTCGCGCCGGCCTTGACCGCGTAATGCCAGGCGAGCACCGCAAGCGGTCTGATCTGCTTGCCCATTTCGATCGCTTGCGGCGAGGATGCGTTGCCCTGAAGCGCGCGGGCATAAACCCCCTGGGCGATGGAGCCGAGCCTGAACATGTTATAGGCGAGACAAAATTCGAGATCGGGAACGTTGTCGCGCCCCATCTGTTTGCAATACCGCGCCACCGCATCGTCAAGGCTTGGAATGCCGAGCGCGTCAATATCAACGCCAGCGAGGCCGCCGCGTACCGACGGCGGGAAGTGCCACACCATCAGGAAATAGGTAAAATCCGCAAGCGGATGACCGAGCGTTGATAATTCCCAGTCGAGAACGGCAAGCGATTTTGCTTGCGTCGGGTGCATGATGACATTGTCGAAGCGGAAATCGCCATGGACAATCGACGTTGCGTCATCGGCGGGAATGGCGGTGGGCAGCCATTTGATCAACGCGTCCATCTCTTCGATTTTTTCCGTTTCCGCCGCCTGATATTGTTTTGACCAGCGACCGATCTGGCGCTCGAAATAATTGCCGGGCTTACCATAATCACCAAGGCCTGCCGCCACATAGTCAATCTGGTGAAGCTGGGCCAGCGTATCTATCAGCGCATTGAACAGCGGCGCGCGCTCGTCGCGGCTGGCTTCCGGCAGGCTCGCATCCCAGAAGATCCGGCCTTCGACAAAATCCATGATGAAAAACGCCGTGCCGATAATGTCGGGATCTTCGCACAGAGCATAAGTCTTCGGCACCGGAAAGCCTTGGCCGCCAAGTGCCGTCATCACTTTATATTCACGGTCAACGGCGTGGGCGGAGGGCAGGAGCTTGCCCGGCGGTTTGCGCCGCAGGACATATTTTTTTGCCGGCGTGGTCAGCAAATAGGTCGGGTTGGATTGCCCGCCCTTGAACTTTTCAACCGTGATCGGTCCTTCAAAGTCTTCCACATGCGTTTGCATATAGGTGGTGAGCGCGGCCTCATCGAATTTCAGGTGGTCGGGCGTTGCGGCGACGCCGGTAAAATCTGCAGCAGGATCGGACGACATCTAAAGCTCCTTCAGGCGGCGCGGAAATGCTCGGCAATCATTAGCACGCCAATGACGACAAAGCCGATGCCGGCGAGCAGTTTCAATGGCGCCATAGTGAGATATCGCTCCGCCATCGCGCCGAGCAGGACCGCCAGACCGGTCGATGCAATCAGTGCGAGCGATGCGCCGGCAAACACGAGAGATTTTGGGCGGCCGTCTTCGGTGGCGAAAAGCACGGTGGCAAGTTGGGTTTTATCGCCAAGCTCGGCGAGGAAGATGCTGAAAAACACGGTCAAAAAAGCGCTCATGACAAGTCCGTTCCGATATTGGCGTGAAAATCAAAAAATGCGCTCAAAACTCGGTCCGGCGCCTCTGTTTGCGGATAGTGGCCAATATCATCAAGCAACACCGCATCAGCGTCGGCAATCTCCTGGCGGTAATAGTCATAAAGGTGCCGTCCGGAGACCGGATCGACGCCGCCATCGATCAGCCGTATCGGCGCGCGCGCCTCGTGCAATGCCCCCACCCAGCGGGTGCGATATTTTTTGCGCTCCGGAATGTAGTGTAGCAGCTTGTGCAGCATCTTGTTGCCGTCCTGTTCGCGGATCAGCGACCAGTGGCCGTTAATTTCAAGGTCAGAGGCTTTGGTCTCTGGCCCGAAGATCTGATCGAAGGTGTTGCGAAACTTATCGCGGGTCATCAACGCGCCAAGCAAAAAGCCGAGCGGCGACAGGCCTAGCCTCTGGACCGGGCGCGGCCGGTGCTGTTCGGGAAATAACCCGCCATTTAGAAAACACATTGATTTGATGACGAAACTTAAACCGCCTTCATTGTGGCGCGCCAGCAATTCCTGACCGACAGTGTTGCCATAATCGTGGACAAATAAATGCGCTTCGCTGATGCCAAGTCGCGCAAGCAAGGCTTCCTGCAGGTCGGCCTGGCGGCATATACTGTACACGAATGATTGCGGTTTGTCGGACAGGCCAAAACCGAGCATGTCGAGGGCTATGAGGTTGAATTTTTCTTCCAGCCCCGGCCACACCGCCGTCCAGTCCCATGACGAGGTAGGGTAGCCGTGAATCATGAGCAGCCAGGGCTTGTCGTTTGCCGGGCCTTCCTGTGTGGCGTCGGCGCTGGTCCAATAGGCGATCTGATGTCCATTGGCGTCAAAATATTGCGCTTGCGCGCGCCATTGATCGAGTGGTTTCATGACGCGCTCCCGCCTATATCACTGCGATAAAACCCTTGCGGCCAATCGATGGCCTCAACCCCGCGATAGGCGCGGTCAATCGCTTCACGCAAGTTGGCGCCGGTTGCGGTGATGTTCAAAACCCGGCCGCCATTGGCGACAAGCGCGCCGTCTTGTTCTCGAGTTCCCGCATGAAACACAACCACGCCCGGCAAGTCGTTGGCCGCATCGACGCCGCGGATTGTCGATCCCTTTTCATAGCCCTTCGGATATCCTTGCGCCGCCATCACCACCAGCGCTGCGGCGTCGTCGGTCCAGTCAAAGCACTGACCTTCCAGTTTCCCGCAAGCTGCTGCATGGAGGACGGGAAGCAAATCGCTTTTCATACGCCGCATCATGATCTGACATTCCGGATCGCCGAACCGGGCGTTAAATTCGACCAGGCGCGGGCGCTCATTTTCTATCATCAGCCCGGCATAGAGAACGCCGACATAAGGTGCGCCGCGCCGCGCCATTTCTGCGACCACCGGTTCGATGATGTCGTTCATGGTGCGCTCATAGACAGCGTCGGTGAAAATCGGGGCGGGGGAATAGGCGCCCATGCCGCCGGTGTTGGGTCCCTTGTCGCCATCATAAGCGCGCTTATGGTCGCGCGCGGCTATCATCGGCAAAATCGTCACGCCGTCGGTGATGGCGAAAAAGCTCGCCTCCTCGCCGGTCATGAATTCCTCAATCACAATCGCGGCGCTGGCCTCGCCAAACCGTCCGGCGAGCATCTCGTCGATAGCGGCGTCAGCCTCAACGAGGGTGTCTGCGATCACCACGCCTTTGCCAGCGGCGAGCCCGTCGGCCTTGATGACATAGGGCGGGGTTTGTTGGCGCAAGAACGCCTTCGCCTCGGCGGCGGCGGTAAATCTCCCATAGGCGGCGGTCGGCGCGCCAGCGGCGGCGCAGACTTCTTTCATGAAACTTTTTGAGGTCTCCAAGCGCGCGGCCGCCTTATCGGGGCCGAAACAGGCGATACCCGCTTCGCGCAAGGCGTCGCCAAGCCCGGCGGCCAGCGGCGCTTCGGGCCCGATGATCACAAGATCGACATTATTATCCTTAGAAAATGTGACGAGCCCTTTCGTGTCATTTTCTGGTATGGTCAAAGTCTCGCCGATGTGATTGAGACCTGGGTTGCCAGGCGCCACAAAAAGCTTGGACAATTCGGGACTTTGCGCAATTTTCCATCCCAGCGCATGTTCCCGGCCGCCGCCGCCGATCAACAGGACTTTCACTTGGGCCACCTCATCTATTCGTCCTCCGCGTTTAAGCGCCCCTATATCAGGGATCAATGGCGCAGGGATCAATGCCAGGCCGCATGACGGAAAACGCCGACCATTCGCCGGGTAAAAACGGCGCGCGAAAAGCGCATATGGGCCACGCGCTGCTGCGCGCCTTTGTGGCTGTGCGCCGGTTGTGGCGGCGGATCTACGGCCCGTTTGACCGCGCCAGCGCGCGAATACTGGATCGTCTCGCCGCCGATGATCGCCGCCGCCAGACCACGGCGCTGGTGATCGCAATTTCCATAAATCTCATTGTCTTGACCTCGCTGTCGGTGTTTGGGCGCGTGCGAATCTGGACCCAAAATGAAACTGGCGCCTCTATCAGCGTCACCCTGGTTGAAATCCCGCGACTGGATCTGCCGGAGTTGCGTGATCCGGAATTGAACCCGGAACCGGAAGAGCCGGAGCCCGAGCCGATACCGGAGCCGGAGCTTATCGAAGAACCGGAGCCAGAACCCGAGCCTGAACCAGAGCCCGAGCCAGAACCTGAACCAGAGCCGGAGCCAGAACCAGAACCGGAACCCGAGCCAGAGCCAGAGCCTGAACTGGAACCGGAACTTACCCTCGACCTTGAGCCGGCATTTGCGCCGCCGGCCGAAGATCCCGAGCCGCTGATTCTTGATGCTGCGGATGCGGCGCAAGACGAGCTGACTTTGCCGGCGCCGGAAGAAGACGCTGTCGATCAGGCGCCCGTGGAAGATGACCCCGAGCCGCTGCTCACGGTTGAACCGGAACGGCGCCAGGAGGCCGGTCTCGATGAATTCATCGGCGACGATGACGATGATGGCGAGGATAACGCCGGCGATGATGGGGCTGATGACGAAGGCGCCGAGGAGGGGGCCGAAGAAGAGCCCGAAGACGAGCGGCTCGCCGAAGATGAGCCCGAAGAGCAGCCTCAGAACGACGATATCTTCGATCAGCCGCCGGTGTTTTCCGGCCGTCGGTTTGTCCGGCCGCTGGTGCAGTTGCCGCTTGGCGAGGCGCCGATCAATACCGGATCGTCCGGCGTGGTGGCGATCTTTTGTCCGGAAGAGTTTGAGGACGAAGACAAGGCCGCCGAATGCGCCGGGCGGCGCGAGCTGTATTCCGGCTGGCGGCCCGGTGATTCCGGTGAGAATTATTCGCGTGCGATTGAGCTTATGCGCGACGCGCGCAAGGGCGGCCGGACCGGGCCGGAGCTTGATAAGTTGATCGGCCGCAAGAGTGCGCGCCGCCTTGAGGACCAGCGCCGTATCGACGGGTTGCGAGATTTCCGCCGCGATGTCCCCGGCGCCGGCGCCATTGCTGAAGGGTTGGACGACAACGTCATGGGCGGCGTTAAGGGCAACCGCCCGGATATCGGCCCTGATACGCCGCAGCCGGGATGGGCGCTGCGTGAGGACCCGGACCTGACGCAAAAGGATCTCCGCGAGCTCGAAAAAGCCCTCGAAGAGGCCGAGAAGAACAAGTAAATTTGTTCTATATACATATTAATAGCTTTCCCGCGCCGCGACTCGCACGAGTCCGAACGTATAAGGGTGGAGAGGTTGCGCGAGACGCGAAACATCCAAACAAATATTTAAACACGGGACGCATCGCATCTCGCGCGCGGCTTTTACAGCGCCGTCAACCGGTTGCGTAACGGGACCGCCCTTTGAAAAGCACCGGGCGCTGTCACGGGTCCGAAAGGCCCGGTTGGAACAGCCGGCCGGGCAAATAGCGTCCGTCCGTAGATGCGAATTTGTTTATCCCGACAAATCTGCCGGACGCCTGCCCGCTCGCCGCGATCCGGATCATTGAGGAAACGGTAGGCCTCACGCCTCTCCATATCCGGACTGCATGCAGTATAAGGCCGCCGGAATCGGTGAGGATAACTTTTCACCAAATATAGGTTTTATGGCCGACTACCCTCTCTGGGTTGCAAAATCGAAGATTCGATTCGTGTTGTGGTTGTTTGGATTTATTGGGCTCAAGGGCCCCCTCCGTCACCTTCGGTGACACCTCCCCCGTTATCACGGGGGAGGAATTAGGTTGCGCTTGAGGTAGAGCTCTTTCTTCCCCCGTTTACGGGGGAAGTGGCCGCGAAGCGGTCGAAGGGGGCCTCTTACTTCAACAGCGCATCCTGAACGTCTTGAGCCCAACCGACCGTGACCTTGCCGCCCGCTTCAATCACCGGGCGCTTGATCAGCGCCGGATGTTCCTGCATCAGCGCGATCGCCTTGTTCTCATCGACTTGCGCTTTGTCTTTATCGGCAAGCCCGCGCCAGGTCGTAGAGCGCGTATTCAACAGCGCCTGCCAACCGGCGGCCTTGGCCCATTTGGTGAGATAAGCTTTCGTCACGCCATCGACGCGCACATCATGAAAGTCCGGCTGACGCCCGGCATTTTGCAGAGCCTTCAGCGCCTTGCGGCAAGTGTCGCAATTTTTGAGACCGAAGAGTTTCATCAAGCCACCTGCAACCTTAAATAATTCAACAAATCCGTACGCGTAATAAGTCCTTCGAATTTGCCTTCGGCGATGACGACGGCGACGTGGCCTTTGGCGAAGATTGGCAGCAGTGATTGCATGTCCTGGTCGGCCTCGACGGTCTCGACGCGATAGGTCATCGCCGATTTTACCGGGTCAGAGAACTTGTCGCGGTTCCGAACCACGGCGAACAGCAAATCCTCTTCGTCGAGCAGCCCGATGACAGCTCCCGCATCGTCGAGTACGGGGAGCTGCGAGATGTCGTAGAGCTTCATCTTGCCATAGGCCTGCATCAGCGTGTCGTCGGGTTTGACGGTGACGGTGGCGCGCTCGGAATGGCGCCGTGAGATGAGATCGGTGAGGTCGCCCTTGGGCGGGCGTTTTAAAAAGCCCTGATCATACATCCAATAATCGTTGAACATTTTCGACAGATATTTATCGCCACGGTCGCAGATAAACGCGACGACGCGCTTTTTGCCTTTCTGCTCGCGGCAATATTTCAGCGCCGCGGCGAGAATCGTGCCCGAGGACGAGCCGCCAAGGATGCCTTCTTTCTTGAGCAAGTCGCGCGCCGCCTCGAAGCTTTCCTTGTCGGAAATCGGATAGGCTTTTTTGGTGTGGGAAAGGTCGGCAATATCGGGAATGAAATCCTCGCCAATGCCCTCGACCAGCCATGAGCCGACCTCGTTGGGGATCGCGCCGGTATTGACATAGTCGGTGAGGATCGAGCCGACCGGGTCGGCAAGAATGATCTCCGTTTTCGGAGAGTTCTCACGGCAGAATTGCGACAGGCCTGCAATCGTGCCTCCAGAACCGACGCCAGCAACAATTGCGTCGACATCTTCGTCCATCTGGCCGAAAATCTCCGGACCCGTCGTATCCATATGCGCTTTCGGATTGGCGGCGTTGCCGAATTGGTTGATGTAGAACGCGCCGGTCTCCTCGGCGATGCGCTCGGCCATGTCCTGATAATATTCCGGATGGCCTTTGCCGACATCGGAGCGAGTGAGGCGAACATCGGCGCCGAGGGCTTTTAGGTGAAAGATTTTCTCCTGCGCCATCTTGTCGGGAACGACGATGATGGTCTTATAGCCCTTTTGCGACGCGACCAGCGCCAGAGCGAGGCCGGTATTGCCGGCGGTCGCCTCGATGATGGTGCCGCCGGGTTTCAGCTTGCCCTCGCGTTCGGCCGCGTCGATCATCGCAACGCCGATCCGGTCCTTGATCGAACCGCCGGGATTGTTGGCTTCAAGCTTCAGGAAAAGCTCACACGGACCGGTGTCCATATGCGAGACCTTGACCATCGCCGTCTTGCCGATGCCTTCCAGAACATTGTCGTAAACCGGGCCGAACGGGGTGTCTTTCATGGAAAAATCCTCTTGCGATGTTTAGCCGGACTTACCCCAAAGCCGAGCCTTGGGGCAAGGTTGAGCATTGAAGCTGGGCTTCACCAATTTGATAAAACCAACACCTAATCTCCGCTCTTTCCCGCGAAAGCGGGAATCCAGCATGGTTTCATATTTTGGAGGTTTAGTCAGAAAAGCCAATACACAGCCGCTGGATCCTCGCTTTCGCGAGGAGGAGCGGTGGAATTGTATTTGTAGACCACTTGTCAATTATGAATTGAGCCGTATCGCTTCACCATGCTGGATTGCCGGAACAAGTCCGGCAATGACAAACTCATACAATCAGCCCGTCTTCACCCGCTTCAAATCGCGGATGAAAAACCGCGCCGGGTGGAGCGCTTCGGCGACGCCGGCCTCGACCGGGGCGGGCGCGCCGGCGATCTCGGCGGCGATCATCGCCGCGGCGAGCGGGGCGGAGACTAACCCCCGTGAGCCGAGCCCGGTGAGGATGTAAAGCCCCTCTTGGGATTGGCCGTCTGAGTATGGGTGGGTGAGGCCGTGGCGCAGGCCGTCATAGGCGTCCGCATAGGCGCGCCAATCGGGGACCGGGCCGGCAATCGGCGAGCGGTCCGGTGTGGTGCAGCGAATGCTGGCGCGGGGGCGGGCGGCTTCTGGCGTTAGGGCGGCGCCAAGCTCGGGGAACTTGGCGCGCACGGCGTCGATATTGGTTTGCGTCGCCTCGGGCGAGAAGGCTGGCGAGCGGCCGATGGCAATTGGCGCATAGGTCGCGCCGATCACCAATCCGCCTTGGGGCGCCGGGGCGACGTAAGGCCCGAATGCGATGGCGCCGGCAGGCGTCTGTGCTTCCGAGAACCATTCGATCTGGCCGAGCGCGCCGGCGAGCGGCAGCGCGCTGACTTGCGCAAAACCAAGCGCGTCCAGCCCGTTGGCGATAATCACCGCATCAAAGACATCGCGATTGCCGTCAGCGTCTTCGGTGCGCCATTTTTCGTCTTGCTTGTCCAGGCGAATAATTTTCGCCCGGCGCAGCGGCGTGGCGCCGAGCAGGGCGTGAACGAACGCTGATGGATCAACGACGCCGGCCTGGGGGAAGTATAAATCCTCGCCCGCTTGTTCGAGCCAGCCATCGGGCAGGGCGGCCATCGCCAGGCGTTTGGCATGCCGCGCCTTGTCATGATCGTAAGCTGCGCAAAGGCGCACCCCGCAAGCATTGAACAATGGCGTGGGCGCATCTTGTTGCAGTTTATTCAGTAGACGTATGGTATGCAGATAGGCGTGGGCGAAATAGTGCGCGGTCGGAGTGGTGTCGACATCGAGGCGCGGCATCACAAGCCCGGCGGGATTGCCCGATGCGCCGCTGGCGGGCGCGTCTGCCTCATAGACAATCGGCGCCAGCCCAAGAGTGTTGAGCGCGTAAGCAAGGCTCGCCCCGGCGATGCCTGCGCCGATGATGGCGATGCGTGCATCGTCGGCTAACGGCGCTGCCGGTCGGGTGTTGAACCAGGCGGCGCGGATTTTTGTATGGCTCGGCGGTTGTTTTAAAACCCCGGCGAGCATTTCGCGCTTGCGGCCAAAGCCGGGGCGTTTTTCCGGTGCAAAGCCCGCCGCCGTCAGCGCCCGGCGCACCGCGCCTGCGACTGTAAATGTTCCGAACGTCGCGCCGGGGGCCGAAAGCCGCGCAACTTCGCGGAAAATTTCCGGCGACCACATCGCCGGATTGCGATCCGGGGCAAAGCCGTCAAAAAACCACGCGTCGATTTGAGCCTCAGCGCGAGCCAGCCCCACCAGCGCGTCGCCGAGATAAAGCGTCAGCGTGACGTCGTCGTCAAAGGTCAGTTGATGAAACCCGCGATGCGGCGGCGGGTAGGCGGCAATCAGCTGTTGCGACAGATCGGCGAGCGCGGGCCAGGCGCGGTGGGCTTTGCGCAGATCATCGCGCCCGAGGGGAAAGGCTTCGACCGATAGAAAATGCAGCCGCGCGCCGGCAGGTTTTTTTGCTCGCCGCCATAGCTCCCAGGCCACTAGGAAATTCAGCCCGGTGCCAAAGCCCAATTCGCCAATCGCGAAACTTCGCGCGGTTGCAAATCGCTGCGGCAGGTTATTGGCGTCAAGGAAGACATGGGCTGTCTCAGTAAGCCCGTCTTCGGAAAAATAAATGTCGTCAAACAGCAGCGATCGCGGCGCGGGGCGTTCATCGTCAGCGGCGCCCCAATCCAGCGAAGCTCTGGCCAGCGAAGCTTTATCTATGCGCGTATCATCGGTCACAGGGCGTCATAGCGCGAGCTTGCGATTTTGTCTTACGCTTTTGTTGATGTGCCGGCGAAAATCCGAGCGCGCCGCGTCACGATTGCAGCGCAGTCAACACCGCCAGGGAGGCGTAGCCATCCGCGGGCAGGCCGGCGGCTTTCTGCCACGCCCGCAACGCGCGTCTTGTGCCAGCGCCGATGATCCCGTCCACGGGCCCCGGATTATAGCCGCGGTCAAGCAGCGCCTGCTGCAACGCTTTGCGCTGGTCGAAGCCGAGGGGCTTGTCGTCGCGCGGCCACAGCGTGGCGACGCGCCCGCTTCGGCCGGCGACTTCCTCGCTCAACAGCCCGACGGCCAGAGCATAGGCGGTGGAGCGGTTATATTTTAAAATCGCACTGAAGTTGTCGAATACCAAAAACGCCGGCCCGCGCGCGCCGGCGGGCAGAATAAGCCGGCTGCGCATATTCGGATCATTGCGCTCCAATAGCGACGCGCCGTGCGGCTGGGTGAGGCCCATGGCCGCCCACTCCACCAGCGGCTTGCGGATCGAGGCGTCGGCCAGAGCATAGTCAAATCCGTCGGGCAGGCGCGCTTCTGCGCCCCACGCCTCATTTTGCCGGTAGCCTGAAACGCTGAGATAATTTGCCGTGGACGCGAACACATCGCCGAGATTGTTCCAGATATCGCGCTTACCATCCGCATCGTGATCAATCGCGTAGGAAAGATAGGTGGTCGGGATAAACTGGGTGTGTCCCATGGCGCCCGCCCACGAGCCTTTCAGCTCATTGCGGTCGGCATAGCCGTTCTCGATAATCTTCAAGGCGCCGATGAGCTGGGTGCGGCCAAACCTTGTGCGCCGTCCTTCAAACGCCAATGTCGCCAGCGCCTGGATTGTGTCGTAATTGCCTAAAATTGCTCCGTATGAGGATTCAAGACCCCAGATTGCAACAATGATTTCCGCATCGACGCCATAGGCTTGTTCGATCACCGAGAGGAGCGAGCTCTGTTCGGCTATCTTGGCGCGGCCGCCGGTGATGCGCGCCTCCGACACTGCGCTGTCGAGATAACTCCAGATCGCCCGCGAGAACTCCGGCTGATTGTCATTGAGCTCATAGACCCGTTGATTGATGGTCACGCCCTCAAACGCTGCGTCGAACACTTGGGCGCTGATCCCCGCGGCGGTCGCTTCTGCGCGGAAGCCTTCGAGCCAGGTAGTGAAATCGGGATTCTGCGCCGATGCGGGCGCCATGCTGGCCGCCCACAGGGCGAATATCGCAAACAAAACTCTCATCACCGTCCCCACAAAATTCAACGACTCATAACGTGATGTCGCCGCATATCACAAGCATTTCCGCCAATATGCCCCCATAGAACGACAGGACTATGGCGATAATTTGCTGGCGCGCGGCGCTTGGCGGGTGGTATCGTCGCCCGGTTACAACGGCTTTAGCTGGCGGGCGAGGCCAAGAACGGGGAGAAGACATCATGCATTTTCATAAATTAGCGGCAGCATTAGGCGCCGCCTCAATTGCCGGGGCAATGATCGGCGCACCGGCGCTTGCGGAAGAGACAACCAAAGATGTGTTGAAGGATTTGGCGCGCCGCGCGATTGGCCAGCCGCAATTGCCCCAGGTTGATAGAACCATAGGCCGGGCTAGTTATGATAGCGGCGCCACTCACTGGATATCACCGATGCTGCGCAATGCGCCGGGCACCATTAGTGGCGAGATCTATACCATTAACAGCAAACGCCTGACGCGAACTTTTGAGTTTTCCGTGATCAATCCCAGCGCAGAAAATAGCGTCACCGCTTATGTCGCTTGTTATGATGCGAGCGGGGCGCCGCTCAGCCGCTATAGCTATAGTTTAAATGTGCCGCCCATGGGCGCCGTAAACTGGAACTCGAACCTCGTATCGCCGCCGGTAAGCTCCGATGGCGCCACCGAAGAAGTTGACGATGTCTGGTGTGTGGTTGGCGGCGACGGCCCGACGGTGGTGTTCGGATCGACGGCGCGCAACTACGGGGGCGAGGTCTCCAAGTCTCACTTTTCCCTCGAACGGGCGGCCCCGACGGCGCGCTGATCGTCGCAGCCTCATATCTTGTCCGAATGAAGGCCCCAGGCGGGTTTATCGCCGGGCGTTAGCGCATTATGGTGCGCGCAACGAGATTGATGTTTGACCTCATATATCTGGAGCCGGTCCCCATGAAAGTATTATTGATCGCAAGCCTTGCTGTGATGACTGTCGCATGCGGCGGCGAAACCACTTCGGCGCCCCCCGCGCAGACTGCGCCCGTCGAGGACAGCGCCGCGGCGACTGACGAACATGAGAGCCAAGCCATCCCGGCGGCCAACACTGAAGCGCTCGGCGTCATGCGTGATCAATTTGCGATTGTCGAGATGGCTCCGGACACATCTTTTTTGAACGCGGAAGAGCGCGCCGTCATTAACAAGCTCAATCAGGTTGGCGCATTGATGTCGGAGATCTATCTGCGCCAGCGCAGTGAGGCGAATCCGGCGTGGCGCGAACAGATTGCGTCGGGCGATATCGCAAACAAAGATATCATTCTTGACCTGTTCGATCTGCATTTCGGTCCGTGGGATACGCTCGACCACAACAAGCCTTTTTATGGCGATACGCCAATGCCCGAAGGCGCGGCGTTTTATCCGGCGGATATGACGCGCGAGGAATTTGAGGGCTGGATCGAAGCGCACCCCGAAGACAAAGACGCATTTACCAGCGGCTATACGGTGATCCGCCGTGATGGCGACGCGCTTGTGGCGATTGCCTATTCAGAGCATTATCGCGAATGGCTGGAGCCAGCCGCGGCGCTGTTGCGCGAGGCGGCGGAGATGACGAGCAATGCAAGCCTCAAGCAGTTTTTGTCGTTGCGCGCGGAAAGTTTCCTCACCGACGATTATTACGATTCCGAGATGGCGTGGATGGACCTCGACGGTCCGATCGAGGCGGCGATCGGCCCTTATGAGGTCTATACGGATGGTATGTTTGGCTACAAGACAGCGTTTGAAGCCTTCATCACCGTCAAGAATCCGGAAGAAAGCGCGGCGCTGTCCAAATACAAGGACTTCCTGCGCGATATGGAAGCCAATCTCCCGGTCGACGAGCGCTACAAGAACTTCAAGCGCGGTTTTGAATCGCCGATTGCAGCGGCCTATCAGGTTCATGGCGGCGGCGACAATGTTCCGGGCGTGCAGACCATCGCCTTCAACCTACCCAATGACGAACGCGTGCGCGAGGCCAAAGGCGCCAAGAAGGTGATCTTGAACAATGTCCTCGGCGCCAAATTTGACCGCATCCTCAACCCCATGGCCGAGGCGGTGCTGGTCGATGAACAGGCCGGGCTGCTGGTTAAAAAATACATGACCAACGAGACCTTGTTCCACGAGCTCGCCCACAGTCTCGGGCCGGGCTCGATCACCAAAGATGGCGTGGAAACCAGCGTCGCGGCGGAATTGAAAGAGCTTTATACCATGACCGAAGAAGGCAAGGCCGATGTTCTGGGCGCCTATAACATCCTTTATATGATGCAGCGCGGCGAGTTGCCGGCGGCGGAAAAAGAAAGCTTCCTTGCGACTTATTTTGTCGGCCTGTTTCGCGCCATGCGCTTTGGCATTAACGAGGCCCATGGCGGCGGCGCGGCTTTTCAATATAGCTACTTTAAACAAGCCGGTGCGTTTGAGTGGGATAAGAATGAGGAAAAATTCCGCATCAATTTCGCCGCGCTCGAACAGGCGATTTCCGACCTTACCCGCGATATCATTATCGTTCAGGGCGACGGTGATTATGATAGTGCGAGAGCGTTTCTCGATACTTACGCAAAGCTTGACGCCAATGCCGAGCACATCATCGCCTCGCTGACCTACCTGCCGGTGGATATCCAGCCGGTTTATGCAGACGCGTTATAGGGCAGTCAGGATATTCGTAACCTCATCCTCATCCACATAGGTCTGTTCGTACTGATCTTGGCGCTCGTTATGATTGCTACGGGTGATTTTGTAATGATTGGTGTGGCGTTGCTGGGGGGGCTGGTTTTTTTGGCTAGCGGTAGCCTGACGGCTTACTTTTATTTTAAGCGAGGGAAAGTTTATGAAAAACGTGGTGAAAGCGGCCCTGACGGTTAGTTTTTTGGCGGCGGCGACGTCTGTAAACGCCCAAACCGCCGACCCCGCGCATCGCTCGCTTGCCGCCGGCTACAAGGCGGCGTTCACCTGCTCGGCGTATTTTAACGCCGGGCGGTCGGTGGAACAAATCAACGGCGATGAGATCAACCGCATCTATCCCGGCTATCGTGACGCCTTGGCCAGCCTGCCGGATGCTGTGATCGACGAGAAAAAGAAAACTGTCTCGGTGCAGTATACGAATGATTTCCCACCGCGCATCTCCGCATGGCGGCCCTATCTTGGTTGCGCGCAACTGCCAACAGGGGCGAGCGCTAAAGCGGTCAAAAAACTTCCCTCTGCGCGCGTCAGGCAAACCCGCGACTTGCCGCGGCCTTTGCCTGAAACATTGCTGGACGATGCCGGATTTGCCGCCGCGATTGACCGCGCCTTTGACCATGCGAGCTATGGCGAGGGGACGGAAACGACGGCGGTGCTTATCGTCCTCGACGGCGCTATCATCTCCGAGAAATATCGCGATGGATTTGATCAGGAAACGCCTCAGCGCACCTGGTCGGTCGCCAAATCCATCGCCGCGACAGTGATCGGCGCGGCGGTTCTGGACGGGATCATTGATATTGACGACGAGGCGGGGCTCGCGGCGTGGTCTGCGCCCGGTGATCCGCGCGGCGAAATCACCATCGCCAATTTGCTGAACATGTCGAGCGGGCTAGATTCCGGTCCGGCCGGTAATCGCACCGACGATGTTTATCTCGGCGGCGGGCGGGTGATCGATCATGCGATCACACGGCGGCTCATTGCAACGCCGGGGACGCGCTGGAGTTATGCAAATAACGACTCGCTGATAGCCATGCGCGCACTGCGCGAAAAGATCGGCAGCGACAAAAAATTTCACGCCTTTCCGTTTGAGCGCGTTTTGCATCCGCTCGGTATGAGCCATACGTTTTTAGAGACTGACTGGAACGGCGATTTCATCATGTCGAGCCAGGTGTGGACGACGGCGCGCGATCTTGCGCGGTTGGGGCTTGTCTATCTCAATGACGGCGTCTGGGAAGGGAAGCGTATTATCCCGGAAGGCTGGGCGGCGTATGTCGCCAGCCCGGCGATGGACCAGCCGCCTTTGCAGCGCCGTGACGGCAGCCTGATCGGCGGTTATGGCGCGCAGTTCTGGCTGTTTGGCGCCCGGCACGGACTGCCCGCCGGAACTTATGCAGCGCTAGGCAATCGCGGCCAGCATCTGGTGATCATCCCGTCACGCAATATGCTGATCATCCGGCGCGGCTTCGACGATAATGGCGGCGCGCGGTTTGATATCATGGCTTTTGCACATGATGTGCTGGCGGCGCTGCCGGAATAAGCAATCGCAGAGATGTCGGCGAAGAAGTAGCGTCATCCCGTACACGATGCAGCATCCGCGCGCGAAGGCGCGCAATTTATTAAACGACCGCCTTTGCGGTCGGGATGCCGCTTCGCAGATACGGGATCTCCTGAAGCAGATCCCGGACCAGCATCGCGTCATCAAAGATGCCGCAATGCATCCGGGATGACGAGGATTGTTAGAAAATTGGAATGCCAGTTCGGCGCTACCCGACAGCGACTACATTTTCTGGATCGTCGCGGCGGTCTTTGCCCGCGTTACTTTCGAGGCCGGGCGGCGGCCGAGCCTTTCTGAAATCCACACGCTGGTGACGACCAGCGCGTCGAGATCGGCGCCGGTCTCATAGCCTGATCCGTGCAGCATATAGACAACGTCCTCGGTCGCGACATTACCGCTCGCGCCCGGCGCATAGGGGCAGCCGCCTAATCCGGATACAGAACTATCAAAAGTGCGCACGCCTTCTTCCAGGCTCGCATAAATATTGCTGAGCGCCTGGCCGTAGGTGTCGTGGAAATGTCCGGCCAGCGCGGTAATGGGAACCTCCCCCGCGACGGCGCGGATCATCGCGCGGGCTTCGCCCGGCGTGCCGGCGCCGATCGTGTCGCCGAGGGAAATTTCATAACAACCCATACGGTGCAGCGCTTTTGCAACGCGCACCACATCCTTGACGGGGATATTCCCCTCATAAGGACAGCCAAGAACGCAAGAGACATAGCCGCGAACACGCACGCCATCGGCCTTCGCCGCCTCGACGACAGGCTTGAACCGCTCAAGGCTTTCTTCAATCGTCGCATTGATGTTTTTGGCTGAAAAACTTTCCGACGCGGCGGCGAATATCGCGATCGTATCAGCCTTGCCGGCGCGCGCGCCTTCATAGCCCTTCATATTCGGGGTGAGGACCGGATAGGAAACGCCGGGCTTGCGCTTGATGCTCGCCAGCACCTCGTCCGACGCCGCCATTTGCGGCACCCATTTCGGAGAGACAAAAGCGCCGGCCTCAACGGTTTTCAATCCCGCATCGGCAAGCTGTTCAATCAGCGTGACTTTGGTCGCGACATCAATGGTCTGCTTTTCATTCTGCAACCCGTCGCGCGGTCCGACTTCGATGATGTTTACGTGGTTGGTCATTATGAAGAGCCCCCTCCGATCGCTGCGCGATCACCTCCCCCGCAAGCGGGGAAGGAATAAAATAGCACCGCGGTAAACTTGCTCCCCCGTTTACGGGGGAGCTGTCGGCGAAGCCGACTGAGGGGGCACGGTGTGCAAACGTGCATCACGCGCTTTCCTCAAATTCCACCAGCAGGTCGCCGTCTTTTACCTGATCGCCGGGGCTGAACTTATAGGCTTTGACGACGCCGTCATAGGGGGCTTTGATGGCGTGTTCCATTTTCATCGCTTCCATCACGAGGAGGGGCTCGCCAGCCGTCACTTCATCGCCGGGTTTGGCGGACAGAAGCGTGACGACGCCGGGCATTGGCGCGGTGAGCGAGCCTTCGCTGGAGTGATGCGAGGAGATGCCGGCGAGGGGATCGGGGAAGGATATGTCCCAGTGATCGGCGCCGATAAAGATGCGCATGCCGGCATTATGTGGTGCGGCGAAGGCGGTGAGATTTGCGCCGTCGACTGTGAGCCGGTGTACGCCTTCCGCGTCGGTTCCGCCCTGGAACGAAAACTCTATTGTCTCGCCCGCTTCTTCGCCCTCGCGCCGTGCGGCGGCCGATGCGTTGGGCTCAAGCGTGACGTGAATGCCGCCCTCGCGGCGGCAAAGCGTCGCCAGCGCCGGTTTGCTGTCATGGTCAATCCAGTAAACAGCTTTTTGCGGCCGGTTGAGGCGGAAGCCGGTGAGCGCCTCCCACGGGTCGGCGCCGCAGCCTGCGCGGGATTGCAGATGGCGCGCATAGAGCGCCGCTGACAGGACCCGCGCATCGACCGGCGGGCGGTGAAACAGGGTCGCTTCATGCTCGTCGATATACTGGGTTGAAACTTTGCCGGCGGCAAAGTCCGCATCAGCGGCGAGGGCGTGGAGGAAGCTTGTATTGGTCTCAAGTCCGGCGATGCGGGTTTGCGCCAGTGCGGCGCGCAGGCGCGCAAGCGCCGCCTCCCGGCTCGGCCCATGGGTAATGATCTTGGCGATCATCGGGTCGTAATAGGGGGTGATTTCCTGGCCTTGCTCAACCCCGGAATCAACGCGGGCGGCTTCCTTCGGCAATACGAGGGTTGTCAGTGTGCCGATGGATGGTGCAAAATTCTGATCAGGGTTTTCCGCATATAGCCGCGCCTCGAAAGCGCAGCCGGTCTCGGTGATCTCATCTTGCGCCAGCTGCAGGCCTTCGCCCGCAGCAATGCGCAGCTGCCATTCAACGAAATCAAGCCCGGTAATCGCCTCCGATATGGGGTGTTCCACCTGCAGGCGGGTGTTCATCTCCATGAAATAAACATTGCCGCCATCGTTCGCCCCGGATTGCGATTCGGGGTCATAGAGAAACTCGACCGTGCCGGCGCCGCGATAGTTGACCGCTTTGCCGGCCTCAACGCCGGCGCGCAAAAGTGTCTGGCGTATGGCGGCGGCGAGGTCCGGCGCCGGGGCTTCCTCGATAACTTTTTGGTGGCGGCGCTGCACCGAGCAATCACGCTCAAACATGTGCACCACATTGCCGGCGCCGTCGCCAAAGATCTGCACCTCAACATGGCGCGCACGGGCGACATATTTCTCTATCAGAAAACGGTCATCGCCAAAGGCGGACTTGGCTTCGCGCTGAGCCGATTTGAGCGCGCCTTCAAGCTCGGCCTCATTTTCGACCATGCGCATGCCCTTGCCGCCGCCGCCGGCGGTGGCTTTCAGGAGCACCGGATAGCCAATGCGTTTGGCCTGTTTTTTAAACGTTGCAACCGCCTGGTCCTCGCCCTGATAGCCGGGTGTTGTCGGCACCCCTGCCGCTTCCATCAAATCCTTCGCCGCAGATTTTGAGCCCATGGCGCGGATCGTCTCCGCCGTCGGGCCGATGAACGCAACGCCCGCCGCCTCCAGCGCATCGGCAAAGGCGGCGTTCTCCGACAGGAAGCCATAGCCGGGGTGAACCGCCTGCGCGCCGGTCCGTTTCACAGCATCAAGAATTTTATCCGCACACAAATAACTCTGCGCCGCCGCCGCCGGGCCGATATGCACCGCTTCATCACAGGTGCGGACATGCGGCGCGCCCGCATCGGCATCAGAATAGACCGCAACAGTCTTGATCCCCATCCGCTGCGCGGTCCTCGCGACACGGCAGGCGATCTCTCCGCGATTAGCGATCAGAATTTTGTCGAACATGCAGCTTCCTCAGGAAAGAGCGTCAAACGCCGGGTGGTAATGAATGAGACGCGGCTCATTGGTATTCATGTCATCGATTGGATTTTCATCATCGACTATGACGCGAAAAGCATCGCCCGCATCCTGCACCGCCCAGCGGATTTTTTTTACAGCACCCGGTTCAAAGCCGAAGCGGGCGTAATATTTTGGATCGCCAAGTACGGCGATCAGCCTGGCGCCGGCCTCGCGGCAGGCCTTCAGCCCATCCTCAATCATCGCCGCGCCGAGGCCGGTGCGTTGATGTGCTGGCGCCACCGCTACGGGGGCCAGGCCAAGCAATACCCCGTCCAGTTTGGGGGTGCAGGTGATCGGGCTAAACGCGCAATAGCCGACAATTTTACCGTCGATTTCCGCTAGCCTTTCGATTGTGATGGCGCCGGCAGCCCATAGCCGTTCCACCAACGCCGTCTCATCATCCTGACCAAACGCCGCCGTCACGATAGCGCACACATCGTCATGATCAGCATCATGAACATCGCGGATGATATGGGTTTTCGGCGCCATCAACCCTTAACCCAGCTGGGTTTGCGTTTTTCCAAAAACGCCGACATGCCTTCTTTGCCTTCGGCGCTTGCGCGTATTTGGGCGATGCGCCCGGCGGTGTCTTTCATCACGCCCTCGTCGATGGAACGGCCGGAGACGGAGCGGATCAGATCTTTCGCCTCGCGCATGGCGACAGGCCCGCAGCACAGCAGCTTGCCGGTCATCTCGTCCAGCGCGGCGTCAAGACCGGCCAGCGGCGCAGTTTCGTGGAGCAGGCCGATAGTCTTTGCTGTCTCCGCATCAAAGCGCTCGCCGGTGAGGAAAAGCCGGCGCGCTTGTCGCGGGCTGATCGCCTGCAGGACAAACGGGGAAATCACCGCCGGAATAAGACCGATACGGACTTCCGTCAGTGCAAAGAAGGCTTCATCCGCGCCGATCGCAATGTCACAAGCGGCGATCAGGCCGAGCCCGCCGCCCATCGCCGGGCCATTGACCAGCGCAATGGTCGGCTTTGGCGAGTCATAAATTGAGATCAACATATGAGCGAGGCGGCGTGCGTCGTCCTTGTTCTGCGCTGAGGAATATCCCGCCGCGCGCTGCATCATGTTGAGATCGGCGCCAGCCGAGAACGCCTTGCCGGCGCCGGTCAGAACGATGATGCGTACTTTTGGATCGCAGCTCAGCCGGCCCATCGTGTCGCAAATCTGATTGACGATCTCTTCATTAAAAGCGTTGCGCAACTCCGGCCGGTTCATGGTCAGCCGGGCAACGCCGTTGTCGTCAGTCGTGGTGATAAGGACTTGTTCGGACATGATGGGCGTCTCTTTCGGTTAGTGAAAATTTCCGCCGAGCTTGTTTGCGTCGACAAGCTCGTCAAGCCAGGCTTTGTCATGGCTGGGCAGGAGGATCAGCGACGGCTCGGCTGCGCTAAGATCATGCAGCGCGCGCACCTGGCGCTGAACCATGGCGCGGTCTTCGCCGCCTTTGAAGAACATATATTGCAACAGGCGTGGGCGGCCCCACGCCTTTTCGACATTTTTCATCGCCCAGACGATATCGCCAACAAGAAGATATTCCTGCCCGTTATCAGTGCGGATTAGAAAAATTTGCGAGCCGGGGGAGTGGCCCGGTGTTGGCGCAATGGCGATGCCGGGCGCCAATAGCTGCGGCGCTGACAAGTCGGCAGGCGCAAGGTTTTTGTAGTCACCCGCCAACTCGCCGCTCGCCGCCAAACCCGCCATAGCGTCAATTTGCGGCGCGCTCAACATCAGATGCGGCGCCAGCGCCGCCGGGTCGGGCGCGCGGACAATGCCGCCGAGATGGTCGATATGTTCATGAGTGATCAGCGTTGCGTCGGAGGCGAGCATGGCGTCGTGCATCCGGCGATAGCCCGCATCGGAGAACACCGCCTCCTCACTCTGTTTTGCATCTTCAAACAGGCTCTCATCCATAGCGCCGCCGATAATGATATCGCCGTCAGCGCCCTTCACCTGAAAGCTGGTCATGGCGAGCTGGAACGGCTCAAAATGCAGGCCGGCATGAGCGGCCAGCAGCGGGGCTTTATCGGTGCTGATGAATTCAACATTGAGCTGTGTGGGCAAGGGGCGCTCATTGGCGTCGATGAGGCCGCGCATTTGCGCCAGCGGGAATTCATAGTCAGCATTGTTCGGTGTTGAGCCATCAAGAACGAACCAATAGGCGCCGGCGCCGACCATCAACAAAAAGGCAATCAGAATACGCATGGAAAATCCTTCGCATCTATTATGTCGTGCATAGAGGTGAGCACGTTAGGCGTTTGTCCAACCATCATCTTATAGGCCTTTAGGATCTGCTTTTGAGAAAAAGACAATCACCTGGAGGTCTTCTTCTATGTTGATAAATTTGTGCGGGACTTTGGTTTTTACGAAAAACACCGACCCGCTTGTGGCGTCATATTCTTTATCGCCGGCAATCAGCGTTGCGCGGCCTTTCATCACCACATAAAGCTCGTCCAGCTTGTGTGGTCCTTGGGGGTCTTGGCCTCCGGCGGGGATTTCATAAATTCCCGTGAACATCGTATTGTTATCGAAGAATTTCAGCCATGGACCGTCTTGCTCGCCATTCAGGATTGACAGATCATCGGTGTGAAATGCGGCTGATAATGTTTCTTCACTATCATTACCCTTTGCCGATGCATCTGTCGCGATAAGCGCGCTCAGCGCCGCGGCGCCGGCAATAGCGTCCCGCCGTGTTGTCTTTGGCATTTTTGACCTCCTCGTTGCGGGCTGAGATTTGTTGGCAAAAAGCCCCTACATTCTGAATACGCCGAACTTGGTTTCCTCGACCGCCGCATTCATCGACGCCGACAGGCACAAGCCCAACACGTCTCTGGTTTGCGCCGGGTCGATAATACCATCATCCCAGAGCCGCGCGGAAGAATAATAGGGCGAGCCCTGAATATCATAATCAGCGCGGATTTTGTCCTTGAATGCTTTCTCGTCGGCGAGCGGCCAGTCTTCGCCCTTGGCGGCCATACCGTCGCGCCGGACCGTGGCGAGAACGCTTGCCGCTTGCTCGCCGCCCATCACCGAGATCCGCGCATTCGGCCACATAAACATAAATCGCGGCCCATAAGCGCGCCCGCACATGCCGTAATTGCCTGCCCCGTATGAGCCGCCGACAACGATGGTAAATTTTGGCACCGCCGCCGTCGCGACCGCGGTGACCAGCTTGGCGCCGTCCTTGGCGATGCCGCCTTCTTCGGCGGCGCGCCCGACCATGAAGCCGGTAATGTTCTGTAGAAAGACCAACGGAATTTTTCGTTGGCAGCACAGCTCGATGAAATGCGCGCCTTTCTTGGCGCTTTCCGAAAACAGGATGCCATTATTGGCGAGGATGCCGACCGGAAACCCGTGCAGCCGCGCAAAGCCGGTCACCAGGGTAGAGCCGTAAAGCGGTTTGAACTCGTCGAAATTTGATCCGTCGACAATCCGCGCAATAATTTCGCGCGCATCATAGGGCTTGCGCGCATCCGCCTCGACCACGCCATAGAGCTCTTCGGCATCATAGAGCGGCGCCTCGGGCGCGACCATGGTCACCTCGCCGAGCTTCACCCAGTTGAGCCGCGAGACGATTTGCCGGGCCAGCCCCAGGGCATGATCGTCGTCATCGGCAAGGTGATCGGCGACACCGGAGATGCGCGTATGGGTATCGCCGCCGCCGAGATCTTCCGCCGAGACAATCTCACCGGTTGCCGCTTTCACCAGGGGAGGGCCGCCGAGAAATATCGTGCCCTGTTTTTTAACAATGATCGCCTCGTCCGACATCGCCGGCACATAAGCCCCGCCGGCCGTGCAGCTGCCATGGACAACGGCGATTTGCGGGATGCCTTTGGAGGACAGGGTTGCCTGGTTGAAGAAGATTCTGCCGAAATCGTCCTTATCGGGAAAGACTTCATCTTGCATCGGCAAAAACGCGCCGCCGCTTTCGACCAGATAAACACAAGGCAGGCGATTTTCGAGCGCGATCTCTTGCGCGCGCAAATGTTTTTTGACCGTGATCGGATGATAGGTGCCGCCTTTGACGGTCGGGTCATTGGCGAGGATCATGCACTCAACGCCATTGATGCGGCCAATGCCGGCAACGACGCCGGCCGACATCACATCGCCGGAATACATTTCCCAGGCGGCGAACTGGCCGATTTCAAGAAATGGCGCACCAGGATCCAGCAGTCGCGCAATGCGCTCGCGGGCGAGAAGCTTGCCGCGGGTTTTGTGGCGCTCGGCATATCGGGCGCCGCCGCCCTCTGCCACACGATTGGAATTGGCGTGGAGCGTCTCAATCAACGCCCGCATGGCGCTTTCATTGGCCGCGAAACTGTCAGATTTGGTATCGATGCTGGATTGAATTATCGCCATGGGCCCGCGCTTTTGTCCGTTATTTTCATTGGTTTATCACAAGGCAAGGATAGAGCCCCGCCAAAAACCTCAGCTTTTGTACCATAAATATGTTGTCCGACAATCCTAATATGTGATAATAGGACGACATTCGTTGATTTCCTCTGAACCGCAGATGGTTCGGTCCCGAAAGGACAGTGATTCTCATGGCGCGATCCAACAGTCTGACCTTTAATTTTGGCCTCGATCCGGAGCTGGAGGAAATGCGCGACATGATTTCCCGCTGGGTTGATGACAAGCTGGCGCCGCGCGCCGCTGAGATCGATGCGAGCAATGAGTTCCCGCGCGATCTATGGCCGGCGCTGGGCGAGCTGGGTCTGTTGGGGATCACCGCCGACCCGGAATTTGGCGGCACGGGTCTTGGCTACCTGGCGCACTGCATTGCCATGGAGGAAATCTCGCGCGGCTCGGGCGCCGTTGGGCTGTCTTATGGCGCGCATTCAAATCTTTGCGTCAATCAGATCAGCCTCAACGCCAGCGACGAGCAAAAAGCGCGCTACCTGCCCAAGCTTATCGACGGCGAGCATCTCGGCGCATTGGCGATGTCGGAACCCGGCGCCGGCTCTGATGTCGTCTCGATGAAACTCAAAGCCGAGAAAAAAGGCGGCTGTTATATTTTGAACGGCAATAAAATGTGGATCACCAATGGTCCGACTGCGGATGTTGTCGTCGTCTACGCCAAAACCGCGCCGGAAAAAGGCTCGCGCGGGATTTCCGCTTTCATCATCGAGGAAGGCTTTAAAGGTTATTCGACCGCACAAAAACTCGACAAACTTGGCATGCGCGGATCGGACACTGGCGAGTTAGTGTTTGAAGATTGCGAAGTGCCGGAGGAAAACCGCATTGGCGAGGAAGGCGACGGCGTACGCATCTTGATGAGCGGGCTCAATTATGAGCGCACGGTTTTATCGGCCGGATCGCTCGGCATTATGCAAGCAGCGATGGATCTAGTGCTTCCCTATATTCACGACCGTAAGCAATTTGGAAAATCGATCGGCTCGTTCCAGCTGGTGCAGGGAAAAATCGCCGATATGTATACCGCCATGAACGCCAGCAAGGCTTACGTCTATGCGGTGGCGGCGGCGTGTGACCGCAAGGAGACGACCCGCGAGGATGCCGCCGGCTGCATCCTTTTCGCCTCGGAGAAGGCCACGCAGATGGCGCTCGACGCAATCCAGCTATTGGGCGGCAATGGTTATATCAACGAGTTTCCAGCAGGGAGGCTGCTTCGTGATGCGAAGCTCTATGAGATTGGCGCCGGCACCAGTGAAATCCGCCGTATGCTGATTGGCCGGGAAATCTTTGAGAAGAGCGCATGAAGATGGCGCATAAATTCAAAACCCTCGATCGCGCGCCGGTCTATGTCAAAGTCTGCAATGCGATTGAGGCCGATATTCTGTCCGGTGTTCTGAAAGAGGGCGCGTTGCTGCCGACCGAGGCTGAGCTTTGCGTGCAGTTTGGCGTAACGCGTTCCAGCGTGCGCGAAGGCATCCGCCTGTTGCAGCAATCGGGACTGGTGGAGCGCGGGGCGGCCAAGCGCCTGGTGGTGAAAAGCCCGAAGACCATTGAGATCGCAGAAGCGGCAAGCCGTAGCATGGCGCTTGGCGGGGCGACTTTTGGCGAGGTGTTTGAAACTTTGGCGATGCTTTACCCCGAGGCTGCACGGCTCGCCGCGAGACGGCTTAGCAGTGAGGCGCTCGACGCGCTTTGTGCTGTGCGTGACGGCTTGCGTGATGCGCCGCCGGATGCTGCCGATGAAATTGTCGACTATGCGGTTGAGTTTTTTCAACAGCTGGCAAGCGGGCTCGACAACCGGGTGATGCTGGCGATGTTGCAGTCGTTAAATTTGATGATCGGCGCCAGTCTGCAGCTGGTGATCGACCAGACGCCGAATGCGCATGAGCGCATTTTAAATGCGCAATCTGAGATCATTGAGGCGCTAAAAAATCATGATGAGGCGCGCGCGCATGCGTGGATGACCAAGCATATCGAAGATCTGCGGCGCGGCTATGTGGTCGCCAAGGTCAATCTCGACGCGCGGATACTTTAGGCGCCATCGGCGCTGTTTTGATGTTGGCGTCACTGCTATCATTGTTGCGAAACCTTGGAGCGCCAGGCAATGAGCATCAAAGTTACCGCCAGCGGCGAGGCTTGTGGGGCGCGCGTTGACGGCGTTGATCTGACCGCGCCGCTCTCCGACAGTGAAGTTGCAGATATTTGCGCCGCCTGGCTGCGCTACCATGTGCTGTCCTTTCCGGGGCAGGCGATGAGTGACGACGACCTTGAGCGGTTCACGCTTTATTTCGGGCCGTTCGGAGACGATCCGTTTATCGCGCCCATTGCCGGGCGCGAGCATGTGATCGCCGTCAAGCGTGAGGCGGATGAGAAAAGCCCGGTCTTTGCCGAGACCTGGCACACGGATTGGAGCTTTCAGGAAATGCCGCCGGCAGGCACATGCCTGATGGCGATTACGATCCCGCCGATTGGCGGCGATACGCTGTTTGCAAATCAACATCTGGCGCTGGAGACCATGCCGGAGAGTTTGCGCACCAAGCTCAAAGGCAAGCAAGCTGTTCACTCCGCACGCGCCGCTTACGCTCCTGACGGCGCCTATGGGGCGGCGGATCAACTGACGCGTTCAATGGATATCAGGCCCTCAGCGGACGCCCATGGCGAGCATCTCCATCCCATCATTCGCGCCCATCCCGAGACCGGACGCAAAGGCATTTTTGGTTGCGCCGGTTACATTGTTGGCTTTGCCTATGAAGATCCGGCGGCGAGCTTGGCGGTTCTCGGCGAGCTCTACCAATGGCAGACCCGCGAGGAATTTCAGTATAGACACAAATGGGAAGAGGATATGCTGGTGATGTGGGACAACCGCTCGGTCCTCCACATGGCGACAGGCGGCTATGCAGGCCATGCGCGGTTATTGCACAGAACGACGATTGGCGAGCGGGCATAAAGGCGCCGGCTTCAACCCCATGCGTAACTATTCGCGATAACCAAATACCAAACCAACCGCGCGGTTGGTTTCTTTATCGACGATGCTGGAGCGCTCAATGTGCTTGCTTTTGAAGCTGGCTTGCAAAATTTCCGTCTCGGTCAAGCCAACTTCTTTCATCAGATGAAAATATGTGTGCTGGCCTTGTTTGCCGCGCCTGTCGTCCGATGCTGTCGCTCTGACGTTCTTGAGATAGGTCTCAAGTTTTATGCGTTTGCTGTAAAAGTCCCAGCGATAATATATGTATCCGCCGCCGGCGATCAGAAATGTTGCTATTGCGGAGAGCTGCCCGGCGATTTCTAAGGCTTCCATGTCATTGATCCCCGGTATTGGCATTCCCGGTGCTGGCATCCCCGGCATCAGCGTGATGGGTTTCTATTTCCTTAGCCACATACTCTCTGAAACTGGCCGCATAGATGTCTTTGTTTTCCTCCCACCATTGTCGAATGCGCGGATTGGACAGCATCCGCCGCAAGCGCCCCGCCGCGCCCTGCCATAATTCTTCTTCATAGATATCATAGCGGCGATGGGCATGGAGGACTTCTAGATGGCGAAACCCGGTGGAGACAAAGTTGGAAACACGCAAACGCTCAGCATCAGTGAAGTCGTCAAAGGTTCCTCGCACGCCGGTGAGAAGTTCGGCGAGCTCGGGGCTGTCGGTGACCCGGCCCAAGTTTTCCGCCAGCAACTGCGCGCTGGTTTGCGCCGCGCTCATTCGGGCGATGCGGGTATTGTAGCGCACCTGCAGGCCGACAAAGATCAACGTCGCAACAACCGCGACGGCCTGAACGACGTCCGCCACCAGCGCAATTTGTTCAAGTTCCATTCTTGCGATCCTTCCGTTCCGTGAGAATGTTGTAAAGGCAGCCGGTACTGGAAACAACGCGGCGCCGGCTCAGGTCAAACCCAGCAATACAGCGCGCAGCGCAGCGGGCAAAGGCGCCGGCTTTCTGCTCGCGCGGTCAACATAGACATGAACGAAGTGACCTTCGGCGACCGGCGCATCTTCGCCTTTTTTAAAAATGCCGATCTCATAACGCACCGAAGAATTACCCAGATGCGCAACCCGCAAGGCGCCTTCAAGTTGATCAGGAAAGGCCGCCGGCGCGAAATAATTACAATGGGTTTCCACAACAAGACCAATCACGGCGCCGTCATGAATATCAAGCGCGTCGGTGCGGATCAGATATTCATTCACAATCGTGTCGAAGAAACCGTAATAGGCGACATTGTTGATGTGGCCGTAAATATCATTATCCGCCCAGCGGGTTTGCAGCGGACGGATGTGACGATAAGCGCTCCGGCTAGTTTTTTCTGCTACAGTCAAGAAACACTCCATCTAGATTTTATGGCGCTATTACTAGCGCATTGGGCGATAGGCGGCGAATACATTGACAATCTATGGATAGCCCCGTTTGATGTCGATCAGGGGTTATTTCGGGGTGGGATAATATCATGAAAACGCCAGTATTGCGTCCGCCGGTTGAGGCGGTGCTATTCGGATTCGAACGGATCGGCATGGTCATCCGGATTGCGTGGCTGCCGATTGTTCTGAGTATTGGTCTTTATGTCGCGTCATTTTGCGCGCTCGTCGGGGGGGAGGTCATTGGTAACGTTGATTGGTCAGCAGCAGATCCGTCCCTCGCAACAGATCCGTCCATCGCATTAAAGAGTATTGTGGCTCATGAAAGTTTTGCACAATTCTACTTGCTGAATAGTCTTGTCCTGCCGCTCCTGGCGTCGCTGATCCTTTCATGCGTATACGTTGCGACAACGCGCGCCTCGACATTGGCCGACTATGAGCCGCCATCCTTGCCGTTTTATTTCGCCCTTGGCCCCAGGGAGCTGCGTTACTTCGTTGTTCGGATACTTTACGCAATTCTTATTATTGTCACTGCGGTGATATTTTTTGGGCTCATCGCCGGCGTCGTCGCGGCTGTGATCGCCGTGACCGGGTCCATTGACGCCGGAGCCAATCCGCTGGTGATCGCACCGGGCGCGGCTGTCGCGATCTGGCTTTTCATTGTTTGGGTTTGGATTGTCATGCGGTTTTTGCCGGTGTTGCCGATTGCTGCGGTGGAAAACCGGATCGCCTTTGGCGCTGCATGGAAAATGACAAAGGGAAATTTTTGGCGCCTGGTGGTCTCGGGATTGTTTTTTCTGGCCTTGATGCAAGGTATTGTAACGACGCTGATGCTGGTCATCTTTGTCCCAGCAGTGCTGATTTTGGGGCTTGTGGGCGCCTTTGCTTACAGCTTTGCCGGCGCCGCTAGTGTTGCAGTCTTTGCTTTGCTCGCCGTGGTGGCAATTCCCGCCTTTATCGCCATTGGATCCTTCGCGCTTGCCGCCGAAGCGGCGTTTCCCGCACGGATCTACGCCTATCTGTCCGACTGCGGCGAAGAATGTAAAATCTATTAGGATTTGTTCGCGGAATTCATATCTGCAGGCGGGTAGCGTTTGGCGCAGCGAAGAATAGTCTTCGCTCTCCCACTATAATACTTCCGTATAAAGACGCAAAGCATCATCATAGGTCATGGGGCGGGGGTTGTTTTTCAGTAGCCGCTCGATTTTGATCACGTCTTCGGCCAGTTGCGGCAGGGCGTTGTGGGACACACCGACATCGCTGAGGCGGTTCTTCACGCCGGTTGCGGAGCAAATCTCTTGCATCTTCGCAACAAACGCGCCGGCGCGGGCGCTATAGTCGCCGGTGTCATTGGCGCCGATGACATCGCCAAGCTCGGCGTAAAGCGGCGCCGCCTTGGGCATGTTAAATTTCAACACCGGCGCCAGCATCAGCGAATTGGCAAGCCCGTGCGGCACATGAAAATGAACGCCGAGCGGATAGGCCATGGCGTGCACGGCGGCGCATGGCGCGTTGTTGAACGCCTGGCCGGCAAGCATTGCCCCCAGCAACATGTTCTCGCGCGCTTCAATGTCATCGGGCGCGGTGCAGGCGCGCACAATGTTGGACGACAACAGCTTAAGCGCGCGCGCGGCCAGCGCGTCGGAGACCGGGTTTTTTTGCAGCTTGGTGGTGTAGGCCTCAATCGCGTGGACCATGGCGTCAATGCCGGTGGCGGCAGTGACATGGCGCGGCGCCGTCAGCGTCAGCGCGGCGTCAAGGACGGCGATATCAGCATAGAGCGGGCGCGCGACGATGCCCATTTTCTGATCATCTTCAGAGGTGATGACGGCGATATTGGTGACTTCCGATCCGGTGCCGGCGGTGGTCGGCAGGAGGATCAGCGGCGCCGATTTCCCCGTCGCTTTTTCCATGCCGTATATGTCTTCAAGGCTTTGCGATGAATTCATCAGCACGGCGATGACTTTGGCGATATCCAAAGACGAGCCGCCGCCAAAGCCGATGACGCCGTCACAATTATTCGCGCGCGCGGCGTCAATCGCGGCTTTAACAACTTTCGCCGGCGGGTCAGCCTCGACTGCGTCAAACAGGAAATGGTCAAGCCCCGCAGCTTTAAGGCTTGTCAGCGCATCGTCGAGCAGTCCGGCGGCGATCACGCCCTTGTCGGTAACAACACAGGGGCGTTTCATATGCGGCGCAACAATCTCGCCAAGCCGCGCCGCCGCGCCGGTCTCAAAGATGATGGAAGGGACGGTGTCGAAGGTGAAGTTCATTATACGCCTCTGCAGCTATCCAATTATGCATATCTGCGAGAGTGAGACTTCGCGCCGTTGATGGCAAGAGACCTCATCGTGACGGGGGCATTATCGCCGACTATTCCGGCTTTCGCGACATTCTGGCCGCCCATGCGCTGAAGCTAGGCCGCCAGGTTTTTCCGCCATCATCTGACTTTTCCTCCTGTTGCCGGAAACTGTTATCCTGAAAATTGAAAAACCGTATTCTCGATGTTGCCTCTGCGCCGTCTTGATACATAATAACTTGATTATCGTCCTGCACAGCGGTGAACTCCTCAAACCCGGCGCCAAAATTATGGCTCCAGCGGATTAGCCATTTTTTTTGTTCGGTATCGAATATGCGGAGATTTGTTCCGACTCTGTCGCGTCCGCGCTCGGGCGGCATGGGATGAGTGTAAAAATCCTGTATTGCGAACCCGCCAAGCGTCGAATACCAGTGCCATGAAGCTTTGCCATCGCGAACTATGCCGCCATGTTCGTCATAGGCTTCCCAGCGAATATCCCAATCGCCCAGCAACCGCCCCCAATAATGAACTTCCTCCGGCGCATCTTCGTGAACGAAGCGTCCCAAAAACTCCGTAGGCACATCATTTGCGAATACAGAGACTGGCGCAAACAAAAATCCAATGATAATTGCAAGCTTTTGCATCATGGGTTTTCCTCTCTGGCCGCACTGGCAAAAAAGTTGTGACCCGTTCACCAATTAAATGAAAGCGTAATGGAAAATTGATGGACGTCAGATCACAAAATAGTGAGCATCAGAAAGTTTGGAGTGCTGTGATAATCAACAACGCCAAGCATCACCCAAACCTTACCAACCGCCCAGGCCGTGCGTCGGTGATCTGATCATTATCGATCACCTGTTCGCCGGCGACCAGCGTTGCGCGGTAGCCGGTGACCGGTTGCAATAGGCGTTGCCCGCCGGCGGGGAGGTCCTGGACCATATGCGGGGTCCCGAGGCGGAGTTTGGTGTGGTCGATGACATTGATGTCGGCGCGCATGCCTTCGCGCAGACGTCCGCGGTCTTTGAGGCCGAGATAATCGGCGCCGTCGGCGGTCAGCATTTGCACGGCGCGCGCAAGATCGATGCGGTCTTGGTCGCGGCACCAGTAAGACAACAGATAAGTCGGAAAGCTGGCGTCGCAGATGGTGCCCACATGGGCGCCGCCATCGGACAGGCCGGGCAGGGCGTTGGGGTGGGTCAGCATCTTATAGACATTGTCGTAGTTGAAGTCGGTGTAATTATAGATCGGGAAATAGATCAGCTGGCGGCCATCCATCTCCAAGCAAGTATCGTAAAGCTTTTCCATCGCGCTAACGCCGTCGCGCTTGGCTTCGGCGCCGAGGGATTGATCTGCAGGCTGCTCATAGTCCGGCGTCTCGCCAAGCCGGAAGAATTTATTGGCGACCAGTTCAATCGCCGCGATCATCGTATCGGCGATCGGCGGCACCGAGGAGCCTTCACCGGCAAGCTTCAGGGGCGTCTCGGACAGGCATTGTTTTTTAAACGCCGGATCGCGCATGATCGCCACGCGCTCGGCCAGCGGTTTGTCCTTAATCTCAACATAGCTGGGCTGTGCCATGATCGGGTGGAAAGTGCATTGCAGCCCCTGAAACACGCCGATGGCGCGCGGCGCGACCTGGACGTGAAGCTTAACCCCGTCGGCATTCAGCCGTTCCGTTTCATCAAGGATGCGCCGCCAGTCACCCGGCGCCATGTCGCGTTGCATCAGCGATATTGAAGCCGGCTTGTCGCCGCTGGCGCGCAGGAATGCTTCGACTATTGAAAATTCCTGATCGAACTGGTCGCCTTCACGTTCGAGGTTAAAATCATTGACGATCTGCAGGACGCCATGGTCGAGACCGTCAAGCGCCGAGGCAATACCGGTCAATTCGTTGACGCTGGCTTCGGCGCTTGGCGTCCAGTCGCCGTCGGCGGTGCGGTGAACATCGGTGCGGCCGATCGAAAAACCGGCGGCGCCGGCTTCCATTGCCTCGCGGACGATGTCGCGCATTTTTGTAATGTCGTCCTCGCTCGCCTTTTCATGGCTGCAGGCGCGCTCGCCCATGGCGTAGACCCGCACCGGGTCGTGGCCGATCATGACGCCGAAATCGATCGTATGCGACATCGCGTCGATGGCGTTCATATAATCGGGAAAGCTTTCCCAGTTCCAGGTCAGGCCTTCGTGAAGCGCCGTGCCCGGAATATCTTCAACGCCCTCCATCAGGCGCACCAACCGGTCATGATCTTGGGGTTTTACCGGTGCGAAACCAACGCCGCAATTGCCCATCAGCATGGTGGTCACCCCATGATTGACCGAGGGCCGCATTTCCTGGTCCCATGATATCTGTCCATCATAATGGGTATGCAGATCAATGAAGCCGGGCGTGACGATGGCGCCGCCGGCGTCGATGGTCCGGTCCGCCTCAGCGTCGCAAGCGCCAATTTCAGTGATGCGTCCGTCCTTGACGCCAATATTGGCGTGGATCGGTGCGCCGCCGTCGCCGTCATAGACAATGCCGCCGGTGATCTTGAGGTCAAAGCTCATGGGTTTCCTCTTTGTCGGTCGAGATATCTGAACCATGCGATCATAGCCCCGCCGGAAAAGAAGTGCCAAACGCCCCAAGCAGCTGCAATTGCCGCAGCGCCGCCAAGACCCTTGAGTTGCGCCAGAAGTAGAACCACCGCCAGACCGGCGTTTTGAATGCCGACTTCAAAGGTGAGTGTGCGACGGCGCGCTCTGTCGGCGCCAAGCGCGCGTCCGGCGCCGGCTCCAAGCGCGAAAGCCGCGGCGTTGTGAGACGCGACAGGGATAAGAACGAGCGCCCAGCCCGCGACCAGGATCGACCAGAATTCAAGAACGCCGTCGATAATGACAAAGCCAAGAACACCGGCGCCAAACCAGGCGAGAGGTTTTCTGATTTTTTCAGCAGCAGAAGGCCAGAAGTGCGCCGCAAGCATGCCGAGACCAAGGGGCGCGGCGAGCATCAATGTTGTCTGCAGTACAAAAGTGACGCGGTTAAAGTCTATGGTTTGCAGAAGATCGGCGGTTGGCGGGTATAGCGCTGACCAGAATAAAATCGCGGCTGGCGTCCAAAACGCCGCAATGACGCTGGACCCGGCGGTCAGCGACACTGAATAAGCCGCATCGCCGCGTGCGGCGAAGGTCATGAAATTTGAAACATTGCCGCCGGGACAAGCCGCGACGACGATCATGCCGAGCGCAATCGACGGCGGCGGCGACAGCAGCGCGACCAGTGCGATAGTCATCGCCGGCAGGCCGATCAATTGCGCGGCGAGCCCGCCCCAGAAAAGTTTCGGTTTGGTTTTGAGAAAGCTGAAATGTTCGGGTTTAAGCCCGAGGGCGATGGCGAACATCATTGTGACGATGGCGCCGGCGAGCAATAGCTGTGCTTCGGGGCCGAGCGTGATGGTCAGTTGGTCAAGCGTTGTGGCGTTCATGGGTGCGCGCTATCCGGCAAAGAAAAGGACGATGGCCCGCGTAAGCATTGTTACTATAAGGGTTACGATTATATCGCGTCCAATCGTCCACCCCACAAAAGCGCCAAGACCTGCTGTTATCGTGCTGATGATCCAGAAAAAAGCCAGATTGAAAATGCCCAACTGCACCCATATGTAGATGGAAATACCGAAGGAGATAAAGGCTGCAAGTAAAATATGAACAAGAAAACTGTTGTTTTTCATCAATCAAAACCCGATGCGCATTTAGTAAAATCCCCAGATAAACAAACGGGCGACAATCAGCGAAATCGCCAGCCCCGCCCACAGGGTGAGACGGATGCGCAGTTGTGCGTACCAGCGTGGCAAAACCCCGGCGGAGGCGGCCTGAAGATCGCGCATCAGGAGATAGATCAGCAACGCGAGGATAATAAGATGTCGCCATGCCGCATCGAGCGAGAAGAAGAAAACCCCGCTTGGAATAACCGCGAGAAAAGCGACTAAGGTGATGAGCTGTCCGGGCAGGAAGGATTCATATTGCTTCACCGCCGGAGACAGCGTGATGCCCGCGCCCGCGCCGGCGAGATAGGCAACCATAACGCCGCCATAGATCAGCGCGAACTGATGAAAATCCAGCGCGAAATATTGCGGCAATGGCCACGGGCTCATCCACAAGGCGACGGCGGCGACAATGAACGGCAAAAGCGATAATAGCCCAAGCCGCGTCATCTGTTCTTGTTGCCGGTTGGCCATATTACCCCTCCGGCCTCAGCCTATAGCAAAATGCGTTCAATATGAATACGTGCATTTTGCTATAGTTTTTGTAGCCGCATCCGCCCGCGCGCGAAGGCGCGCTAATCATAAATTGACCGCCTTTGCGGTCGACGCGAAAACCGCCGCACACTTTTCGCTCGATGCTTTGACCATATTTATGATTTGCGAAACGCAAGCGCTGCAATCCAGCCTGCAAAAAGCGATATGACGACGCAGAGGATGCCGTAAGTCACCGGCTGGTCGTGGGCGAGGTCGAAAATACGCCGCTCAATGCCGACTTTGTTGACCACCAGCTCAGCCTCGTCGCGCCCCAGCAATATGCCGTCCTGATAGAGATACACCACAACGCTGTAATCGCCGACCGGCGTATTGGCGGGCAGATCGACATTGATGGTAAACAGGGCGCCTTTTTTGAATTCAACGCCGCCGACCCGGTCGCGATAAAGGCCGGTATCTTCGGCTTCGCTGACAAAGGCTTTGGCGAACAATTCGGCATGGGCGTCGGTTTGCGCCTCATCCGCCGCCTCTACATCATCCTGCGCCGCATTTATTGTCAGAAAATCCGCACCAAGATGATAGGCGGCCTGGTCCGGCAGGGGGGCGATGTCGGTGATCGGCCGGTTGGCGTTGGTCAGGTATAGCCCGGGCGCATCCTTGATTGCATGGGTGTTGCCGGGCATCCATATAGGGCCTCTTTTTTCCAGTTGGCGAATTTGAAATTGCGTTGCCGGCCCGCGGATGACTGAAATAATATCAACGCCGGCGCCATCGTCAGCGCTGGGCGTCTCAACGCCGCTAATGGCGCCGAACAGCGTCAGCCGGGCGCCGGAAAATCCGGTATCGACCTCAACACGGTCATCGGTCAGGGCAATGGAAAGATCGGCGGCCTGCGCCGGCGCGAGCATGAACCAGACCCATAAGATGGCGATCAAACGCATCAAGGCGCCCCCACAACAATGAAGGGCGAGGCCGGCGGCGTCACCAGACCAAACAGCAGCCGGGCGCAAACGCCGAGCACGATCAACGCCAGCAGCGCACGCAACTGCTCGCCTTTTAGTCGTCGTCCCGCCCGCGCGCCGATCTGTGCGCCGATCACGCCGCCGGTCAGCAGCAATAGTGCAAGCACAATATCGACAGTCTGGTTTGCCGCCGCATGCAGGACCGTTGCAATCGCGGTGACGAATATGATCTGAAACAGCGACGTGCCGATCACAACATTTGTCGGCATCTTTAAAATGTAGAGCATCGCCGGCACCATGATGAAGCCGCCGCCGACGCCCATGATTGCCGAAAGCACGCCGACCAGAAAGCCAAGTATGATCGGCGGGATCGGGCTGATATAAATTTGCGAGCGGCGAAACCGCATCGCGAACGGCATCACCGCCATCCACTCGACGCTGCGATGTTTGCGACGCGGGCGCGGCGCATCGGGCGAGCGCAACAAGGCGCGCACAGATTCCACCATCATCAGAGCGCCAATAAGCCCGAGGAAAATAATATAGGCGAGCGAGATAAAGGTCTCGATCTGGCCCATGGCGCGGAAATACCGGAATATAAAAATGCCGACAACCGCGCCGACGCTGCCGCCGGCGACTAAAAATCCGCCCATCATAAAATCGACGGTCTGTCGCTTTAAATGCGCCAGGACGCCGGAAACCGATGAGGCGACGATTTGCGAGGCCTCGGTGCCGACCGCGACCGCCGGGGGGATGCCGTAGAAGATTAATAGCGGGGTCATCAAAAAGCCGCCGCCGACGCCGAACATGCCGGAGAGAAACCCGACCACCGCGCCCATAAAAATTACGACGAACGGATCGACCGGAATCTCCGCAATGGGGAGATAAATGAGCATGGCGCCTGCGTCGCAATACGTGCCGAAAAGAAGTGAACCTTAAGGGCTCGCTTATAGAGGCGCCGGGTCGCTCGCGGCAAGCGCCAGCCTAGAACATCGGCCGATTAAGAAGAATCGCCCGATGTTCTAGATTCTTTGTAGTACGCCGGGGTTTTCGAAAAACCGGTTTCCACTTTTTCGCCCGGCGTTCTAGCCAGCTGGCGCGATCTCGTTTGCTTCCGCATCGGGTGTGCGCGCTTGCCACTCGGCGATGGTTTTGTCGAGCTCTGCTTTTTGTGCCGTGGTGAGTGCGTTGGCGACGCTTGCGGCGAGCGGCTGGGCTTGCTCATCGCCATTGCTGGCGGCGAGCGAGTACCAGTAATAGGCTTTGCCAGCGTCCTGAACGCCGGACGGCGTTCCATCGCCGGTGGGGTGGAAAATCGCGCCGAGATTATATTGCGAATCCACCAGTCCGCGATTGGCGGCAAGTTCAAACCAGCCGATGGCTTCGCCGGCGTCAGCCGGTCCGCCTTCACCGCGCGCGGTCATGATGCCGATACGGTGCATGGCGAGCACATTGCCGCCATTGGCGGCGCGCCGGAACCAGGTGCGGGCGCGGCCGAGGTCGACATCGACGCCCTGGCCGGTTTTGAAAAATTCGCCAAGCTGCAATTGCGCCGGCGGATGGCCGAGCGCGGAGGCCTCGCGCAGCTTGGTGATTGCGGCGGTGGATTCTGCATCCGTTTCGGCCGCCCCAAGCCCGGCCATGGCGTCGCTATAGAGGGCGCGTGGGTCAATCGTCGGTGCGTTCGGCACATCAAGCGTATTGTCGGCGGCGGGCGGCGCATCGCCAGTCGACGGACCCGCGACAAGTCCGCCGCGGTCAACCGCGTCGGGGGATTTGAACACAATATCTTTGACCATAAAGAACAGCACGGCCAGCGAGAGGAAAATGCCGACGATCAGCGCCAGCGTCAGCGGCCGCGCCGATGCGGTTGCTTTCAAGGTTTCAAACGCCGCCCGGTCCCCATTGCGCAAGCGCGCCTCTTCGGCTTCCGGCGCTTCCGGTGCAGGGGCGGCGGTCTGTTCGGTTTTGCTCTTGGCGCCGATAAAGGGCAGCTTGCTGCGAAGCGCGGCAAAGGCGCCGGCTGCCCCGGATGGGCGGTCATTTTCCTCAGCATAATCATTTTGCGGCTCTGCGGCGGCTTCCTGCAGTGCTTCTTTTGCGGCCGCGGCTTTGATAGTATCGACCGGCACATCGATCTCGCCGCGCGCTTCGGCGAGGCGTTTTTTCCGCGCTCGTGCAACGAGGATAGCTTTTTGCTTCGGCGTTAGCTTTCGGCGGCGGGGTTTTTTATCTTCTTCCGCGCGCGCGGCCGCGTCTTTTACTTGCCGGCGCGCCGCCTGGAGATAGTCATCCGGCTTTTCTTTCGGCTCACCGGCTTCAGTATTTTCTTCGCCGAAGAGCAACGACATAGCTTGTTGTCTCGCACGGTCCTCGGCTTCTTGGTCGGTATCAGTATCAGTCTGTGGGGTTTCAAGCTTGGGCGCATCAAGATCAGATGCATCAAGATTGGGCGCATCAAGATCAGACGCAAGGTCCGGTTGAACGTCGCCGGTCATGTCGTCGAGGTCGGAGAGGATCTGGTCGAGGTCGTCGCGCGGCTCGGGTTCGATCTCGGTATTGTCGGCGGCGGAAGCTGCTGGGCCGCCTTGCGGGTTCATGCCGAACACATCGTGGACTTCTGATAACAGGGCTTGCGCTTCTGCGTCTGCATTATTTTCGACGGCGCTGCGCGGTTCGTCGTCCAGCTCAAAAGAAAAGTCGTCCTTGGCGTCGTCGCCGGCGGAGACTTCGTCGAGCGCGGCGTCGATTTCGTCAGCGAAGGAGAACGGGTCTTCATCTCCTTCTGCGGCGTTATCTTCAACCGCTTCAACCGCCGTTTTCGGGTCGGTGCTGGGCGCTTCATCGCTTACGGGTTCGTCCCCGCTTACGGTTCCGTCGTCTTTATCGGCGTCATCCTTGTCGCCAAAGCCGAGGGCGGCGGCGAGGGATGAGAAGGCGGACTTTCCTGTAGCGTCTTCGTCTTTTGCTTCGTCTTTTGCATCGTCGCTTGGTTCCGCGTCCTGCGCCGCGGCGTCTGGTTCTGCGGGAGCCGATTCAGGAGAGGGCGCAGCCAGCGCCTCGCCGGAGGTCTCCATGCGCTTGGTGAGAGATTCAAAAGAGCTTTGCAGTTTTTCAAAGCGTGCGTCGGCCTCCCGGGTCACCGCGGCAACGGCGGCGTCAATGTCTTTCCGGCTGGCGCCGTCGGATGTTTCCTTGCTGGAAGTCCCTTGCAAATCTGCAAGCGTTTCCATGACCTTCTGGAGGCCTTCCGCGTTGCGCCGTTCTGCCGCGTCGATTTGGCCGGATAATTTTCCGATGGTGGTTTCAAATGTGCGAATCTGGTCGCCGCTGCGTTTGATTTCATCGCCAAGCACGCGCAGCCGGTTGCCGGTGCTTTCGACAAAGGCCGGGTCAGCCCCGCCGCTGGCGCCTTGTTTTTGTGCGGCGGCATCGCCGGCGAGTTTTTCAGTGCGGGTGAGACGCGCGGTCAGACCGTCAATTGCGTCTTTGACAAATCCGAGATCGGAGGCCCCGCCGCCATCGCCGCCGCCGTCAACGCGTTCGGCAAATTCCTGCAATTGGCGTTCTGTTGCGTCGAGGCGTTCAATCGTCATCTTTTGCGCGGTGTTAAATTGTACCGCGACTTGTGTGACTGCTTTTTCAAGCGCTTTGAGCGCGTTGATGCGCTCAATATCGTTGCCGTCGGCTTCGAGTTTTTCGATCCTTGCGCCAAGGCCGCTGTCGCCGCCTGCGGGCTTGACCCTTTCCAGGCGCTGCACCCGTTCAACCACATCGCCAATCTTGCGGGTGACCTCGCTGACATTCTCGGCGCCGGCGGTGTGGGTCTGCGCAACTTGTTTGTGCAGATGTTCAATCGCGGTGATGATGTCGCGCAGCTTCAGCCCCTCGACCTCGCCGCCGGAAGATTGCGGCTCGCCAGCGGTGTAGATCATCTGGTTGAGCCACTCGCCAACGGTCAGGCCTTTGCGCTTGGCGGCTTCTTTTGCCGTTTCACGAGCATCGCGTTCGATGCCTTTGACGCTCCAGGGCGCATTCGACTTCATCTTAAGGTACCCGCCTTTTGTGAGGGCCAATTCCCCCGAAATAGTGTAGTCGCGGCGTTATCAACACCGGGACCTAACATTAAGCTGTTAAGGCGCTTCGCATTGCTGGCAAAGCCTTACTGCCGCCACGGCGCTCCGAACAGCTTGCCGACATCACAATTGCCGACAATTAACGAAACCTTAACGGCGATTCGGGGCCGGGCGGGTTCATTTCAGGGCTGTTGGGGAGAAATATTGCCCGGTTTAGTGCATTCGGCGACGCCGCCCGCCGTTACCGCCGCGATGAACGAGAAATTACAGCGCATGCGATGGCGCGTTTCGCCTGTAGCGGTTATGAATTCTGGAAAATGTTAGGATGCCGTTTCTAAACTTGCTATTTAGGAGTTACGTCCTGATTTCAGGCCGCTAAGGCCATTTCGACAATTAATATTGCGACGATCAAGAACCGAGGAACGCCATGACCGAATACGCCGCCCCGCTCAAAGACATGCAGTTTGTTCTGAACGATGTTTTGGAGATTTCGAAATATTCAAATTTGCCAGGTTTTTCAGAGATTTCCGACGATCTTGTTGAGGCGATCCTTGAAGAGGGCGGCAAGCTGGCGGCGAATGTTCTCCACCCCATTAATCAGTCCGGCGACAAGGAAGGCTGCATCCGCCATGACGACGCTTCGGTGACCACGCCGAAGGGCTTTAAAGAGGCCTACGAGGCCTACAAAGAAGGCGGCTGGCAGGGGCTGGCCTTCGATCCTGTATATGGCGGGCAGGGGTTGCCTTATATTATTGGCGTTGCTGTCGGCGAAATGGTCTCTGCGGCGAATATGGCGTTCGGGATGTATCCCGGTCTGGCGCGCGGCGCCGCCGAAGCCATCTACGCCCATGGCACAGATGAGCAGAAACAAAAATATCTGCCGAGCATGATGTCCTGCGAGTGGGGAGGGACCATGAACCTCACCGAGCCCCATTGCGGCACCGATCTCGGGCTGTTGCGCACCAAGGCGGTCCCGCAAGAGGGCGGCGCTTATAAAATTTCCGGGTCCAAGATTTTCATCTCCGCCGGCGAGCAAGACCTCACCAATAACATTATTCATCTGGTGCTGGCGCGGATTGAAGGCGCGCCGGACGGGGTGAAGGGGATTTCGTTGTTTATCGTGCCGAAATTCCACATCAATGATGATGGCTCGCTGGGCGATCGCAACGGCGTTGCTTGCGGCTCGATTGAAGAAAAGATGGGCATCCACGCCAACTCCACCTGCACGATGAATTTTGACGATGCGACCGGCTATCTTCTCGGCGAGGAGAACAAGGGCCTCAAAGCCATGTTCACGATGATGAACGAGGCGCGGCTCGGCGTTGGCATGCAGGGCATGGCGATTTCGGAGGTCTCCTATCAGAACGGCGCGGCCTACGCCAAGGACCGGCTGCAAGGCCGGGCGCTGACCGGGCCGGCCGAGCCTGACAAGCCCGCCGATCCGATCATTGTTCATCCCGATGTACGGCGTATGCTGATGGATCAGCGCGCCTTCACCGAGGGCGCGCGCGCCTGGATGTACTGGACGGCGCTGCATGGCGATCTGCACAAAAAATCTGAAGACGAGGCGACGCGCCAAAAGGCTGACGATTTTATGGGCCTGATGACGCCGATCTTGAAATCTTACCTCACCGATAAAGGCTATGCACACGCCACCAATGCTCAGCAGGTGCTTGGCGGTCATGGCTATATTGCCGAATGGGGCATGGAGCAGTTTGTCCGCGATGCGCGCATCGCCATGATCTATGAAGGCGCCAACGGCATTCAGGCGCTCGACCTTGTCGGTCGTAAGCTGATGAAAGACGGCGGCCGCGCCTGGCAGTCTTATTTCGCTGAGATCGATGAGTTCATCGGCGATAATCAGGGCAATGAAGAACTTAAACCTTTCCTTGACGGCCTGGCGACAACCAAAGCCCAAACGTTGGAAGCGACCCAGTGGATGGGCGCTAATGCGATGCAGGATTTCAACAATGCCGGCGCCGCGTCGATGGATTACCTCAACCTCTTTGCGCTCACCTGCCTGGCCTTCGCCTGGGCGCAAATGGCCAAAGCGGCGATCGAGAAACAATCTGCGGATGATGATTTTTACAAAAACAAACTCATCACCGGGCGCTATTTTGTCGAGCGGATGCTGCCGGACGCTGGCGCGCATCTTGAAAAAATCAAGGCTGGCGGGGCGGCGACCATGGCGCTTCCGGCGGAAGCGTTTTAGGCCTTCGGGCGTAATCATAAAGACTATTAAGGCGGCGCAGCAATGCGCCGCCTTTTTTCTTATCGACAAACTGTTTGTTCTGGCTGCGCGAGCGGGCTAGGGTCTGATACCAAGCAGCTAGCTAAATAAAACAAAATTCAAATCAGGGGTATTTCAATGCGAAATTTATTCTTGGCGCTGATGGGCGCTACCACGCTAACTGCTTGCGGACAGCAAGCATCTACGCCAACAGAACCAGCGCAGATTGCGGAGCCAAGCGCTGAGGCGATCACAGCGGAAACGGCCCGGCTTAATGAATGGTTTGCCGCGCGGTGGGAGGAAGAGCTTGATTTTTCGCCGGTCACCAAAACGTTTCTGGGCCGCAAGGACGACAATGACAAAATCGACGACTTGTCAGAGGCTGCTGAGGACGTACAGCTCGCCTGGCGCCGCGAAAATGGTCGGGCGCTGAAAGAAAGCTTTGACTACGCGCTGCTTACGCCTGAGGCGAAAACTTCCTACGATATTTGGCTTTATCAATTGGCGCAGACTGAGGCGTCCTACCCGTTTCGCCGGCGCGGTTATGTCTTCCACCAGATGCGTGGCGTGCATTCTTTCTTGCCAAACTTCCTGATCAACTTTCACAAAGTTGAGACCGCCGACGATATGCGCGCTTATATTACACGTATCAGCGGCGCCGCCCGGGCGTTGGGCCAGGCGCTAGAACGTGCGAAGCTGGCGGCGGCGGAGGGCGTGCATGCGCCAGATTTTGCTTATGACGGTGTCTTGAAGCAATCGCGTGCGCTGATTGCCGGCGCCCCGTTTGAGGGTGAGGGGGAGGCGCCGCTCTGGGCGGACGCAAACTCCAAGATTGATGCGCTGATTGAATCCGGCGCCGTCAATGAAGAAGAGGCAAGCGACTTGCGCGCGGCGGCGCGCACCGCGCTGATCGATGCGTTTAAACCTGCCTACGATGCGCTGATCGCCTGGGTTGAAGACGAAAAGCCGAATGCACCGGAGACATCTACGGGCGTCGGTTCGCTTCCTGACGGCGAGGCCTATTACACCGAGCGCCTGGCCTTTGCGACAACGACGGATATGACGCCGGATGAGGTGCATGCGCTCGGGCTTGCAGAGGTTGCGCGGATCAAGGGCGATATGGAGACGCTCAAAACCACGGTCGGCTTTGACGGGACGCTTGATGAATTCTTCAGCTTCGTTCGTGAAGACGAGCAGTTTTACTACCCAAATACCGATGAAGGGCGAGACGCCTATCTGCAATCGGCGCGTGACCATCTTGCTTTTATCAATGAGCGGCTGCCCGAAAAATTCGGCCTGTTGCCGAAAGCGGATCTAATTGTGAAACGCGTCGAAGCGTTTCGCGAACGTGACGGCGGCGCTCAGCATTATTTCCCCGGGACGCCGGATGGCTCGCGGCCCGGTACTTTTTATGCGCATCTTTCCGACATGAGCGCGATGCCGATCCCGCAGCTTGAGGTTATCGCCTATCATGAGGGCAACCCTGGCCACCACATGCAAAATTCGATTGCACAGGAAGTCGAAGGCCTGCCGGAATTTCGCAACCAGGCGGGCTTTACCGCCTATGGCGAAGGCTGGGCGCTTTATTCAGAAATACTTGCCAAGGAGATGGGCGCCTATGACGATCCTTATTCCGACTTTGGTCGCATGACGACGGAAATCTGGCGAGCGATCCGACTTGTTGTGGACACCGGGCTGCACGCCAAAGGCTGGACGCAAGAACAGGCGGTGGAATATTTCATCTCGAATTCTCCGGCCGCCGAAGGCCAGATCCGCTCCGAAGTGCGGCGCTATATAGTGATGCCCGGCCAGGCGACGTCTTACAAAATTGGCATGCTGAAAATTCTTGAGCTGCGCGAGAAAGCCAAGACCGCGCTCGGTGATGAATTTGATATTCGCGGCTTCCACGACACAGTGCTCGGCGGCGGCGCCTTGCCGTTGTCGGTATTGGAGCGACGTGTCGATGAGTGGATCGCGGTGCAACAAGCGTCCTGACGCTGGGCCTGTCTAGAGCGTTGGGCGATTAATAGGAATCGCCCAACGCTCTAGATTCTTTGTTGTGCGCCGGCCTGCTCGCAAAGGCGCGCTGATAATAATCAGACCGCTTTCGCGGTCGGGTACGAAAAATCGGTTTCCACTTTTCCGCCCGGCGCTCTAGTCGGTAGGAGTGATAGTTTTTGCCGGCACGCCGACAGCGGTGCAGTTTGCAGGCACATCTTTTAAGACGACGGCGTTGGCGCCAATGCGAGCACCTTTGCCAACCTGAATTCGTCCGAGCACTTTAGCGCCCGCACCGATATAGACACCGCGTTTGATATTTGCCGCACCATCCCCCGTCTGACCGATAGTGACCTGCTGCATAATCAGGCAATCATCTTCGATGATTGCCTCTTGGTGAATGACAATTCCATTTAGATGAGGCATTCTTACGCTGACTGCAATCACAGCGTCACGATGGATATCGGATGCTGTCAATGTGCTCCACATAATATGCTGAACTTTGTGGTAGTGGTTGCGCAACTTATTGAAAACACCAGAGTGATTTTTAGTTTTGCGATACGCGGCGAGGTTCCTCAATAGTTTCGCATCGGCATTTCTCCAAAACATTATTTTTTTGTTCCTTACGCGTCATGTGTCAGCAAACCAGACCGGTGTCAGGGCTGGTAAATCATCTTGCAGGCGTTCGCCAATGGCGTCCAGAAACTCATACCTTTTGCGATACATTGAGCGTTTTTTCGGTTTGATGTCGGCAAGGTCGCGGCGGCTTATTTCCCGACTCAGCTCAAAAGTCTGTTGGTCCACGATTACGCCGCCGCGGTCCAGCCAGATTTCATCGTAATTGGTCGAAAAATCTGTCTTGTTCTTGAAATAGGCGTGGCGATGATGCCGGTAGGCGTCCGCAACGGCGAGAATGCGCTCAACGCCGGCAGCCTGGCAGACCATGCGAAAAATTTCGATCAGGAAGTCCCGCGGGCGAATACCAAAGAGTTTTTTTGTCAGATCGCGGTAAGTCGCTAAAATATCCTCTCGGTTGCGCCCTTGTATGGCGCCAATATAGGCGGTTATGGCGCCGTCTTCTTCCTTGAAGAACGAAAATGCGAGTGAGAACGCTCGAAAATCGTTGATGAATATATTCACAACCAGCATGCCTTCGCGCATGAACCATTTGGGCTGGTCAAGAACAACTTTGAAGCCGGGCAAAATGTCTTCGAGATCGAGCAGGATTAGGCGTTTGTCGGCGCTGAAGGTAAAGGGTGCGCCCAGCGCGTCGATAATTTTTGTATGGTCAATAATTCGCGCCCAGCGCTCGCGCGGTGTCCATGCGGCGTTTTGATATGGCCAAATGAATGCGCCGAACATTTCCGGGCGTTCGGTTAGCAGCGTTGATAGGCTTGAGCGTGTATCAGCTTGCCGAATTTCCGCAACAATTTCGGGTGCGTTCCATGCAGAGAGGAATAGTCGCAGGCGTGTTTTCCATCCCGCAATGCTATTTTCACCAGCGGCCCCTTGTGACGCTGACCACAGCCATTTGGTCGTTTCAATATTCATAGCATGGTCCTAGCGGCCGGGCAGAAGTCGGACTAGTGTGCAGCGCGCATATTATTGGCGCAGTTGTCAATAATTGATGCATATTTGAGCTGAAAACGCTTTCATCATCGTTTGATCGGGATGTTAGCAGGATTGAGTTTTTTAAGCTCGCATTCCCAGACGGTAATGACGCGCCAGCCGAGTTTTTTGAGCGCGGCTGTATTCTTCTTGTCGCGCGCCTTGTTGCGGGCGATTTTCTCCGTCCAGTAGGCGGTGTTGGTTTTAGGAACGCGCTTGCCCCGCTTGCAACTGTGACCATGCCAGAAGCATCCGTGGACGAATATAACAGCGCGGTGTTTTGGAAAGACCAGGTCCGGTTTTCCGGGCAGGGTTTTGACATTGAGCCGGTAGCGATAGCCGAGCGCGTGCAGCGCCTTCCTGACGGCGATTTCGGGTTTTGTGTCCGTGGACTTCACCGCCCGCATCACCGCCGAGCGCTTTTCAGGAGAAAAAACGTCGGTGCGGGGCTTGGCGGTCACGCGGCCTTGATTGCGCGTATGAGCAATGCAGGCTCGAAGATATTCTCACCCAGCCATTGCACCAGCGGCGCGCACACTCCGTCGCCGCACAGTTTGAGCGCTGCGGTTGTGCTTTCCGGGAGGATATAATCTTCCCGCAGCCCCATCAGTCGCGCCGCCTCTCGCGGGCTCATCAACCGGGTGCGGACTTTGCCGCCCTCAATCGCAATAACGATCTGGCGTGAGGAGCCGCCTGCCGGCGTGCGCAAGCATCCAGCGAGGCCGTCAAACCGCGCCTCAAAACGCTGAACGCTGTTGCCGTTCTCTGCGCGCGTGCGACGGAAACCGGCGCCGGCGCGGCGGGCGCCGTTTCGCATGATTGCCTCAATGCGTGCGCGTTGCGATGCGCTCATCATGTCGACAAGGGCTTTGGTTTGCTCTGGCGGATGCCAATCCGCGGCGTTCCAGTCGATGATATCGCCAAGGCGGATGTTTCTACGCGGCCCCGGCTGCGGCGCGAGCCACAGCCATTGCGCCCGCGCCTCTGGCGGCAAATGATCGAGGGCTGAGATCAACGCCGGCGGCGCCAATTTTTCTGACGTTGGTGTTTTGGCAGTGGCCGGTGCGGCCGCGGGCCCGAAGCCGAGGATAAACAGGCGCGGCCGCGATTGCGGCGTGAAGGCGCGCGCATCGAGAACTATCGCGGTGACCCTATAATCGAGCGCCGCCAGACACTCGACCACGACGGCAAAGTCGCGACCGCCATTCGACGTCATCAGCCCGGCGACATTTTCAAGGGCGACAATGTGGGGCGCCCGCCCGGCTGTGTGGAGTTGTTCAACCAGACGCCGGAAGCCGAAAAATGCGCCGCTGCGTTTTGCATGAATGCCGCCGCGCGCGCCGGCCAGCGACAGATCCTGGCACGGGAAAGAGCCCCATATCAGATCAGCGCGCTCGCCCGGCAGGTCGTTGAGGTTGAGAGCGGCGATATCGGCTTCGATCAGGTCATTGTCGCCGAAATTGGCGCGATAGGCGGCGCATTTTTGCGGGTCGAAATCATTGGCCAGCAAACACCGCCACGAATCACCAAGGCCCAAACGGGCCATACCGCCGCCGGCAAAGAATTCGAGGAATGAAAACTGCTGCATCATGATTGTGATGTTATCGCGCTTTGCCGCATTTCCGCCTCATTTGTCCGCATACGTATGGCATCGGCCTCATTAGCGTCACAATCGCCATGTTTTCGCCGTTTTTCAAGCCATTATATCGCAGTTTCTTGATCGTAGACGGATTGACGCTGCGCGTTTCATATCGCAAATTGTCATCGGGCGCTAAGGGGGCTCGCTGGACGAATAAGGAGAAGCGAATGCCCTTGATGGATATCAAACAAGTAGGCTGCGTGGCAGCGTCAATGTTGGCTTTCGCCATTTTGGCTGGGCCGGCGCAGGCGGCGGGCAGTCAGACGCAAGGCGCTGACATAATTAAGCCGTTTCAAATAGCGGTGAATGAACAACGCGAGCCGCGGAAAGCCGATCACCAAGGTTACCGTGGCGAGGACCGTAGTGGCGGCGACCGCGCAAGGCGTAATAAAGACGCAAAGCGCAAGGCTCAAAAACAAGAGTCTCGTCGCTCATCGGAACAACGGAGCAGTCGCCAGCGCAACGCTGCACGCACGCAGGAAACCCGTGATAGCCGCCGCGCCAACCATCGCAGCGACCGTCGCAGCGATACTCGCCGCAGCGACACTCGGCGCAGTGATCGCCGCAGTGACACCCAACGCAGCAACAATCATCGCAGCGATCGCCGTAGCGATACTCGCCGCAGCAACAACCATCGCAGTGATCGCCGCAGGGACACCCAACGCAGCAACAATCATCGCAGCGACCGTCGTAGCGATACTCGCCGCAGCAATAATCATCGCAGTGATCGCCGCAGTGATCGCCGCAGCAACAATCATCGCAGTGATCGCCGCAGGGATACTCACCGCAGCAACAATCACCGCAGCAACAATCATCGCAGCGACCGCCGCCGCGACACCCACCGCAGCAACAACCATCGCAGCGATCGCCGCCGCGACCACCGCCGCGCCGATCGGCGCAGCTCCCACCGTCGCTCCGATCACCGCCGGAGCCATTACGGCAGCGGCCACTACAGCCATCCGGCGGCATACTCCGGGCGTCACTACCGGCACGGTTACGGGCCGAGCCGCGGGCACGGGTATTACTGCTCGTTTCATAACCTGTTTCACTATAATTCCGGCTATGATCCGCTCGGCTGGCTGTTTGTGAGCTTTGGCTATGACCGCTATTCGTCGCGTTATCTCGACGACTGCGATGTGGTCTCGCAAACCTTCTATCGCCGTGGTCGACGCTATGAGGAAGTTGCGCTGCTTTGCTACGACTCATATGGCTACGGCTATATCAAGCGTGGCAGCCGCCAGGTCTATCGCACCTACTAACACTGGCTTGTCTTAACGGTTTTTGCCGGGCGCACACTGCGCCCGGCTTTTTCCACAGCTGCTTTTCGCCAAGGCGCGCTGTTTTGCACCTAGCCCCGAGATTGACGATTACCCCCGACTCCGGCGAGAGTACGCCCTTCAGCTGGGCACCCGAAAAGTATGGCGGCCATAACTTTCAGAAAGCGCGTTCTCGCGCCAACCATTTGTGCATGGATGCTCGCCACCGCGGGCATGGCGGCTGTCGCCTATGCGACCGCGCCTGAGGGCTTTCCCCCTTCGTCGGCGGCAGCGACGGACGACGCCGGCGCGAGCATGGCGATTGGCGATATTCAGGTTGGCGAGCGCGGCAATCAGACCCGGATAGCATTTTTATGCGATGGCGCCTGCATCTTGGAAAAACGCGAAGCCGATGCATTTTATCTCAGCGGTGTCGATGCATCATTCATTCTTGACCTCTCCCGGCGCAGCAAGCGCGTTCAAAGCCTTCGCGCCATCCCCCAAGGCGACGGCTCGATGCTGCGGATTCGCACCGACGCCGTTATCGACCACACCCGTGTGAAACCCTGCACCGTCGGCGGGCGCGATGCGGCGTGCCTTGATCTGTTCTTTGTTGCGGCTTTGCAGAAAAACCCGTCGCCATCGGCGCCGTCCAAGCAACCCAAACCCATGCAACAGGCCTCTGCCGCCAGCGCTTCAGGCGCTGCCGCCTCGCCGCCGCCCAAGCCGGCTTTGCGCGAGGGCGCGCCAGAGCGTTTCAAAAGATTTGCGCAGTTGGCGGCGCCGGAGCGGCTGGCCCCGCCGGTGGGCGTCATCTTAGCGAAAGTCCAGCCGATCGAGCCTTCCGTAGAGGTGCGCAAACCGGCCATCCGCAAAAGCCAGCCGCTTGTTGAGCCGGTAAAGCTGGATTTTACCGCGCGCGTTAAAACACTCCTGAAGAAGGACCTGAGTTCCGCATTTTGCAACAATGCAGCAGCGGCGTTGCAGGCCGATGCATGGGCGCTTGGGGCGATGGTTGATGTTGGCTTGTGTGCGGCGGCGCGCGGCGATGTTGTTCAGGGCGACGTCACGCTGGCGCGGCTGCTGGAATATACGCCCGACAATTACCAAGCCCTGGTCGGGCGCGCGCTGATCGCCGAACAGGCCAAAGAAAAGGGCGTCGCACGCAAATATTATCAGGACGCGCTCAATTCCCTGCCGCCGATTGAAGAATCCAACCGCATCGTTCAGGCCATGGCGGCGCTTGAATAGGGCTTAATAATCAGGTGACTTTGCGACGCGCAGAATATTTCGCCTCGCGCCATTTTTGCGTCTCCAGAATATCTGCGAGTATGCTCGCCGCATTCCAAACATCGCGATAGCCAAGAAACAACGGCGAGAACCCGAACCGCATGATGTCCGGCTGTCTGAAATCGCCGATCACTCCATGGGCGATCAACGCCTGGATAACCGCATAGCCATGATCGAACCGTACCGAGACATGACCGCCGCGACGCTCCGACGGCGGCGGCGAGATGCTTTCAAGACCGAGCGGCGCGCAGCGTGCAAGGAACAAATCCCCCAGCATTTTCGCTTTCGCCTCAATGGCGGCGATGTCGATATCGGCAAAAACATCGAGCGCCGCATCACGCGCGCTCAACGACAGGATTGGCGGCGTGCCGCTGGCGAACCGCTCAACCCCGGGGGCGGGGGCGTAGTCCGGGGCAAACTCAAACGGCGCGGCATGGCCCATCCAGCCTGATAGCGGTTGGTTGAGCGTTGCGGCGGCCTGGCGCCCGACATAGACGAAGGCCGGCGCGCCGGGGCCGCCATTTAAATATTTATAGCCGCAGCCGACGCCATAACGCGCGCCGGCCGCTCGCATATCAATATCGAGAACGCCGGTGGCGTGGCTCAGATCCCAGATGATCTCCACATGGTTTTGCGCCGCCGCCTGCTCCCATGCAGCGATATCGGCGACCGCCGCAGTCTTATAGTGGACGGCGCTTTTGACCAGCACGCTGATCTCTGAACCAAGGGCGCCATGGTCTGCGTCAGGCGCCAGGCGCATCAGCGGCGCACCAGTGAGATTTGAAAGGCCTTGCAGAATATAGCCGTCGGTGGGAAATTCATCCGCATGGTAAGCAATCGCGCCGGGCGCATTGGCGCTAAGCGCGGCGGCGAGTTTGAAAATATTGACTGACACGCTGTCGGCGATGATGACCTCGTCCTCGCGCCCGCCGATCAGCCGCGCGATCTTTGCGCCGCAGGTCTTTGGCAGGTCGATCCATCCCGCGTCGTTCCACGACTTAACCAGCCCGCTGCGCCATTCCGCCTCGCCGGTGGATTGGATACGCGCAAGCGCCGCCTTTGGCGGCGGGCCGAGCGAATTTCCGTCAAGATAGATAATCCAGTCAGGCAGATCGAACAGGGTTTTATATCGCGCTAGCGGGTCCTTATCGTCGAGCGCGTCGGCTTCACTTGCGGAGACCGGCGTCATTCGAGAACCCGCAGCAAGGCGCGCACCGGCGCGGCGTCGAGCCCTTCAAGTTTCAATGGCGGGGCGATCAATTCATACGCGCCGGCCGGCGCATCATCGAGGCATAAGCCTTCCAAAATCCGCATATTATGGGCGAAGACGGCGCGGTGGGCATCCATAATTTTCGATGAGGCAGGGTCGAGCGACGGCGTGTCGACGCCGATCAGCCGGACGCCCTCATCGGCGAGCCATGTGATTGCCGCGGCGCTGATAACGGTAAAGGCCGGATCCCAGACTTTCGGCTGCCGCTGATAGGTGCGGATCAGAACCCGCGGTGCAATTTCTGTAACGGTCTGGGCGAGGGCGTCGCGCACCATGTCCCGGCTCAGCAGCGCAGCATCGTTGATAATATGAACAACTGTACACGGACCGATATAGGCGGCGACATCGACAGCATTGATTGGCGCGCCGCTCGCATCATAGTGCAAGGGCGCATCGGCATGGGCGCCGGCATGGGACGAAAGGGTCAGCCGCGAGACATTGACCGGACCATTCTTGCCGATCGCCATTGTCGATTGCGCCTCAAACGGCGTGTCGCCGGGAAAGACTGGCGTCGCCGCGGAGATTACGGGGGTGATATCGATGAAGCGGCTCATGGATTGCGGGCTCTCTCAAATCATCTGAACAGTTGGCTTGACTGCGGCGATGGTTGCACACCAGTGTTACCCGAAGATGATGGACAACGTAAATACGCCGCCGGACCGGCCGGTCTTTGAATTTGACACGGCGATCGTGCGCCTGCCGTCAAAATCCGTTGCCAGCGGTTTGCGCGCCGGCGATGGCGGTGATCCCGCCTATCCGGGCGTGCGATCAGAGCACAAGGCCTATGTCGCGGCGCTGGGCGAGGCTGGTATTGCCGTGATCCCGCTTGGCGTGCTTGAGGCCTATCCCGACGCCATGTTTGTCGAAGACCCGGCGCTGGTCTTCCCCGAGGGGGCGATTTTGCTTCGCCCGGGGGCGGCTAGCCGCGCCGGCGAGGTCTCTGAGATCGCCAGCGCCCTGCGCGATCAATTTACCACCGTGCTTGAATTGTCAGGGGAAGGCTTTGTCGAGGGCGGCGATATTTTGACGACGCCGGAAAAAGTTATGATCGGCCTGTCGAGCCGCACCGATCAAGCGGGCGCGCATGAGCTGCAAAAACTGCTCGCCGAATTTGGCCGCGCCAGCGAAATCGTCGAGACGCCGGCCGATGTTTTGCATTTCAAAACCGATTGCTCGCTGCTCAACGAGGGGACCGTGCTGTCGACGGCGCGGCTGGCGCGCTCAAACGTCTTTGACGGCTTTGACGTTGTGCTGACGCCCGAGGGCGAGGAAGCAGCGGCAAATGCATTGCGCGTCAATGATGTGGTGATGGTCGGCTCCGATTTTCCTCGCACCATAGAGTTGCTCGACAAGCGCGGGTTTCATGTGGTCCCGCTCAGAACAACCGAGATTGGCAAAATCGACGCCGGTCTGTCTTGCATGTCTTTGCGATGGTGCAAGGCGACGGGGTGAGTTTTTATGTTGACGAAGCCACCGAGGGCATGAGGGTCTGGCAATGAATCAGCCTGCTGAGCAATTGAACGATACTGGTCCTGATACTAAACCCGCTGCGGGTTTTGGGTTCTGGAAATGCTGGTCGCTTTCGGTCGGGGTGATGATCGGCTCCGGGGTGTTCCTGCTTCCCGCGGTGCTGGCGCCATACGGATCGATCAGTTTCCTCGGCTGGATTGTCACCAGCATCGGCGCCATTCTGATCGCCCTTGTGCTTGGCCGCCTGGCGGGGCGAACAAATCGCAGTGGCGGTTTTTACGTTTATACCCGCGATGCGTTCGGCGATCTTGCCGGGTTCATTGTCGGCTGGAGCTATTGGCTCAGCATCCTGTTTGCCGTCGCCGCCATCAGCGTTGCTTTTGCCGGTTACGCCGGCGCGGTTATCCCGGCGCTTGGCGCTAACACCATCACTCAGGCGCTGGTCGCAACATCGATCATCTGGATGCTGACGGGTATCAACATCAAAGGCGTATCGGAAGCGGCCTCGGTACAACTGGTGATGACGATCTTAAAGATCATCCCGCTCTTGGTGATCATTGCGCTCGGAATTGTCGCCGGGGCGCCGGAGAATATTCCGCCGTTCAATCCGCAAGCCCTGCCCATAGGCGAGGCGTTGGCGACAACGGCGCTACTGACCATGTGGGCGTTCATCGGCATTGAAGCCGGCGTTGTCCCCGCCGCAGACGTGATTGACGCCAAGCGGACGATCCCGCGCGCTGTCATCGCCGGTACGCTCTCGGTTGCGGCGATCTATATTGCCGCGACTGCCGCGGTGATGATGCTGGTGCCGGTGGATACGCTGGCGCAGTCCGAGGCGCCATTCGCGGACGCCGCCCGCGCGCTCGGCGCCTTTGGCGGGCCGTTGATCGCCATCGGCGCGCTGGTCTCAACCGCCGGGTCGCTCAACGGCAACATTTTGCTCAGCGGGCAAATGCCCATGGCGGTCGCTCTCGACGGATTGGCCCCCAAAGCATTGGCGAAGAAAAACGCCGGACACGCGCCGATTGTCGCGCTGATCCTGTCCTCGACGATTGCAACGCTGCTATTGATTTTCAACTACAGCGACGGGTTGGTCTCGGCGTTTGTGTTTCTGATTTCCATGTCGACGCTGGCGACGCTGATGCCATATGCGGTGTCGGCCCTTGCGGAGTTGCGCTATTCGATCAAGTCGGCGCGAGCGTGGGCGGTGATTGCCATCGTCGCGCTGGTTTATGCGATCGTCGCCATGGCCGGCGCCGGCCTTAAGCCGTTGCTCTGGGGCGTGTTGTTACTTGCCGCCGGGCTTCCGGTATTTTATTGGACAAAGCAATCCACGCGTTGAGCAGGGCGGAGCAAAATGGCGGCGCAAACGGACATCGAAACGGGCCTACCGGCATGGACGTATACCGACCCCGATTTTTTCGCCCTTGAACGCGCCAAACTGTTTGCATCAAGCTGGCAGATTGTCTGCCATGAAAGCGACATCGCCAAGCGCGGCGCCTATGCGACCTTGAATTTTCTCAGTGCGCTTGCGTTTGTGATCCGCGGCGATGACGGCGTTATTCGCGCATTTCAAAATGTCTGTCGCCATCGTGCGGCGCGGCTTCTGGACGACCCGTTCGGTCAGTGTTCCTCGCGCATTGTCTGCCCTTATCATGCATGGACCTATGACCTTGGCGGGCGGCTGGTCGGCGTGCCGGAGCAGGATGGATATGAGGCGTTTGACAAAAAAAACTATGGGCTAAGGCCTTTGGCGCTTGGCGAGTGCGGCGGGTTTGTGTTTGTTCGCTTTGGCGAGAACGGTCAGTCGTTCGATGAATTCGCAGAGCCGTTGCGCGAAGAGTTCGAGATGTACAAAACGGCGCAGATGCGTGCGCTTGGCCGCATCACCATGCGGACGCGCGAAGTCAACTGGAAGATCGCAACGGAAAATTATGTCGACTGTCTGCATTTGCCTGTCGCCCATGACGGCCTCAACGGTCTTGTCGGTGATACCTATAAATTGAGCATCAAAGGCGATGCGTATTATATTGATGCGAGCGTAGAAGATTTGCCGAGCCAGTCGCTTTCGGTGCGCGCCTATCGCAAATTTCTCCCCGAAGTTGCGCATCTGCCGCCGGAGCGGCAGCGCCGCTGGGTCTATATCAAGCTTTGGCCAAACCTCGCCTTCGATATTTACCCAGATCAAATCGACTTTATGCAGTTTATTCCGTTATCGCCGGAGCGGACATTGTTGCGTGAAATCTCCTACGCCCTGCCGGATGACCGCCGCGAAATGCGCGCGGCGCGATATCTCAACTGGCGCATTAATCGCGTGGTCAATATTGAAGATATGGATATCATTGAACGCGTTCAGGCGGGCTTTGGCATGGGCAATTATGAGCCGGGCCCAATCTCACGCGATGAGATTTGCCTGATCGATTTCGCTGAGCGCATGCGCCGCGAGCTGCCGGTGTGCCGCGAGCGCGTGAGGCCCGGCCATGATGCGTTGCGCAAACTGCTAGATGCCTGAGCCCGATGCCAGAGTTGAGCTTGACCGGCAGACGGCGCGCGCATAGCGTCCCGCTCCATTTCATTTTCTGGAGTATCTCAGATGTCCGAACCGATCAAAATTTACGGCGTGCCGGTCTCGCAAAATGTTCGCAAGCCGCTCGCGGTCGCAGCTCACCTCGGCATCAGCGTTGAGTCCATTCCTTGTCGGCCCCATGACCCGGCGGTCACGGCGGTCAATCCGTGTGGGCGCATTCCGGCGATGGATGATGACGGGTTCAAGCTTGGCGAGTCGAATGCGATCATGGTGCATCTTGCTAGCAAAAAACCCAGCGACATCTATCCGGAGAATGCGGCCGCACGTGCCGAGATAAATTCCTGGTTGTTTTGGGATAATGCCCATTGGACGCCAGCCTATCAGCCTATACAGTATGAGCGGTTCATCAAGCCGATGCTCAATCGCGGCGAGACCGATGAGGCGATTGTCGAGATTGCGCTCAAGGCGTTTGAGCGTGAAGCCGCGCATCTGGATGCGGCGTTCGCCGGCAAGCTGTGGCTGGTTGGCGACGGCCCAACCATCGCCGACATGGCCGTCGGCGCCGGGTTGACCCACGCTGCCGCAGCGAAATTTCCGCTCGACGACTATGCCAATATCCGCGCCTGGTATGAGCGCCTTGGTGCGCTGGATTGCTGGAAACAGACCGCGCCGCAGATGGGATAAGAGCCGGCCGCGCCGCCGGTTGTTGACTGTGACGGCGATTTCAGGTGCAACCCGGCGACGCGTAACATATGTAGCCTCATGAGCGATTTGAAAAAAAAGCGGTCCTTTCAGGGCCTCATCCTCGAGCTCCAGCATTATTGGGCTGATCAGGGCTGCGTTATCTTGCAGCCCTATGACAAGGAAATGGGGGCGGGGACTTTTCATCCGGCGACGACGCTGCGCTCGCTTGGGCCAAAGCCCTGGAAGGCTGCCTATGTGCAGCCTTGCCGGCGCCCCACTGACGGACGCTATGGCGCCAATCCCAATCGCTTCCAACACTATTACCAGTTTCAGGTGAGTTTGAAGCCGTCGCCGGAGAATATTCAAGAGCTCTATCTCGGATCACTCGACGCTATCGGCGTAGATCGTTCCGTACACGACATACGCTTTGTCGAGGATGATTGGGAAAGTCCGACGCTCGGCGCCTGGGGGCTCGGCTGGGAGGTCTGGTGCGACGGCATGGAAGTGACGCAATTTACGTACTTTCAGCAGGTCGGCGGGATCGATTGCAAGCCGGTCACTGGCGAGATCACCTACGGGCTGGAGCGTCTGGCGATGTATGTGCAGGGCGTCGACAATGGCTTTGATCTCGACTTCAACGGCGCCGAGGGCGATGATGCGGTCACCTATGGCGACGTTTTTCACCAACAGGAAGTTGAGTTTTCCGCTTACAATTTTGAACTTGCCGATACCGAGATTTTGTTCACTCAGTTCAAGGCAGCGGAGGCGGCGTGTACGACGGTTATCGACGCCGGCAAACGCGACGGCAAATCCTATGCGTTGCCGGCTTACGACAAATGCATTGAGGCGAGCCATCTGTTCAATCTCCTCGACGCGCGCGGCGTGATCTCCGCGACAGAGCGCCAGTCCTATATTTTAAGGATCAGAACGCTCTCCAAAGCCTGTTGCGAGGCGTGGCTGGAAAGCCCGCAAGGGCGTACCAAAGGCGCCGGTATTGTCGATTTTTCGGAGGCATAATCCGGCCAGCAAACGACAACAGCAGAACCGAATCCAGCCTCAAGGCCATTAGCTGGCTGACTCAATGCCTTGCAAGCCTTATAAGGAACAGAAAATCCTTACAAGGAAACTGGCTATGGCGCGCGAATGCTTCACTACTACCGGCAATCTATTATCGGCCCTAAGGAATAGTGACCTCAAACCAAATTACAGGGTAGCCGTACTTGACGGGCAAACTTTGTCCATTGGACCAGCGTCGTTGCCGCAAGCCTTTGTTTTTGATTTCGAAACCGAGACCTTGAAGACGGGCGTCGGAACGCCATCAAGCAGACCTCACACGCCGGCAGTCCGATTTAATGACAGTGATCTTCCCTCAGGGAAGGCGCAACGAGCCACTGGCCGTTATACGTTTACCCATAATGATGTCGCTTTTGCACGCAGTTCTTTGGCAGATCTGTTGGAGGCTGTTCTAGCCTATTTGGAAAAACAGAAGCCAGGCGCGCTTGATAAATTGTCGGCGATAAAGAAAAGAACCCGTCGCATCGTTGCTCGCGATAAGTGCGATCTTTTTGACAAAACCCATCTTGCAAAAGATCACGCGCGTATGATTACAGGCGGATGGTGGATGGGGACGAATAATTCAAGCGCCGAAACAAGGAACTGGATTCGTCAAGCATGTGATGCAGCTGGGATAGACTTTGTGACTGAAATTAGTATTGGAATATAAGCGACTATTCGTAACCAATTTCTCGGACGCAAAATGGAAAAGCTTATGACAGGAAAAGTATCCCTACCGCTTGAGGGCGGATGTCAGTGCGGCAAGTTGCGTTATCAGATCAACCAGCCGCCATTGATGATTTATTGTTGTCATTGCAGCAACTGCCAAAAGATTTCCGGCAGCGCGTTCGCGGTCTCAGCGACCATTATTGAACCCTCTTTCGAGTTTACGGCAGGCGAGCCACGCAAAACCGAATGGAAATCCGATGCGGGTAATGAGCGCTTCGGCTATATCTGCGGCGACTGCGGCACGCGCATCGCCCACGGCCAGACGCCTTCGATCGGTGTTTTGAGCTTGCGCGCCGGAACCTTTGACGACACGAGCTGGGTTGAGCCTTCCGGTCATATCTGGACGAACAGCGCGCAAGGCTGGGTCAAGTTCAACGCTGACGACATTGTCTGCGATGAGCAGCCCACAGACTACACGCCGTTTATCGAGCAGTTTAAATCGCAGGGCCTTTTTTGAGATCTGAACCGCCGAACTCCTCCGTAAACCTAGTAAATTCACCATTTTATGACGCTTTTCAAGGCGTGCGAACCAGATTAAATTCCCCCCAGCAAAACCACGGGAGGAAATTCATGTTTGGATTAAAACCTGTTCCTGTTGTGTTGGCGACGCTCGCGTTCTGGATATTGGGCTATGTTTGGTACGGCGTTTTGTTTATGGATGCGTGGATGGCCGCTAGCGGCGTTACGGCTGATCAAGCTGGCGGTTTCGATGTCTATATGGCGGGCGGCATCCTCACGACGCTCTTGCAAGTAATCGGTCTCGCTTTTGTGTTGAAGTGGCGCAATGTGAGCGGCATTGGCGATGCGGTAAAGACAGCGCTTACCTTATGGCTGCTTTTCGCGTTTCCCTTCGTGATGTACGCCTATCTCTATCTGCCGGCGCACGATCCGACGCTTTTGATGATCGACGGATCGCATCTTCTGGTTGGCTGGCTTGTCAGCGCTATTATTCTGGCAGTGATGAAATAGCGCCAGACTTACTATATAAGGTAAAAGGGCGGCGTTTCGCGCCGCCCTTTTGTTGTGAAAGAGGAAATCAATGAGCTGGACCGTTTATCTTTCGGGCGAAATCCATTCCGACTGGCGCGAGGAAATCGCCGCTGGCGTCAAAGCCGCAGACCTACCGGTGCAACTATCGGAGCCAGTGACCCAGCATGAAGCGTCTGATGATTGCGGTGTCGCCATTTTGGGGCCGGAAGTCGACAAGTTTTGGCACGATAATAAAGGCGCAAAAATCAACGCCATCCGCACCGGCACGCTGATCGGCCGCGCCGATATTGTCGTCGTGCGATTTGGCGAGAAATATAAGCAATGGAACGCCGCCTTTGATGCGGGCCAGGCGGCGGCGCTTGGCAAACCGCTGATCGTGATGCACGGGCCCGATCATCAGCACGCCTTGAAAGAAGTCGACGCCGCAGCGCTCGCCGTCACCGAAACGCCGGCGCAGGTGGTCGACATTTTAAAATATGTGATCGAAGGCAAGCTGGCGGGTTACACGGAGTAGGGGCGATGGCCAGAAAATCACTCAATAAGGCGCAGGCGAAGATGCGCAAAAGCAGCGCCCTTGACCGCTTGACGCGGATCTTGCGGGTGATCGCATGGTCGTTTGTTCTGCTCATTGTCGGATCGATCGCCTGGGCTGCCGCCTATCGGTTTGAGCCGCCGCCGGGCACCTTGTTGATGGTCGAGCGTAGTTTTTCCGGCCAGGAGATCACGCATTCCTGGATGCCGCTCGATAAAATTTCACCGTATCTTGTGACGGCTGTGATCGCGGCGGAGGACACGCGTTTTTGTCTTCATAACGGTATTGATTTTGAGGCGATTGACGAGGCGTTTGAGGATGCGGAAAACGGCAAGCGCCTGCGCGGCGCCTCGACGATTTCACAACAGACCGCAAAGAATGCATTTTTGTGGTCGCATCGCGGCTGGGTGCGCAAGAGCGCCGAAGCATGGATGACGCTGGTGATCGAAACCATATGGCCGAAGCGGCGGATCATGGAAGTCTATCTCAATATAGCCGAATGGGGCGACGGGCTTTTCGGGGCCGAGGCGGCGGCGCAGAAACGTTTCGGAAAAAGCGCCCGAAACCTGACGCCGGGCGAAGCCGCCCTGCTTGCCGCAGTCCTTCCGAACCCGCATAAATGGCGCGTTGATCCGCCGGGGCCTTATGTCAAAAAGCGTACGCGCATGCTGCGTGGGCGGATGGGGCAGGTGCGGCGCGATGATTTGGCCGGGTGTGTTTTTCCTGACAAGAAATAGGAGAGTGAGATGGGTGTGATGGTGATTGCGTGTTATCGGCCGAAGCCGGATTGCGAAGACGACCTTCTCGAGCTTATGAAAACCCATCTGCCGACCCTGCGCGCCGAAGGGCTGGTGGGTGAGGGGCCGAGCCTTTGTGGGCGTGCGAGCGATGGGACAATCGTCGAGATTTTTACCTGGAAAACACAAGCGGCAATAGACAAGGCGCACGAAAACCCTGTTGTGGCCGAGATGTGGGGGCAATACGCAAAAGTCTGTGACTTTATTCCGGTCGGCGCTATAGATGAAGCCAAGCAGCTTTTCTCGCCGCTTACACCGATTGAGCTGAATTAAGGCGCATGAAATGACCGATTCCGTTATCGCGCAAAAATCTCCTCTGCCTGTCAATGTTGAAGCCGGTATGCCTTACTTCTGGTGCGCTTGCGGGCGGTCCGCGGCGCAGCCATTTTGTGATGGCTCTCATTCTGGAACAGATATCACGCCGATAAAATGGACGGCGCCGGAAACTAAACGGGTGTTCTTTTGCGGCTGTAAGCAAACCGCCGGCGCACCGCTTTGCGATGGCAGCCATAACGATCTTTAACGATGCGAAGGTCATTGTCTCAATTGCGGCTTCCGTCGCAGCCCTTTTTATGTTGCGAAAATAGGCGCCCATGACCCGAACCACATCAACACGCCACACCGATATTTTGAACGGCTATAAGGCCGGGCACTCGCACTTCAATCATTGGGCGGAGGAAAAGCTTGGCGCGCTTGCTCTCACCGATTGGGCGTGGGGCGAGATAAAAATGCGCTGGGATATTGACGATCGTTTCGTCATGCCCGACGGGGTGATGTTTGGCGGGCATATCGCCTCGGTCGCCGATCACGTTGCCGGGCTGACGGCGATGACGGTGCTGACGGGTGATAAAGAGCGCTTCCGCACCTCGCGCCTCGAGACCAATTTTTTCCGCCCGTTAACGATGCCGCTAGCGATGATTGAGGGCCGCATCACCAATGCGGCAAAAACGCTGATCCATGTCGAGGCGGATTTTTATAACGCCGATAAAAAGCTTGCCGTGCGCGTCAATGCCGTGCAAGTGCGGCGGATGACCGGCGCGTAACAGAGGTTCTTATTGTGACGAATTCGTTGAAACAGTTGGTGAAGGCCACAACCGTAAAGCTCGGCATATATCCGCATGCCAGACATATTTATAGGCGAGTGCACCCAACCGTGCGGAGTGATGCAGCGGCGGCGAAGAAATTTTATTCAACAATAATAACACCTGGTTTGTTAGTCTTCGACATCGGCGCCAATCTTGGTCAAATGGCGGAAATATTTCTGGAGCTTGGGGCGCGGGTTGTTGCACTTGAACCCAACACATTATGTGCGCCGACCCTCGCATTTGAATTTCACGGAAACCCTGACATGACGTTGGTAAAAGAAGCTGTCGGCGCCGAAAAGGGGGTTGCGAAATTACAGTTTGCCGGAACAGCATCTACCGCAAGCTTGCGGTCGGATTGGAAATGGCTGGCCATGAACGGCGCAGACCAAGTTGAAAGCTGCACAGTGCCGGTAACAACACTTGATGCTTTAGTTGCGCGTTATGGCGCGCCGGACTATTGCAAGATTGATGTTGAGGGATTTGAGCTGGAGTGCCTGCGCGGCTTGTCTCAAGCATTGCCATTATTATCGTTTGAATACCATATTGATGAAATCGATGTTCTTGGCTCTTGTCTGGATCGCTTGAGCGAGCATGGTCCAATAGAAGTCAATGTTACAAATATGAACCATGATGGGTTTTTATTTTCTGACTGGCTTGCGGCTGACGAAATCCTGGAAAAGGCGCGCGCGTCACAAATACTCGACGTCGGCGATGTATTTGTGCGCCCTCGCGCCTGATCCATTGCCGAACTCTGCAAGCCCGTTTAGAACCCGCCCATGCCTGAACTCCTGATTGAATTATTCTCCGAAGAAATCCCTGCGCGCATGCAATTGCGCGGCGCGGCGACGCTTGAGCGCGCCGTTAACAAGGCGCTGCTGGACGCAGGGTTAATGCCGGAGGGGGTGAAGGCCTTTGCCGGGGCGCGGCGGCTGTCGCTGGTCGCCACCGGGCTGCCGGCGCGCCAGCCGGACCGGCGCGAAGAGAAAAAGGGCCCCCGCGTCGGGGCTCCAGATAAGGCCGTGGAGGGGTTTTTGAAGTCGGCGGGGCTTTCCTCGCTGGACCAGTGTGAGCGCCGGGAGGACAAGAAGGGCGAGTTTTATGTCGCCGTGATCGATCAGGAGGGCCGTGATACGGCCGGGCTGGTCGCCGCGTTCATGCCAGACATCATCGCTAAATTTTCCTGGCCGAAATCCATGCGCTGGGGTGATGGCGACCTTAAATGGGTGCGGCCGCTGCATCGGGTTTTGTGCGTGTTTGATGGGGAGGTGGTCGAATTCAATATCGATGCGCTCGCCGCAAGCGACAAAACCGAAGGTCACCGGTTTATGGCGCCGGACGAAATTCAAACCCGCAGCTTTGACGATTACGCGGCGAAACTGCGCGCGGCGAAAGTTATTCTCGACACGGAAGAGTGCAAGGAAATCATCGCGCGTGATGCGACGACTTTGTGTCAGGCGCAAGGGCTGGAACTGGTCGAGGACGCCGGCCTGCTGAACGAGGCCGCCGGGCTTTCCGAATGGCCAACGGCGATGATTGGCGCGTTCGATGAAAAATTTCTGGCGCTGCCTGATGAGGTTCTGACGGCGTCGATGCGCGGACACCAGAAATATTTCTCCGTGCGCGACCCGAAGACTGGGGGCCTCGCTAACCGCTTCGTTTGTGTCGCCAATATCGAAGCGCCCGCCAATTCGCCACAAGATTGGGGCGCGGCGATGCGCGAAGGCTATGAGCGGGTGCTGACCGCGCGGCTTTCCGATGCCTGGTATCTCTATAATCAGGACCGCAAAACCAGCCTCGAAGACCGGATAAAAGACCTCGACAAGGTGACGTTCTTCGAAGGCCTCGGATCGGTCGGCGACAAGGCGAGGCGGGTGGCCGCGCTAGCCAAAGAGATCGCGCCAGCGGTCGGCGCCGACCCCGAGATGGCGGCGCGCGCAGCCGGTCTCGCCAAGGCCGATCTGGTCACCGGCATGGTCAAAGAGTTCCCTGAACTTCAAGGGGTTATGGGGCGTTATTACGCGCTCGAAGAAGGTGAATCCGCCGACATCGCCGACGCCATCCGCGACCATTACAAGCCTGCGGGCGCAGAGGACGTGGTCCCTGTCGCGCCGGTCTCCGTCGCCGTGGCGCTGGCCGACAAAATCGACACGCTGACGGCATTTTGGGCGATTGATAAAAAGACAACCGGATCGAGCGATCCGTTCGCTTTGAGGCGAGCTGCTTTGGGTGTGATTAAACTTATTTTGACGAATGATGTGCGTCTAAGTCTGACATGGATAGCTGAATCAGCAATTCGGTACATCGCATTGCATGGTGGTGAACTAAAAGGTGCTGAAGAATTTAGACGGACACACAAAGAGTCAAAGCAGCGCCATCCCGAAAAGCGGGATGGAAAAATTAAACTTGCTTTGCAAAAGGACCATTTAAATTCTTATGCTAGTTTACCGGATGTGCTTTTTGATTTTGTTCTTGACCGGCTAGAGGTTTATATTCGTGACATTGGCCATCAGTATGATGTTTACAATGCGGTAAAGAAACTTGAAGATAGAGATTGGTTGATAATCGATGACATTGTATTGATTGTGAACAGACTCACCGCACTCGAAGCCTTTCTCAAAACCGATGACGGAGCCAATCTCGCGGCGGCTTATAAGCGGGCGGTGAATATTTTGAAGGCTGAGGAAAAGAAGGGCGCATTACCGGATGCGTTGGTTGTTGATGCGGGGCGCTTCGCCGCGCCGCAGGAGAAATCTTTCTTCGCCGCGCTGTGCGATGCTGAGGCGAAGGTCGAAAAAGCCGTTGGGTCAGAAGACTTCGAGGCGGCGATGACGGCGCTGGCCGCTTTGCGCGCGCCGGTTGACCATTTCTTCGATAAAGTCACGGTTAACGCTGATGATGCGGCCTTGCGCGCCAACCGTCTGGCGCTGCTCGCGCGGCTGCGCGCCGCAACCGCCCAAGTCGCCGATTTCTCCAGGCTCGAGGGATGACCCTTGACCCAAACGATCCACGCCTGCGCGCGGCGGTGGAAGCTGATAATCGGGGCGATATCAACCAGGAGGCGGCGCTTCTTGAGCCGTTGCTGGCGGACTATCCGGACGACTTGAACTTGCTCCAGCGGTTCGGTGCGATTGAAGCCAGGAGAGGCAAGATCGACGCAGCGATCACGCATCTCGAACGCGCCCGGACGATCGAGCCGGAAAACATCCGCGTATTGGTTATGCTCGGGCTGCTCTACAAACAAACCGGCAAGCGTGACGAAGCCAAACAGCGCTTTGAAAACCTGCTCGCACTCGACCCCAGGATGGTCGAGGCGCTTGCCAATCTCGCCGATATTCATCACGCGAATGGCGATGTTGATGCGGCGAGAGAGTGTTGCGAAAAAGCCATCGCCATCAAGCCCGATAATGTCAATATGCTTGCCAAGCTCGCCAATCTTCATGAGCGCGGCAACCGCATGGAAGAGGCGCAAGAGGTTGCGCGGCGCGCCCTGGCAATTGCGCCGGGCCATGTGCAAGCGAATATTACCCTCGCGACCGTCGAGCTACGGATGGGCAGAGCGCAACAAGCCATCGAACAGTTGGAACGCCTGCTTCAGACGCCGCAGCTACCCCCATTAGAAACCTCTACGGTGGAGTACCTGATCGGTCAGGCGCGCAACAAAATGGGCGAATACGACGAAGCGTTCGTTGCCTATGAGGCCGCAAAAACCAAGCTCCATCGTCTCTACGAAGGATCGGTTGCCAAGACATCGTCCGTCCTGATGCCAGAATTTTTGCACAAACTTCAGGCTTTTTTTGCGGCTGAGGACATATCTACATGGACAAAACCTAAGCAGATGGAAGAGCCGGCCCCGGTGTTTTTCTTGGGCTTCCCCCGTTCCGGTACGACGCTGTTGGATCAAATCCTTAAAGCGCACAGCAAGGTGGTGAGCCTTGAAGAGAGGGAGAACCTGATCGACATTCGTAACGAGGTGCTCCTGCCGGAAGGCGCGCTTGAAAAATTGCGGATGATGAAAGACGACGAGATTAATCGTCATCGCAAGAGCTATTGGTCGCGGGTTCGCAAAGAGCTCGTGATTAAAAATGCTAACAGCGTTATCATCGACAAAATGCCGCTAAATACGACCCTTCTTGGCCTGATCTATCGTCTGTTCCCGGAGGCAAAAATCATATTCGCATTGCGCGATCCGCGAGATGTGGTGTTGAGCTGCTTCCAACAACGCTTTGGTATAAACGCGGCGATGTTTCAGTTTCTCAAACTCGAAAGTGCGGCGGCGTATTACGATCAAGTGATGTCGCTCGGTGAAATCTGCCGTACGCGTATGGCGCTAAACCTTCATGTCGTCCGGTATGAGGATGTGGTCGGCGACATGCAAAAAACGGTTTCGGATCTGTTGGCTTTCTTGGAACTTGAATGGGAAGACGGGATTTTGGGCTATCGGGGGCAAGCCCGTGAGCGCTGGATTACCACGCCTAGCGCCGAACAGGTCATCGAGCCGATTTATTCGTCATCAATAGGAAAATGGCGCAATTACCAGCATCACATGGAGCCGATCCTTCCCGTGCTTGAGCCTTGGGTGAAAAAATACGGGTATGACGCGTCATAAACATGCCCGTGAGATATTCGGCATAAAGCCGAGAAGTGGTCAGCGCTTACAGCGCCGGGCGAAAAAGTGGGAACCGGTTTTTCGCCCCCCGACCGCGTAGGCGGTCAGGTTAATATCTGCGCGCCTTCGCGTACGGGCCGGCGCGCAACAGAAAATCTAGATCACCGGGCGATTCCTGTTAATCGCCCGGTGATCTAGTATCTAATCTTTAAAGCCGGCCGCTCGCTCAGCGCTCGGGAAAAATAGAAATACGAACATCAACAGATAGGCCGCGTAATCCCAGCTGATCGCCAGCGCCCAGATGTCGGAAAAGATGTTTGCGTTTTTGAGGACTGCGTCGCGCGGCGAGATTGTTGACAGGCCGGGAACGAATTCTGCAGCGACGACGGCTTGCGTGCGCGAGGTTTTTTCCGGCGCCGCTTCGGGCGGCGGCGGCAAGATCATCTCTCGCAAAATATCAAGTCCGCGCGCGGGCGAGCGTTCCGCTGCAGATTTTCGAGGGACTGGCGGCTTGGTAAGTTTTTGTTTTCGGATAAGCGATTTCAGCGCCTTTTCAACATTCTCCGCATAGCGTGTGATGGCCTCGCTCTGCGGCGGCGACAACAGCGAAGCGACCGGCTTGGGGTTAGCGCGGGCAAAGCTCGCCAATTGCTGTTCCAGCAGTTTTTCAATACGCCGGTCATGGCGCCAGCGATTGAGGATTGAGGCGAAATCGTTAAACGCAGCTTCAAAATCGCGCGCCCATAAGTCGTAATTGTCAAACGCGTTGCGGCTCAACAATCCGCTTAATTCTTCGATTTTTACAGCGCAGATGTCAGCATCATAAGGATCAAGACCCGATGGGTCACCGCCGTCGATAATCTTCGCGACGCTGGCCTCCAGATCGCGCAGCCAGTCGGCGATGCCGGTGAAATAGGTGGTAACGGCGCCGGGCCCGGCGGCGCCCGATTGCGCGCCGCCGTTTCGCTCGCTCCTGGCGACCCGCGCGACGCCGCTGACCGACAAGCTAAGGTCTTCTAAAAACAGAAAATCCTTTTGCCGATATCCGGTAATGCCGGCGCATTCGCTCTGTAGGCGTTCGATTTCAGACTGATATGTGTAGCGCACTGCATCGACACCGCCGATGCCGACAACGGTGGTCCAAGTGGAGATGAAAAACAATAAAATCGCCAACATCGGGATCACGACCAAAAGCTTGAAGGCGCGCTCGATGAAAAACATCGCATCACCAACGACGCCGCGCCCGAGCGTGCGGAACCAGTCGCGGTGGCGCACCAGCTCCGCCCCGCCGACCCATACCGCGACGGCGAGAAAGAACACGAATACGCCGAACGCCGCCGGCAAAACCGAATTGCGGAAAGCGTCGGCAGATTCTTGCGAAGTGATGAGGCTGAAGCCGATGGCGGAACTGACCGCGCTGAAGAAGGCCGACGCCACGGCGACGACAATAAACAATCGATTGAAAAGTGATGAGCCCCGAAGGCGGCGCGTGGTCATGATCACGCCAATCATCAGCGCCATCACCGTCAACACCGCCAGCACGCCGACGGCTGGCGGCAGCGCGTTGATATCAAAAGCAGGCGCGCCGGCGGCAGCCGCGCCCATGGGCCACAGGCCGGCCGCGACTATACAGGCGCTGAGCCGCCAAGACTTGCGTTGATACGCCCCCATCAAAACCCCGTTCTGGCTGTTTACTACGTCTATACTGACGCAGTTTTCGTTGTCTTTTGAGGTTAACAGTTTGCCCGGCGCTGTACAGCGCCGGGCGCCGGGCATATTTTGGTGCGTTGCGGCAATTTCCTGCTTGGATAGGCGCGCGCAGCGGGCTAATGCAGGACCGAGCGCAACTATACCAAAAGCAGGATTTTAGATGGCCGATACGAAGTGGGTTTATTCCTTTGGCGCGGACGGCGCGGATGGCGACGCCTCGATGAAGAACTTGCTTGGCGGCAAAGGCGCCAATCTTGCGGAAATGGCCAGTCTCGGCCTGCCGGTGCCGCCGGGCCTGACGCTGACCACTGAGGTTTGCGCTGCGTTCTACGAACATGACCGCCGCTATCCTGAAGGGCTGGCGCAGGCAGTCGAGGCGGCGCTGGCCAAGGTCGGCGATGCGGTGGCGCGCCGCTTTGGCGACAAGCAAAAGCCGCTCCTGGTTTCGGTGCGTTCCGGCGGGCGCGCCTCGATGCCGGGGATGATGGACACAGTCCTCAATCTCGGCCTCAACGACGATACCGTCGAGGGCCTCGCCGCACTCGCGGGCGATGACCGGTTCGCCTATGATAGCTATCGCCGCTTCGTACAGATGTATTCCGACGTCGTTCTTAATGTCGAACATCATGAATTTGAAGATATATTAGAGACCTACAAAGAAGACAACGATTATCATCTCGATACGGACCTAACCGCGGCTGATTGGAAAAAAGTAATAGCCGGTTACATGCAGGCTGTGGAACACTCGACCGGTAAACCGTTTCCGCAAGACCCGAACGAACAGCTTTGGGGGGCGATTAGCGCGGTCTTTAGCTCGTGGCGCAATAACCGCGCGGAGACCTATCGCCGGCTGCATAATATTCCCGAAAGCTGGGGCACGGCGGTTAGCGTTCAGGCGATGGTGTTCGGCAATATGGGCAAGACCTCGGCGACCGGCGTTGCGTTTACACGCGATCCGTCAACTGGCGAGAACCAGTATTACGGCGAGTTCCTGATTAACGCGCAAGGCGAGGACGTGGTCGCCGGTATCCGCACGCCGCAACCGCTGACCAAGCGGGCGAAAGAGGCGATCGGCGAGACCGAGCCGTCGCTGGAAGAAGCGATGCCGGAAGCCTATAGCGAGCTGATTGCTGTGTTTGACCAACTCGAGCGCCATTACCGCGACATGCAGGACATTGAGTTTACTATCCAGGACAACAAGCTGTGGATGTTGCAGACCCGCAACGGCAAACGCACTGCCAAGGCGGCGTTAAAAATTGCTGTTGATTTGTGTGAGGAAGGTCTGATCAGCAAGGAAGATGCGATTTGCCGTGTCGACGCGCATTCGCTCGACCAGCTCCTGCACCCGTCGCTCGATCCCGATGCGCTGCGTGATCTTGTGCTGACCGGACTGCCGGCTTCACCGGGCGCGGCGACAGGCGAGGTTGTGTTCAACTCCGATGAGGCTGAGCGTCTGTCCCAGGAAGGCCGCAAGGTTATTTTGATGCGGGTTGAAACCAGTCCTGAAGATATTCACGGCATGCACGCTGCACAAGCGATTGTCACCGCGCGCGGCGGCATGACCAGCCATGCCGCGGTGGTCGCGCGCGGCATGGGCCGGCCTTGTGTTTGTGGTGCGGGCGATCTCAAGATTGACAAAGGCGGCAAGGAATTTATCGCCGGCGGGCGGATTGTGAAGAAAGGCGAGATCGTCACTGTCGACGGGGCCGCTGGGAAAGTCTTCTTTGGGGCGGTGGCGACGGTGCAGCCGGAGCTTTCCGGTGATTTTTCCAAGCTGATGGGATGGGCCGATGCAGTGCGGCGCATGGCGGTGCGCGCCAATGCCGAGACGCCGCATGACGCGCAGGTCGCGCGCGACTTTGGCGCTGAGGGCATCGGGCTTTGCCGCACCGAGCACATGTTCTTTGATGCGGATCGGATTATCGCGATGCGCGAGATGATCCTCGCCGAAGACGCCGCTGGCCGTAAACTGGCGCTTGATAAACTCCTGCCGATGCAGCAATCGGATTTTGAAGGCCTGTTCCGGGTGATGCGCGGGCTGCCGGTGACGATACGGCTGTTGGACCCGCCGCTGCATGAGTTTCTTCCGCATTCGGATGAAGAAATTGAAGAGGTCGCCAAAGCCTCCGGCATGGACGCCGAAAAACTTAAAGACCGCGCCCACAGGCTGCATGAATTTAACCCGATGCTGGGCCATCGCGGATGCCGTCTCGGGGTTTCCTATCCGGAAATTTACGAGATGCAGGCGCGTGCGATCATGCTGGCGGCTTGCGCTATCGCTGCAGAGACCGGCGACAAGATTGTGCCGGAAATTATGATCCCGCTGGTCGCGAAACGTGCAGAGCTGAGCTTTGTGAAGGCCCGTATTGATGCCGCTGCGGCGGCTGTGCTGAAAGAGACCGGCGGCGATATCGACTATCTTGTTGGTACAATGATTGAATTGCCGCGCGCGGCGCTTACTGCCGATGAGATTGCGGAGGACGCTGAATTTTTCTCCTTCGGCACCAATGATTTGACGCAGACGACTTTCGGACTGAGCCGTGATGATGCGGCCTCATTCCTGCCGGACTATATGCGCCGCGGGATTTTTGAGCGCGACCCGTTTGTCACGCTCGATATCAAAGGCGTTGGCGCGCTGGTAGAGATTGCCGCTCAGAAGGGCCGCAAAGTGCGCCCTGGGCTCAAATTAGGCATTTGCGGGGAACATGGCGGCGATCCGGACTCGATCCGGTTCGTGGAAGGCCTTGGCCTCGATTATGTGTCTTGTTCGCCATACCGCACGCCAATTGCGCGTCTTGCTGCAGCGCAAGCAAAACTCGGCGAAAAATAAGCCCAGACAGCCACATATTTGGTTACGGTTAATTTCACTATGAGGTTAGCCGCCTGATTTCAATGGGTTAGCGCTCAATTGGAAAGGTTAACATAAGGTTAATGCATGCTGTTTTTATTTGCACATGCGGCGTCAGGGCGCCATATAACGCCGTCTCGCGCTGAATAGGGCGCGTTTTTTGCGTTGCGTAGGGAAGCTTTAAGGATTGAGATTAAAATGGCCGGCTCGTTAGCCGGTTAAAGCAGGCAGAATTTATCGTGAATGATCGCCGTCTTCATAAACCCCAAGAGGCCCACTGGACCTTGCGCAGCCTGTTGGCTGTTGGGTTGCTTAGCGTCTGTGTGGTTGCGACCGCGCTGAGCGCGACGGTGAACGCTGATCGCGCGGCGGCAGAACGCAAGGCGCAGCTGGCGATTGCCGAAGAGGCCGACCTTGTTGCTGATCTCGCTCGCTACCTCGCTTCGGAAACCGCAGCGGCGCGCTCTGCGCTCGATGCGCCGCGCCTAAAGCCGGCGCGCTCTACCGCTTCGGTTCTCGCCGGCGATAATGCGCTGGCCGATTTCGTTGATTTTGATTTTACCACGTTGACGGTCGCCAAGCTCGGCGGCGAAGAACGCACCTGCCTGGCGCAGGCGATTTATTATGAAGCGCGGTCCGAGCCGCGCATCGGTCAGCTGGCCGTTGCCGACGTTGTCTTGAACCGCGTCGCCAGTGCGCTTTATCCGGGCTCGGTTTGCGGCGTTGTCTTTCAAGGCTCGCAGCGGCGCACCGGCTGTCAGTTCTCGTTCACCTGCGACGGCTCCATGCAGGCGCGGCTTAATAAACGCAAATGGAAATCGTCAAAGCAACTTGCCGGCGCCATCCTTGCCGGTATTCGCGCGCCCGTCAGCCGCAAGGCGACGCATTACCACGCCAATTATGTGGAACCTTATTGGGCCGCGAAGATGACCCCGACCGCCAGCATCGGCACCCACAAATTTTATAAAATACCAAGCCGCCGCACGATCGCGGCAGCGCCGGCGGCGATGTAGAACGTTTGCACGCGCCAGCTTTTTACTTATTTCTACTTGGATGTGCGTCGTAAAAAGGCCGCCTAAATCCAACATTGGATTGGCGGCAATAAAATCCGGAATCTAACGCCCTCCTTCAGACGATGCCATTACTGCATCGAAACAAAGCGTGCCTGCACCGAGGAATTTGCCGCTTTCAAAGACAGTAATACTTTCGATTTCCGTGACGCCCACTCTTGTACCGTGCGGAAGCTGGCCGGAAACACCAATAAGCTCCACATAATTGTCTGCGCAGTCCATTGTCGGGTCGACAACCATGCCGTCCGAAAGCGTACTATAAGCGCTCCGCTTCACCAGAATGAACGGCGTTTGCGGTGCGTACCCGTCCTCGAAGGAGTTACGTAGAAACCACAACGACCCTAAGTCTTTAAACAAATACCCCCTAACGCGAACTCGCTTGCCAGTATATGAGATGCTATTCTGATAAAAATCAGAGATTTTTGTCAGCGGCAAAGCCGTGCGGTCCTGTTTTTCGCTCGCGAAGGAAGTGCAGTTTATACAGGCAAAGGCCACCAGTGTAGCCAATCCAAAATACAGCCTAACCTTCATCTGCCATCCTCCTTAGCCTCGGAATATGCAAAACTATTTGAGTACCGTACGCCTACCACGACCGGAGCGTCATTATAAATGGTGGAAATTTTCTGTAGGCCCTGATTTATTCAGTAAAAGTCACCGAATATTTGGGGACCTGCCGTCAACGCTCGGATATGATGAAGTATTCTAGTGGCAAAAGAGAGATTAGCCTTACGCTGAATAGTTTATTTTTTCATGAAACGTGGGATTATTTGCTAAAATCCAGCCAATATCATCGCCGCGACGGCGGCGATGTAGGATTGTCTGTTTAAAGACAGATCTCTTCGCCTTCATCAGCAATATTAAAACCTGCGTCCATGACAGTCCTGCGCTCCTGCGCCTTGGGGTTCAGCAGCGGGTTTGTATGGTTCATGTGAATGAACCTCACTTTGGTCTTCTCTTCCACAGCCAAGCCGGAAAATCGCTCTATAGAATGCGCAACGAAAGGATGCGGGAAGCCAGACATGTCGCGGCCCGGAATTTCGCCATTGGCGTAGAAGGTTGCATCAAGATAGGCGACGTCGACGGACGCGATCATTTCTTCAATGCGGGTTCCGGTGGCGTCCCAGTCTTCCCAACTGTCAATGTCTGGAATGAATAAAACCGATTGATCAGGACCATCGATGCGATAGCCGGCGACTTCGGAGAACTCCTGGCGATGAGGAACGATAAACGGTGTTACGCGGATCCCCTCGGCAAGATCCTCAGACGCATCTGCTTCCATAATCGCAAGGATGATATTGTGATAACGCACCAGCTGGCTCCAGGGCCCGTTGCCAATCAGAAAATCCGCCATCTTTGGCAGTGCGTATACGGAGATATTCTGAGCGCCCGCGGATTCGTGCCCGAGCAACATCAGCCCGGTATAGTGACCCATATGCGCATGGGTGAGAAATATACCGTCCAGACCCGAGCGGCGATCGACGGGCGCGGCCGCATCAAGGCGTTGCAATTGCTCCTTGATGTCGGGCGTGGCCTCAAACAGCCAGCGTTTGGGCGTGTCGCTGCGACGGTCAATCAAGGCAAGCGAAGTCGCCAGCCGGCGCAGCGAAGGATCAGCCCAGGCCGGATCATCCGGATTGGCGATCTGCGGTTTACCGCCATCCTGCGCGACGCCGAGGACAAAGAGGGAGACGTCGCATTGAGTAAGATTTGTCGTTTCCGATGGGCCAGAACATGCGCCAAGCAGGGCGCTCGCCAAAGCCGCGCCAATGTGCCCAATCATTTAAAATCCAACCCAACATCAAGGCTCGGCGCGGAGTGAGTGATCCAGCCTGATGAGATGATATCGACACCGGTTTCTGCGATCGCGCGGACGGTATCAATCGTAACGCTGCCCGATGCTTCGAGGACAGCGCGGCCATTATTGGCGGCGACCGCCTGTTTCATATCGTCTGTAGACATATTATCCAGCAAGATAACGTCAGCGCCGCCTGCCAACGCCTGTTCCAGTTGATCAAGGCGGTCGATTTCAATCTCAACCTTGACCATATGCCCGAGCACAGATTTTGCGGCGGCGAGCGCGGGTGCGATGCCGCCGGCGGCTGCGATATGATTGTCTTTAATCATCACCGCATCATAAAGCCCGAAACGATGATTACGCCCGCCGCCGCACAGGACTGCGTATTTTTCTAGCGCGCGCAGGCCGGGGGTGGTCTTGCGGGTGCAGACGATTTGCGCCTTGGTCCCGGCGACGGCGTCCACCAGAGCGGCGGTTGCGGTCGCGACACCGGAGAGATGCCCGAGGAAATTAAGCGCGACGCGCTCGGCGGAAAGAATGCCCCGCGACGGGCCGTCAAGCGAGATGAGGACATCGCCTTTATCGACTCGCGCGCCATCGCTGACTTCAATGGCGATCTGGATTGCCGGGTCCACCTGCCGGAAAGCGGCGCAGACGGCGTCAATGCCGGCGATCACGCCGGGTTTGCGCGCGGCGATGACGGCGCGTGATGTGGCGCTTGCGGGGATGGTTGCGGCAGAGGTGATGTCGCCGGCGTCGCCAAGGTCCTCGCCCAGCGCGCGCGCCACCGCGTCGTCAACAATATGGGGGGCGAGGCGCGGCAATATCATTCCGGATCCTCATCTTCCACATAGGCGCCTGTAGTGCAGATTTCAGTATTAAACGCCTCTTCATCCGTCTCCGGATGGTCGGTCCGGAAATGCCCGCCGCGCGATTCCTCGCGCATCAGCGCGCCTTGCGCGATCAGCTCTGCGGTGATGAGTGCGCTTTTCAGACCGCTGGTCATGAACGGGCTGATATTGAGCGCGTGAATAACATCGATCACCTGCAGCAGACCTTCGCGCGACCGGTTGAGTGCGCACCCCTCTGACATCTTGGCGCGCAGGCGCGCGATCGCGTCGGGGTCGGCCGGCTTTGATGCGAGATCCATACGGTCCGCCGGGGCGCCGGGATTGATCCGCTGGGTTATTTCTATATCGCGCAGCTGATCGGCAATGCGCGCGCCGAAGACCACCGCCTCAAGCAGCGAGTTGGAGGCGAGGCGATTGGCGCCGTGAACGCCGGTGGAGGCGACCTCGCCCACCGCCCACAATCCATCGACGGAAGACTGGCCGTTAAGGTCTGTAGCGACGCCGCCCATATGATAATGCGCCGCCGGGGCGACCGGCATCAATTGCTTGCGCGGATCAATGCGGGCTTTCTTGCAAGACGCAAAGACGGTGGGGAAGTCTTCGGAGAAACGCGCGCCGATGGCCTCGCGCGCATCGAGGAAAGCGCCGCGGCCGGCGACAATTTCCGCCTCGACTGCGCGGGCGACAATGTCCCTAGGCGCCAGCTCCAGGGACTTATGATAGTCCTCCATGAACCGCCGCCCGTCGGTGTTGACGAGGGTCGCGCCGGCGCCGCGCAGCGCTTCGGTGGCGAGCGGGGCGGGGTCGGCGCCGATATCAAGCGCTGTGGGGTGGAACTGGACAAATTCCGGATCGCGGATAATCGCGCCAGCGCGCGCCGCGAAAGCAAGGCCATGGCCCTGTGCTGGCGTCGGGTTGGTGGTGACGGCGTATAGACCGCCAAGCCCGCCGGTCGCCATCACGGTCTCGCCGGCGTCAAAGACGCTGCGCTGGCCGGCCTCGACATCATAGACCAGCGCGCCGCCGACGCAGCCATTATCGTCCGTCAGCAAATCCTCAACGACAATGCGTTCGAGAATGGTGATGTGGTCGGCCGCGCGCGCCGCCGCAATCAGCGCTGCCATGATCGCCGCGCCGGCCTGGTCGCCTGAGGCGTGGACGATGCGGTTGCGGCAATGAGCGGCCTCGCGCCCGAGTTTCAGATTGCCATCTTCGTCACGGTCAAACTCAACGCCGTAAGCGCCAAGGTCTGCAACCGCCGCCGCGCCGCCATCGACAAGCAGGCTTGCGGCCTCGGGGTCAACCAGCCCGCCGCCGGCCTCCATAGTGTCGGCAAAATGCAGGTTCGGCGTATCGTCATCGCCAATCGCCGCGGCCATGCCGCCCTGCGCCCACTGGGTCGAGCCGCCCTCGCCGAGTGGGCGCGCTGTGATGATGGTCACCGGCCGGGGCGCGAGCTTTAAAGCGGTATAAAGCCCCGCCACGCCGGCGCCGATGATGAGGATGTCTGTTTGTTCGGCCAAACCTTGCTCCGTTCACCCGCCCTATCTGCGGGGGGCCGTTTAACCGTTATAGGGATTCCCGCGCCAGCGCGAATGCGACGGATGAGTTTTCTTTGTCGAAAGCAAGCTCAAGCCCGCGTCTCAATCGCCATGACTTCCGGCGGGCGCTCATGGGAATACATTGACTGACGGGTGAGCGGCAGCGCCATCATCCGTTCAATCGGCGCCCGTGCTTTTTCGATGATTTCCGCATCGATTTTGACCTCATGCTCCATGGTTTGCAGCGAGCGGAGAATTTTCGGCAGGGTGATCCGCTTCATATAAGGGCAGAGATTGCATGGCCGCACGAACTTCACATTGGGATTTTGCAGCGCCACATTGTCCGACATCGAGCATTCGGTGATAAGCACCACCAGCTCGGGCTGGTTGGTCTTGACGTAATTGCTTATGCCGCTGGTCGAGCCGGCGAAATCAGCTTCGGCGAGCACGTCCGGCGGGCACTCCGGATGCGCCAACACAATGACGCCAGGATTGCCTTCGCGGATCTCACGAATATCGTCGGCGGTAAAGCGTTCATGCACTTCGCAAGCGCCGGCCCAGGTGACGATTTTGATATCGGTCATCGCAGCGACATTTTTGGCGAGATACTGGTCGGGAATAAAAATCACCGTGTCGGAGTTAAATTCCCGCGCGGCATATTCCACCACTTCGACTGCATTGGAGGAAGTGCAGCAGATGTCAGTCTCGGCTTTAACATCAGCGGAGGTATTGACATAGGTGACCACCGGCGCGCCTGGATAGCGTTGTTTTAACAACCGCACATCAGCGCCGGTGAGCGAAGCGGCGAGGGAACAGCCAGCTTCCATATCCGGGATCAGAACGGTTTTGTCCGGGCACAGAATTTTTGACGTTTCAGCCATGAAATGAACGCCCGCCTGGACGATGATGTCCGCATCGGTCTTGGCCGCTTCCTTGGCGAGCTGAAGGCTGTCGCCGGCAAAATCGCCGACGCAGTTGAAAATTTCCGGGGTCATATAATTATGCGCCAGGATGACCGCGTTTTTCTGTTTTTTGAGATCGTTGATCGCGGCGATATAGGGCGCATGCAGCCGCCATTCGAATTCAGGAATGACTTTCGCGACCTTTGCATAGAGGTGGTCGGTTCTCGCCCTTACCGCATCCGTATAGGGCAGTAATGTTTGTGTCGTCGGTTCGCCGCCAAAATCAGCCATTGCGCCGCCTCCGCTGCGGTCGTCTGAGATACTCGTCAACATATGTGCTCAACTAGAGCATATATGGGGTTAAAAAACTGCCCCACAAGGGGCTGAGCTGAAAAATGAACGGAAATGGCGGCTCGGTCAAGCCGGGGCGGAAACAAGTCGATAGGTCAATCTGCCGCTATAAAATCACAGCTTTAATGAATGACATCAACAGTTTCAGGCAAACAACCGGCTTCGAAGGCGTTGAATAAAGGCGCGCGCCGCGCCGCCCTGCCGGCGATATTGACGCAACAGGCCGCGTGCATATTCCGAGTGGTGCTCGGGTTCGATGGTGCGGTCGATATCGGCTGGCGTCGTCCAATCGGAATAACCGAGCTCCGCGCAGGGCTGTTCCATCAAGTCTTTGATCGCTTCGAGGTCGGATGGGTGAAACCATTTCGCCCAATTTGTTGCAGCGCCTGAACGCTTTGTATAGCCAAAGCGGCCGAGGTTGCGTGTTTTGGAGACTTTCCAGCCAAGCGCCGGCTCAATAGCAGAAAAATCGTTTGCGACCGCATCTTCATATCTAAGGGTTGTGAAAATACGCTGGTTTTGTTTCAGGTAATCTGCATACCCCATGCACAAGCTGGCAATGTTGCGTATTTCATCGGCGGGGTCGCGGGTGTTTGGAAATAAAGTCGTAAACGCCTTTTGCACATCAAGAAACGTTATCGCGTGATTTTGTTCGCGTTGTTCCAGAATATTCGCCCAGCGTTCTACGTCTTTGGGCCGTGCTCGACCGCTCAGTAGTAAATTAAACGGACGATACATCAGCCGGCTTATGACTTCGTCACGCGGGTCGCGCACAATGGCGATTCGGGCGTGGAAAATAGGCGGTGCTTGTTCTGCTGCAAGCTCATTTAATGCATCAAGCTGTTTATCCCAATGATCAAATAAAACTTTCATGATAAGGGTTGAACTGTTTGATGCTTTTGCAGCCCGGTTAATGTCGCGCTGCATCTCGGGCTCCATAATGAAGCGCGCCGGCGTCGCCGGACAGGCAGCTTCGATCGACTTGGCGATGAAAGTGGTTCCGGTTTTCGCGCGCCCGAGGACCAACACATGCGGGCGGCTTGTCGTGTTCGAAAAATCCGCTGTCACATTAATACCCTGAAAACATCTACTCGCCGGGCGTATTGCGGGTTTCGCCGGGGTCGGTAAACAGATCGCCGCCGAGGCGGGCGCGCCATTGATCTCCATGTCCCGCCGCCCGCTTTGGCACATGTATGCCAATCGTCTGATCGGCTTCAATGATATCGTGCAGAATCATTTTGCCATTTTTGTCGTCAAAAAACCAGTAAGGCGGGAACGCAATATCGGTTTTACGGGATTTGAAGTGCTGCGTATGGCGCGAGAAGTTGGAGACAACCGGTCCGGCGTCGCCGAGATGCATGACGGTGGTTTCATCATCAATGGTAACGCGCCAGGCGAAGTTTTGAATATGCGGCCGGTTGCCAGCATGGGGAATAGCGACGGCGGCGATGGACAACCCGTCAACATCGAAATTTATCGCGCTATCTTCAGGGGCCAGATCATAGCTGAAGACACGCGCCATCAAGGGGGTGTTATCGGCAACGCCGGAATTGACGATGGCGTCATGCACCTGCTGCGGCGCGTATAGGCGAACGGTTTTGTTGGCGCGCATATAGGCAACGGCGAGTTCAGCGGTGAAATGATCGCCATGGACATGGCTCACAAAAATCGCATCAACGCCATCATAGGGCGGTGCGCCCTGCATCATCGCCTCAACAATTGTGTCCGGCACCAGCGCGTACTGCCCGTAGCTGTCGGCGTAGAACGCGTCGAACAGAATTTTCGTCTCGCCATGGACAACCATCACGCCTTCATTGCCAAGATAGGTCGCCGTCGCGCTGTTATGAGCGATGGCGCTATTGAAAAGGAGATTGCCCGTAACAAACAAGGCGCCTGTTGCAATGAATGCGATCAGATTTTTCATCGATGCTTGCCCCTTGATGGCGGCGATGGCGCGCGCATCATCGTCTAATCCTTTGCGCGGCGCAAACGCGGGATGGCGAGGCCGGTGGCGGCGCGTGCGCGCACGCCCTCGCGATTGATGCGAAACAGCGCCGCCGGCCGGCCGGCCGCTTCTTGCGTCGTCTCGCCAGTGGGCTCAACAAACCCTGATTTTTCGATTGTGCGGCGGAAATTCTGCTTGTGAAATCCAAAGCCGACAATCGCCTCGACGATGCGCTGAAGCTGCAACAGGGTAAATTCCGGCGGCGTCATTTCAAAAATCACCGGTCGGTATTTTAACTTGCCGCGCAGGCGCCCGATGGCGGTTGCGAGAATCCGCCGGTGATCGGAGATCATTGGCGCGCCGGTCTGTTGCAGCGCAGGGTCGCGCTTTTTGGGCGCCTCGTGGCCGGCGGCGGCGCGGTCGCGCCAGGCCTCAACCACTAGTCCCGCCTCATACATCAACTCATAGCGGTCAAGGGTGCGTTCTTCCGCCCAGCCCATGCCGTCAAGGCCAAAGGCGATATTGATGCGGGCGAGGCGGGCATTTCGGATCGATTTGCCGACGCCGCGCCCAGCCCAATCGGTAAGGCCAGGTATAATGCGCTCACGGAGGATAGCCGGCTCGCCGCCGCGCCAGTCCTCCCAGGGAAAGAACCCGTACCAGTCGCGCCAGACGGCGTCATCGGCAATGGTTTCCGACAGCGCCGGCGCCAGAGCAAGATAGCCGACCGAGATGATGCGTTCGCTGGCTTTCCTGCCAGCCAGAGCGGCGGCGGGCGCTTCGCGACCTTCATCGCCGAAAGTATAGAGTTGCTCGATAAACCCGAGCGAGATCTTGGTCTGGCGCTCGACCCATTCGCGCATTCCGATTTCAAATGTGCGGTGGCGCGCAGGATCAAACGGCCCATAGGGCAGGCCCAATTCGCCGGCCCTGACGCACAAGACTTTTGGATGCTCGTTATCCACGGCCGCCAATACAGCATTGAGGGCAATGGCGACGTTTGTCGCCAAGGAAGCCGGATGCGGGGCGGGAGAGGGCGGTTTTTTCATCCCGCCGTCTATGGCCGATTTATGCGGTAACGGGAAGCTTGACGACAGATTTTTCACCCGCGGTACAGCTTGGGCAGAGATCCAGTATCGCTTCAATCATGCGGTCATCGCGGTGCATCAGCGCGTCGGCTTCAGAAACCAGCATCAGGTTGGGGTCGGCATGGGGCGCTGCGGCGCGCAGGCGGTCGGCGATTTTTCTCTCGCAATTGCCTTGCTCAATAGCGCACATCAAAATGTAGGCGACCGCCATGGAACGCGCGACGCCCTGATGGCAATGAATGAGGATCGATGCTTTGGGCTCGGGGCTATTGCGCCAGCGCTCGGCCAGCGCGAGGAGTTTTTTGCAGCGGTTCTCGCAATCTTCAACATCGCTCGCCCGGCTGCAATCTTCGATCACCTTGAGATGGTTTTCTTCCCGGACGGCGTCAAACACCGGCGGCGTCGGTTCATCTTTCTCGAGAATTGAAATCACATAAGCGGGGGCATATTTTTTAAAAGCCGCCTCGGCATGATCGAGTGAACAGACAATTATCATTAGACTTCAGGCTTTCCGCATCCGGTGTTTGCGATACTGAACTATACCCGCCATTAGTGAAAAACAAACTATCTCGCTGCTTTGTGTGGAGAACAGGCTGGCGATCACGGGTTTTTGAAGTACCAGCTTTGGCTCATTGATCTAGTTAGCCTCGCAAGCCTTCATCAGCACCTTGAACCGGGCAAGGAAGGCGGCCTGGGCCTGGCTTGACGTCATGGTTTTCAGCTCAATGGACGCGACCCCACGCGGCGCGCCGAAGAACTTGCGCGCCTCAGCAAATTCAAAGCCGGCAAGTTGCGTTGCTTCAAAAAACGCGCTGGCGCGGTCGGCGCGCTTGATGGTCTTCTCAACCGTTTCGGGCAGATCTGCAGGCAGGCCGAATCGCAAATGGATCGCCTGCTGCAAGCGGTGCTCAATGACTTTGTAGCGCCCGCCCAATTGCGCCTTAAACGGGGAGATCATATCGCCAATGACAAATTCCGGACCGTCATGGAGGAGGGCCGCGAGGCGCCATTTTGCCGGCCAGCCCGGTTTTATTTCGCCGCAAAATTCTTCGACGATGAGCGAATGCTGCGCGACGTTAAATGGCAATGGTCCCAATGTCTGGCCGTTCCAGCGCGCAACCCGGGCGATGCCGTGGGCAATATCCTCGACCTCGACATCGACCGGAGAGGGGTCAAGCAGATCGAGGCGGCGCCCCGACAACATCCGCTGCCAGGCGCGCGGGTTATGGTTTGTGTTGGACAGGGTGCGGCGTCGCTTTCATGGAAATACCATATAAGATTGGGCGCGACGCCTAGCAGAGCGGAGCAAAGCCGGCAAGGGATCGACCAAGCGACCGGCTGGCGCGGCGGGAGGGCTTGTTTCGCCCATGCGATATGGCGATTATGGTCCCTGTAGAGAGTTCAAAAGAACCAACGCAAAATTACAAGAAAAGGCGGATGGCGAATGCCATTCGAGAGGGTGTTGAAAATGGCGACTTCTGATTATCACGAGACTAGACGAGGTGGGGGCGCGGCATGGTTTTATGTGCCCGTCGTGTTGATTTTATTTTTGGGCGGCGTGCTGACGCTTGGCGCTTATTTTTACGCCGACCCGCAGCTGACTATTGTGGAAGCAATGGCCGCCGGCTTTGGCGGCCTGGCGGCAATCATTATCGGGTTGCTTGCCGCTGTGGTTGGTTTGGTCCTTGGCCTTTTCGGCGCACTGATCGGGCTTGTCGCCGCTGGCGGCGCTATTGCGATGACTTTGTTCATCGTCGCTTCGCCGATTATCGCAATCATTTTGATTGTTATTTTGATGCGCCGACCAAAATCCAGCTCTGATCCGGCTGAACTCGAATAAACGGCCGGCTTGAATTCTGACGGATGAAATCAAAACCGCTTTGCATTAACGCAAAGCGGTTTTTTTATTGATCGGGCGTTTCTTCTTTTGGCGCGCTAAAAATGCTCTCAATAGCGCGCAGTGCTTTTTCCTCTGGTATTTCTTGTTGTGGTTCCGCTTCGGGCGCCGCCTCTTCGCCGTCGGCGGGCGCCGGCTTGGGTTTGCCGATGCCGCCGAGCAGGTCGCGAATTTGTTTGACGCCACCGCTAAGCAAGAACGCTTCGGCGTCAATGGCGATCGTTGGATTGGCGAAGGTGCCGCCAACCCGCATTGGCACGGCGACGGTGCGTCCATCGACGCCATCGACCGTCGTTGTTGCGCGCGGCGACAGCCGCAGATCGATGGTCTGTAGCGGCAGGTTGATCTCGCCGTTGCCCGACATGGTGAGATACGGCCCATTGAGAGAAATCGTCGGCGTGTTGACCAGCCCGTTGGTGATTTTGAAATTGGAGAGAAATTCCGAAAAATCGGTGGTCTCGTCGGCGCCGCGCGCAGCGGTGACGGCGGTGGTTAAAGCCGCGGGATTAAACCCTTCCTGAAACGCTGCGACCGCGCGGGCGATCTTGGCGATGTTGACGCCTTTCAGGGCGCCATTGGCGATATCAAATCCGCCATCGCCATTGAGCGACGACATGATCGCCTCCTGGCTGGCGCCGGAAGCGGTGAAATCAAACTTGAGCGAGCCGAGCCCGAGAAGATTGTCGTGCTTTAACAGATCAAGCGACATCGGTTGGGTGTTGATGGCGTTCATGTCGAGGTTGCCGGAAAATGACGGCGCCGCGCCGCGCGCATTGACCACCAGCCGGCCAGAGCCCTGACCGCCATACATTGCAAGCTCAGGGATGTCGGTCGTCATTCGACCATTGTCGATGCGCAGCTTCAAACGGCTCTCGCCGATCTCAAGGTCGTTGAGGAAAATCGCGTTTGCCGAAATATCGAAATCCGCATCAACATTGCGCAGGCTGGTAAAATCCATCTTCGCCGTCGACCATTCGGGAAAGCCTTCCGATGATGTTGTGGGCGGCGGCATATACGGCCTGAGGTCGAGTTTATCCGTAGACAGAACGCCGCTGGCCTTCGGCTTGGCGCCCGACCAGTCGAGATTGAGAACGCCCTCGGCCTCAATCTCGTCAAAGCCAATATGCGCGTCGGTGAGGCGCAAGGCATTATCGCCGCCATCGACATCGCCGGACAGCGACAGCCGGTCAAAGCCCGGCGCATCGGCAAGCTGTGTTCCAATAAGCGCGGCAAACGCCGGCAGGTCCGGCGCATCCATATCTATCGGCCCGCTATAGCGCAGCGTCTCGCCGGTCTCGATCTTAAGGTCAGCGCCCGCCTTGGTCGCACCGATGGTCACATCGAGTTTGAGATTGCTGGGCTCGCCGGCGATGATATCGGCGAGGGTGGTCAGCACCATATCGACCGTGGTCGGCTCGCCCTGAAAGATCATTTTGCCGTCAACTTCCAGCGGCTCTTTAAGGCTTTTCAAAAAGATATTGAGATCAACATCCTCGGCTGAGTAGGTCTTGGCGCCCGCCGCGTCGCTATAATGCGCGCGGCCATCGACAATGCGGACATCGCCGAGGTGAAGGTCCCGCGGCGCGCGCGCGCTGTCATTGTCGACGGTGTCTTCTGCGTCGCCGCTGGCGAAATTCCAGTTGACCGCGCCGTCGGCCTTGCGCGCGAGGTTAATCTCCGGCTCGGTCAACACAAAACGGTCAACCTCGACCGTATTCGTCAGCAGCTTGAACAGGTTAACGCCGATATCGGCCTCAGCGACGCGCATCAGATAATCGCCGTCAAAGCCTTCGGCGTTGGCGATGGTCAGCGCTTCCACATGAAACGCGGCGCGCGGCAACAGCCGGAACGATAGCTCATCGCCAATCGCCACCTCGCGCCCAATGGCCGCTGAGGCCGCCGTCTCAATACGCGGCTTGAACGCCGCCGTCGGGATCAACCCCGGCGCGAACACCGCAACAGCAAGAACGACGGCGACAATCGAAACCAGAAAGAAAAACAAACGGCTCATTACAATTCCCTTTAGTGTTGCATTTTCCGGCGCGCGGCGAACGCGCCCGACGGCGTGTTGTAGCGCCTAACAATTACCCGAAAACGGGCGCGCGCGCCAACTTGTTTTCAGGCGCAATAGTGCGGTAGGATTATTGTAAAGGCGTAGGGGTTTATTATGAAGTTTCCAGTTTTCACCGCATTCAGCGCTGGCCTGGCTTATATTGTCACTCACTTCTTTACGATTATAAAAATCTTGTGGTTGCCGACATTGCTGTTGATAGCGGTGCAGGTATATCTGATGCCGTCAATGATCGACGCACAGATGCAGCTAGATAGCGTTGAAGCCAGTGGCGACCCCACAGCCATGTTCGCCGCCATGGGGCCGATGTTGCGGACTTCCGGTTTGCTCTACCTCGCTATGGCGATCATCTACCCGATGATGATCGCCGGTCTTTTGCGCCATGTGATCCGGGGCGAGGCGCCGCGCCTGCCGTTTTACCTTTGGTTCGGCGCAGATGAGTTACGCATCGTTGCAGCGTTCTTCCTTCTGATAATCATGACAATTATTCTCTCTATTGCAGGGTTTCTTCTGGTTATGGTGGTTGGTCTTATCCTTTCAATAGTCGCCGGCGCCCTGGGCGGCATCCTTATGGGCCTTGGCGCCCTCGTTTTAGTCGGTGTGCTGATCTGGTTTTTTGTGAGAATGTCTGTCGTCTATGCGGCTGCGGTTGGTGAAAGAACGGTTGGCGTCGCCGAATCCTGGAACATTACTGAAGGCCATTTCTGGGGCTTGTTCTTCTACTGGATTTTATGGGTGGCTGCGTTGATCATCCTCACATTTGGATTCATCGTGCTGACATCGTCGGGCTATATCTCTTTGATGATGGAGATGATGTTATCGACGTCTGATCCGTCTGCTATGGAACAATTAGAAACGCGCATGCTCGAAATGCAGGGCGATATGTGGGACCTGTCGAAACCTGGCGCTTGGGTCTCGGTGATTTCGACGTATATCTTCACAATCGTTTACACCGCACTATCGGTCGTTCCCGCGGGCATCGCCTATCGCTATCTCGTCGGCGAGGAACGCGCGTGATAGCAAGCCGCCGGGGGCAGGCTGGCGCCCCCGCAAACAACGCTAGGGAAGGGGCGCCGCATTGGCGCTCATGAAGCGAGCCCCCTCCACCCGCTCATCCCGGCGAAAGCCGGGATCCAGACGGCGGCGCCCCGAACGATGATCGAGGGGCACCCTGCTCAGGCAGTAACTTGTATCTCGACGTTCAACGAGATTGCCCCCGCGCGACAAGTAATAATAAAATCTGATATTCTCCCGAATCGCTGCGTACTTGCTGCGAGAAGGGTTTGGATCATGTCAGACAAATCAACTTCAAATTGGCGGAGCCGGGTTGCAGATTTTGCGGCTGGCGAGATGTTTTCGCAAGTCTTCAATTGGCTTCTCGCCAATTGGCAACCTTTAGCAGGTGGCGCGGTACTTACTTGGTTGTCTCAGTACACCTTTGACACCGCGACGTTCGCGGTGGCGTTGTTTTGGGGGCTTGTGTCCTTTATTGGCGGCGGAGCTTTGATCGCGACTTGGCGCAATCAATCAGTACAGCATAGAATTCTTAGATCGCCGGAACATAACCTATTAATTGGCAACTGCCGGCTGCTTGCGGTTGAACACAAGCCAAATCATTATCAGCTAGTGATCACCATGCACAATACTGGAAATTTTCCGATAAGAACCAGAATCAACCGTGCGTATGCCAAGCTCAACTCGTCCCTTGGGAATGCGGATGACCTCCTAAATTTGGGTGGAGAGGTTGCGGGAAAACAGTATTCGCAACTTGTGTTGAATGAGTATGAGCTCAAGCAGCGTAAGGAGCCGTATCATGGTGATGTTCACCTCGATATAAATTATGGTGACCCTAGAAAGGAAAAGTATCTTCTGAAGGTATTCAGTAAAGTTAGTTTTTTTGTTGATGGTAGTGATGTTGTTGACGTTTCTGGTGTGAGCGTGGAGCCGTTCAAACTAATATGACAAGCATTAAGTAACACTACATCCAGCTTTTGAAAGCGATGGCGGGCGGCGCTCCGGCCTCGAAAACGCTTGCAAAAGGATTGGCAATATCGGCTGGCCATAATTCCTGTCCAAGCCGATAATTACCTACTGACTCTTCATTACAGGAATCTTGGCTGCTCCCCGCTAACTCGCGAATCGAAGCGCGCGGGCGCTAGGTTTGTCGATCTGCGACTGGTGAAATTTTTAAAACATAAAAAGAACAAACCAGAATTATCAAGTAAAAACAGCCAAATAATCCACCTTGCCAAATGAGAACAAAAAGCGTACAAAGGCGCTTATTGACAGGGCGGTCCCCTGTAGGCAACGGAGGCGGTATATGGCCAAGGGCGGTCTGAAGCTTGTAGAGGTGGGTGACGTGGATAAATCTAAGGCGCTGGAAGCGGCGATGTCGCAGATCGAC